>JBBRUR010000104.1:0-17170 GCA_038247635.1 Chitinophagales bacterium
GAATATTAAATACTTTTCTGTTTGGTGCAAATGCAGCCGAAAAAGGATTGATCAGTTTAAAAGAGCTGCATGTAGCTGTTCCCAGGGTTAAAGCAAGGCTAACCGTGGCTGGGCTATAAAGAATGTACCCGGCAAAATCTCTAGTTAAAAGTAACGAAACAATAATTTGAATTATAGCAAAATTCATAAAAGCTGAACACCAACCAAATGAATGACCACTACTCTTCTTAGCTTCATAAAAAAGATCCCGACAAAACCATTTCTCAAAAAACCTTAAACACGTTTCAATACCTCGCCAGGGTAGGTAGTGCATTCTTAGCAGCCTTTTATTTGTTTTAATTTGGGAATGAAAACCCAATTACAAGCCATACGGCTAAAACAGTACCCAGTTTTATGAATTGCCGGGCGCAAGCAAAATAGTTGGCTCCAGCCTTTAAACCGTTACGGTAACAAATGATTTATGGTGCCCGGTGGCACATTTACAATTATTTTTATAACCTGTTAACAACACAATACCGTTAAAGCCCTAACAAATTAAACAACCTTACCAACGGGCCGCCACCGGTAAAACAAGTATATAAAATAGCAAATTTACTATAGCAATTATCGCCAACATGAACGAAAAACAAACGATTATGGGATTGTTTTACCACCAGGTAAAACATAACCCCACGGCCATTGCATTTATCCATGGTAACAACAACATTACCTTTGGCCAATTACACCTACAGTCGGATGTATTGGCAGAACGGTTGCGAAAAGCAGGTATCAAACGCCAGCAAATGATACCTGTTTTTATGCAAAACAGTATTGAACTAATGGTGTCAATACTGGCTATTTTTAAAGCAGGCGCTGTATATGTGCCTATGGATCCCGGGCACCCTGCCCAGCGGTTGTCGTTTATGTTAACTGATTTAAAAGCAACCGCTGTATTATTGAAAATGGCCGACGAACATTTTTTCTTACACCAAAAAGAAATTACTTTAATAATGGTGGATGCAACCAAAAATGTTGTGGAAAGCAGTGTTGCTAATAACGGTAGCAATATCATCATTAACGCCGCCGATACAGCATATATCATTTATACTTCGGGCTCAACGGGCATGCCAAAAGGGGTTATGGTAACACATGGGGCACTGGTCAATTACCTAGTAAATGAGCAAACGGCTTACGTTAATGCCAGCAAAAACCCTGCAGGCAGTTTTATTCATTTATCGGCCACCTTCGATGCATCGCTTACTGCGTTGTTTATGCCCATGATAGCCGGCAAGTTTTCGGTTATTACCACACAACAAAAAGCCGGGGGGTTTACCGACGAAAATTTATGGAAATATGCACCTTATGACTTTTTAAAAATCACCCCTGCCCACCTCGATTTTTTGGCGCCCACTTTTAAAACCAATGGCCAGTGGCTTACCCAAAAAATAGTAATAGGCGGCGAGGCACTGTACCCATCACAACTTGACATATTTGCCGGTCAAAACCTGCCTCTTGAAATCGTTAACGAATATGGACCTACCGAGTCAACTGTCGGTTGTGCCGTATTTAATTTTTCAATTAATGAACTGTCCGCTTTTACCAGCGAAATACCCATTGGCAAACCGATTAACCATACCGCTATTTATCTTTTTGAAGAAAAAGATAGCACACTCACCCCTTCAGACAAAGGTGAAATGTATATAGGCGGCGAAAGCCTGGCATTGGGCTATTTGAATAACGAGCACATGACTGCTTCAAAATTTGTAAAAAACCCATTGCCTGAAAGCCCTTATGTGCGTATTTATAAAACAGGCGATTTGGCCAGGTGGCTACCTAACGGAAACCTTGCCTATATAGGCCGGATAGACGACCAGGTAAAAATTAGTGGCCACAGGGTTGAACTGGGCGAAATTGAAAGCACCATCAACCAGTTAGAAGAGGTTGCCACCAGTTGTGTTTTATTTAAAAAAATTAAAGACGCCAATATAGGCAGGTTAATAGCATATGTAGTGCCCAAACAGCAGGCACCCGTTGTAGAGCAACCTGGATTAGCCGTAATGCCGGTGGCAGAAAAAATATATTTTAATGTTGCCAATGGCGATATAAATGAGCAAAAAACGCAGGTTGATACTGACAATACCATACAACAACCGGCTACAGGCAATACAACAAATCAAACAACCTTTTATAAAAACCTGGCTAATAACAACAACGTAATTGAATTTGAGCAACACATAAAAATTGTATTGGCAAAACAACTACCAGTGTATATGGTGCCCGACCATATTGTGGTAAAAACCCAACTGCCGCTCACTTCTAACGGTAAAATTGACCGCATTTTTCTATCTACCCTCAATATAGAGGCCGCCATTACCGGGCAAAAATTTATTAAGCCCGCTAATGACGCCGAACACAAACTGGCAAAAATTTGGGAAGGGCTGTTTATGGTAAACAATATTAGTGCAGCCGACAATTTTTTTTCCATAGGTGGCACATCTATACAGGCTGCGCGAATGTTTACCCTCATAAATAAACAATTTTCGGTAACACTTCCTTTAACAACTTTAATAAAGGCACCTACAATTCAACAGTTGGCTGTAATTATTAAAAGGGGCGATTTATTTAATGGCTTTACACCCATTTTTGCATTTAACCAACAAGGTGGCACTACACCACTATTTTTATTGCACGCTGGTGCTGGCGATATTTTGTTTTATAAAGATCTTGCAAACCACCTGGGTAGCAACCAGCAGGTGTACGGGGTTATTGCCCGCGGGTTAGATGGAAAACAACTTCCACTTACAAGTATTAAGGCCATGGGGCATTACTATGCCAGCGAAATTTTAAAGGTGCAACCTGTTGGGCCTTTTCGCATTGCCGGGTATTGTTTGGGTGCCATCATAAGTTTTGAAATTGCCAGCATCTTAACCCACATGGGGCACACCGTTGAGTTTTTGGCAAGCATTCATGGTGTATCGCCAACATACTTGCACCAACCTGTAAGGCAAATAATTGTGGAGCAACCAGTACCTGGTGGCAACAGTTTAAAAGGTAAAATGGGCTACCATTACCAAAGGCTGGCAAGCCTTAACCTGGCACAAATGGTTGCCTATCCATTTCAGCGGGTTAAGCGAAAACTGGCCTTAGGGTATTTGGATACCGCCTTTAAGGCACGCCTAAAACTGTATGGTTTTTACCTGGCCCGTAACAAAGCGCTACCGCCTGTGCTGGCACGCAAATACTATTTTGATACCAATACCGAAATGGCCGCCAACTACCAGCCTGCCCAATATCAGGGATCACTGACCGTTTTTAGGGCACCACATTTGTACCCCGAAAAAACACTTGGCTGGAAAAATTATGTCGCGGGCACTATTACTACCATTGATATACCGGGCTACCACGAAAACCGGCGGGTAATACTTTATGAACCGCATGTAACATTGCTGGCCAAAAAAATGAGTGAAGCATTGGCCAGTATACCCATTACAACAATGTTTGAAGTGTAGCCTTCACCAGCAGTTTCGGTTGACATGCAAGCTTTAAAAAGCAACCGCTAATTATGGTTTTTACGGTATTTTTATACTATGGATACTTTTTATTTAGCCATTACACTATTGGTGATTTGCCTTTTGTTTTATGCTTTTTTTGCCGGAATAGAAACTGCATTTATTGTTGCTAACAGGCTTAACATAGAATTGAAGAAAAAACAGGGAAAGCAAAGTGGCATCATACTATCGCAATTGGTTGAAAAACCGGGGCGGCTGTTTGGAACAACCCTTATTGGTACCATTTTTTTTTTAGTAATGTTTGCAATACTTTTCGATAGCCTGCTAATAGGGTTTTATGCCCGATTGGAATTTTCAAATGTTTATGTTACCGTTGGGGCCGATATAATAGTAGCATCGCTGGTCATTATTTTTTTGGGCGAATATATACCCAAAGCAATTTTTAAAGCGCGTGCCGAAGCTTTTATTTATTTTTTTTCGCCTGCCATCCGTTTTTTTTCCGGCCTGTTTTATCCCATAGCCGCTATATTGGCCCAGGTATCGGAGTGGATATTACGATATGTTTTTAACGTGCGTATATACGACCGAAACGAAACGCTGGGCAGAAACGACCAGGAACTTTTTTTTCAGCAAAACCAGCAAAACGACGAAGAAAACCAGGAAATGAATGCCGAATTATTTGAAAATGCACTATCGCTTCCTAATGTCAAAATAAGGCAGTGCCTGGTGCCCCGTACTGAAATAATAGGCGTAGACACTAAACTTACCATTGAGGCTGTAAAGCAAAAAATGATAGAAACCAAATTAAGTAAGTTGGTGGTGTACGACGAAAACATTGATAATATTAAAGGATATCTTCACCAGCTAGACCTTTTTAAAAACCCCGCCGACATACAAGCTATTTTGCTGCCCATACCCGCCGTACCCGAAAGTATGAGCGCAACCGACCTGATTAACAAATTTTCGAAAGAAAGAAAAAGTATTGCATGGGTAGTGGACGAATTTGGAGGTACAGCAGGCATTGTAACAATGGAAGACGTTTTAGAGGAAATTTTTGGCGAAATAAAAGATGAGTACGACGAAGAAGAGTTTGTTGAAAAGCAAATAGCCGAAGATGAATATATTTTTAGCGGCCGCCTTGAAATTGATTATTTGAACGAAAAATACAATTTTAATTTTTCGGTAGAAGAATCCGAAACACTTTCAGGCTTCATTATAGCCACCTTTCAGGCAATTCCGCCGCAAAAAGAGCGGATTATTATTGACAATTACGAATTTGAGGTATTGAACGTAAGCGACACCCGCATAGAGATGGTAAAGGTTAGAATACTAAAATAAGCCGGGCAAAGCTCCTTTCTTCATACAAAATAAAAGGCTTTTTTTGCTTTTGCCGCCACGTTTAAACTAGTCAGGTAACGCATTATTTTGGTACGGTAAAATACCCCGGCCGCCAACTAATAAAATTTATTGCAAAACGTTTTTTGCAGTGCTGGTATTACCCATTACAACGTTGTTGCGTTGCAAGGCAAACATTATTTGGTTCAAAGTACAGGAAAATTTTAACCAAAAGCCAGGTACACTAACCTTTGGCTATGAGGGCATACCGAAAGAAATTCAGGCAATTGGGTATCAATAATTGGAAAACGCATAGTGGTGTTTTGAGTGGATATTTTAAGGCTCAGGGCAAGGCTTACAAAGTGTTGCTTTTTTTGTGCACGGCACTTCCATTACAAACTTGTTTCCTTCCATTACGCCAAACACCGGCCCAGGGGTTCGTTCGCCAATTTTTTTTAAGCCTTACCCCAAAAATGGTACACAAAAATTCTCTACCGTTACAAAGGCTTCGTTGTTTATATTGTAGCTACAAACTACCGCTATGAAAAAAATGATCGCCTGTTGGCTGCTATTGGTAAGCTTTTTTGCCAACGCTCAATCGTTCAATGTATCTATCGCTCAAAACCTTAACCAACAAGCGCTCGATGGCAGGTTGTTACTGCTACTATCAACCAACAACAACGCCGAGCCGCGTATGCAAATAAGCGATGCCGCCAACACCCAATTGGTATTTGGTATAAATGTAGATGCATGGCAACCCGGTACCTTTAGGCGGGTAGATGTGCAGGCCTTTGGCTACCCCGCAGAGCGCTTAAGCGATGTGCCCGAGGGTGACTATTACGTACAGGTGCTGTTGCATAAGTACGAAACCTTTAACTTAAAAACGGGCCATACGGTAAAACTACCAATGGACCGCGGCGAAGGCCAGCATTGGAACATAGCGCCCGGTAATATTTATTCTACGCCCACAAAAATTCATTTTAACCCAAAAACTATTGCCACTGTAAACCTCGTTATCGGCAACATCATTCCGCCAATTAAACAGCCCGAAGACACTAAGTATATCAAACACATAAAAATACAAAGCAAGCTGCTGTCCGAATTTTGGGGACGGCCTATGTACCTCGGCGCACACATTTTACTACCCGAAGGCTATAACGAGCATCCCAACGTAAAATATCCGCTGGCCATTTTTCATGGTCATTTCCCCAACGATTTTGGCGGCTTCCGCTCCACCCCACCCGATGCTGACCTTAAACCTGATTATGCTGAACGCTTTCAACTAAGTGGCTATAACAAAATAGTACAGCAGGAAGAGTATGACTTTTACAAAGTATGGACCGGCAAAGCTTTTCCACAGGTATTGGCCATCGAAATACAACATGCCACCCCTTACTACGACGATTCGTATGCAGTAAACTCCGCCAACATGGGCCCGTATGGCGATGCAATTACGTACGAACTCATCCCCGAAATTGAAAAACGTTTTAGGGGCATAGGCCAGGGTTGGGCCAGGTTTATGTACGGCGGCTCTACTGGTGGCTGGGAGGTTTTAGCCGCACAGGTATTTTACCCCGACCAATACAATGGTTGTTATGCCGCCTGTCCCGACCCAATCGATTTTCATCATTACACCACCGTAGACATCTACAATAACAAAAACGCCTATTATGCCGAAAGCGATTTTAAACATACACCCCGGCCCGGCCACCGCAACTACCTGGGCCACGTAAGTGCCACCGTTAAAGACATGAACCAACGCGAGTTGGCCCTCGGCACCAACAGCCGCAGCGGCGACCAGTTTGATATTTGGGAAGCCGTGTTCAGCCCCATGGGCGCCGATGGCTACCCAAAACGTATTTACGATAAATATACCGGCGCCATTGATAGTTCGGTAGCTGAGTACTGGAAACAAAATTTTGACCTAACCTATATCATCCGGCGCGACTGGCCAGCCATTGGTAGTAAGCTGCAGGGAAAAATACATATTTACGTAGGCGATATGGACAATTACTACCTTAACAATGCCGTGTATACCGCCGAAGACATGCTAAAAAAACTACAGCAACCCCCGTGCAATTGCGAAGTAGATTTTGGCGACCGCGCGGAGCACTGCTGGAACGGCGACCATACCCAGCCCAACTACATCAGCCGCCTGCGCTACCACCAAATGTTTATACCAAAGTGGGCCAACGAAGTAAAAAAGCGTGCGCCAAAGGGTGCAGACCTTACGTCGTGGAGGTATTGAGTAACATAGCCTCTTCCATTTTATAACGTTTATTTACAACTCAAATTAGCAAACCCTATGGGTTGTTTAATAGTATGTTTATTCATTAACTGGTTAACCTGGCCAGCCGTAGCGGCAAATAATTTAATTAAACCTATTACCATTAACTTTGCCGCGCTCAACCCACGAAGCATACATTAAATGGCAATACGATTACTAAACAGGGTTCCCAAAGAGGGACAGGAAGAAATGACATTCGTCGACCACCTGGAGGCACTAAGGTGGCACATTACCCGCTCGTTACTGGCTATTATTGTGCTTGCCATTGTCTTCTTCGTAAATATCGACTGGATTTTTGATTACGTAATTTCCGGTCCCCTCCAAAACGATTTTGTTACCTACAAAGCACTCTGCAGCTTTGGCTATTGGCTGCACCTGGGCGATGCGTTTTGTATGCCGCCTATAACGGTAAAAATGCAAACCACTGCCTTTGCCAGCCAGTTTATGAGCAGCATTACCATTGGTTTTATGGGTGGTTTTATTGTAGCTTTTCCTTATATATTTTGGGAGTTTTGGCAGTTTGTAAAGCCTGCGCTCAAACCCAGCGAAGTAAAACATGCCCGCGGTATTATATTTTGGGTGTCGTTTTTCTTTTTCCTTGGCGCAGCGTTTGGTTATTTCCTGCTCGGGCCTTTTACCTTTAACTTCCTCTCCAACTATTCCATAGGCACCACCCAGTTATTAGAGGCCAAACCAACGCTGGACGATTACCTCGAAAACCTGCTAAATCTTATTTTAGGTTGCGGTATTGCGTTTGAGCTGCCGGTATTATCGTATGCCCTTACCAAAATTGGCCTAATCACACCCGAACTGCTCAAAAGCACCCGCAAATATGCTATCGTAGTTATATTAGTGGTAAGCGCAGTAATTACCCCCAGCCCCGACTGGACCAGCCAGCTATTGGTATTTGTACCGCTGTACCTGCTATACCAGCTAAGTATTGTAATAAGCAAGCGAGCTTACAAAGAAAACTTAGCAGCCGAAAAAGAGTGGGAATAAATTATTGTGCGGCGCATTTTTTGGGTTTACCCACATAATTTTTAGCAAAGGAGTTTTTGGTAGCCAGCAGAAGTCCTTTTATGACGCAGCCGTTGCTATCGATGCATTGAAACGGTTCAACTAAATTTTATTGGTCATCAGTTTTTTTAAGCAACCCCTTCAGGGTTAAAAAACCACTATTATTCCAAAACCCAACATGGTTTTCGTAATATTCCTTGCCATTTAAATCTGTTTTTAGGCAATCCCAAGCTCAGTGCAACCCCTTGTTTAAGCCCACCGGGGTTGGTTAACAACACGTCATCTTTTCCCACGGTTTCGCCCCGGCGCGCCGGGGCTATTTATACTCAACCCCGCCGGGGTTTGTAACCGGCACTACATTTTTTGTTCCCAAGGTTTGGCCCCGGTGCGCCGGGGCTATTTATACTCAACCCCGCCGGGGTTTGTAACCGGCACTACATTTTTTGTTCCCAAGGTTTGGCCCCTGCGTGCCGGGGCCATTTATATTCAACCCCTCCGTGGTTGATAATCGGCATCACATTTTTTGTCCTCAAGGTTTCGCCCCTGCGCGCCAGGGCCATTTATATTTAACCCCTCCGTTGTTCATAATCGGCACCACATTTTTTGTACCCATGGTTTGGCCCCTGCGTACCAGGGCCATTGGCAGGTAAGCCTTCCGGGCTTTGAAAACCATATTGATGCAAATACATTTATTATCGGTGGTTCCCCCCAACCCCGGTGCCTGACATTAACCATGGATGCAACCCATGGATAGCGACCTTCCCTTGCATTCCAACCCCGACAGGGGTTACTAAAAATAATTATGAGTGCAACCCATGGATAGGCCCCATTCCTTGCATTCCAACCCCGACAGGGGTTACCTAAAAATTCTACTTCTACGCAACCCATGGTTTCGGCAAAAGCCTATATATCACACAACCCCGACAGGGGTTTCCTAACAATAACCATGGGTGCAACCCATGGACAAGGCCCTCCCTTGCATTCCAACCCCGGCAGGGGTTACCTAAAAATAGCCATAGGTGCAACCCATGGACAGCGACCTTCCGTTGCATTCCAACCCCGACAGGGGTTAACTAAAAATAATTATGGGTGCAACCCATGGATAGGCCCCCTCGCTTGCATTCCAACCCCCACAGGGGTTTACTAAAAATAGCCATAGGTGCAACCCATGGACAAGGCCCTCCCTTGCATTCCAACCCCCACAGGGGTTTCCTAAAAATAGCCATAGGTGCAACCCATGGACAAGGCCCTCCCTTGCATTCCAACCCCGACAGGGGTTTCCGAACAATGGCCATGGGTGCAACCCATGGACAGGCCCCCACCCCTGCATTCCAACCCCGACAGGGGGTTGGTTAACATCTTACCCTTACCAAACCAACTGTCCTAAAAACCAATATATTCTCTTCCCTCGCCTGTGTTGTCTAAAATGATTATATAATCACTCCCCTCACCTGCCCATGGTATGGTTTTGTTTCCTGTCGTAATCATCCATTACATTATTTACCGTTACTAATAATCAATATATTTCAATACCTGTTTATTAACGGGCTACCTAATCGGCCCAAAAACAACAAACAATATGACACACTATGATGCAATCGTAATAGGCTCAGGACAAGGCGGCACCCCGCTTAGTAAAAAACTGGCCCAACAAGGTTTAAAAACTGCACTCATTGAAAAAAGATTTATAGGCGGCACTTGTATTAACGATGGATGTACCCCAACTAAAACCATGGTGGCATCGGCACGCATGGCCCATACGGCACGAAACAGCAATGCGTTGGGCGTTCATACTGGCGAGGTAACCGTGGATCTGCCCGCCATCGTACAACGAAAAAATGAAATTGTAAATATGTTTCGTGACGGCTCAGAAAAAGGGTTGGAGAAAACCGACGGCCTTGAATTAATTATGGGCGAGGCCGTTTTTACAGGGCCAAAGCAATTGATTGTATCTCTTAACAAAGGCGGCACCCTTGAGCTTAGTGCTGATAAAGTATTTATCAATACAGGCACAACAGCACAAATTCCACCGATAAATGGGTTAGACGACATTCGCTTTGTCACCAACACCACCATTTTACAACTAACCCAAATACCCGAACACCTGCTTGTATTGGGCGGAGGTTACATTGGGCTTGAGTTTGGGCAAATGTTTAGCCGCTTTGGCAGCAAGGTTACCATTGTAGAAACAAGTGACCACCTGTTACCACACGAAGACAGGGATATCGCAGATTGTATCTGTGGCATTTTAATGGACGAAGGAATAACGGTTAACACCGATTCAAGTGCTGATAATTTTAAAATGGAAGGCAAAAACATTAAGGCAACCCTAATAGTAAAAGGCCAACAACAGCAAATAACCTGTAGCCACGTGTTGGTAGCCGCTGGCCGTGTACCGCAAACTGCCCGGCTTCAGCTACAAAAAACCGGGGTTGACACCAACGAAAAAGGATTTATAAATGTTAACAACAAACTTGAAACTTCTGCTGAAGGCATTTACGCTTTTGGCGATGTAAAGGACGGACCCGCCTTTACCCACATAGCTTATAACGACCATTTAATTATTTACAAAAATCTTTTTGAACATGCCAGCCTTATTATTGAGGGCCGGCCTGTACCCTACTGCATGTTTACCGACCCTCAACTGGGCAGAATAGGCCTAAGTGAAGACGAAGCCATCAAAAAAGGGTTTAATATAAAAACGGCTGTGTTAAGCATGGACAAAGTAGCCCGCGCCATAGAAACCGGCGAAACGCGGGGCATTATGAAGGCAGTGGTAAATGCAGACGATAACCAAATTTTAGGCGCCGCTATCATTGGCGAAGAAGGGGGCGAAACAATGACCGTATTACAGGTAGCCATGATGGGCAAACTTCCTTACACCGATATTAAAGAAGCCATTTTTGCCCACCCATTGTATGCAGAATCGCTAAACAATTTATTTATGGCTATTAATAAGTAAGGTTAGCCAAACAGCCAAAAATTTGTCATGCTTCCTATTAAATTATTACATGCAACTGCCAAAGGGCAACACATATCCTGAGTGCGCCAATTTCGCCCAACCTTTGCTAACCTTTATCTTAGCTAAAACTTATAGCTAAAGCAATGATAGCACTGGAGCAAGTAAGCAAACTGTACCGGCAAACCAAAGCAGTGGACAATATATCGTTTACCGTAAACGAGGGCCAAACCGTTGTATTGCTGGGCACCAGCGGCTGCGGCAAAACTACTACGCTTCGTATGGTTAACCGGTTAATTGATCCCTCGGCGGGAACCATATCGGTTAACGGCCAAAACATTATGCAGCAACAGCCCGAAACGCTGCGCCGTAGTATTGGATATGTGCTGCAGCACACCGGTCTTTTTCCGCATTATACCATTGCCCAAAATGTGGGTATTGTACCCAAACTGCTGGGGTGGTTGCCACAAAAAATTACTGAACGTACCCATGCCCTGTTAGCAAAACTACAGCTTGACCCAGCCAAATACGGCCCGTTATTTCCGCACCAGTTAAGTGGTGGTCAGCAGCAACGGGTGGGGCTTGCCCGGGCGCTGGCGGCCGACCCACCGGTGCTGTTAATGGATGAACCGTTTGGGGCATTGGATCCTGTTACGCGGTCAGGTATCCGCCGCGAGTTTAAACATTTGGACGAGTTGAAACGTAAAACCATTTTAATGGTTACCCACGATGTACAGGAAGCTTTTGAGCTGGGCGATGAGATTTGCCTTATGGACAAGGGAAAGATTGTACAGCAGGGCAAACCCTCCCATCTTCTATTTAGACCCGCCAATAAATTTGTGCAAACCTTTTTTAACGAACAACGGTTTTTACTGGAACTTCAATCGCTTACATTGGCCGATATATGGAACCAGTTACCAATACACGTTGACCCAATCCCTGCCGAAACCATGGAGGCCAAAACCTCGCTATTCAACCTAATGGAAAAATTGTCAGCACCCAACCAGCCAACCACTTTAATGGCAAGCATCCATGGTAGCGACATCAACAGGCAAATAGACCTACCCGCAATACTCAACGCCTTTACGCAGTACAAAAACAAGGCAACTCATGAATGAAACGCAAAGCCTGTGGCAGTTTATGTACCAGCAATCGGGCAAACTGTTTGAGCAAACCACTACGCATATTGGGCTAACCTTTATATCGCTGCTGCTGTCGGTAGTAACATGCTTACCGCTGGGCATATTGATAGCACGCAAACAACAATTAAGCGGCTTTGTGCTTGGCTTTGCAGGCATTTTACAAACTATACCCAGTATTGCCTTACTTGGGTTTATGATACCCCTGTTAGGCATTGGTGCCAAACCGGCCATTGTAGCCCTTATGTTGTACGCTTTTTTACCCATTATACGCAATACCTACACGGGCATTACAGGTGTAAACCCTTCGGTAACCGATGCGGCTAAAGGCATGGGCATGAGCCCCTCACAAATATTACTAAGGGTAGAACTGCCATTGGCCATGCCGGTAATACTGGCGGGCATACGTACCGCCACCGTTATTAACGTGGGCGTGGCAACACTGGCAGCATACATAGCTGCCGGCGGTTTGGGCGAGTTTATTTTTGGCGGTATCGCCTTAAATAACACCAACATGATTTTGGCAGGGGCACTACCCGCTGCAGCCCTTGCAATAGTGTTTGACTTTTTGCTTTCGCGGGTGCAAAAAATTAACATAGGCCGTTTAAAAAGTAAGCTGGTATTGCTGCCCGTAGTAATGGTGCTGCTTTCAATGTTTTACCTGCTGCCCCCTGCGCTGGGCAGCCGTATGCTGGCCGGCTTTACGCCTGAATTTATGGGGCGCAGCGATGGATATCTTGGCTTAAAAAACAAGTATAAACTAAACATACGTACCGTGGTTATTAGTGATGCGGTTATGTATAAGGCCGCTTACGAACAACAACTGGATGTAATAAGCGGATACAGTACCGACGGACGATTAAAAGCGTTTGACCTGGTAGTGTTGCATGATGACAAAAAAATATTTCCTCCTTATTATGCGGCACCGGTGGTACGGCACGAAATTTTAGTAAAATACCCCGAAGTAGCCGAAACCCTCAATTTGCTATCGGGCCATATTAACGATAGTATTATGACGGAGCTGAACTACCGGGTTGATATTTTACAACAAACGCCCGGTAAAGTAGCAAAGGATTTTTTAGTTGAAACGGGCCTTTACAAACAGCCCCGAAGTGGTAAAAGAGCGGTGATACGAATGGGATCTAAAATTTTTGGAGAGCAATACATTTTATTACAGATGTACAGCATGTTATTAAAAGGATATACTGATTTGGACGTTGATACTAAAACCGGTTTAGGTGGCACCAAAATTTGTTTTGATGCGCTAACTAATAACCAAATTGACCTGTACCCGGAATACACCGGTACTGGTTTGCTGGTGATTTTAAAGCCCGGCGATAAAATACTTGATACCATCATGGACAGTCGCGAAAAGGTGTACAGGTATGTGAAAAAAGAGTTTAGCATCCAGTATGCGTTAGACTGGTTGCAGCCCATCGGCTTTAATAATGCCTATGCCTTAATGATGCGCAAAAAGCAGGCGGATGAAAGAGGAATTAAAACTATTTCGGACTTGAAAATGTATATAGATACAAAGGATAAGTAATAGTAGAAGTAGTTTTTTTTAGGATGAATAATGTCGCTAGAAGTGAGTGACATCCGCCCGGCTGAAGGCATCGTTGGGATAGGGTTACCCGGGTAAAGACGCCAATCGGACGGGCAATAGTGTTGCTGAATAAAATTCAATAGCCTGCTAAAAAACTGTACTGTGATTTTGCCTCCTGCCACTAACAAAAGGACGGTAGTAATAAGATGGCAAATTGCAAACAAAAGTTATGGCGTGGTTTCAATTAAATGCTATACTGAAACCCTTTATACAGCCTTACATAAACAATACCCAATTATGATTGAAACAGCCGATATAAAAACAGTACAAATAGCCGATATAGTCCCCATTACTAACCCGTTACTAAAGCGTTATAAAGCAGTACGCAATCGAACCGAAAGCATTTGCAAGCCGTTGGAAAAGGAAGATTACGTGGTACAACCTGTGGCAGATGTTAGTCCGCCCAAATGGCACATTGGCCACACCACCTGGTTTTTTGAAACCTTTATTTTAAAGCAGCATGTAAAAGGGTACGAGGTATTTAACGCCGACTACAACTTTGTTTTTAATAGTTATTACGAAACGGTAGGTGCAAGAGTGATACGCACTAACCGTGGCAACCTCAGCCGCCCAACGGTAGACGATGTGTATGCCTACAGAGCTTTTGTAGATGAAGCCATGGAAGCATTTTTGGACGTAAATTATGACGAAGCGCTAAATGAACTAATCATGCTGGGCCTCAACCATGAGGAACAACACCAGGAATTATTGTACACGGACATTAAGTTTATACTGGGCAACAATCCGCTGTTTCCCGCATATAGTGATATAACCGCGCCAAGCCGTGATAACGCGGTACAGGCTAACATGCTTACCATACCCGAGGGTGTGTATGAAATAGGCTACAAAGGCAACAATTTTTGCTTTGATAACGAGTTGGCTGTTCACAAAGTGTACCTCAACGGTTTTGAAATTTTGGACCAGTTGGTTACCAATAGCGAGTACCTCCAATTTATAAACGATGGTGGTTATATCAACTTTCGGTACTGGCATGCCGAGGGCTGGGACTGGGTGAACCAAAATAAGGTGCAGGCACCCATGTACTGGCACCTCATAAGCAACCAATGGTATTGTTACACTTTTAACGGCTTACAGCCAATGGCCGAAAATGATGTGCTTAACCATGTAAGTTTTTACGAAGCGGCGGCTTACGCCACCTGGAAAGGTATGCGGCTGCCTACTGAGTTTGAGTGGGAAATTGCTGCATCCCAATTTGACTGGGGGCTGCGCTGGGAGTGGACAGAAAGCGCCTACCTGCCCTACCCTGGTTTTACCAAAGCACCGGGCGCCATAGGCGAATACAACGGCAAATTTATGGTTAACCAAAAGGTGTTACGTGGCGGGTCGCAAATAACATCTCCCGGCCATAGCCGCCCTACTTATCGAAACTTTTTTCATCCATACCTGCGCTGGCAGTATACTGGAATACGGCTTGCCAAATAAACATTGTATGTCACAATTTTTAACCGACGTAGTTAAAGGGTTATCATTTCCCAAAAAATATTTGGAGTCCAAATATTTTTACGATGCCAAAGGCGATGCCCTGTTCATGCAAATAATGAACTGCCCCGAGTATTACCTTACCAATTGCGAAATGGAAATTTTTACGCAGCAAACCAGCGAGCTTGCTTATTGCGTTACCAACGGCTACGAGGCCTTTGATTTGGTAGAATTGGGTGCCGGCGATGCTACTAAATCCATTTTCCTTTTACAGCAACTGGTTAATAACCAGGTAAACTTTACCTACTACCCGGTAGATATTTCGAAGAACGTAATTACGCTTTTACAAAACCACCTGCCCACAAAAATACCCTCGCTAAAAATTCAAGGCCTTAACGGCGAATATTTTTCCATGCTAAATAAAGCCCGCAAACTAAGCGACCACCCAAAAGTGGTATTGTTTTTAGGCGCCAATATTGGCAATGTTACCCTTGAGCACAGCAATGCCTTTTGTAGCGAACTGCGCAGCCACCTTAACCCCGGCGATATGGTAATGATAGGCTTTGACCTAACTAAAGAACCACAGGTAATTTTAGATGCATACAACGATAAAGCAGGCTACACCAGCCAGTTTAACCTAAACCTACTTACCCGCATTAACCGCGAGTTAAGCGGCAACTTTCAATTAAATAACTTTAGTCATTTTGCTGTGTACAACCCCGAAACGGGCACGTGTAAAAGCTACCTGGTTAGTGCAAAAGAGCAGCAGGTAGAAGTGGCCGATCATAATTTTCATTTTGCGCCTTACGAAGCAATATTTATGGAAGTATCGCAAAAATACACGCTTGCACAAACCAACCAGTTGGCCACCAATAATGGGTTTGAACCCGTTAAAAACTTTTTCGATAAAAAAAGCTGGTTTGTAGATGCGGTGTGGAAATGTGTGTAGGAGCCTTTGCCAAACTGCACACAAGCGGCTTTGTTTCTTGTTGGGGAGTTTAGGAAAACATAATGTTTAAAAGCTGCTTATTTGCTTCATTAAGCTTTTTTAGAAACAGCATTACATTATATAACTTATCAGGCAAATGGTCAATGCGAACTACAGGATTTTTTAAGGATTATCCGCAACCAGGTTCTGATATTTTGTAATCGGGCTTCTTAGGTGTTTTCACTAGTTTTTGCTCGCCCGGCTACCGCCCCGCCAAAATGATTTCGTCGGGCTGGCATTCGGACGGGCGTAATACTCCTACACCATTAGTAATTTTATTATGCCATTATTATCACGATTTTATATTCAGCACTGAGGGTACCAAATAACGGATATTCATTAATTTTTCTTTCGTGGATTTCGAGCATATTTTTTGTAGAAAGTAAATTTATTGGTTTTTTACGACCAGCTGGCAATGCCCGATTGCCATTTTGTGTCTCGTACCATTCCCGCTCATTTATATATTTTGCCATACTATCGAAATTTATTATTAATGTCAAAAAAGTTGCTTATGCCCACTCTGCATAACTTTAGCCTTACCGCAGTACTATCTGTAGCATAAATTCATGCATTTGGGTATTACCGTATTAACTGGTAAACAGAAGCTGCATCCATTGCTAAAATTCCTTTTTTCGCACTTTTAAAAACGTGCATTAAACGCCTCGGATTTTTCTGCGTTTAATTTTTTAATTGCGTGTTGCTATGTAACAAATAGTCGAATTTTTTAATTGTTGAGGTGGCTAAAATGTAAGGGCTGATGGGCCGAAATCCCATACCCCTGATTGCAGCCCAGGGAATGATGGCCCGAACCCTTAAAAAAAGGCCTGAAAGGCTGAGATCTCACAGCCCTGGGTGCAGCCCAGGGGAATGATGGCCCGAACCCTTAAAAAAAGGCCTGAAGGGGCAAAATC
>JBBRUR010000105.1:0-17133 GCA_038247635.1 Chitinophagales bacterium
ATATACTGGCTTTTAAGCGCTTTAACAGTATTTTGGGTATTTATCATTACAACTGGATTAAATGTGATCGAATTTTTCAGGGATATACGGATTTTGGCTCTTATTTATTTTTTGCAAAGATAACCTGCCCGAATCCTTTGCCTTTATATTTAATTTATTTGACTGGTACCCATTTTAAAGGTTTTGTATAACCGCAGCCGCCTTGTTAATAAGCAAAAACCTCAATCCTAATGGTTTGTTCAGCCTTGGTTGGTAATTAATGAAATCGATGGATAGTTTGAACCGGTGGGGTCTCTTTTTTTGGTCTTGCAAAGGTCTGCTGCATAAGTTTCGCATATTCGCACGTATGCGCTTCATGTAAGTGAACTGCCTAACGACCGGGGGTTTTATTGCAACTGATATTTATTCGCACTGCCCATAAAAATAGATCCGCCATGTACTACATTATTGTACCTGCTTTCATTGGAGGCTTGTGGTTGAGCTTTTTAAATGCAAACACTTTGTTTGCCCATATTCGTTTTTTTGCAGAACACATATTACATTTTATTGAGAGAGTGGCAAATGCCCCATTTTGAATGCACGGACAGCGAGGCTTGCATATGACGGCCAGGCGTAAATACAAAAAAGTGCCTGGTCACGATAAAAAAGCAGGATGGATGGTTTTGTAGACTACTGTATTGGGGCAGGTTAAGCTATATGCAGCATTTATTAATGGGGGCGGGTCTTTTTTTGCGTTTTTGCAAGGCTAAGGGACAAAATGCCGGGAAAACAGACATCGGGTTTGGATTACATTGGTTTTTTGTAGCTATCCATGCAGTAAATTTTGTTGGGTAGCCATGAACAGGGCCAGCACAATGCGTTAAATTAATCTGCAAACCGATGACCGGCATTTATCCAGTTGGTTATTTTATTTCGTTCGATAAGTGGTAGCAGGCCACCCTGTGGCATTGGTGAGGGATTACCATCAACTGCCCGCGCTTTTATTCGTTGCCAGTTATTTATGATCTCGCAGTTACTTTCAAAGTTAACACCTGCCTGCGGATTGTTTCCTCCGTGACACGAAATACAGTTTATAACCAGCAAACTTTTTACATTGCTAAATAAGGGTCCCGAAGTAATTTCGTTTACTATAATAATTGCACTGTCAACACAGCCCGCTTCGTTCTTTGCCTTGATAGTGTAAGTGGCCGGTAACAAACCTTCAAAAGATGAAGATGACTGAAAAGAGGAGTTGCCTATTTTATATAACCAGGATGAACCCATGGGTGATGTAATCATTATTCTTCCCTGCCCTATACATGGTTGGGAGGCGGTGGTAATTGCAGTAATAGCTATTGCCCGGCAGGGCACCTCGGCTTTTTTTGAACAACCAATGGCCAACAGAATAATCAAAAGGCCAGTACTGTAAACGGCTATCACTTTTAAACTGTTCATAAAAATCAATATGATTTCTTTTTATCGGTCAATGTTTTCATAAAAGCAATAATGGACTTCTTTTCGCTTTGATTTAGCGAAAGGGAGTCGAAGGGCAAAGACTGAAAGGGTAAATCAATTCCAATACCTACGCCACCACCTTTGTGATAAAATTCTACCACATCCTCTAAATTTTTATACACGCCATTATGCATATAAGGCGCTGTTTTTTCAATATTACGTATGCCGGGTGTTTTAAAGGCAAACAATAATTCCTGCATGGCATTTATTTTATAGCGGCCAGAGTCCTTATCAATCGTTGCATTTTTCCATACGGGCGCAGATGGCACGCCTATTATTTCAGACTCAGATTTGCTATACCAGGGTGGAATGTTGCCATTAAAAAGAGGAATGAAATGGCACGTACCGCATTTAGCCTTACCGGTAAATAAATTAAAGCCAGTAATCTCCCGGGAGGTTATTGCGTTTTTATTTCCATTAAAATATTCATCAAGCCTTGACGAAAATGGGCTTAGCGAACGTACAAATGCAGCAAGTGCATTTCGTAACTGGTAGCCGCTGGCTGAGTCTTTTTCTCCAAATGATTTACTAAAAATATCGTGATAGTTATTATTACTGTAAATTTTTTTGGCAATGGCCGCCGATGTAAAATTAAATTCAAGCTTATTTTTCATCACCTCATCTGCCTGGTCTTCCAACGTGGTGGAGCGTACATCGTAAAACTGGTGGCTTTGCATTGCGGCATAATACAGCGTGGGTGTGTTTCGCTGTAGCGTGCCGCCATGTACAAAATTACCTGCCTTTGTTTTTCCATCAGTAAAATACAGTTCGGGTTGATGGCAACTTGCGCAACTTATTTCGCCCGAACTTGACAACTGTTTATCAAAAAAAAGCTGTTTGCCTAATTCCACCTTTGCTGCATTTGTTTTGCCCTCGGCATACGAAGAATAGTAGTCAGCGTCAAGACCCTTTCCTCTTAGTAAGTCTGCCAGTGTACCTCTAAACGGTTTAACCATTACGGTATCTGCCTCGGTATTGGTATTTGAACTTGTTACAAATAATTCGCTAAGCGGCATTAAATAAACACTCAAAAACTCAAGCCGGTTAAAGTTGTCAAAATTATCATTTTTGTTCAGGTAGTTTATTGTACTAACAATTGAAGTGTTAAGCTTTTCATTCAAACTTACCTCCCCATAATAAGCAATATACACTTCTTTTAATCCAAGCAAACTATGCGCTGTTTCTGGTAATGATAGCAGGCTCATGGCAGCATCAAAGCCACTAATGCCCAGCGCTGCTATCCTTATTAACTGGTGTTGCAATATTTCTGTTACATGTTGCGGTAGCACTGAGTTGTGCTGCATGTTAGCTTTTGTAAAACGAAGGTCGGTTTGCAACAACTTTATTTCGTTGGATAGATTATTTACCAGTGAGTCATGATACCCGCTATACAGCAATTGTTCTATTACCTGAAAGCCATGTGGAGGCCATACCTGGCCATCTTCTGTTTTTATATCGGGTAGCGGAGCGCCGTTTATGCGTTTGGTTAAACCCTGAAAGTAATATTCGGTAATGCTTTCGGTTTTTTTATACGTAAACCTGCTTTCGGCAAAAAGGGCTTGTAGCTCGGCAACAGGTTGTTTTTGCCCGGCCATGCTATCAAGCAAGGTTAATTTTGAAAGTAAAGAATCAGTTTGTTTAAAAAAATAAGCTTTTACTGCTTCTTCGCCACTAGCCACACTTTTTGTTGAGCAGCTTTTTAATAGTAGCTGCAAAAACATTAACGCAAGCAGCATTGCAAAAGCAAATTTCATCTTCATAATTATATAAACTGTAATGAACAATCCCCTCGCCGTAACGAAGGGATTGTTTATTTTTTTAATAAATTGTATTAACGGGGAACGCCTGTTAGTATTAATGTTTGACCGCCTGATCTGTATGGTTGTACAGAAGTAGCCTTACTTGGATTTAAAAATTTGTTACCCTCTACCCAGGTATGCGCATGAATATTAATTAAAAAGGTATTAGGCACATTTATATCATTGGATATATCAATCATTGCACCATGCTCCCAGGTGGCAAAACGCTGGTCGTTGGTAGGATTAAATTTTGAACTGATAGTTTTATTTTTTAAATCAATCATTCTTTTTTTGGTGCCTGTAGCAATATTATGTTGCCATATCAACGAATTATGCGATGCACCCGGAAAGAATGAATCACCATCTTCCTGTATGTACACAAAGTTGTTGGTTACACAAAGATTGTCGGGTTGAATCATATCCAGTCCGGGAAGCAGATCTCCATCTTCAACCACCTCAAGTTTACCAACAAGCGGATTAGCCGCATCCATTTTTAATCTGTACATACGGCCCCAATATGTTTTTTCGGGTTGCCCACTAACACCTGTTGCAACAAAATAAACTTCTCTACCGTTAGCACCGCCGCCTTTTCTATAATCCAAATCTTCAACCCTGGCAAACTGAATTGACTTTAAAGAGCTGTTTAAGCCTTCAATTTCTGTACCGGTTAAATTTTTAGCATTTACTACCTCTGTAAATTCAACATCGTACACATTTCCTTTGGTCATATTTTTTTCAATCTGGTCCAGGCTGGTTCTTCTTAATACATACAACTTACCATTGTCAAGGTCACCAACAGTATTTGAAATGTACAGGTATACCTGCCCGTTGCCAGCATCTTCGCCAATAATAATAACTGTTTTACCAGCATACGCATCTTTGGGAAGTGGAACAGCATTCTCGCCGCTAAATTTTCCCAGTGCTGGTTTAACCCTCGATTGATTGGAAGGATCAGCATTTGCGATAGGGTCAATTGCATGTGTCATAGCATTAACGTTGCTTTCGCCTGTGGTTAAAAACACTGGTTTTGGAAAGCCATGCTCCTCTGGCGTGGCTAAAGTGCCCGAACATAAACGGAACATACCTCCGTCGGTATTAACAATATATTCCCCTCTTACCGGGTTAAGTTTTTTGTCAAGATAAACCCTTGACAATGCCCAGGTATTTTCGTGGTTTGTAACCATTATGTAACCACTTCCATCGGGGTTTTTTAAAAAACCCTGCCCATCGGGCGCTCCGCCAAAAACAAAATTGGGCGATCCCGCAATGGTATCGCTGCTGCTGATTAATGTATAGGCGTTAACCGACGAAAATGCAGGATCTATTATAACAAAAGATTCGGCATTAGAACGGTCTTTGAATTCGGCTTTTTCTATTACCACCGAGTCATTTTTTTTGCAACTCATCATTGCTACTGTTATGCACAGTATGGAAAGGGATAGTTTTCTCATAAATTTATTTTACATAAAATTATATTGGCAACATAGCCAAATTGTTACTAAAACTTTACCTTAATGTTAAATGAATCGTGTGATTTGTTAGGCTGTTTTTTTTAACAGCTTTTATAAAATCTATTATTTAAACATAGGCGCCGAATGGCTCCCTGCACCCATAAATTAAAAATTAATTAAACTTTACATGGCAAAACGAAACCATTGAAGCTTTATTAGCCGGCGTGGGATACCACCAGCAAAGGCTGATGGAAAAAATAGAGAATCCTGGTTTTAATTTACCAGCCAAGCCACCTTAGCAACATTACCGGCGGAGGTTTTAAAATTAAGCGCAATGTAGCGTAAAATACCAAACAGATATTTGGAGCTTTCGGTTTATTGCCTGCAGGCTTGGTGTGTACATACACCGTTTATACCGGCAGACCGCAGTGCATTAGGTGCCATATAAATGATGCGGCTGCAACGCTAACACCTACAAGAGCAAGATTATTGGGATTGAATGCCTCGCTAAGCGATACCACCTTTATACGCGGCAGTGAGGCTTATATAATGCCCCTTATGTTTTGTAACAGCGTAAAACAGGCCGACAAAAACGGCATAATTAATGTCAGCCGTATTTAGCGGTAGGCAATAATTAAAAAGTTGCCACAGCCGCAGGCGGGATCTAAAAAGCGCAGGACTACTATCTTTTCCTGTAGCTTCCGCAGTTTTGGTTTGCTGCTTTCTACTTCTTTAAATTCTTTCCACAGGTCGTTCAGAAACAGCGGTTTTATCAATTTCAGAATATTTTTTTCGCTGGTGTAGTGTGCGCTAAGGTTACGGCATGCCTTTGCATCCATTACACTTTAAAACAACGAACCAAATATGACGGGTGATATTTTGCCACAGTTCAACAGGCAGCAATCTAATAATGTTTTTCGTAGGTCGCTGTCAAAGGCGACTGTTGGCAGGCGCCCGGCAAGCAACTTCCATTTATGTAGGGAAAGGCGTTTAGTGTTTCGTCAATATTTTTAAGGCGGTTGTTGGTTTAGGTGGTCAACACCTCAAACAATTGCGTAAAGTGGGCGGCCAAATCGCTACCATCGGGTTTGGTTTGCTGATAAAGGTAATCGTACAAAAGTCCACGTTCGTTAAAGATCCCGGTGTCGGCTGCAGGCAACGTTTGGTGGCAAATCTTATCTGCCTAAAAAACTATCGGCTGGCGTGTACCAGCTCATTATTACCGACAAGAATAACAAACGATATTTATTACAGGTTAAGGTGTTGTAAACCGAAATAGTGTTAAGTTAATTGTGAATGGTGAATGGTAAATTGTCAACGGTCAATGGTCAATGGTTAATTGTCAACGGTGAATGGTGGATAGTTAATTGTCAATGGTGAATGGTTAGTTAATTGTCAATGGTCAATGGTGGATAGTTAATTGTAAATGGTCAATGATTGTCAATGTTGGATTGTCAATGGTGGATTGTCAATAATTAATAGTCAATGGTTAATAGCCTGATAGAAAAAGGTAATCATCCCGCACTGCCAATTTACCACTCACTTTAAAAATAATATTTTACAAATAACACGATGCCAGTTTATAAAGTAACGGGCCATGAAAATTCATGGCCCATTGTTATTTTTTGCCAGTTCGTGTGAGAGGTTTTTGGATTTGGCTTAATTGTGTCCGGGATAAAACAATGAGGTTGGGAGTTGTTCCCGCCCTCATCTATCGTTAAATGTAGGGCTTAGACAGCGGAATTATAATTAACCACTTTGCCCTTTAAAGGTTGTTGAAAATGCACAATACCAAAGTTGATGATAGCTTATAATCTTTCATGCAACTAAACCATATTTAGCCACTACATTTCGCAGTTCATTTTTTAAAAATCCTTTTAAGCTCAAATCTTCATTAAGAATTGGCCAGTAGATACCGAATTCAATGGCTATTAATTAAAAGGCGTTTAACCCGGCTAATGTTGCTGTATGCAGCCGTGGATATGATAAAATTTTTTGACGAAGGATTGCTTATGTATTAAGAATGATTAGCATTAGGTCCAAATCTGCATAAACGTCTACTGTTTAAATTTCCAATCCTTCCCCAAAAATCAAATGTTCTAAAGCGTCGAATTTATTTTGAGAAGTATTCATGCCATTTAGTTTTAAAATAACCCGAATATATTTTTGTAATTCCTTACAATGTCTTTTCGTTAGCCATTGGTAAAGCCGTCCAGGTTACGCAAATCAATCAAAGGCTCTAACCAAACTTTTCCTTATGCATTTCCCTTTGCGACATGAACATGCACAGGTTCATTATGCGCATTGCTGTAAAACAAAAATCTTAACCCGTTAATAACTAATAGGTTTGGCATTGATTGTAAATGTAGGTTTTATAGGTTAGCACCATAAATGCGGTTATACGTTAGATAATTTTGCTGGGCCGGACCTCCTGATTAGTGCCAGCCTGACGGGTATTAGGTCAGAGCCGCCCAAATGACCTAGTATAAAAAGTGGTACAAATTATTGATAAACATATCTTTTACCCATTGTGGGCCCGTCCCAGGTGCCTTACCAGGTGTTTTTATCCCGCAAATTTTTCTTAAGTTATTTGGTGGTTAAAAGATTTGCTTCATTCTCTGTAATTAAACTAATAATATCCTTGCCGTTTTTGCTGTTACCATCTTTAGGCATCTACCTGATTAAACGGTCGGCGAAGTTTACGGAAAGGCTATAGTTCAAAGCCCTTTATGAAGCCCCTGGCAGATACAGATTGCTGTTGAATAATACCAATAGCGTAAGCCTCTTCACGAACCGGTGTCTGCCTTAAACAACAAAGCTGCCATCTTTTTAGAAATGGCAGCTTCGTTATAATCAATCTAAATTTTTTACTTTTTTAATGCCAGTATATACTTCACCATTTCACTGGCATCTTTTGTACTAATGTTGGGATGAGCTGCCATTGCTATCTGACCCCAGTTGCCTGCACCACCATTAATGATTTTGCCTGCCAGTTTATTTATGTTGGCGGGGGTGCTTTTGTATTTGGCGGCAATTTGCTGGTACGATGGTCCTACCAGTTTGGTATTTGGCGCATGGCAAGCTTTACAGTCGCTTTTTGCTATAAGGTTCATTCCGGGCATTTCCACTGCTTTTTTAGTGGTGGTTGCTATTGCCGTTATCAATGCTTTTTTAACCGGTAGTTTCTTTTCAACCAAGGGTGTTGTTTTTGCCGGTGCAGGTTTTTCAACCACTTCGTTACCTCCGCTAAATAGTATCCAGTCAAGGGTTACCAGGTTTTTGTTCGGCGCGTCTTTCTTTACAAAAACAAAATAGACATCGTGGTTGCCTCCGGGGTCGGTTATGGGTGCCGTTACCTCGCTATAGGTGCTCCATTTGCCGGTAGCTTTTATGGGTAAGGAGCTTAGTAACGGGCCGTTTTTACTATCGGCATGCACCTCAATGGAAGCATCTTTATCAAACGATGCATAACGATAAGTAACGCTTCTAATTTAGGCAAGGCTTATGTTTTTAAACATGATGTACGAGCCATTGTTTACGCCCCCAACGTTCCTTTCGTTTTTTTGAAGGTTGTAGGTGTTGTCTGCATCTTCGGCCTGTACTTTTGAGGGGCGTAGTAACAATGTTTTACTACTGGTTAGTGGTGTTATTGCGCCGCCTTTATCAGTATAACTGGCCGTTAAAATATACCTGCCTTCTTCCTTATTGGCAAGGTGCTGGTTTAAAATTATCTCTCCTTTTTGTTCAAGGGCTTTTTCCTCAGCACTTACCGACACCGAAACAATGTACTTCACAATTTCAGTGGCATCTTCTTTTGATATTTGTGGATGGGCACTCATGGCATGTTCGCCCCAAACACCCGACCCGCCAATAATTATTTTGTTTGCCAGTATGCCAATAGCATTTTGGTTGCCATAGTATTTTTTTGATATATCCATGTAATTAGGCCCTACAGACTTTGCATTCATTTGGTGGCAAGCCTTACAATCGCTGTTATTTATCAGGTTAAGACCTAAACTGTAACTGGCATCTATTTGCTGATGGCCAACAAGGCTTTGGTTGCTGGCAACTTTGGGTATAAAGTTCATCCTAATCTTTACATTGTTGTCATCAATAAATGCATCTTCGTTATCGGTAATGCCCACTTTATACAATAAACCCGAGGTAAATGGAAAAAAGAAAGTATTGTTACCTGCTGTGTAGATAGTTACAGATGGCAAGGTATTACCCACTTTAATAGTCAACGTATCGGTGCTTGATTTGCCGGTAGCATCCGTAACTGTCAACACGGTTTTGTACACGCCATTTTTTGGGAAAGTAAATGTTGGGTTGGGTTCACCGGAAGTTTCTCTTCCATTAAAATTCCACGAGTAAGTTAGTTTATCAGCTTCATCGTAATCATAGCTCTGGCGGCTGCTAAACGCAACTTTTAAAGGTGCAAGGCCAATAGTATCTTTTGCTGTTATATTTGCCACAGGGTTGCGGTTGCCGTTGTTATAATCTATACGAACCAACCTTGCATCTTCGTTATCAATGCCATATACCGAGCCATATTCCAGCATGTACATAGCGCCATCGGGTCCTATTTCAACATCTGTAGGGCGCCTGAAATCTCCGTTGGTTTCCATAAAGCGGTCCATTTTTTTGTAGTTGTTATTTTCATCCATGTGTATGGCAAATACCCAGTTACGCATCCAGTCGTATACAAACCAGGCTTTGTTGTAATACGCAGGCAATTTGGTATTTGATTTGAGGCTGGCATTGTAATGATAAATGGGTCCGCCCATGGCACAGCGGCCACCATCGCCAAGGTTGGGAAATACTTCGCTGCGATTGTATGGATACCAGATCATAGGCATAGTGGGCGCTGGTAATAACCTGGTTCCTGTGTTATTGGGGGAGCTGTTGGTGGGTCCATTAAGATCGAACAACGGGCCTACGGTATTTGCAGCAAAATCGGAATCGTTATACACCTGGTTGTTACCTACAACGTAAGGCCAGCCAAAGTTGCCCGGTTTTTTAGCCTGGTTAAATTCGTCGTAGCCGCGTGGCCCATGGCGGCTGTCCTTTCCGGCATCGGGCCCAACTTCGCCCCAGTAAACATAGCTGGTTTCTTCATCAACCGAAATACGATATGGATTTCTGCAACCCATTACATAAATCTCCGGTCGTGTGCCCGGCGTTCCCTTTGCAAACAAATTTCCATCGGGTACGGTGTAGCTACCATTGGCCGCGGGGTGAATGCGAAGTATTTTACCTCTTAAATCGTTTGGATTTCCGGCCGACCGTTGTGCATCGTATTCCTTCCTGCCTTCTCTTTCATCCAACGGGGCATAGCCATCGCTTTGAAATGGAACGGTATTATCGCCCGTTGAGATAAACAGATTTTTGTTTTTATCCCAGGCCAGCGAACCGCCGGTGTGCGCACTCACTTCAAGATCGATTGGTATTTTAATAATTATTTTTTCAGATAAAGTATCAAGGTTGCCATCGGCTGTTATTTCAAACCTCGAAATATTTTGGTGGTATTGCCCGCCGGTGTTGCCTGAATAAAAAAAGTAGATATAGTTGTTTGTGCTAAAGTCAGGATCAAGGGTGATACCAATTAGCCCATTCAAATATTTATCAACCGCTTTGGCCGGAAAATTATGCAACAACCTTGTTTGCTTTGATGCCGGCTCATACACATACAATTTTCCCGAACGCTCCGTAAAAAACACCCTTCCATCGGGGGCAACAGTAAGCTCCATGGGTTCATTTAAATCGCTGCTTAACACCGTTTTGGTAAACCGGTTGTCTTCGGGAAGTTTAACAGCATACGCCTTGTTGTAATTAAGCGGTGTATTGCCTATGGCATATTTAATACCTTCAAGCAAGTGCCGTACAAACAAAGGCTCGCCAAAGCTTTCGTTGGTATGGCCCAGGCCGGTATAAAAAGCCCTTCCGCCATCAAATTCATGATACCATGCAATAGGGTGATTGTCACCATTGGTTCCACCTTCGTAGCTGGTCTCATCAAGATTGGCCAATACTTTAATATCGGGGTTGACGTTGCGGTAATTGTACCACTCATCAAAATGCTCCCATTTTTTTGGTAAGAAGGACGTGGCGGTATTGGTCGTATCTACAATATCAATTATGGCCTTTTGTTGCCTTGGATGGCTTGAAAACCAGGCGCCCACCAACTTATTATACCATGGCCAATCGTACTCAGTATCGGCCGCGGCATGTACGCCTGCAAAGCCACCGCCAGCTTGTATATATCTTTCAAATGCTACCTGCTGCTCAGCGTTCAATACATTTAAGGTGGTGCTTAAAAAAATAACGGCATTATAGTGTTGTAAACTATCCTGTGTAAAATAACTGGCATCGCGGGTGGTATCGGCTATAAAATTGTTTTCTGCCGCCAGCTTTTGAATGGCTGCTACGCCGGTGGGTATGGAAGTATGATAGTACCCCGCCGTTTTAGTAAAAACCAATACCCGGTTTTTGGCAGTAAATGGTGTAGCGGTTATGCTGCCATTGGGATTTTTTAAACTTTTACAAGCGTAAAAAATTAGGGCAATGGAAAGAAGGGAACACACCCCAAACGATATTTTTTTGGTAATGAACATGAAGCAGGTATATAGTGTAAAAATGACGATTAAATATACATAGGGCAATTATATTTGGTGAGGCAAAGTTTTACAATGGCGTTTTGGGTAATTAATAAATAGTTAGTCATGTATCTTCTTGCGGGGTCTCCTCATTGGTTTTGGCGTTATCCGGGTACACCTGGTTTAAAAACATGATCACTTACCCCATTAAAAATTTTATCCTTCATAATGCCAACCCGCTTTAGTTACGGTAGTAGCGTAATTTTGGCGGCACACTCTACAAAACAAAGTAGAAGAAAGTGGTAGAGAAAGGCCAGACTATGACGTCAGATGATAGCCATTTGCAACATGTTAGCAGTCCGCTTAGTTATTGGTTTAACTTATATAGAATCTATAGGAAAAAAGCGGTGAGGAGCCTTATCTTACTTTTAGCAGGCATAATAACAATATTGAACTTCAATCATACCACCTAAAATGGCTAAAACTATCCGTATTTTCTACATTCCAGGGTTTGGCGAAAAAGCAAATATTTTTGATAAAATTGCTCCGCACATAAACGCACCCGAAAGCATTTTTGTAGATAACTGGGAATTATTAGGCAACATGCCCCGAAAAGAAACAGATGTTTTGCAATACGCAAAAGAGTTGGTTGCAAAATATAACATCGTAGCCAACGACGTAATTATAGGGCATTCATTAGGAGGCTGGATTGCTTATCATATAAAACATGTAGTCAATTGCCGGATTGTGCAAATAAGTTCCTTTACTGATCCTGCATTAATTATTTCACCATTCTCCAATTTAAAGGTTATTAATTTGCTGGTTAAAAGCGGTCTATATTTTAATAGGTTTAATATGCAATATTTTGTAAAAAAACAGTATACCGGCAAGCCTTCAAAAGATATTTTTATAGAGACTTTTAAGCGGGTCGAAGGTGGAAATAAAGATAATATCATAAACCAGTTGCGTTTGATATATAAGCCAGTAATTACTGAAATAAAAGTAATTCCTGACCTGCGAATTCATGCTAACGGAGACAAGCTTGTCCGTGTTCCAAACGAAGCTTTTTACGAAATTTCCGGCGATCATTTTACTTTATACACAAACCCTGAGGAAGTCTATACACCAATAGTAAACTGGCTTTCATTAAAAGATTAAAACAGCAAGCGTTTTGTTGTGTTGGGTTAACCTAAGGCCATTTTTTCGGCAGCCAGGCAAGCCTGGTTTAAAAACGCAATCTAAAAACAATGTACCCACAGGGTTAATCTCCACCAGTTTCGTTTAGCTATCCTACCGCAAGGTTTTAATATCATTACTGCATTTCATTCAATTCCCAGGTGGTTGGGACTATTAAAAAAAGATTTGAAAAAAAGGGTTTGACATTTGGTTGCTTCCCTTTGTAAACCTGTCAGGTCAGCGACCTCTACAAATACCGTTTTTAAGGTAAGTAACGTTATCAAATATAACAGGCACTAACCCGGACATCCAAAAAATGAAGGGCAGAACGGAAATCGGTAGGCTGGGTGGCCTACACCGCATACAAAAACTTTTTTTTCGGGATTTGAGGAGGAAGGGATAAATACCAGTTTTATTTTATCCGATCCCAAAAATTCGTCAGGTGTAGCCCTTATTAGTGTTGATAAAAATGCTGAAAATTGTATAGTGGTAGCCTCCGGTGCCAAGGCCTCCTTACTTCCGCAAAACCTGGCAAAGGCCTAAACGTTAATAGCCAGCGCAGCCATTGTGTTAATGCAATTAGAGATACCGCTTGAAACGGTGGCTTATGTAGCAGGCATTGCTGCGGCGGCGGGTAATACCGTGGTACTTAACCCTGCCCCTGCCCGCGAAATACCCGAAGCGTTGATGCGGAATATTTCGGTACTTACCCCCAATAAAACAGAAGCAGAAATGCTGTCGGGCATTACCATTAATAATATGGAATCTGCTGCTGCTGCGGCCAGCGCCATACGCAATAAAGGGGTGGATATTGTAATAATAACCCTGGGATCGCTGGGAGCTTTGGTGGTAACCGACACCATTTCTCAATTAATACACGCTCCTAAAGTACAGGCTGTTGATACCACCGCCGCCGGCGATGTTTTTAATGGTAACCTTGCAGTAGCCCTGTCAGAAAATAAACCCATTTTGGAGGCGGTCACCTTTGCCTGTCATGCAGCGGCCATTTCCGTTACACGAATGGGGGCGCTAGCCAGCGCGCCGTATTTTAATGAAGTAATTAAATACGAAGAGGATTAACTTTTTTTATTTAGCCATATAAAAAGTAGCCTTTATATTTTGTTAGCACTTGCTTTCTTAGGGTACAACTTAGAAGCTGTCTACATTTGGTTTGTAATATTTACTTGTAGGGTAGTGCGATGCCATATATTCAATAGATGAACGGATTGCGACGCAAGAATGATGCTATGGAATACCGCAGTTGGTATTATAAAACACATCATTTTTAGAAAGCTTCTTCTATATTGAAGGAACCCAATTGCCCGCGAACTCCTTACCAGATATTGGTGCCTTCCAACATAAATAGCTACCTTATTTACCGAACGAATAACGATAAACGAAAAAATATGAAAAGAGTATTAATGATTGCATGCCTTTTATGTAGTGGATATTTTTTGATGGCGCAAAAAATGACCACCCTTTCCAAAGACGTTTTGAAAGATAAAATAAAAGGTGGCTGGGCCGGCCAAACCATTGGCGTAACCTTTGGTGGTCCATACGAGTTTAGATTTAATGGAACTTTTATACAGGACTACCAGCCGTTGCTTTGGTACGATGGCTATTTAAAAAAGACCATGCTGGATATACCAGGTTTATACGACGACCTGTACATGGACCTGACCTTTGTAGATGTATTTGAAAAGTATGGGTTGGATGCCCCGGTTGACTCATTCGCCAATGCCTTTGCCAATGCGGGTTACATGTTGTGGCATGCCAACCAGGCGGCCCGTTATAATATTCTCAATGGTATTAAGGCTCCCATGTCGGGCAACTGGAAATATAACCCGCACTCCGAAGATATAGATTACCAGATTGAGGCAGACTACGCCGGTTTAATGAGTCCTGGTATGCCAAACGCAGCCACTAATATCAGCGATAAAATTGGTCATATTATGAACTATGGCGATGGTTATTATGGAGGCGTATTTATCGGCGCCATGTATTCGTTGGCTTTTACCAACAGCAATATGAAGTATATTGTAAAAGAGGCTTTAAAAACCATTCCTGTTAAAAGTCAGTTTTACCAGTGTATCAATGATGTGGTAAACTGGCACGCAAAATATCCCAACGACTGGCACCAGAACTGGTTTGAAATACAAAAGAAATGGTCGGGTGATATTGCATGTCCGGATGGTATTTTTTCTCCATTTAATATAGACGCTAAAGTAAATTCCGCCTACGTGGTATTGGGCCTTTTATATGGCAACGGCGACTTTTCCAAAACCCTTGATATTTCAACAAGGGCCGGCCAGGACGCCGATTGCAATCCTTCTTCTGCCGGTGGTATTTTAGGAACGGTGTTGGGTTATGATAAGTTGCCGGCATATTGGAAAATGGGTTTAAAGGAGGCGGAAGATATAGACTTTAAATACACCACTATCTCTCTTAACAAAGTGTACGACATTGGTCTAAAACACGCCTTGCTAAATATTGAACGCAACGGAGGAAAGGTTGTTGGCAATAATGTAATGATTCCAGGTGAGCCTATCAAGACGGTTCCTTTTGAACAGGGATTTGCTGGCATCTACCCAATAGAAAAAAGAAATATGTACAACAACGATTTTAAGGAGCTCACCTTTTCGTTTAACGGTACCGGATTTATTTTAAACGGTGAAGCCCGAAAGAATAGAGATGTTACAGACGACTATGTTTTTGAAGCTGAGATGAGTATTGATGGCAAAAAAGTAGAGACAGCTAAACTGCCCACCAACTTTACCACCCGGCGCCACGATTTATTTTGGCAGTATCAATTACCAATGGGTAAGCATACGGTATCCATCAAGGTACTTAACCCCAGTACAAACCATAGCCTGGCAAGTACCTTCATGATCGTTTTTTCAGATAAACCTTCCACCTCATCCCTCATCAGTAATAACTAAAATATGTTTATTATAGAAAGTTATACCACCGCTATTTTATTCTGCGTCATCACCATGTTGTGTTGGGGCTCCTGGGCAAATACCCAAAAACTGGCCTCCGGCAACTGGCGCTTCGAGTTATTTTATTGGGATTATGTAATTGGCATTTTGCTGATGTCGCTCATCTTCGCTTTTACATTGGGCAGCAGTGGCAGCGGTGGAAGATCGTTTTTAGCCGATGTGGCGCAAGCGGATAATGCCAGTATTTTCTCCGCCATGCTGGGTGGAATTATATTTAATGCCGCCAATATTTTATTGGTAGCCGCCATATCCATTGCAGGCATGGCAGTTGCCTTTCCAGTGGGTATTGGCCTTGCGTTGGTAATAGGCGTAGTGGTTAATTACATTGATAGCCCTTACGGCAATGCAGCATTTATTTTTGGTGGGGTTGCATTAATTGTGATAGCCATTTTATTAAACGCCAATGCCTATCGTAAAATGAAGTCGGGAAGTGCCGGCACATCCTCCAAGGGATTATGGTTATCTATAATTGCCGGCGTGTTGATGGGCTTTTTTTACAAGTATGTAGCTGCCGCCATGTTTCCCGATTTTGATATGCCGGTAGCAGGAAAGCTCAGTCCGTACACAGCCGTGGTATTCTTTTCTGTCGGTATTTTACTTAGCAACTTTTTATTCAACACGCTGCTGATGCGCAAGCCGTTTGTAGGCGCACCGGTCAGCTACGGCGACTATTTTAAGGGCGGACTTAAAAATCATATTACCGGAATATTAGGCGGCGGAATATGGTGCGTAGGTATGTCGTTCAGCATCATCGCTTCCGGAAAAGCCGGCCCGGCCATATCGTATGGTTTGGGCCAGGGTGCTACCGTTGTAGCTGCTATCTGGGGAATTTATATTTGGAAGGAATTTAAAACCGCACCAAGGGGTACTTCCACTATACTAAACGTGATGTTGTTGCTGTACATTGTTGGCCTTGCCTTAATTATTGCGGCGAGATAGAAATTTAAAAAGCCTTGTTTGCCTGAGTGTTTCGGAGTTTACAACTGTTACTACGAGAATGTATACAATATGACTATAACTGAACGTAAAGAAGAATTCATAATACAGGCATTAGCCAAAGCGATTAGTAAAATGGAAGCAGTTATTACGGAAGATTATACTCCACACAGAGTAAATTGGTGCAATAAAAAAAGCCATGAAAGGGCGACATACAATCGCACAGGATGCAGCCCTGTGATAGTAATATTAGAGGGTTATTAGCCCTGAAAGGGCGACATACATTTTTGATTGGTTGTGGCACAATATCATGCTGTATAAAGTATAACAAAAAGGAGAATCCTGCTAATTAATCAGGTTCCGCATCGCCAAATGATATCGATTTAAAAAACTAATCAAAGAATATTGATTACCCAAAAAACAGATTGTATGAAATATGTAACGTGCAGTTTATTGGTCTTTGCAGGATTTATGTTTATTGATTGTGGTGTGTCGGCCCAGGTAAACATAAGGGCTGTACCAAACGAACAAAATCCCAAAGTAATTTATATTAGCAACGACAGCCTCTCGTTAACCATACAGGTAAACGACCGGCTAGAGGTTTCTTCGTTGCTGTACAAGCCGGCCAATACGGAGATACTGCAGGCGGGCAAACCTATGCCGCTTGTAAGCATTGACAATA
>JBBRUR010000106.1:0-17078 GCA_038247635.1 Chitinophagales bacterium
ACATCTTTCATCTTTTTAACCAAACCGTTTCAAACCACCAAGGCACAAAGCCCACTAAGAAACAAAAAGGTTGTTTTCTACATCCGTCATCCAACATCTTTCATCTTTTTAACCAAACATTTCAAACCACCAAGGCACAAAGCCCACTAAGAAACACAAAGGTTGTTTTCTACATCCGTCATCCAACATCTTTCATCTTTCTTCCCGGTCAACGAACAACCATCAACGACCAACCGCTTTGACACCAAAAAATAAAGCCTTCCTGTGTAGGAAGGCCTAAGTTATCTGTACATACAAACGCGGGCAACTTCCCCCTTAGGGCAATTGTTTTGAAATGCGTTTAATAGTTTTAATATTTTTCATGTATGGCGAAAATAGGGAAATTTTAATTTGATAACGATATTTTAAACTGGCACAATGCGGTTAAATTGTATTTTCCCATTCTGTAACCACTACCTGCACTATTATTAATACCACTTCATGAGAAAATATGTCCTGGTTGTTTTTTATATCATTGCCGGAACGCTAACCAACCAAAAAGCAACCGCACAGTTTGTTGATAATTTTGGCGATGGCAATTTTACAGTAAACCCTGCATGGGTGGGCAATACCGCCGACTGGCAAATTAATGCTGCTAACCAGTTGCAAAGCAATAATACAGTAGCAAATGCAGGGTTTTACCTAAGCACGGCCAGCACCCTGGCTACACAAGCCGAGTGGGAGTTTTATGTTAACCTAACGTTTAATACTTCGTCGGCCAATTTTGTAGATGTATTCCTGACCGCCTCGCAAAGCAACCTTACTGCAGCCAACGTAACCGGCTATTTTGTGCGTATAGGCACTACCGACGATGAGATAAGCCTTTACCGGAAAGATGCTTCAGGGTCACCATTAAAAATTATTGACGGAGTTAATGGCATAACCAATACTAGCAACAACACGCTTAAAATTAAAGTAATAAGAACTGTCACTAACGAGTTTAGCCTTTACCGCGACGTCACGGCCACGGGAAACAGCTATTTTTTAGAAGGTAAAATAGTTGATGGCACTTTTACTTCATCAGCCTTTTTCGGCATTTTTGTCAGGCAGAGTACTGCTACCTTTTTTCAACGTCACTTTTTTGACGATGTAGTGGCCAGGGTGTATAGCCCCGATGTAACACCACCAATTGTGCAATCGGTAAACGCTACCACCGCAAATACAGTTGATGTATTATTTAATGAAGCTGTGGAAACTACTTCGGCACAAATAACGGCTAACTATGTAGCCAACAACGGGTTGGGCAGCCCGGTAAGTGCGGTGAAAGACGCGGTAAACGCACAACTGGTGACGCTTAGGTTTGCGGGCAATTTTGCCAATGGCGTTATCAGCGCACTTACCGTTAATGGTGTAAAAGATTTGGCAGGTAATACCCAAAGCAACGGAACTGGCACCTTTAGTTTTTTTGTGCCTCAGCGGTATAGTGTGGTAGTAAACGAGATTATGGCGGGGCCAACGCCAGTGGTAGCACTGCCCAATGCTGAATATGTTGAGTTACGCAATACTGCCAACCTACCCATAAACTTGCAAGGTTGGCGACTGACCAGCCTTAGTACCAACAGCGGGCCAATGCCATCGTTTGTGTTACTGCCCGATAGCGTGGTAATAATTTGCAGCAGCCCGGCAGTGGCCTTGCTGCAACCATACGGACGGGTACTTTCGGTCACATCATTTCCATCACTACCTAATACCGGAACTACCCTAACCCTTTACTCAAAAGAAAATACTGCCATACACTCAGTTAGTTACAACGATACGTGGTACCAAAACCCCGTTAAGGCCAACGGTGGGTGGAGCCTTGAAATGATAGATACCAAAAACCCCTGCGCCGGTATAAGCAACTGGCGGGCCAGTAACAATGTGCGGGGTGGCTCGCCGGGGGCCATTAATTCGGTAAATGGTATTAATAAAGATGTTATGGCGCCGTCGCTTTTAAAAGCAGCAGCCGTTAGCCCAACCACTTTACTGCTAACTTTTAGCGAGCCGCTTGACAGTAGCAAGGCTGCCCTTGCCAGCAGTTATTTAATAAGCGATGAAATAGGTACAGCTTTGTCCGCTTTGCCCATTGGCCCGCAATACCAGCAGGTAACCATCGGGCTGGGTACGCCTCTTGCGCTGGCAAAGGTGTATACGGTAACGGCTACCGGCATTACCGATTGTAGTGGCAACGCAATTGCCCAGGCTAATACGGCTAAGGTTGGGGTGGCCAGCCCTGTTGATACCAGCGACATTGTTATTAACGAAATATTATTTAACCCTGCGCCGGCCGCTACTGACTATGTTGAGATATACAACCGCAGTCAAAAAATTATTGATCTGAAGGATGTTTATTTTACCAATCGCTCGTCAACCAGCGGGGCGCTGGGTACGCTAAAGCAATTGTCGACCGATAACCTTTTGTGTTTTCCCGGCGATTATTATGTGCTGAGCGCCAGCGATGTATTGGTAAAACAAAACTATACGGTTAAAAGCCCCAACAATTTTATCAATATTTCTTCCACACCATCGTTTCCCGACGATAAAGGGGTAGTGGTGCTATTAAACATTAATGGAACCATTATAGACGAATTGAAATACGATGCAAAATGGCACTTTGCGTTAATTGATGACGAAGAAGGTATTGCGCTGGAGCGGATTGATTACAATAAGCCTACCCAAAATGCTAACAACTGGCATTCTGCCGCCAGCACCGCGGGGTTTGGAACACCATCGTACCAAAACAGCCAGTTTAGGTTAGACATGCAGGTGCAGGGCGAAGTGACCGTTCTGCCCAAAGTGTTTTCGCCCGACAACGATGGCACCGACGATTTTGCTACCATTACCTACCAGGTAACCGAACCGAACTATGTAGCCAACATTACTATTTTTGACGCCTCGGGACGGGTGGTAAAAACATTGGTTAAAAATGCCACACTGGCCTTCATAGGCACCTTTCGCTGGGATGGGTTGAACGATAAAATGGGCAAGCTACCTATTGGCACGTATGTGGTGTATACCGAAATTTTTAACCTGAATGGAAAGAAGAAAATTTTTAAAAATGCGGTGGTGTTGACAAGACGGCTTTGATTAGTAAGTTGTTAGTCGGGAGCCTTTTGCCGGGAGAAAGAAAAAAGTTGTTGGTTAGTGGTTGGTTGGAAAAGATGAAAGATGATAGGTGATCGAAAACAACCTTTGTGTTTTTTGGTGGGCTTTGTGCCTTGGTGGTTTAAAACGGTTGTTGGTTGATGGTTGACCGATTAGAAAGATGAAAGTTGAGAGTTGGGAAGAAAAAAAGCTTCATAATTTAAATTTAATAACAGATTCATAAAATACTTTTTTAATAGGACATTATGATAGCAACGCATAAAACAGGAACAGTTTGCCTGAACCAGTATTTTACTATTTTAAATATTGATAGGAATAAACTAACAATTCCTTTTATATAAATCATCTGGTCCCCTTAAATCTGCAACTAAACTAAACAGGAGGACCTATAAAATTTTCCCATAAATTTTAAGGTTAGCTGACCGTTTTGCCCTGATAAAATTGCAGAAGCGCAAAGGTTAATAAAGGGCAATACCGCCAGCGGAAACATTTGGGATGCAAATAAATATAAAGCGGCGTTTAACCACCCCTGATTTTTTGCTACGCACAAAATCCTCCCCTCCTTTAAAAGAAGGGAAAAGTTGCATGTTTGTAGTGAAGTTTTGAAAATACAATTACTACCCGCAACCGGGTGCTTATATTTTGAAACCGGGCTTTATAGCAGTTTTTATTAGTGGTTGCAGCCTGCCTCTATGACCAAAGAGATCGTACTATTTTACTGTCGGTAATTTTATTAAGCCTTTTTATTATGATTTTATATTCAGCATTGAGTGTACCAAATAGCGGCAATCATTAAATTTTCAAATTTTTGACGTGCTTTTGAAAAACATACATAGAGTGTTAATTGGAAGCTAGCCAAAGTACCGCCACCCGTTTCCTCAAAGCATTAATTATTATTAACCTTTTAAAAAAAGATAAAATTGGTAGCTACAATTATTACCTGCACAAAGCACTTTTTAAGTTGTTGTGGTAACAAACCTTATTGTTGTTACCTGGCGCAATTCAAGTTTACAACATGTTAACCTTCGTATAGTCGTTTCAATTTTTTTTACAGATGTAGCTATGGTAGCAGTGATAAAAAATTCACAGCTGCTTTTTACAACTACAACAGCCAAATTTTTTATAGCGCCTGCTTTTATTTTTCCTTCTTCTTACCAAATCCTTATCCGTTCATTATATAAATTATATATTTTTATTGCTCTATTGCACGTTTAAGGCGTAAAATAAAGGCATAAAATTTATTAACAGACCATTCATTCCAAACAGATACTATCAATGCGTATTGACATTAGTTTGCTTAATAACCGTTCTGGTTTTATGCCTGCTTAGCTACGGGCTTACATAGTTTATGACAAACGGCTGGTAAGGGATAAAGCCATTTATGTGGACGGTACCCCGTTCATACTTTGTAAAATTTAGGAAGACCCCAGTTTTTTCAAAAGAAATAAAAAAAGATTGATTTCTATACCTATAAAAATAAAACTCATTTCTAAACGTTTTTAAGTCAAATTGCGGCCCGCAACGGGTACGCTGTAACAAACAGCTATCGTTTGTGGCTAAACCTTTGATATAAAAAACACCCCTAATGTTTAAAAAATTCTACCCTGTAGTTGCTGCAGTCGCATTTCTATACTCCATCGCGGCCAAATCGCAAACCTACCAATACTACTACGGAAACATTCATGCTCATTCCTCCTATTCCGACGGCAATAAAGACGCTGCCAGCACCTTGTACTTAACACCCGGAGATGATTATAATTTTGCAAAGCAGAGCTATAACTTCAACTTTCTTGGTATATCTGAACACAACCACAGGCAGGCAGGCCTGCAATTAGCGGATTATGCAAAAGGAGTTGCTTATGCTGATACTGCTAATAAAAATGGCCAGTTTGTTTGCATGTACGGAATGGAATATGGCGTTATAAACAACGGCGGTCATGTAATTGTATATGGCATTGATAGCCTGATAGGTTGGGAAACCGGTAATTATAAAATATTTAATTCACAATATAATTACGCCACCCTTTGGCATACGCTTGCAGCACATCCTACCTCGTTTGCAACCCTTGCGCACCCTGGTAATAGTGATTATGCCAACATGACCACTTCCATTTATAGCGATACTGCCGATATTGCCATTGTAGGTTCTGCTATAAGAAGTGGAGGTGCATTTTCCACCACTACAAACTATAGCGATGGCGCACCAGGCACCTCCTATCTTTCGTACTGGCGAAAATTATTGGCGGCCGGTTATAAATTAGGCCCCACTATTGACCACGATAATCATTATACAACATTTGGCAGAACATCAAAATCCAGAACGGTTGTTTTATCCCAACAGCTAAATCGCGATAGTATTATGGCGGCTTATCGTGCCATGCGTTTTTATGCTTCCGACGATTGGAATACGCAGGTAAGTTTTACAATTGATGCTTCGCCAATGGGTAGTGTTCTCACTACTTATACCGATCCGGGCATCAACGTATCCATAACCGATCCCGATGGTGGCGATGCAATCAGTTCAATAAACGTGTATTATGGTGTGCCCGGTTCAAATACGTTAAGCACGATACTCATAACCAAAAACAATAGTAATACGCTTTCCTTTGTTCACCAAATTGCTGCGGGTGCCCGGTATTATTATTACCTGGAAATAACGCAGGCCGATGGCAACAAAATTTGGACCTCGCCAATATGGGTTACAAAATCGTTGGCACCGTTACCTATTGAGTTTATTACACTCAAGGGTTTGCAAAAAAGAGAAACCATTGTATTATCCGCTTCTTTAACCAATAAAAATTTAGTAAGGGTTGAACTTGAAAAGTCTTTTACGGGTAACGATTTTACAAGCATTGAACTGGTAATACAGGCCGATGTATTGGCCGCAGGCTCGCTTATTTTTACTGATCAGCAACCTGTAGGCGGTTATCAATACTATCGCCTCAAGTGCTTTGACAAAAGCGGTTCCATATCGTACAGCCCGGTTGCAACAGTGTTATTTACAGACAACCGGATTGTATTTGAAAAAGCATATCCAAATCCGGTTAACAACAACATTAACCTTGTTATTAAGTCAGTTAAGCAGGGAAAATTATTGGTGAATATTTATAATGCAGAAGGACGATTAACCATGCGATTTGATAAGAATGTTTTTGCAGGAAGCAACGTATTTACAAAAAGCCTGCAAAATTTACCCGCCGGCACTTACTTTATTGTAGCGCAAATGGATAATGTAAAAAAGCAGTTAACTATTGTAAAAAAGTAATCAGTTTTTTAAAAAAATCATAAAAAAGGTTCGGGTGTAAAACGGCCGAACCTTTTTTATTGGTTGTAAAATTGTTACACCAGGTCAATGTCAAAATTTACCAACTGCACAAACTCCTGCAGGCGACTATCAATGTCGTGTTTGGTTAATTCAACCAAACGTTGTGTTCCAAACTTTTCCACACAATAGCTTGCCATTACCGAACCCATAATAATAGCAGTCTTCATGTTTTCGAACGATATGTCCCTGGTTTTAGCAAGGTGTCCAATAAAACCTCCGGCAAACGTATCGCCGGCACCGGTTGGGTCAAACACTTCCTCCAACGGTAGTGCAGGGGCAAAAAACACATGCTGCCCGTGAAACAGTAAAGCCCCATGTTCGCCTTTTTTAATGATGAGGTATTTAGGGCCCATTTCCATTATTTTTTTGGCAGCCTTTACCAGGCTATACTCATGGCTCAGCTCCCGTGCTTCACTATCATTCACCATCAACACATCAACCTCTGCAATCACCTTTTTCAAATCGTCCAGCGCTATTTCCATCCAAAAGTTCATAGTGTCCATCACTACCAACTTTGGTCTTTTTGTTAATTGATTAATAACGCTCAACTGTACGGCGGGGGCCAAATTACCCAGCATCAAAAATTCGCAATCCTGGTAGCTTTCGGGTACCACGGGTTCAAAATTTTCCAGCACATTTAGTTGGGTTTCCAGCGTGTCGCGGGTATTCATATCCATGTGGTAGCGGCCGCTCCAAAAAAAGGTTTTTTCATCTTTTTTAATTTGAACCCCTTCCATTTGTACCCCACGGGCGCTAAGGGCATCCAGTTCCTGTTGCGGAAAGTCGCCACCAACCACTGAAATTTGCTTAATAGGCTGCGAAAAATTAGAGGCGCTCCAGGCTATGTAAGTTCCGGCGCCACCTATTATTTTATCCGATTTGCCAAAAGGCGTTTCAATGGCATCAAAGGCCATAGAACCAACAACAATTAACGACATACAATTTTATTATTTAAGTGTGTAAATGCGGATTTGCCAATGGTAGTTGACAACCTGAAATCAGGATTTAGCCGTTTGGCAGCGAAACTAAAGGATTTTTGCAAAAGGGTGGTCAATCAATTAGGCGCCAAACTGCAACTTAGGCCGATAGTAAAAAGGTGAGAGAAGCTCATTGACAAACTGACGTGAAAGAAGCTGCCCTAAAGGGTAGGGACCTACGCTTGAAAAGATGCGGTATATTAATGTATCGAAAAGTGACACAACCGGTTTTGAATAAAGAACTAATACCCGTGCCCAAAAAAATACATTAAGGTTACACGTTTGTGTACTTACGGGTTTGCAGTTTGCATGTATATAAATAAAGGTTGCACCCCCGTCCGCATGCCTGTCCAAATGGCCTCAGCCGGGCCGGGCCTACAGTTGGGCGGGATTATTTTAAAGTGCTTTTTGCAGGTTTTTCTTTCCGCATGTTTTAATTTTTTTTTGGCTATTGGGTAAGGTGTTGTTAGGTTAACAACAGATGGTGCGGGCTAACGTGTGTTAGTTTTTATATATTTGTCAGCTTAAGGAAACACTAAATGGCAAAAATTAAAACCAGCGAGCCAGGTTCTAAAAAAGAAATCATTCAAAAAGTGGCGGCAGCCTTGTTTCGCGAAAAAGGATTTAGGGCTACCAGCATGCGCGAACTGGCCGCCAGCGTTGGTATTGAAGCCGCCAGCCTTTATAACCATATTGACGGCAAAAACGATTTATTGATCAGCATTTGCTTTAAAGTAGCCAATAATTTTACCCGAAAAATAAGCGAAGTGGAAGCCAGCGACAGTAACATGCTTGAAAAGGTTGAGTTGCTGCTACGGTTTCACGTACACGAAATGGTAAACGATTATGACTATGTGTATGTTAGCGACCGGGAATGGCGCAATATGGAAGAACCCGAACTTACCAGGTACCGCGAAATGCGCCGGTTGTACCGCAGGCGATTTACCAATATTGTTGAAAAAGGCATTTTAAGAGGCGAAATTAAAAAGCTGGATGCCAACACTGCCGTAATGATTATTTTAAACTCCATAAGTGCGGTTGACCAATGGCACCGCATAGTACATAAAGTAAGCGCAAAGGATTTGGAAGATAATATGGTGTCCATTTTTATTGATGGATTAAGAAAATAACTTTTTACGAACCATTTCCCTTTTATTTTATTTAATAGATTTTACTGCTGAAGCAAAGCGAAAATTAACCGACACTGTGACCCATTTTTACCCGTTAACTATTAAAGAAGTAAAACAAGAAACCAGTGACTGCGTATCCATTGCCTTTACTGTGCCCAACAAACTCACTGATATTTTTGCTTACACGCAGGGCCAATACCTGACACTTAAAGCAACCATAAATGGCGAAGAGCTGCGCCGATCGTACAGCATATGCAGCAGCCCGCTTGACACGGTATTGCGCGTGGCAGTAAAACAAGTAGCTGGCGGCCTTTTTTCGGGCTATGCCAATGCCCACTTAAAAGCCGGCGACCAATTACAGGTTATGCCACCCATGGGGCGTTTTTTTGTGCCTCTTGACCCTGCGCATAAAAAAGGCTATGTGGCCATTGCCGCCGGTAGCGGAATTACCCCCATACTTTCTATTATAAAAACTACCCTGTTAACCGAGCCCCTAAGCAGGTTTTTACTGGTATACAGTAACCGTTGGCGCAAAAGCATCATTTTTAAAGATGAACTGGATGCACTTAAAAACAAGTTTGTTGACCGGCTAAGCATTGTGCACCTGTTGAGCCGCGAAAAAATGGATGCACCGCTAAACATTGGCCGTATGGATGCTGCCAAATGCACGCAGCTATTTGGTAAAATAATTGACCTGCCCACCACCGACGAATTTTTTATTTGTGGCCCAGAGGAAATGACCCTGACGGTAAAAGCACAACTGCAGCAACACGGGGTAAAAAGTGAGAAGATACATATTGAATTGTTTACCGCAGCGGTAAAAGCAGACCGCGCTTTTATACCAAAAACCACTATGGCCGATACCGAAGAAAAAAGCCGCATTACGGTTAAGTTGGATGGTGCAGCTTTTAGTTTTGACCTTGGCCGCAATAGCATTAATATTTTAGATGCTGCTATGGAACACGGTGCCGACCTGCCTTACAGCTGCAAAAGCGGGGTTTGTTGTACCTGCCGCGCCAAATTGGTAGAAGGGGAAGTGACAATGGAAGTGAATTACGGCCTGGAGCCCGACGAAATTGAGCAGGGCTTTATTTTAACCTGCCAAAGCCACCCAACAAGCCCACGGGTGGTAATTGATTTTGATGTAAAGTAAGGTAACCGCTACAATTGTTGTACGTTTTAGCTTAACCCAAAACTGCACACCTTATAAACCACTTGAAACGAAAATTTGTACCTGCCAGTTATTTTATAGGCACAACAGGCATGGTTACATTTGCTATTTTACAAATAGTACATTACCCATTTGCCGGGGTGGTTTTGGGGCTGGGTTTGATCAATACTGTTGTTTTTGAAGTATTGGCTTTGGTAGAAATTCATACATAGAGGCGGATACACCCCTTCACTAAAATAATGTACACGTTGGGGTTGCTAATATGGGATTTGTTGGTAGCACTGGTATATGAGCTGTTGTGCAAGCCGCCAGTTTAGCCTACAATGATAACTTATAAATAACATAAAATGGGCATGTTTCACAGAGCTTATCGCCTGTTAAAGCCTCCGCCGCCACCGCTGGGGCGTCCTCTTTCTTCAGCTTCTTTAACTACCAGCGGCTTTTTACCCAGCGAAATATCGTTTAGGCCGTCGATGGCTTCTAACCCTTCTTCGCGGTTAGGCATATCAACAAACGCAAAACCTTTGCTTTTACCGGTTTCTTTATCCATGGCCACTTTAGCCGAGGTTATTGTGCCAAATTTTTCAAATATTTCTTCCAATTCAGCGTCATCAAGATCGTAAGGTAAACCTGCAACAAAAATCTTCATACAATTAATTTTAGTGAAAATACTTTATGAATTGGCAAGGCTAAGTGCTGGCTACAACCAATTGGTATTTGTTTGTAGATAGCGAATTTATAGTATTTAGCGTTATGAAAATCAGCGTTGTGTAGCACTGGTGGTGGTATGGCAGGTAAAAGTAATGTAGCAGAGCGCGGGGTGATTGCTGTGGGGGGTGGGGGTTGACATGGGCTGATATATAAAATTCCATCTCGATTTTATTGTTTCGCATACAGGCTGTAGCGGGCTACAAGCAGAAGTTTTATAAGGAGAGTTGAGCAGGATACGGGTGTTGTATGGGATGTGCGGGTTGACCGTTTGTTTTTGAGTTGGTGTTTTTGTGTGGAAGGGCGGGTGCTTTGGTTGGCATGCAAAAACTATGAAGGAGACGCCAGCACGGCGAAAAAACTATCTTCAAATACTTTTGGCTTTGGTTGGTATTCTTTACCATCGTTTGTACATATAATTTTAACACCAAACTATTTTGCTTAACCCTGATTTTACCACACACAGGCCTGCTACCATGTTATATTAAAATGTCCTGTCAAAACGCTTACACCAGCAGAGGGTTAGTTCGGGTTGCCATTTGCTACTATATAAAAACTTTAGTTGGTTTAGATGTTTACTATCTCAATGCCAGGGTTTGCTGGCTGGCGCATAAACTTTGAAGGAGACCCCTGCAGGGCGTAACCAACAGAGGGTTGGTTAGGGTTGCCATTTGCCACTATATAAAAACTTCAGTTGGTTTAGATGTTTACTATCTAAATGCCGGGGTTTGCTGGCTGGCGCATAAATAGTTGAAGGAGCCGTTAGCAGGGCGGAAGCCGACGGACCAGAACATTTCGCCGGCTGGTTTTCCACAGAGGCGGATTAAGTTCCTTTCGCATACCTGATCCCGCCTTTTGCGGGAAATATTTAGCTAAAAGTTTAGCACCATATCTGTTGTATACAACTCGTCCGCCCGATTTAATTATTCCCGACATACCAGGTCAACCGTGCGGGCAGGCGGGGGTAATCTCGTTAATCGGGCACTTTTAGTGCCTTTCCAGCCTTTCAAGCGGGGGTGCATATATCGTGTGTACGTCGCGGTGGATGCGGTATGTATTAGGTAGTAGCCATCTTTTATTCAACATTGAAAAAACAACCCGCTTTTTAGATTCATAAAATACCCGGCATTACGAAAACTTAACGACGGATATTAGCAAATTGTAAAAGGATATGGTAACTTAATTAATGAATACGTGAGCTATAAAATAAAGTCCATTCCAAAATTTGATAGAGAATTAAAGAGGCGGGCTAATAAATATGCTTCACTAAAGCACGAATACCTATAATTAATACAAAGCCTTAAGCAACAGCCCGATCAGGGAACAGCTCTTGGCAACAATTGTTTTAAGATACGCCTTGCTGTTGCGGGTAAGGGTAAAGGTAAATCTGGCGGGGCAAGGGTTATCACTTATGTACATGTTTTCCAAACCACCGTTTACCTGCTCACTATTTTTAATAAATCTGAACGCCAAAATATTCCCGACAAGGAACTGGAAGAACTCCTGAAGTGAATACCGGAATAAATGAAGTCTTCTTCTAATTAGTGACACACGCACAGCAGGGTAAAATTGAAGGTTTGTTTGCCAAAAAGAAGCTGAAGAATAATCTTACTTCGCTTATTACACAATAACAAAAGCCATCGGCTCATTTACAAACCAATGGCTCTTTCTATCTTATCCTTTTAGAGTGTAAACCAAATACCGCCTCCAATATCAGGTATCCTATTTAAAAATTTTAAACGTTTTTCAACTTTATCCAAAATCCCATCACTCGTAAAACTAATTGGCTTTTGGGTTTCTTCATCTAACAACAGTACGTTATAATTTTTAACGAGTTCTTTTATAACCGTTTTTGTTGCCTCAGTAAGTTCTTCAAAACTCATTTGAGGGTTTTTTTCATATATTTTATTTACAATTACTCAAAGCTGTGTATAACCATCCTTAATAAAAGCCATTGAATGACTAAGAATATGTTTCAAATCATTAATCACCATTATAATGTGAATTTTATTTTGCCTTGAAATAAGCTTGGAATATTTACGTCTATAGCCGATGCTGTACCTGGGCTACATGTCATCATTGTTCTAAAACTAACAGTAACGCCATCAGGCAATTCCATCATAATACCTTTATAATTCTACCCTAAAAGAGGCTTTGCTCCACTTGTTACTAATCTACTTTAATAGCTTTGAGCAGCTGCTAAACCTGCTTAAAATACTCGTATCGTAGCATCTGAGCCTTCCTCGTGACCAATAAATAGCAGGCGGTTAGTATAATTCACTGTTGCTGGATTATTGTCGGTTTTACTATCGTAAATAAAACCACCTACATATGTAGTTGTAGTGGTAGTTGTGATGTTATTATTAGCTGCAAATGCATTTTCCACCGTTACCTTTTTTGTGCTGTAAGGGTCCTTTCGTATGGCCTTTGTTTGTGTCAACCACGACACCCCGGCAATTTACCAACAAAAGATAGTACAAAAGCCGCTGGCTCTTTTACTGATTAATGGCTTCTTTGTATTTTCAGCAGCAGTTTTACAAATACCAGTAAGGAAGTCCGGGGCGTTATTTCCCTCCTTACTCACCGACATACAAAGAGCAACCACCAAAGCATTTTTCAGATAAAAGAGCAAAGACAGGTACAGGTTGTCAATGTTTTATTATTTTAGTTAGCAAAATATACATTATGGACATATTACCCTTGCTGGTTAAGGAGTTTGAACAGGAAATGGCGATTACCCGAAATATTCTGAAACACGTGCCCCAGGGCCAGTTTGGGTGGAAGCCGCATGAAAAGAGTATGTCGCTGTTGCAATTGTGCACGCATTTAGCCGAAATACCTGGCTGGATTGCCATGACGCTTAATACCAGTGAAATGGATTTTGCGCAAAATGCCTACAAGCCAACGCCTGTTAGCAACGCTGAGGAACTATTGAGTGTGTTTGATAAATCGAGGGAAAATAGTAAGGCCGCGTTGGCAACCTGCAGCGCCGCTGACCTTGAGCCGTTATGGACACTACGAAGTGGCGACATGGTTTTTATGAAACTAACAAAGTATGAGATGGTGCGGCATGCACTTGGGCAAATGATACACCACCGCGCCCAGTTGGGCATCTATTTCAGGTTATTGGGTTTACCAGTGCCCCGTACGTATGGGCCAAGTGCCGACGAAACAGGTTTTTAACCGAACAAGTAGGGTGGGGACCTGCGCAAAAGTTGCTGCAGATCCCCGATCCCAACTTCAACCTATATTAAAAGACAAACCTTGATAGCGGCATGGACATGGTATTAATAAACAAGCTGTTTTGTGGAACGCTTTTGGTTGCGCGTTTTGTTTTTACAGCGGCAACGGTCTTTTCGGCGGTCTCCTTGTACCTGTATGTGGTCTGGCGAAATTTATAAGTGGTATCGCCTGTTTTTTCTAACTCCCTTTTCTTTTCATCCAGCTCGCGCTGCTGGCGCTCTATTTCCTGCTTTAGATCCTCTTTATTTCTTTTTAACTCTTCCAAAATATCCCTGTCACTGTTGTCTTCATCAACATTTAATTGTTTAAGTACCCTTTCAAGGCCGGTGGTGGTCATTACATACTCTACGTTTCTGCGCCACTCAAAGGCTTCGTTGTCAAGGCTATTTTCCCAATCCCAGTAGTTATTTCCGCGGCCCATATCGATGTGCACATTGTCAAACAGGCCGATTTTATCGCCCACTTTTATGCGTTTGCCAACAGGTACTGCAATGGTTACTATTACCTGCTGGTTTCTGAACTTGTCCTGGCTGGTAATGGCAATGCCCTTATCTAAATACAAAGTACTATCGCGCTGTAAAACGGCGTATTTAATTAAGCTGGCACGTTGGTTGGCATCGGCGCGGCTGTTGCCGTTGCTCATGCGCACCATATTTACCTGGAAGCTGTCGGTAGTAGATTTGGTGATGCGTATCCGTACGTTTTTCACATACACGCTATCATCATCAAAAGTGCTGAACGGCTCAAAATTGAACCAATCGTTGTAGTAGTATCTGTTGAAATTATTCGATTTTACTTCTAACTTATTAATACCGGGGTTTGATAAATTGGCCACTTGTTCGGTGGGCGTGTTGCGGTACCTAAAACTACTGCCCAATGCAACCAACAGGTTTACAAAACAAATAATGCCTACTATCCAAAAGGCAAAAAAAGTAAGGCTTATAATACTGCTGCTGCTTTTTTTACCGGCAATACGGCGAATGATCCAGGTAACGATGGCTATCACCGGCACCCAAATAAAGAAGATTAATGTGCCCCAGGCAAGTATTTTTTGCAACCCGTCTTCAAGTACAAACGAATAGGCTGGCAACAGGCCGGTTAGTATTACCCCACCGGTAAATAAGGCTACTACTATCGCAAAAATTATAGAGCCTACTATAAAATACACGAATATTTTTAACAGAACGCCCAACACGTTTACCAGTCCGTTGCCTGTTCTTTTAGCAGCCCCTGCTGACTCGCCGCCTACCCTTTTACCAGCATCACTAATGTTTTGACCAACCACCTGCGCTCTTTCTTTTAATTCATTGCCAAAAGTTTGGGCTCTATCCTTAAATCCCTCGAGGTCGCCTTGTATGGTTGATTTTATGTTATTGAGGTCTACTTTCTCACCTTTCATTTCCAGCTTATCGGCGGTGCTTTTTGCCTCAGGTATCACCAGCCAAAATATAATGTAAATAACTATAGACCCAGGGCTGAAGGAGAAACTAAGGAGGTGCGGAAAGTCCCCAACACCCCAGTTGCCCCATCTAAATACCAGCGAAAAAAAAGGTATCAGGAACAACAACCTCGGTACCCAAATTTGTACCGAAAAATACTGGGCTAATCCACTACACACACCCCCCAAAATTTTTGAATCGGCATCGCGAAACAAGCGTTTACGCTGCGAACCAATAACAACAGAGGATGTACTGGGAACCGCAACCCACAAAATGAGGTATGCCAAAAATGTGACGCCAAAAAACAGTACAAATAAAACCCTGATAATTACTGGATCGATGCCGGTATAGGCGCCAATACCACTACAAACGCCCCCAAGAAATTTGTTGTTTTCGTCGCGATAAAGTGTTTTTGCGCCGCCGGTATTTCTTTCGTAAATACGATCCCGGCTTCCACCGCCCGCCTCACCTTCCAGTTGCGCTTTTACAATATTTTCGTCTGCATCAAAGTCTTCGGGGCGGCCCATGCTGGCTATTACCGTGTTTACTTCGTCGTCGGTTATGCAGGTTTTACCTTTTTTAAGGCTTTCGTCAAAAAGCTCGGCTATCCTGCCTTCTATATCGTTTATTATTTCGTCTCTTCCTTCTTCGTTGGCAAAAAACCTCCGCAAACTGTCTACATACTGCTTCAGCATGTCGTAGGCCGACTCCTCTATCGGTAATATTCTGCCCTGAAAGTTTATATTAATTACCTTTTTCATTTTTGTAAGCTTTATTGGTTAACGTTGGTTAAAGTATCTGCCGCTTGTATTGGTGCTGTAAGGGTATTGACCGCATTGGCCAATTCGTTCCATGTAGCTTCCAGCTCCTCGTAAAAGGCAAGCCCCTTACCGGTCATACTAAAATATTTGCGTGGGGGCCCGCTATTGCTCTCTACCCACCGGTACGTTAAAAATTCGGCATTTTTAAGCCTGGTTAACAATGGGTAAAGGGTGCCTTCCAAAATATTAAGGTTGGCCGCTTTCATTTTTTCCACAATATCGCTGGGGTAAACTTCGCCCTGGCGAATGATGGATAAAATGCAAAATTCCAGCACCCCTTTCCTCATCTGGCTTTGCGTGTTATCTATATTCATTGTAGGAGTTTTTAAATAATCGTGTTTTAAATAATGTTGATAATAGCATAAAAAAGCATTGCTGTTCTTTTTACTTCGGTGTCTCTTTTGCTTGCTCTGTACATCATTTTTCCGTTCTACCAAACAAAGATGGAGAATTATTTAATACTATGCAATACAAAGTACCAAATTTATTTTAGTAGTGGGCAACAGCCAATAATGAGTTTAGCCCGAAACCCAATACCGGGCTGCATTACACGCTATTGCTTCAAAAAACTAAGCGCTTTAAAAATAAATGAACGGAAGTTTGGGCTGATGAGTGGAAGAAATATTACAGGTAAAAGCGCTGGTAAATCGGTGCTTTAATGTCAGAATCTGTTTGAACTGACTTTTTATATTACCAACGTTGGTTTTTCATTTCTCCGGCCGTTGAAATTTTTGCAGGTCCAACTGCCCGCCTGATTGGTTTGAGCCGGGCGGGAGGTTAAAACAATAAATTTTTAACTGATTTTAGAAAGCCCAATACAGACTTTCAATGACTATCGGTTATTTTGAAAACTTTTATTAGCCACACAGTTTTGCTTTAATGAAGCTTCCGTTGCAGCCTGCCTCTATGACCATAGAGGTGGCACTCCTGTACGTTTTATTTATTATTCAGCAAAGGGCAGAGGACATTAATATTTACAAACATGCGGCCTTTTTAAATACCGGGCGGTCATTAGGCCTACTAAATATGGCGGCCAATTTTTGCACTAAAAGTAGGGGGTTTAATATATTGAAAAGAATTTACAGAAGGTTGGCCGCGCCAGAAAAGTCTTGACGATCAAATTGTCGTCGGGGCGTTTGGC
>JBBRUR010000107.1:0-17020 GCA_038247635.1 Chitinophagales bacterium
GGCAACATGATTATGTCGCGGTTAAATCATACACCCACCAGCAAGCACTTTTTTAAATGGGCCGACGAACATGGCTACCTGGTTTTTGCCGAAGTGCCCAATTGGCAAATACCACCGGTGTTAATGGCTAGCCAGGTAATGAAAGATGAGTTCAGGCGCCAGGCGCACGAAATGGTGGAAGCTTTTTGGAACAGTCCGTCGATTGTAGCTTACAGCACCGGCAACGAGTACCAAAGCTGGACACCCGAGGGCGACGAATGGACCCGCTACCAAATGGAGCAATACCGGCTACTGGATACGACCAGGCTGATGACCTTTATCTCCATTGGCAACGCCGCCAATCCCAACAACCTGGCTACCCCACACGATAGCTACCGCCATTGCGACTTTATCAACTACAACAACTACTCAGCACCCGCCGATATGGAAAAAAGTATAGAGCGGATACATGCCAAATATCCCGGCCTTCCCATAGTGTTAAGCGAATTTGGTATGCGGGCCGACTTTGTAAAAAATGAGCAGGAGCGTAAAGAGCATTTGGAGCAGGTGGTGGACGTATTGGCCAAACACCCTTACATGGCTGGCTGCTCGTATTGGAGTTTTAACGATTACCTCAGCCGGTTTACCGCCACCAATAAAAACGGCTATCGGGAGTGGGGCATCATCGATCCTCAGCGAAAGCCGCGGGGTATTTACCAAACGTTTCAAACTAAATTGTCACCGGTCACGGTAACCATTGCTAAAGACAAAATAACGATCAATGGAAAAAGTACCTTTCCATCGTACACGCTACGCAACTATGTGGTAAAAATTATGGAGGGCGATAAACTGGTAAATGCTTATCCCTTGCCCGAACTTGCACCAGGCGGCAGCGCCGAAATTAAAGTGGACAAAATGTCGAAAAACGCAACATTGGTAATTGAAAATAAGCAAGGCATCCGGGTGTATGATTCTTCTTTATAAAAATGAAGCAATGATATATTGGAAAATAAATTTGTTGCAAAAAGATTAAGGCAGGCAGTATAACGAAATAGAAAGCAGTCTATGAAAATTAAAGGGTTGCGCTGGTGGATCGTTGGGTTGCTTTTTGTAGCAGCGGCGCTGAATTATATTGACAGGCAAACGCTTTCAGCTTTGGCGCCCACTATTCAAAAAGACCTTTCGATGGACGACCGCGACTATGCCAACGTGGTCAACATTTTTTTAATTGCTTACACTATTGCCTACCTGGTATCGGGCAGAATTGCCGATAAAATAGGGACAAGGGCGGGCATGATGTTGTTTGTAGCCTGGTGGTCGGTAGCCAATATGCTTACGGCCGCTGCACGTGGTATGACGTCGCTGAGTGTTTACCGGTTTACCTTAGGTTTAGGCGAAGCCGGTATCTGGCCTGCTGCATCCAAGGCTATTTCCGAATGGTTTCCGGCAAAGGAAAGGGCACTGGCAATTGGGCTTTATACCATGGGGGCTACCATAGGCGCCACAGTGGCGCCCTACATTGTGATACCGTTGGCAACACATGCTTACACCGAAACAATGCCGGTTGTTGCCAGTTGGTTTGGGCAGGGTACAGGGTGGCGAATAGCGTTTATACTTACGGGTTTTTTAGGATTGCTTTGGCTGATACCCTGGTCGTATATCTATCGTCAACCGCACAAAAGCAAGTTGGTTACGGCCAGCGAACTTGAGTTGGTTATAAAGTCTGCTGCGGAGGAAGATGCTTTAGATTCCAACAAAACCACCACCTGGTCGTGGAAGCAGGTATTTCTTTTTAGGGGTACATGGTTGTTGCTTGTGGGGCGCCTTATTACCGATCCCGTCTGGTATTTTTTCCAGTTCTGGTTTCCAAAATATTTGAATGCCGATCGCAATTTATCGCAGGAGCAACTTAAAATTACCTGGGTCATTTATGGTGCGGCTGGCGTAGGTAGTTTGCTGGGTGGATGGCTATCGGGCCGCATAGTAAAGCGTGGAGTGGCACCCGCTGCCAGCCGTATGTGGGTAATGTTGGGTTGCGCCTGTATTATGCCACTATCGCCCTTTATATCCATGGCTTCGGGTTTAAGCCTGTCCATAACGTTAAGTGTTTGCACCGTGCTGGCCTCGCTTGCATGGCTCATTAACATTAGCTCGCTGGTGGTTGATGTGGTACCAAAACACTCGCTGGGTACAGTGTTTAGCGTGGTGGCCGCCGGTAGTACGGTAGGCGGTATTATGATGAATATGATTGTGGCGGCCATGGTTACCGGTCCATCAACAAAGCCGGCCGGGTTTCTTGACAAAGCATTGAATGGATTGCTTGAACCTGTGCTTACCCTTGTGCAGGGCAATGGCTATGGACAATGGTTCCTGATCATGGCATTTTTACATCCTGTTGGGTGGCTGCTATTAAAATTTGGCGGTATCACCCGCATCAATGCTCCATTAGCTTTAAAAAAGAGTTCCTCAATTAATTAAATAAAAAACCAATCATGAAAATTATAAACGATTGTCTGCAACGGTTCAGTCATATTACTAAGGCAGTATTGTTCGTTTGTTTGTTGGGGCTGCTACCCGTTTTTATCGTTGCCCAGGTTGCTAAAACCTTACAGATAGATGGCCTTACTTACCGCTTGCAATTTGTGGACGAGTTTAAAGAAAAAAGCCTGGATACAAAAAAATGGGTGTATCGAACCGATAGTAAACATTGGAGTACCCAACTGCCTGCCAATGTGGAGGTCAAAAAAGGTATCCTTCACCTTGATCTTAAAAAAGAAAACGCAGGTGATAAACAGTACACCGGCGCCGGCGTCATTTCGGCCAAACGGTTTCATTTTGGGTATTACGAAACCCGTATGAAAGTTCCGCCCGGCGCAGGGTGGCATACCTCTTTTTGGTTGCAGGGATACGATGGCATGGGTGGTACCGGAAGCGGTAAGACCACCATTGAAATTGATATTATTGAGAACGACAGCAAAAACCCGGAGAAATATGGCATTAACCTGCACCGGTGGCAGGGCGAATACAAGAGTACCGTGAAAGATATAGTCACACCGCCTTTGGATGAGGATTTTCACACCCTGGCATGCACGTACACACCGGAGTATATGAAGTTTTACTTTGATGGTAAAGAGGTTAGAATTATTGATCTGAAGCCACTGAATTTTCCATTGGGTTCGCTAAATATCTGGCTTACTTCTATTGCCTCGCACCTGGGTAATACCACTGTGGTTGATGATACACAATTGCCCTCGCTGGCACAGTTTGACTATGTACGATTTTATAAACTGGTGCAATAAAAGCAATCGCCACCGGGCACTGAATAAACATAGGATTGTTTTAATGATTTTTATTTTTTTTGGTTAATTGACGTGCCAAAACTAACATTGCCTTATGGTATTACAAAACCTATAAGTGTCTGAAATTGGCCAGGCTGGCCCGCTAAAATGGTTCTTTAAAAAATTTTGGTGCGCTTAAATATGTAAGCGTAACGTAAAGTAAAAAGTTTTTGGAAGATGTTTTAAAAAGTCATTTGATTTTTCTCCAATCAACTACCATTGCCGAAAGTTTAAATATCAACCACGGCAACAGCATGAACTGGAGTACGGGAGATAGGCCAGCTTCTGCCAGTGGAATAATCGGCATAGCATCGGAATAGTTCCATGAGCCGGCAATTAAGTGTCGTCTTTCCCCTAATACAGCACCAATACCGCCAATGAGTATGAGTAATACAGTTTGCTTAACTGATATTGAAAATACCCAAAAAGAACTTTTGGTAAAGATGGTAAACGCATTGTATAAAAGCAGTACCATAAGCATATCGGCCACCGAAGCCAGTGCACAAAATAAAGTAGATTGCCAGGACAACGACATGTTTTTATAAAGTGGCATCTGCAACATTTCCCAAATAAAATTTAGTATAAACGAAAAGAGGATCATTGCAAGCAATAGCTGTTGATATTTCTGTTTGTCGGAAGTTTGATGGCGAAAATAGAAATAGCCACATCCATTTAATAACAATACGGTTAGCGGTGTTATTAAAACGTTTAATGTTAACTTTTCCAATAAGGTTTTTTAATGAGTGCCGCTATTTGTTAAGCACAATGCTACATATAAAATCATGATAAAAAAGGCTAAATAAAATTACCAATGGTAAGTGTGCAACCTCTATGGTTATAGAGGCAGGATGCAACGACTGCTAAAAAAAGCCATAAAGCCCGGCTCAAAAATTGAAATTAAATTGCAGATAGTCATTCGTTTTTTACCTGTTTTACAATCCAGCTTAGCAGGGCAATAACTATCAGAACGCCTATTGAAGGGCCAAAGCCACATTGTACCGCCCATTCCATTATTGCTGTACATTGTTATTAATTTATCTAATACACAATAGTTATACCAGCTCCAAAGCCCATATCGCTGTCGTAATGGGTTGATAGATCGAGCCACTTACGAACAATGTATTTAAAACCCGCCATGTACTCTCTATCGGTATTCCACATGGCTCCAAATCGCAATCTTGGTGTAAGTGGAATATCTTCCCTGCCCAATTGAAAACGAAACTTGCCTTTACTGTCTACACGGGCTTGTGCCTTTACCAACATGGGCAACGTATACTCCACACCTGCCACAAATGCCTTGCGGTTGTTTTGATTACTTATTTGTCCGAAAGTATTTTTTTCAACGGTGTTATCTCTACTATTCTTATGATAATCAAAACCAACGAAAGGAAACAGCCATTGCATTTTGCCAAGATACCTACCAAACATGGTCTCACTTTCGTAGCCATATTCAGGTTTAATGCCCAGTCGCCATTCGGTACGTAATTCATAGCGTGTTCCGGGTAATATTATTGTGCCATCGCTTCCGTTGCTTTCCAGTCCTATTTCTGCCTTTATATTAATCATATTATCGCTACGTAAAAACTTGTTGTAGGCTGCTGTAGCATCTGGCAGTTCGGGGTTGGGTGGCGAATTTTTATAGCTGATTACATTGCCCATGCCGGCCATCATGTGGTACAATACATGGCAATGAAAAAACCAGTCGCCACTTTGGTTACCTGCAAACTCAATAGTGTCGCGTTCCATAGGCATTATGTCCAACACATTTTTTAGCGGTGCATATTCCCCCTGTCCATTTAATACCCTAAAGTCGTGCCCATGCAGGTGCATTGGGTGGCGCATCATGGAGTTATTGTATAAAATGATGCGTACATTCTGCCCTTTTTCAATCATTATTTTATCCCATTCGCTTATCACTTTGTTGTTAATGGACCATACATAACGGTTCATGTTGCCGGTCAATTCAAATTCAAGTGTTTTGTAAGGCGCATTGGGCAGCGTAGTTTTTGTGGGCGATGTTAGCATGGAATAATTGAGCGTAACCATCCCACCGACCTCCGGCTTGTCCGCCATGGCGGAAGGAGACATTGATTGACCCTGCATATTATCCATCTCGTGGTTTTCATGTTCCCCTCCTTTAGAGGGGTTAGGGGAGGTTGCTGTGGAGGCTTCAGGGTACATTACCATATTCATATCCATTTTTTGAAGGGCCATGTCCATGTCCATAGTTTTCATATCGCCATTCATCTTCATCATGTTGTTCATCATCTTCATGCCCTCAAAATATTTAAGGCGGGGCAACACGGGTGCCGGCATTTTCATGCCACTACCCAACCAAAGCGAAGCCGCTTTGCAACGGTCTTCGGGCGTGGCTCTAAACTCATAACTCATATTGGCGGGTAGGGTCACCACCACATCGTAGGTTTCTGAAACACCTATAATCAGCCGGTCTACTTCTATAGGTACTACCTCGTTGCCGTCGTTGGCAATTACCGTCATTTTACCACCGCCGTAGCCTAACCAAAAATAGCTTGAGGCACCAGCATTTACAATGCGCAGCCTTACCCTGTCGCCCGCTTTATATTGTGGCGCTTCGGAGTCTGGTCTTCCGTTTATAAGAAATCGGTCGTAATACACATCCGCTACGTCCATAGCGTTCATACGCTTAAATTCGTTGGTTAGCTTGGTTCCAAAATGACCGGCGGCTATGGCTTCACTATAGCTTTGCGTGCTCCCTTTTTGTATGGCATACCAATCGTTTACGGTTCGCAACCGGCGCTGTACCTCCATTGGTTTTTCGTTGGTCCATTCGCCCAATACAATCGTTTGTTCTTTGTTGTACTTGCCGTCACCTTTTTTGGCCATGGGGCTCATTTGCATATTGCCGTGGTCCATACCTTTTATATCCATTCCCTTCATGTCCATATCTTTCATATCCATGCCTTTCATATCCCCGTTTAAATATTTTTCAGGCATCTTCATGTCAGCCATGTTGTGCCCGGCATGCGCATCAGCCAAAGCACTATCCCCACCTTGCATACGGGCAGGCTTTTTCATCATTTGGTTGTGCATGGCATGTTCCCCTCCATTAGCGGGTTGGGTCATCATTATCATGTTGCCCATGTCCATCACACCATGATCGCCGTTCACCGGCATTTCATTTTGCCCGGCTCTCTTTTTAAATATCAACGCACCATACACACCTGCCTGCTCCTGCAATCCGCTGTGCGAGTGATACCAATGGGTTCCATTTTGCTGAACCGCAAATTTGTACAAATGTGTTTCTCCGGTACGTATGGGTTGGGTAGTTAAATATGGCACACCATCAAATTCATTAGGCAGTATTACGCCGTGCCAGTGAATGGAGGTTTCGTGCTGCGCAAGGTTGTGTACATAAATAGCCGCTGTATCGCCTTCGGTAAACACCAGGTCGGGACCAGGCAGCGTACCATTAACCGCAAAAGCATGTTTGCGTTTACCTGTGTAATTAACCGTGGTATCGGTTACATATAAATCGTACCGAACAGTTTTACCGCGTGCCATATTCACCTTACCTGCATAGGGCATTTCCTCCTTTGTTGTGTCGGATTCCCTACCATGTTTGTGACCGCCCATATCCATGCTTTTCATATCCATGCCTTTTTTTTCCTCATCCTTTTTCATGTCCATCACATCGTGGTTATGTACTGCCGGCAGGGTGTCTTTTTTCATGGCCATAGCAGCATTGTTTTTAGTTGCCGGTTTGGCCAATGGTTTCTTTACCATTTTCTTTACCAGGTCCATGCCGCATTTTGGGCACCTGCCCGGCTTGTCGCTTTGCACTTCGGGGTGCATGGGGCAGGTGTATATTTCCGTTTTTGCCGGCTGCTGTTTGGCAGGCATATTATGCCCTTCGTGCTGTGCTAAGGATGTTACCCCAATTAATAATTGAATTGTTATAACGATTAAATACTTCATTGTTATTGGTTAATTAAAAAAAGGCAGCAGTAACCGCCCGATTTTTATATTACTGAATCGTGTCCATTACCTTACCACAGGTAAGCATGCTGTTACCGTAATAAGGATTTTTAATATTCTGTTCGCTGCTTAACCACAAAGCCTTCTTCATAGGGCAATATTGTATGTATACCGGTTGATCGGAAAGTTTTAATGCCATGGCCATTTCTGCCATATTTGATGAGAAATTAATAAAAGCAACTCTTTGTTTTTCTATGCTTTTTGCATCGGCTATGGTACCCGCATCTTTCAATAAGGTGTTTACATTGCCCTCCGAAATTTGCTGGTATGAAACCCCGTTTAGGGTTTTGCTAAAATCCGTTGCGCTTGTTGCCGCGGTTTTACCATCACCTGCCACCAAGGCATTTTTTATGTTGTAATACGATTTCAGCACCTCTGATAAACGGGTGTTATCTGTAGCATCCTGCGCCTTTAAATGATTGGTAAAAGCACTAAGAAACACAACAGCTATTAATAGGATCTTCTTCATTGTATAATTGATTTAATGTTGATTGTAATAAATAATTTTTTTGAGCCAGGGCAATGTTGCTACTATTAAGTCTTTACTGTGGTAGAGATCACGCTTATACTTTTTTTCAGTGGTCAACTTCAACTTTAATGATAGAAACGATAAAACGTGATTTTATTTTTTGAGCCAGGGCTATAGTGCTACTATCAGGCAGTTGGTGCGTCGCACTCGTGTACTTTTTTTCAGTATTCAACTTAAATTCAAGACCACTTATACATCTCCTTTCAAATATGACAAATAGGAGGTAGAGCTATAAAAAGTACGCCTGCTTTTAGACTGTACACGTTAAATTAAATCAAAAAAGATTGTAAGGCTATACGGATGTCGGGGATAGGTGGGTGATAACTTTGGGTAAATGCTGGTATGTTACAAAATAGGTAATGAGGCTGTAATAAATCAGGTTGAAAGTACAATGCAATAAATGCAGTAGCAAACACCGGATGAACCATGGAAACCTGGTCCGGAATGGTTTTATCAGGCAGGTTAAAGGAGATTACGCCATGCCCGCAACATTCGTCATTATTGCTGTTAGAAGAGTTTGAAGGATGTTGTGCTTTACTTTCTTTATAATGACGATGATGGTGTAAAGCAGGGATACTTTCTGCTTCTTTTTTGTGGTGGTATTTGTAGTATTCCATATTAAAACCTAAAGAACAGGCAACGCCAAACAAAGTGTTAAATGAAAACACCAGCATTAGCAACGCCGCTTGTATTTTAATATTTCTATTCTTCTTTTTCAAATGTTACTTCTATTTACAACAGTCTTTTTTACGTACAAATAAGGCTTTAAATAATCGCCATAATATTGCTTTTATTTTCATAATTTGAAATTAAAGCACTTAATACTAAACAATGCTGCAATAATCCTGCCTCGCTATTTTTACAATAAATTAATAAGCATTACTCCACTCATGCCTATCATTAGCCCGTCTTCAATAATAGTAACGGTGCTCATTGGTAAATTAAACACGGCACCCAGGCAGGCACATTGTATGGTACGCTTATTAAGCACACTTTGCAATACACCAATAATGCTGATGCTCATAACCACCAGTGTAATTGCATAGGTAAGCAGTGGGTTCCATGAAACCAGGTAGGCAACGCCCAGGCCCAGCTCAATAAACGCGTATATATAGCCCCAGTCCATCCACTTTTTAGCCACAACATCGTAGGTGGAATAGCTTTCGGCAAAGCCTTTCAGGTTAAGCATTTTAAAGAACGAGAAGACTAAAAAGAACCCCGCCATGAAGTGTCGCATCAAGGTTTCCCAATCAAAACTGCCACTAACGGCTTCTATCAATAAGGTTATGCCTGTAATGTATACACCAATAAGCAAAATGGGTTTATAGGTGGCCAGCCACGACTTTGGTTCCTCTGTTGCGGTTGTATGGTGCATACCACCGTCGGCCTCCGAAATGGTATAATCGCCTGCTTTTTGTAATGCAGCCTGTAATGCAGCAACGGGAATGTGCTTTTGCATGGTAATGGTTGCCTGCGGCGCAGCCAGTTGAACATTGGTGTCAGTAATGTCGCTAACCTTCAACAACTGGCTTTTTGCTTTGGCAACACATCCTCCACAGGTCATGCCGGTAATTATATATGTATGGGTCATAGTATTTATTTATTTACAAAACTATCACCAATACAAGCGGGCATGTTTACACAATTATGGATAAGTATTGCATGATTATGGTTTGCCCACATCATCCAGCGACTTCCTGCGCTTTACACCTTGCTTTTTAAAAGCAGAAGGAGTAATACCGGTGAGCTTTTTAAACTGGTTGCTTACATGCGCAGTACTGCTATAGCCTAACTGTAAAGCAATTTGGGAAAGCGACAGTTCATGATACATCAACAGCTCTTTTACTTTTTCAATTTTTTGATTAATGATGTACTGCTCAATAGTAATGCCCTCCACAGCCGAAAAGAGGTTGCTCAAATACGAGTAGTCGTGATGTAAATGGTGCGATAAAAGCTCGCTATAATTTTTGGTAGGCTGCTCGTTGCTGTAATGCACCTGGCTAATAACAAAAGTTTTTATCTGCTCTATGAGCTTACTTTTTTTATCGTCTATAAGTTCAAATCCAACGGCCTGTAAAGATTTAGAAAGCTTATTTAATTGTTCGTCCGACAATTGCTTTTCTTCAATCGCCACTTCACCCAACGCAATGTTGACCGGGTGCAATTGCAGTTTTTCAAGTTCTGTTTGTACTACTATCCTGCACCGATGGCATACCATGTTTTTTATATATAGGAGCATTGTGCAAAGGTAAAGGCTACCTGGTAAAATTGAGGTATGCTTTGTGGTTTATCAACTACTGTGGTTAAACAGTTATTGCATTAGTGGGCAGTATGCGGGATGGTTTGCCTTATTACAAACGGTACCACCTTGTACGCCGCTCCTGACAAAACTTCCTATGCTTAAAATAAAAGAAATATTTTTTCCTTATTCATAATTTGCTAACAAACCGGTACTGAAATTTTGGTCTAATTCTTAACTTTTTTGTTTGGTATATTTGCTTTTGTACGGGAACCTGTATTTAAAGCAGTGAATGCTACGTATTTGGACACTTTATTGATTATAGACAAATTACCCGGTAATAATTGGGTATTAATTAACTACCAATAACCTTTTGCTTCGGCTAACCTCGGCCGGGCACAATTATGTAACTATTTGTATCATTAGCAAAACTATTTTTTTATCAATCTTTAAAAGGTAAATAGTTAAAATATATTTTAAAACTACCGAACGGCTTTAAAAAATCTTCCTGTGAACAAAGATTTTGAAGTTGTTAGCAATAATAGTGTGGCCAGGTAGATAGCAAAAAAGTTGATTTGTAAAACAGGGTATTTTTGTACAATAGCTATGCATCTAAATTAAAACCTAATTTATAACTACATGCTAAGCATGTATCTGTAACACAATATAAGGTGGCGGGTAAAGTACTATTTCAGTTTGTATTTTTTTTTGGATACCACTAAGGACATTCTAAGATAAAGTTAAATTAGCACAATGGTATTTACTCCAAAATTAAACACAGTTACCTTTATTGAAAATGAAAAAGAACCATTTAAACCACTCATTGCAGCTTTTCCGTAAAGCAGTATGGCTTTTTTTGTTTGTTAGTCTCGTTTCTTTAAACTTTCTTCCAACTTCTACTTTTTTTGCTGGTTTATTTGAGTTGATTTCGCTTACGCCTGCTGGTTCGCAGCGGGAAACGTCCAAAAAGACAGATCAAAGCAAAACGTTTCCATTCTCAAATTCAAATGAAAAAAATTCTGATTCAAATACCAGGGATAAAGATTTAGATGAAATAATTTCTTCTAAAAACAGAAGGGTTGTCACTAAAAAAACAACGATTGCATATAATCGTCTTTCTTATGCTATTTTAAGCAAAATTCCTGAAAACAAACCTTTCCCTGGTTATTTTCTCAATTCATTCAATACATGTTTTGCTTCACTTTACAGGTTTTCTATTTTCTAAAAATCTTTTCGTTACTATTAACGTTGCTATCAGCTGCCGTTTACATTTTTAGTTAATAAATGTTACTTATTTACACATAAGTATTACCTATTTATAATCATTTTTTTTAAATACTCCCTTCCAAAATGAATAAATTATTCTACATAATTTCTTTGCCTCTGTGTGGCCTTATTTCCTGTTCATCTTCTTTTAGCAAAGACAAAGCAATGGATGAAGTGCCTGAAATTCCTGTAATCGCAATTAGCCAAAGAGATACAATGATTAATACGGCCTACGTTGCCAATATACAGGCATTTCAAAACACAGAAATCCGAAGCAGGATACATGCATTTTTAGAGGACATTCTGGTTGATGAAGGCAGGCCGGTAAATAAAGGGCAGGCACTTTTTCAATTAAGCACCAGCGAACTGGTTATTGGAGAGGCCAAAGCACAAGCCAATGTAGATATATCCCTGGCCGAAGCAAAGACCGCCGAACTGGAAGTGGAACGGGTAAATATATTGGTAAATAAAAAAGTAATTACGCAGATAGAACTTGACCTGGCTAAAGCCAGGCTTAAGGCTGCAGAGGCAAAAGTAAGAGAGGCAAGGGCAATTGCAGACGAGGCTAAATTAAAAAAAGGATACACTATAATAAGGGCACCTTTTGACGGAATTATAAACAGGTTGCCATTAAAAAAAGGTAGTCTGATTGATGAAGGAACGATGCTGACATCTATCACCGATATTCGATCTGTTTTTGCATATTTCAGCGTTTCGGAAAATGAATACCTGCGATTTAACAGGATAAAAAACAGGGACAACCGCGGCTTCGATAGTGTTTCGTTAGAACTAAGTGATGGTAGCGCATATAAATATGCAGGAATTATAGAAACCATGAATGGAGAGATTGACCCCAGTACCGGATCGCTAACGTTTAGAGCCAGGTTTGCCAACCCACAGGGGCTGTTAAAACATGGGGCAACGGGTAAAGTAGTATTGCAGGCTGATGTAAACAATAGCCTGCTGGTACCGCAAAAATCCACTTTTGAAATACAGGATCGCAGTTATGTTTTTATAGTTGACAAAAACAATGTCATTCGGCAAAGAGCTTTTGAATATACTACCCGGCTTGGGGAATATTATTTGGTGAAATCAGGTTTAAAAAAGGGTGACCAAATTGTGTACGAAGGTATCCAGAACCTCAGGGAAGGCACCAGAATTAAGGCAAAGGTGATTTCCATGGCTGCACTTCAAACAGTAGCTGCCGCTAGTGGTTTGTGAGTACACAATCCACGGGTCATAACCGGTCGGTGTCTTTACACACCTGAATTACGGGCGATTATCTGAAATGCACCCATTCCCTTTGCTGGTATTTAACAATATTATTATTTACAACCGCCCCGCCAATTTTTCGACTCGTAATCCCTCAAAAAATATTAATGGTAAAGACATTTATACAACGACCTATACTTTCACTCATCATTTCCATCATCATAACATTGTTGGGTGTGTTTGCGCTATTTACACTGCCCGTAACACAGTTTCCGGATATTGTTCCACCCAGCGTAATGGTTACCGCTAAATATACCGGCGCCAATGCCGAAGTATGTACAAAAGCGGTAACTACGCCATTAGAGAGAGCCATTAACGGCGTACCCGGCATGACTTATATGAGTAGTGTAAGCAGCAATAACGGTACAACCCTGATACAGGTGTTTTTTAAAGTTGGTACCGACCCCGATATGGCAGCGGTGAACGTTCAAAACCGGGTAATTACGGTGCTGGATGAACTGCCGGAAGAAGTAATAAAAGCTGGCGTTACCACCGAAAAAGAGGTGAATAGTATGTTGATGTATCTCAACATCATTAGCGACGATACCGCAGCAAGCGAAGCCTTCATTTATAATTTTGCCGATATTAATATTCTACAGGAATTAAAGCGAATAGATGGGGTGGGCTTTGCAGAAATCATGGGGCAAAAAGAGTACAGTATGCGGGTGTGGCTGAAGCCGGAACGAATGGTAAGCTACAACATTAGTGCAGATGAAGTAGTGCAGGCATTGCGCAATCAAAATGTGGAAGCCGCACCTGGCAAAACGGGCGAAAGCAGTGGTAAGGCTGCTGCAGATATGCAGTTTGTGATGAGGTATACCGGTAAATTTTTAGAGGCAAAACAGTATGAAGATCTACCGTTGCGAAGCCTGGAGAATGGAAGTATTTTACGGCTTAGAGATATTGCAGATGTTGAGTTTGGGGCACTCACCTATAGCATGGTAAGCAAAACCGATGGGAAAGCTTCTGCAAATATTATGATGAAGCAACGGCCTGGAAGCAATGCACAGGAGGTAATTGAAAATGTAAAAAAACGAATGGGGGAACTAAAGACTACCCAGTTTCCGCCAGGGATGAAGTTTAATATTGCCTATGACGTAAGTCGCTTTTTAGATGCGTCAATACATGAAGTATTAATAACGTTGTTGGAAGCATTTATACTGGTGTTTATAGTAGTATATATTTTTCTTCAAAATTTTCGCTTTACGCTGATACCCGTACTTGCGGTACCGGTAGCCCTGATAGGCACCCTCGCATTTATGCAGCTATTTGGTTTCTCTATCAACCTGCTTACGTTGTTTGCCCTTGTGTTATCAATTGGTATTGTGGTGGATAATGCCATAGTGGTGGTGGAGGCTGTGCATGTAAAAATGGAAGAACAACACTTGTCAGCAATGGATGCCACCATAGCCGCCATGAAAGAAATTACAGGAGCCATTATTGCCATTACGCTTGTAATGAGTGCTGTGTTTATTCCCGTTGCATTTTTAAGCGGACCAGTGGGTATTTTTTACCGGCAGTTTAGCCTTACCATGGCCATAGCAATTGTTATTTCTGGCATTAATGCCTTAACCCTTACACCGGCGCTTTGTGCTTTATTACTTAAACACAATCCGGTGCCACCCGAAAAAAGAAAAGGGTTACTCAACAGGTTCTTCAATTCGTTTAATGTGGGTTTTGGAAAGGTTGAAAATAGCTATAAAGGCCTGGTGCGTAAAACCGCTGGCCGCAGGGTACTTACCATAAGCATACTACTTGTTTTTTGTGCGGCTACTTTTGGCATTAGCACCGTATTGCCTGGTGGCTTTATTCCCAATGAAGACCAGGGCATGGTGTATGTAAATGTAAGTACGCCGGCAGGTGCAACACTTGAACGCACCGAAAAAGTAATGGATCAGGTTCAGCAGGCAGCATCAACAATACAGGCAGTAGAGAATGTAACCACATTGGCAGGATACAGTTTGGTAAGCGAAGTAGCCGGCGCATCGTATGGAATGGGGATGATTAATTTGGCCACCTGGAAAAACAGAACAGAGTCGGTTACGGAGGTAATAGAACTGCTGAAAGAAAAAACAAAACATATTAAGGATGCCAATATAGAATTTTTTCCTCCACCAACCGTACCGGGCTTTGGCAACACCAGCGGGTTTGAACTGAGGCTATTAGATAAAACGGGCAGTGGCGATTTACAAAGGACAGCTACCGTAACCAACAATTTTATTGAAGCATTGAAAAAGGAAAATACGATTGGCAGCGGATTCACCAATTTCGATCCCAACTTTCCTCAATACCTCATTCATATTGATTATGATTTAGCGGCAAAAAAAGGGGTAACGGTAGATAATGCCATGAGTACACTACAAACCCTGTTGGGCAGTTTCTATGCCACCAATTTTATACGGTTTGGACAAATGTATAAAGTGATGGTGCAAGCCTATCCGCAGTACCGAAACAAGCCGGAAGACATTATGCAACTGTTTGTAAAAAATGACAAAAACGAACAAGTTTCCTTTGGTACGTTTATACGATTAGAAAAAGTATTTGGACCCGAACAACTTACCCGGTATAACATGTACACTTCTGCATTGGTAAATGGCGATGCAGCAATTGGTGCCAGCAGTGGCGATGCCATCAAAACAATACAGAAAGTGGCAGCAAAAGAATTACCCCGTGGGTTTAGTTACGAATTTAGCGGTATGACAAGAGAACAAATTATAAGTGGTAACCAGGCCGTGTATATTTTTATTATTTGCCTGGTGTTTGTGTACCTCTTGCTCGCAGCAAAGTATGAAAGTTTTTTACTACCGTTGCCCGTAATATTATCGTTGCCTGCCGGGGTGTTTGGCTCTTTCCTCGGGCTAAAAATGTTGGGCCTTGAAAATAATATTTATGCCCAGGTAGCCCTGATAATGTTGATAGGGTTGCTGGGTAAAAATGCAATCATCATTATTGAGTTTGCTGTTCAGCGGCGCAAAGAAGGAAAAGGAATTATGGAGGCAGCGGTAGAAGCCTCTGCTGCAAGACTGCGACCAATATTGATGACCTCTTTTGCATTTATTGCAGGTCTTATTCCACTTTGTATAGCCAGTGGCGCAGGTGCAATGGGTAACAGAAGCATAGGCACGGCGGCATTGTTTGGCATGTTAATAGGCACACTGGCAGGGGTGGTAGTAATTCCCGGGTTGTTTGTTTTGTTTGAAAAAATGGCAGGAAAAAAAAAGAAATCGCCGCATATAAAAAAAGAAGTTATAAGTCATAAAGTAGAAGAAACCTTTTCAACCAACGAAACTAACCACACAAATGCTTAAGAATTTATTACTAATAAAGTGGAGCACCGGAATTGCATGTATTATCTTATTGCTAAACGCTTGTAACATTCCCCAAAAAATTAGCCAGCCCCATAATATTAGCAGATTGCCAGCCACTTACCCTAAGGAAGTAGCAGACAGTAATAACATTGCTGCACTGGCATGGAAAACATTTTTTGCAGATAGTGTGCTACAACAACTAATTGACACGGCGCTGGCCAACAATCCCGATTTATTGAGTGCTGCGCAACAGGTAAATATTGCAGGTACTTACGTAAGCATAAGTAAGGCATTAACAATGCCTACATTGGATGCAGTTATTAATCTGCAGGCAGATCGTTATGCATTTTACACCATGAACGGGGTAGGTAACGCAGACCTTAATAAAAGTAGTAATATTACGCCAGACATGCGTATCCCAGGTTTGGTACCCGATGTGTTGATAGGATTACGCAGCCAGTGGGAGCTTGATGTATGGGGCAAACTACGTAATATGAAAAAAAGCGCAGCGGCCAGGTACCTGGCCACGGTACAGGGTACACGCTTTCTTCAAACCAATCTTGTGGCGGAAATTGCCTACCTGTATTATGAATTATTAGGGCTGGACTATGAAATTGAGATTGTTCGTAAAAACATTCAATTGCAGGAGCAGGCCCTTGAAATTGTAAGAGCACAAAAATTAGGTGGCAGGGCAACAGAATTGGCCGTACTACAATTTGAAGCGCAAACAAAACGTACCCGCGGTATTGAGTTTGCCGTAAAACAACAAATTGCAGAAAGCGAAAACCGTATTAATATGTTGCTGGGAAGGTACCCACAGCAAATTAAACGAGGTTCATCCTTAATGGAACTTTCAATACCCGGTAAAATAAATACTGGCATTCCTGCAAATTTACTACTAAACCGGACCGATGTAAATGCGGCCATGCACGAACTTACCGCTGCTTATACAGATGTAGCTACTGCCAGGGCAATGTATTACCCATCGTTTACCATTTCATCTTTTATCGGCCTCCAGGGATTCAGAATGTCGTCGTTTCTTGATCCCACTTCAATTGCCGCGGGGATTGCA
>JBBRUR010000108.1:0-16965 GCA_038247635.1 Chitinophagales bacterium
AACAATTAAAACCGGTATAGCCTTTATTACACGCTAAGTATTGCAACATGTGCTCACCAGCCGAAGATCTTCTTTACATATTGACGGCTCATTTTCCAATCTTCTTTTAAAGGATTCACCGGTGTAAAATTATTGGGAAAAGCCAGTTCAATACCGGCACTGCCATTGAAATGTTGTGCCTTCAATGCTTTGGCAATATCACTAAAATTGGTAACCCCCTGTCCCAGGTATTCTGTCCGGTTGCCCTCCGCATATTGGTCGCGGATGTGGAGGTGAACAATCTGTTCTCCATCAGTATTGATAAAATCAACCGGGTTGATGCCCGCCCGCATGAGCCAGTTAAATCCGGCCCCAGCCTGATGCCGGGTATGCGCTTTATGGTACCCTCTAAATCGTGCATCCCCTTTTTAACTTCATAGGTATGGTTGTGCAGGTTGGCTTCAATACCATGGTCATTACACACAGCTATTATTTGTTTTAGAATTGGGTCCTGTGCGTCAGGTTCTACCGGTGTTTTTAACCGCTTTGGCTTGCCAACTGATATACCAAATGTTTTCCTTTTTACCTGGCTTAACCGGGCCACTACAATTTTAATAGCCCTCATTATTTTCGGGTGCTGACCGGCATCCCACATATTAAAGCCCACCCCATAAGAAGAGCCTGATACCGGCACTTTGTATTTGTTGATAAAGCCATTGATCCGGCTAACAGACATTGTAGCGAAGGGTGCTGTCCATGGGTTTACTCCGTCAGTGCCGGTACAACTAACATCCGCAAATACAGTTTCCAAATTGGGCGTGCAATCCCGGTTGGGCCAAAGCTTACTTGCCTGCAACCAAAGGTGTCCATTTACCTTAATTGTTTACCCATGCCGTTGGCAGCCAGCAGTTTTTTGGCAGAGCTTTGGGATAGCACGGCACCGCCCAATAAGGTACCACATTGCCTGAAAAATTTATTGCGGGGGTTGATGACGTCTGATAGTTTTATTATTCGAATTTAAAAGTTTGAGTAGTCCGTTTTATTTTTTAACCTGTTCGTTTGTTAAACCAACTTCATTTTATTGGCATCCCAGTTTAGTGCCTTGTTTTGTGCAGCGCTAATATTACAGGCAATGGAAGGGCCGGCTGCTCTTAAACCAAAAACGGAATCTTCTGCAATGGGCGTACCCGACCTGATGCCATTGAAAAAAGTAATCATGTGATCAAGGCGGTCATCATACCCCGACGGGGCAGTAAACTCGATGGTTTTGCCCATTTCGAAGCCGCCTTTTTTATCATCGTATTTTGCATCATACCATTTTTTAAAATCTTCTTTTTGCCCGGCCGAAAAGCTGTCAAAAGAGTCGTAACCACCATAGCCCGGGGCTGAACTTCTTTTAAGCGTCATCAGTTTAAAATCATTCCAGCCAATATCCAGCGCTCCTTCTGTGCCTATCAATTTTATACCAAAGCCACCTTTACCTTCTCCACTGGCCAGGTTGATGCGGGTATACAGTTGAAACGATGGTAATGTAGCTGTTGCAGGATACATCATAAAAGAGTTTAAGAGGTCGTATGCATCCCTGCCATCTTTCCAATAATTTACTTCGCCCAGGGCAAAGATTTTATTGGGGCCAATGGAACCGGTAATTACGTGGAGGCTGGTTAGCAAATGAACCACAAGGTCACCGGCAGAACCTGTTCCATAATCTTTATAATTACGCCAGCGAAAAAAGCGTTCTGCATCAAACGGCACTTTAGGCGCATGTCCCAAAAAAGTATCAAAGTCAACCGTAGCGGGCGATGCATCAGTAGGAATAGAGTATTGCCAGGCACCCTTGGCATCCGTTCTGTCGCAGTAAGCTTCCACATAAGCCAATTCGCCAATGGCACCTTTTTCAAAATATTTTTTTGCTTCCAATATAGCTACGCTGCTTGCACGCTGGCTTCCTACCTGAAAAACCTTGCCAGTTTTTTTATGTGTGTCGATAATTGCCTGGCCTTCTTCAATTTTTTGAACCATTGGCTTTTCACAATACACATGCTTACCGGCCTTCATAGCGTCAATGGCCATACGCTGGTGCCAGTGATCCGGTGTACAAATCAGTACCGCATCAATATCGTTCTTAGCCAGTAATTCCCGGTAATCCCTGGTAGTGAATAATTGGCTACCCCATTTTTCCTTCGCCCTGTCAAGCCGACCGGTATACAAATCACAGACAGCTACCAGTTCCACCCCATCTACCTTTAGCGCAGTATCGGTATCATAGTGACCAATAATGCCGCTTCCAATTAGCCCAATTCGAATCTTATCGACAGAGCTGACTCTGATATTTGATATGAGCTGCTGCCGTATGGCAGTTGGTGCAGCAGCGGCCTGCGCTCCCAGGGTTAGGGCAGCTGCAGACCCACCCAAATTCCTCAAAAACTTTCTCCTTGAATTTTGCATGGTAATCGTATTTATTTGTTTAATTAATATTATGTAATCAATAAAATGAAGTTTCGATTTGTAAATGTTGAATGATCAATGGTGAAATATTGACCGTTCACCGTTGCAAATTCACGCTCACAATAATACTGGTTTTCATTCATATTCGTTGGTTCTTGGTAAAAAACGTTTTGGTCGTGCCGGTAAATCAACCCATCTTTCAATACGTTGTATAGAACGGCTTGTTGCCTGCATGCTGCTTCTAACAAGGCCAGATCTTCCGTATTAAATTCAAAAAGATCATTGTGGTGCGGTATCAGCAGTTTCGCCCCAATCGTTTTTCCTAAGGAGGCTGCTTCCCGCAAATCTATATTACCTGCTACCCTTCTCAATGGCTTATAACCGTTGATGGACAGTAGCGCTATGTCGATCTAATAGCTATTTAAAATTTCCGTTAATCCATCAAACAAGCTGATATCTCTTAAATGATAGACTGAGTAGCTTCCAAACAGTATAAGATACCCCATAATTTTACATTCGCCCTGCTCATTTTTCTTAACTGTATTGTGTGCGGACGGTACTCCTGTTATTAAAAAGCCTGCCACTTCAACATTGGTTCCTTCATTTAATCCTGGCAGGAAATTCTTATCACAATGCACACGTTGCATAACAAAATCGCTGTTGGCCTCCCTGGATGATGAACTGCATTCCTTAGTTATTTTTTAAGATTGAAATAAGGATATCGCCATTTAGGTGATTGGGATGGTTGTGACTTAAAATAACGATGTCGACCCAATCAGGTATATTTCAAATACCAATTCACTTATACTGGTATGCGGTTTATCCGTATACTGGTATTTAATGCTTAGCAAACCAGACAGGCAGGGGTTGAACCATAAACATTTTTCTTTCCATTTTAAAAAAACCTGCTTTGACCCAACCACCATATTTTAAATGCAGCATCGCTGTTAAAGGATCGAAAGCAAACGTTTCCTTCCGCATTGCGATAGCTCTGCACTAAATGGTAGTAGGCATCGGATTGCTGTTTTTTTATCATATAGCGGGCACAACTTAAAATACACGCTTGCAAAGCTCAACTAACTCGCTATATTAATAAATATTGCTGGTGTTACTGTAAATAAAAGTAGCCCTTGTACCGGCGCCGTACGATTTTGATCAATGGCCGCCCTCCAACTGAGCGGACTATTAAAACATAAAATAGCAGGAATGGTAACTTTTGGAGCAGGAAAAGCTGCAATCCAACCTCAACAGAAATGCTGGGGTTTTTTACATACAAAACATACAAGTGTAATCCGGATTGTGTCGGGGAAAGGACTGAAAATCCTCATGTCATCGCGATTTTTATCGGAAGCTCACACCACAACTAACCGAACAAGACCTTAGCGGAATGCCGGGGTTTTTTGTTTTATAGCATATACGGAGCAAGGGCGTATGCATATGCAAAAACCCTATAAAGGCAAAAAGAATTATAGCCTTTTTATTTTACGTAACAAGGCTCTTATTGTTATACTCAACTGTTTCTGTGCTTTTGGGATAAAACTGGCAAAACTGCCCGGGATGTGGCCGATAAACCTCGCAAGGAATGGGGACACTTTTAATTAAATTAAAATCTACAATCCGGTATAATGTCATGTATTCACTTAAAAAAATTAATTGGTGTTATTTCATTTAAAAGCGTTTTGCTCCTTTTGGAGAAGCTATTTTTTATATTAAGGGTATTAGTGGTAGCAGGTGTTTTGTCATCTCCATGTCGGGGCAGGTCAATTGGTAACACTTTAAGTCCTTTCTGTTCCATCACCGGAAGTATTTTATTCCGGCACCAGCCACCGGGCAAACCTCCATGAATTAAAATAATAGTAGGCGCAGCAAATTGAGTAAATAATTGTGTAGTCATGAGTAAATTAAAAATAATTAAGAAATAGGTACGTCTCATATTTTGTATTTGTTTTACAAAATTGAACCGCAATAATTTTTTTTAGTGGTAAAAAAAGGATTTTTTTATATATCATTAAGAGAATGACTATCTGCAACCTGGTGTTTATATTTTGGAACCGGCCTTTATAGCAGTTTTCATCTGTCTTTTTAGCCTGCCTCTATGACCATACAGGTGGCACTCGTGTACTGTTAGTAATTTTATTCAGCCTTTTTTATAATCATTTTATATTTAGCATTGAGTGTGCCAAACAGCGGTAATTATTAGCAAGAGGTTATATACCGGCTTCTATACAGGCTTTTTGCTAAACCAGGCATGTTTTCGGGTCAACCCTTTTCTAACAAGTGAAGTGCAGAAAGCGTGAGTCCGGTAAATTGTTTGTAGTCTTTTGACACGTGCTGATAATTAAAATAACCGCATTCCGCAGCAATAAAGCCCAATCTTTATCGGGAAAACTATTTCTGATATTATAACAGCTGTTTAATCGTGCAATGCTGGCGTATGTTTTTGGAGAGAGGCCCACTCTTTCAATAAATTTTCTTTTAAATTGTTTAATACAGTAGCAGGCTTTATTTGCCAGCCATTTAACATAAATATTTCCATGGTGATGAACCATTTGCGCACAGGCTGTGACAATCAGCGTCGGTTCCTTTGGTGCATTTTAAACAAGGTTTTTTGCAAACGTTTCCACTATGTTTATTAAATTAATATAAGTACTTGCTTACTGCAATTGTGCAAAGGTGCTTTTTATATTTTTAGAAAAAATGTTTGTTGCATCAAAAAACTGGTTGGTTAATTTATTTACCGGAATACCTGTTAATAGAAAAATGGCGGTAGGTTGAAATACAATTTGCACGTCCCAAAAATTGTTTAAGGTAAAATGTTTAACGGGGGAAGTTTGTTGTAAAGTAAATAAAATGGGCTGAGCGTGTATTTCCCCAATAGCGGTTTCCATAGTAAAGGGATTCTTTAAAAAGAAATGAAGCGTCTGCTCAGGCTTTGGGGGATATGCTTTAATTATAATAGTTTGAGTATTGCTGAAGGAGAAGTGAATAATTCGATAGCATTTTACAAAAGGCATTTACTAAGGTGCTGGTGTAAAATCCTTTAAAAGCATACACTTTTTAGTTCATTTTTGCTTTTTAAAGTTATGTGCTTTCAGGGGCTGTAAACGTCTATCACTACTGCAAACTATTTAATATGTACAACCCCTCCCATTCCGCCCTTGCCATTCCCTTAAAAAGTTATGAACTTCTTTTAGTGTTCTACTACAACCTTACACGTTTTGTTTGCGCACATATTTGGTAAGTATTACTATTAACTGGCCCTCTATTTTACCTTCTATTTGCCCGGGGTTGTCGGGTACCAGGCGAATGTTTTTTACCTGCGTGCCTACTTTGGCGTTAACGGAGGCTCCTTTTACGTTAAGGGATTGTGTTATCAACACTGTGTCGCCGGTGGTAAGCACATTTCCAAAAGCGTCTTTGTGCAGGTCGGCGGTGGCATCGCCCAGGTGGTCGCCGGTGGCTTTGGCCCATTCAAGGGTTTGGTCGTCAAGGTACAGCATGTCAAGGCTGTCAAATGCCCATGCTTCGTGTCGCAACCGGTTAAGCAACCGCCAGCTTACTACCTGTAAGCCCGGTACCTCGCTCCACATACTGGCAGTTAAAAATTGAAGGTGTTTGCTGTCGGGCTCTTCTCTTTTTTCTATTTGTGCATGACACTTTCCACAAACCATTATGCAGTTGTTTTGGCTGCGTACACTTTTTGGCGGCACGTCGTACATGCTTATCCCCTGGGGGCTACCGCATAACTCGCATTTATTTTGGCTGCGGCTAATTACCAGTTCTTCAACTTTTACCATATGGCCTGTTTAATATAAAAAACGGAATAATGTTATTACCTCTGCAAAAATACAACAACAACAAGCTATCATGTTGGCCGAACTTTTGTAAATGTAAAATGGTAAAACGCTATAACAACATTTAGTATAGCCTGCTACAAAGGCCACCCCAACACCGGACTTATAAAAATGTAAATCAACTTTTAATAAAATACGATGAGTGAAAATTATATCTTCCCGCGTTTAAATTTTATGCCTGTTGTAAAAAAGTAGTTTGTTGGAAATGAGATCATCAGCCCAATCGTAACAGAGCTGTTGAGATACTTCAATTTTGGACACTTTTTTCTCCACCGCTTTACTTGTTTTATACTGTCGGTCTTGCAAATTAACAAGCCGGAAACCAACAGGCTATTTGCTTCTTTGTGTGGTGCCTGGGCGGTGGCTTTGGTAATTATAACGGAGGGAATGTAATGCATAGGCCCTGTTTGTGCCAATTTGCTTTAGATGGCTTTTTGCCAACCCACAATTGCCTTGCGGGCCAAAAGCCCGGTGCCTTTTATTTAATATTGCAAAACCGGGTTAATGCCCGGCACTTATAAAACCGGTACCTGCTTTGTACCTGGCTGATGATTGCACACAACAGAGAGATTAAACGATATTTTATCTGCACAAATTAATTTGAAACAAAATAAAAATAAAAACGAAACTATAAGAGTTTCGTTTTTATTAATTAAATGATATTGAATGACTGACGGATTATTTAATTAGCCACATTTTTGTATTCAGGTCATCTGTGCCTCCTTGAGCTGTAACTGCTTTTAGGCGATTTGCAGCATTTAAAGCTTGCTCAGAAAGTGGATAGATATAACGCACCGGAACTTTATTTCCGTTTAAATTAGAAGCACCGGGAACAATTTCAGGCATCCCTGTTCTTCTCCAGTCAAACCATGCTTCCAGCCCGTTAAAATATAAAGCGATCCATTTTTGTAAAGCAATTTTTGCCAGTTTATCATTTTGCGTTCCTGCATAGGCAACAGCAGCTTGTATTAAATAACCAGCGGGCATGTTTACATTTAGGCCGTATTGAGATGGTACCAATGCCTTCCAGTAATCAAAATTGGCAGCGATACCATTTGTGTAATAGGTATCGGCCGAACCGGAGGTAATCATTCCTTTTTCGCGGGCTTCTGCAAGAATGAACTGTAGTTCTGCATAGTTCATTAATATAGCACGGGGAGCCGAGGCGTCAGGCACAGCCTGCCCTGCATCGTTACAAACCAAACATGCAAACGTGTAGCCAACTCTTGATACACCCTGTGGTCCGCCATTAAAATTTAAGGCTGCAACATCACCTAAGCCGTTGGGAATACCTTCTATTTTGGGTGTGCCGCCTGCAACCGAGGCCTGGGACGAACGGCCAAAAACATTTAGTCTTGTATCGTTTAATGCAGTAAGTCGGTCAGACAGTGTTTTACTAACCCTTATCTCATCAAACGACCCTACCCTTGAACCATACAAGGGAAACTGGTTGGGAGCAGCCGTAAAGTATTTTAGCTCTGCATTGTCGGCATTACCAATAAATATTGGATTGTTTGCCGGGTCGCCCACAATAGCCTGCATATCTGCATTTACATTTTTCTTTTTGGAAATGCGCATTAACAAACGCAGCCGTAGTGAGTTGGCCAGTTTTCTCCATTTTATAATGGAAGAAGCCCCGCCACCAAATAATATATCACCACTTAAACCTGTGCTGCTTGTTGCCAGCAACTCGTTGGCTTTTTTTAAATCTGCCAAAATTCCGGTATAGATTTCTTCCTGCGTATCATAGGCTGGTGCGTATAGTCCTTCTGTTTTTGCCTTGCCTGCTTCTTTATAAGGTACATCGCCGTAAGCGTCGGTTGCCAGCGAAAACATCCACGATTTTAGAATGAGGCCTACACCCAGGTAAGGGCTTTTGGTATCAGCTTCTACCGCAACCAAAATATTTTGCAAATTTCTATTGTTGCCGTAAACACTGTTCCATACACCATTTTGCTCATTCCATAAATAACGGTCTTCATTTACAAACTGAATTTTTGCGTGGTACTGGGCCACCAAATTACCGATGCCCCAGGCTTCGCCTACCTGCTGGTTCATCATATTGCGGATTACACCACTTAACAACAAATCGGGTGTTACGCTGGTTGGATTATTTCTATTGGTATTGGTTTCGCTAAAGTCTTTTGTGCAGCCACCTATTAAGGCTGTCAGAAACAGTGCTGTGGTTATTTTTATAAATTTCATAAATTATGTTTTGTAAAATGAATGGGGAAAGGGAATGGTGAAACGTGAAACGTGAACTGTGAATGGTGAACAGTGAAACGTCGAAAGTAAAAAGTCAAAGGTGAATAGTGAATGGTGACCATTGACCATTCACCTTTGATAACTGATCATTAAAATTTAATACTAAGGTTAACACCAAAACTACGTGTTGACGGAATGGCCATATTTTCTATACCTGGCAAAGCAGTTCCACCACTATACGACATGGTTTCAGGATCAACGTGTGGCACATTATCATTAACCCAAAGATTGCGGCCTACCAATGAAATGTTGATTGCTGTAAAAGGAAGTTTTGTCAACAATTTTACAGGCACATTAAACCCAAACTGCAATTCACGCAACTTCACAAAAGAGGCGTCAAACATAACGCCTTCTGCTATACCACGCCCACCGGTATATGCTGAATGCCATTCCCTTGCACTTACCTTTTTTGTATTATTTACAAACCCTCCCGCTGAAGCAGTCACTCCTGCACCAATCACTCCATTACCTGCCTGGGTTAAATCGTAACCGGTGGCACGGCCTTCCAATGTTTCCATAATAATACCGCCTTCTCTGCCTACGGTTTGTGTTTCTGAATACAACTCGCCACCCGAGCGGATATCAAACAGGAAACTAAAATTGAAGTTTTTGTAATTGAACCTGTTGCTGATGCCCATTAACCAATCGGGGTTGTAGTTACCCAATTTAATACGGTTGGTAGTACGAATTGGACGGCCATTGGCATCAAATACCATTTGACCGGTCAACTCACCTTTTGCATCGTAATAAGGAGCAGTCGGGTTGGTGCTTTGCACCCTTGCAAACCCAATACCATACAAGTCGCCCATTCTTTCGCCTACCCTCGCTTCAATGGTTACCCGGCGGCTACCCATTACATAACTGGTTAAGCCATCGCTTAATTCCAACACTTTACTTCTGTTTGCAGAAAAATTAATATCGGTATTCCAGGTAAAATTTTTGGTTTTGGCACCGTTAATGTTCAGAATCGCTTCTACACCAAAGTTTTTGATCAAACCTGCATTAATAACACGGCTGTCGTACCCTGAAGTGCCTGATAATGGAATATTTAAAATTTGGTTAACTGTTTTACTTTGATAGTAAGTAACGTCTAACCCTATTTTGTTTTTTAAGAACCGGATATCCGCGCCTACTTCAACAGAGGAACTGATTTCAGGTTTCAGGTTTAAGTTACTAAGCCTGTTTGTTTCACCATAAATTTGGGCAGCACCAAACGGATCGCTGCGGTTATATGTTTGTGTGTAAGTAAACGGATCGGTATCGTTACCAACCTGCGCGTAACTGGCACGTAATTTTGCAAAACTAATAGCAGTTGGCAATACAAACATTTCGCTTAACACTGCACTTAATGCAAAGGACGAATAGAAATAAGAATTGTCTTGTTTACCAAATGCTTTCAAATCTTCCGGAAGAGTTAATGCACTGCTCCAGTCATTGCGACCAGTAACATCAAAAAAGATTCTATTTTTATAGGATACACCTGCCGCACTATACAAACTATTGATTCTTTTACCAACATTATTTTGCTCTACTACCAATGGTATTCGGCTATTATTAAGACTATAAATACCGGCTATGTTTAACTGTCCGGCTACATCTTCGGCAAAACGGGATGTTTGGCGCATCTGGTTTCCGCCCAGGTTTGCGGTAAATGCAAAATCGTTATTGATGCTTTTATTTACTGAAAACAAGAAGTCGGAATTACGCTCTTCGTTTACTATTTTCACTTCCCTATATTCGCCAAAAGGAAAACGTTGGGTACTAAATGCCCTGCGGTATTCCCTGCGTTCATTGCTCCAGTCGGTAGCGGTACGCACCTGTAAATTTAACCAGTCAGTAAAATCATATTTAAGAGAAATATTTCCAATTAAGCGGTCGTAAAATTGACCATTGGTATTTTGCTGAAGCGTGAGGTACGGGTTATCGTGGTAATTATAATTCCAGTTATACTGGCGCTTTCCTGTTTCGCCCGGCATCCAAAGTTGTTGCATATCACTCACGTTTACAGACGCAGGTAACCAGCAGTTAAACAGGTACATAATACTTTCGGTACCATAACTAATAGAAGGACGGTTGCTGCTATTACCATTGATATAACTAACATAAGAACGAACAGATAATTTTTTAGAAAAATTATAGCTGCTGGAAAGTGAGAAAGTAGTACGTTTTAAATCAGTATTGGGAACAATTCCTTTTTGATCAAGGTTGGTATAACCTAACCTAAAATCACCATTGGCGTTAGCACCTACAAGGGCCACGTTATTAGTTAAAGTAGCACCGGTTTGTAAAAAATTTTTCAGATTATCTTTATCTGCAACCCAGGGTGTGGCAGTAATAATGCTGCCGGCTGGCGCATTTAAATCACCACCTGTAAAGGGAATGAGTACCCCGTTTAAAGTACGGGGCGAATTATATTGTGGATAACTTTGACCGTTAAATGCAGGTCCCCATCCTTCGTCGGTACCATCCGTAAGTCCGGCACCCCCACCATTGGTAAAAGCAAAGGGCCCACCATTACCGTTACCCTGGCCGTAAACGGTTTGATACTCCGGAAGCTTCAATGCATTTTCAAGTGTAAGGTTGCTATTGATTTCAACACCCAAGCCCTTTTTAGATGCTTTACCAACTTTGGTTTTAATTAAGATGACCCCGTTGGCGGCACGTGAACCATACAATGCAGAGGCAGCAGGCCCTTTTAAAACCGTAAGGCTTTCAATGTCGTCGGGATTGATAAACCCTGCACCATTACCAAAATCAACTTCTAAATTACCACGGCCCGAACCGCCCGTAATGGCATTGCTTACAGGTACGCCATCAATTACATACAGCGGTTGATTTTTATTTAAATCAACCGAGCGCTCGCCACGAATAGACACCCTTGCCGAACCACCGATACCCGAGTTGCTACCCACTACCGTAACGCCTGCTACTTTACCGGCAAGCTGGTTTACTACATTGGTTTCGCGGGCAGTTGTTAACTGGTCGCCTTTCACTTCCTGTAAAGCATAACCTAACCTTTTTTTATCTTTTTTAATGCCCAATGCAGTTACCACCACTTCGCTCATTTCCTTGCTTACAGCAACCAATTCAATAGTCATAAAATCATCGGACGCCGTTACCTGCTGGTCTTGCGAACCAATAAAACTAATGGTTAATTTTTCGCCTTTGGGTACAGCAATTTCAAAGGAACCATCGGCCCTGCTGGTGGCTGCTTTTTTAGATACTTTTGCCAGAATGTTGGCACTTTCAACCGGTGCACCATTGTCGTCGGTAATTTTACCTTTAACAGTAATATTTTGTGCATTTAAAAAATGGGGAAGGCACATTATTACGAACACAAATAATAGCCTGGATAGTTTTAGTGTTGTTTGCTTCATAAACTTTTAGTTTTAATGTTGCAAACTTATTATTGCTATTTTAACAAATTGTTAGGTAAAATTTAATTTATGGTAAACATATTGTTAATTAAATGGTTTTTTGTTTCATGAAAATTGCTTTTTAGTGCGTACTGATTTAGCAGGATCAATATTATGTAGCAACATTAAATAAATATGAAAAAAGTAGCAGTTTTTTACTCAAAAACCTACTAAAAAAGCCCAAACCAATTTAAAAAGCTGCTTACGAATTTTTTTGGCGCTGGCGGCTCCTATTATTGATTTTGTGTTGGGCAGGGAACCCCGGAATATTTCGATTACGTTTTATTAACACAATTTGTCACATTATACTGGCGTAAAACCGTTGGGATTATTTTTTCATAAAAACTGCGCAGATTTAGGGCTTGATCCTGCAAAATATTGATTTAGGCTATTGTTACCATTACAATATATCTGATACGTTTTGCCATGGCACAAAAGCTACCCCGTTAAAACGAAAAGGCTAATACCAATTTTCTTCGGTCAATGGAGTGTTTAAGGGTTTTATTGCCGGGGTACATTTTACTAAGGTTGACTAAACACAATGACACCCTAAGAGGATAAAATGGTGAGATATAAAAAAAGGATGCATTTTTGGGCATCCTTTTTCAAAGCAAAATATTGTATTATTTATCTATAGACCCTAATACTTTTCTCATAAATGCGTTACCGGCATCTTTTTCAGGCATCCCATCTGCTATAAGCGCATGTATATCTAACGCACCACACATGTTAGATATCAACTCGCCAATAACATCTATTTCTTCGGCTTTAAGCGATGCGGCTTCTGCTGTATTTTCCAACACTTTAATAGCGGCTTCTATTTCGGCGGCAGTACAGGTTTTTTGTATTTGCCTAATTACAGGTAGCTTCATCTATTAACATTTTAAGTTGTTCTTCTTTATTTGTTTGAACCTGGCTAAGCAAAACTCCATTTTTAAAACTTGCAAAAGTGGGAAGGTTGTTTACACTGGCCAGTTTACGGCTTCCCGGAAACTTTTCCGCATCTGCAATTACAAAAACAGCATCAAGCTGCTCAGCAGCAAATCGTTTAAATTTTGGTTTCATCAACCTGCAATTACCGCACCAACCTGCTGAATATTGTACCAATACCGTTTTGTTTTCTGCTATAATTTGTTCCAGGTTATCTTCTGCTAATTCTATCATTATTTCACTTTAGTTTTTTGAAAAATATTCTGCCACACCTTTTGTGGTTGCTGTCATTGCCTCTTTACCTTCTTCCCAGTTTGCAGGGCAAACCTCGCCGTATTTTTCTACATGCAATTGTGCATCTACCAGGCGAATGTACTCTTCTACGTTTCTGCCAAGCGGAAAATCGTTTACAGATTCGTGCCTGATGACACCAGTTTTATCAATTAAAAAAGTTGCTCTATAAGCAATTGGAGTGCCGGCAAATGACCATATTCTTGTTGTATTATCAAATGCGTATTCACCACCTAATACACCATAGTTCATTGATATTATTTTTGCAGTATCTGCTATAATGGTAAATGTTACCCCTTCAATACCACCATTATCTTTTGGCGTGGCCAGCCATGCCAGGTGCGTTTCTTCAGTGTCTGTAGAGCAGCCAATTACAACTGTATCTCTTTTTTCAAACTCAGCCAGTTTTTCCTGAAATGCATGAATTTCTGTTGGGCACACAAACGTGAAATCTTTTGGATAAAAGAAAAGGATCACATTTTTATTACCAATATACTGTTGAATACCAAAGTTTTCTACTATTTCTTCGCCGTTTATTACTGCACCTGCACTAAATACAGGTGCTTTTTTGCCTACTAATGCCATGTTTTTTTATGTTTTAAATATTGCTGCTATAAATTTAATTTTACTTTTAAACCCAATTTATATTTGCTGAACAAAAAGAATTACGTCTTAAATCTTACCGGTTGATAAGTTTCAATTTTCCTTTGCTAATACAATACTATAAGAACTTTGTTCAAATCTTGTTCAAATCTTGTTCAAATAATCAAACGCATTTGCTTGTTTCAGTGTTTACGGGTAAAAAAGGTACGCTGCTCTTTATAAATGTTGGCAAGGGCATAGATTTATTGCGGCTTCCCGAAATGTTAATAAAACGTATCTCTCGTTTTGCCGGGGCCTACTATCCCTAACCTTGTGTAGGCATGTACCCCGACATATTTAAACCAGGTTTTATCAATTTAATTCTTCTTCATGCACCTAAAACAAATCCATCCACTTTTACGCCCTTGCATGTATTCTTCACCTACAAATGCTGTGTTTTAACGCCTGGCAATACACAATAGAATCTCACTCATTTGTTTCTTTTTTATTTAACAAACCTTAATAATATTTATGCTCTGCCGCAAGTTGGCTTTGACCTGCTGGCAAATGTAAAAAACGGTATCATAAAGTGGTGTTTATCGCTGCTTTTAACGACTACACATAAAGGCTATCCGTTTTAGCACTTTACTTTATAGCGAAGATTTAAAAAAAGCAATGGAGCGCTACTAAACAAAAAAAGACTTTACCCCGGTGGCGAGGAACTGTATCAACATTTCGTCCGTTACATTACCAGGCTCAACGTTAAATTGCTGTAATTAGCCCTGCCTGGCGTTAACGGTGTACAATATGTGTTACTTATAAAGGTGGTTTGCTTGGAAGCCGAGCGCAACTCCAACAAAATTTTGTTTACTCACGTCAAAAATTTTCTTTTGTAAAAAACGCTGGCCAAATACGAAAAGTTGTTGCATGACCCAAGCTTTCCACGGGTACACCGTTCGCATGGCAACAGTCTTACCCAATTACACCATTACTATAACTATGGGGCCCTGCAATTAATAGGCGGCACCGACGTTCAAGTATCAGGCAGAAAGAAGGAGGTAAATATGAATTATGAATTATTATTGGCAGTGGTAGCTAAGCAGCGCACTAAAATTTTGCGGCGGATAGATAGCGCATTTCTGAACCAACATTTTGCTTAGATTGAAAAAAAAATTAACCGCAGTTGACCTTTTTAATGGGCAAAACCATAAAGTGTGTAAAGTTAGTCCTGACTATCGCCAATTAACCATTGTACGGGCTTATTGCAGATGACAATGTATTTGTATTTAAAATGTTAAGACGAAGTACAAGCCTGCACTTGCGACTTGGAAGGCTGATAAAACACCGGAAACGGGGAGCAGGGTAATGCAGTGGTTTTAAGTAGAGAGTTAGATTTTTTTACTGATTAATTATCAGCAAAAGTGCTTATAAACCTGACTGGAATATGCGGGATTATTGTTGCCCGTTAGCCAGCAGTAAAAACCTTAGCTGAACGAAAAAGCTTACATCTTATTAAAGTTTAATGATTATCCACCATTTGGTAAGCTTAATGCTAAATATAAAATAATAATGAAAAAGGCTAAATAAAATTATTTATGCTAAGTGTGCTACCTCTACCGTCATAGAGGCAGGCTGCAACAATTGGTGAAAAAAGCTAAAAAGCCTGGTTCTAAAATATTAGCACCAGATTGCGGATAGTCATTTAAAGTTCTTTATTTAAATCAATATTCTCGTCAATATCTATTTTATCCAAAGGTTTGTGCAGGGGCAACGTGAAATAAAAAGAGGAACCTTCGCCTTCTTCACTTTCAACCCATATTTCTCCCCCATTTTTTTCCAAAAACCCCTTTACCAGTATTAAACCTATACCGGCACCTTTATTATGTTTCCGTGCTTCTGTAAGAAAATCAATTTGCGGAGTAAAGATTTTTTGTTGTATTTCTTTTGACATTCCAACGCCGCTATCTTTTATTTGAATAATAATCTTATCAACTTTTGTTTTAGCGGTAATAGTAATTTTCCCTCCTTTGTGCGAATGTTTTATTGCATTTGAAACGATGTTTTGGAGTACAGAAAGCAACATTTTTTTATCCGCAAAAACCTGTGTATTCTCTTCAACTTCATGGTGAAGATTTATTGTGTTTAAAGAGGCCACTTCATTTAGGGTTTGAAATACTTTGTTTATATTTTCTACCAATTCAATTTTTGTTGGAAAAAATGCCTCTGCTGCATATTTTATTCTTGCCCATTCCACCAAATAGTCCAACATGCTTAATTCTTCTTTTGACGCTTTATAAATTAGCTCAAGTAACTTTCTTACATCGTCGGGCTCCATTTTATCAAAATCCGTTTTTAAATGGTCAGCGGCTCCAATTATCCCTGTTAATGGGCTTCTCAAATCGTGTGAAAGTATTGCAAGTATATTATCCTTATGCGTATTAAGTTCCTCCAGTTCTTTTACATGTTTTTTTATAGCTTCCTCTGCTTTCCGTTTTGCTGTTAAGTCAAGTAATATTTTTACATATCCCAGCATTTCTCCCTTTAAACCTGTTAGCGGAAAAACCAGACCATTGGCATAAAATTGACTACCATCCTTACAAAGGTGCCACCTGTTGTCAATAGCTCTTCCCTCTTTTAATGCTTTGTCAATTTCGTGTTTTGGAATGCCGTTTATTTTATCTTGTTCCGTAAAAATGAGATCAAAATTTTTGCCGATAGCTTCCTCTGTTGTGTAACCAAAAATTGTTGATGCACCTGCACTCCAGCTATTAATGATCAAGTCGTTATCAACAGTTAAAATTGAATAATCCTGTAAACTATCTATTATTTGGCTGTAGAATTCGGCCGTAGGGATATACTGGCTTTTAAGCGCTTTAACAGTATTTTGGGTATTTATCATTACAACTGGATTAAATGTGATCGAATTTTTCAGGGATATACGGATTTTGGCTCTTATTTATTTTTTGCAAAGATAACCTGCCCGCATCCTTTGCCTTTATATTTAATTTATTTGACTGGTACCCATTTTAAAGGGTTTCGTATAACCGCAGCCGCCTTGTTAATAAGCAAAAACCACAATATTAATGGTTTGTTCAGCCTTGGTTGGTAATTAATGAAATCGATGGATAGTTTGAACCGGTGGGGTCTCTTTTTTTGGTCTTGCAAAGGTCTGCTGCATAAGTTTCGCATATTCGCACGTA
>JBBRUR010000109.1:0-16853 GCA_038247635.1 Chitinophagales bacterium
AAATATCCGGGCAGTTCAGAAGCCAGCGCGGTGCAACCCGCTTTGCCATTCTGCGTTCCGTTATTGACACCACAATCAAAAACTCTCAAAACGTTTTTGAAGCCCTTACACTTTTATTTAATTTGAAACCTGAGTAGTTACAAAATACTTAAATTCTTTTTTATTAAAAACTCATTTTACTTACTTCATTGTCTTTACAAATTCTATAACGTACTGCAAACTTTTGGCTATTTCAGGCGCATTATTATCCCAGTTATATTCATACTCTGCCCAAATGGGGCCTTTAAAGCGCTGCTTTTTTAACTGCATCAAAACCGCGTCTATATTAGATTTACCGGAGCCCCATGGCACATCGTGCGGGCCACCAGGTTGTCTGCTTCCCGAAGCTTTTCGCTCGTCGGCCGACATTTTACCAAAAGCTAAAAAATCAACCGATGGCAACTCGTGCAAATCTTTCATATGCAATTCAAAAACACGGCCTTTTAATTTTTGTAACATGGCCACGGGGTCAAGGCCCGATCGTACCCAGTGCCCAATATCGGCACACGAACCCATGCGCTTACTAAGGCCGGCGGTATATTTAATCAATGTATCGGGGTGCCAATAAATTGATGGCCGCGGATGATCGTGAATGGCCACATTAATTTTAAACTCATCGGCAAGTGCCGATACCAGTGGCAACTTGTCAAAGGCTGGCTCAGTAGCAAACTGCTTCATCCCCATGCCCTTTAAAAAGGCAAACAACTGCCGCCAGTCCTCGTCTTTTTGCGGCGATACCACGCCATAACTAAGCATAGCAATACCTTTTGATTTTAATAGTTGCAAAACCGAGTCCCGCTTTTCGGCGCTCATGTGGTAATCGAGCGATCCTGTTATTCCCCCACCAATTTTTTGGCCGGGAAAACCCTGCACATACCTGATACCAATACTTTCGGCTTTTTGCAAAGCTTCTTCCAGGGTAAACAGCCTAAAACTATAGGCTTGTGTTCCTAATTTCCAACCCAGGTTTTCGGGTGTTTTTTGGGTATAAGCATTTGTGGCAGTTAGCGTTATAGCGGCCAGTAGCAAATACACAACTGTTGGGCAACGTTTCATATAGTGAGCGTTAATTTTTTAAAAAAGAGGTAAAGCTTAGGCCGAGTTCCGACCGGCATTAATAATACCAAACGAACACCTGATAACAAGTTTTTTATACGTTTCCTTTCGCAAATCGGGTACCAACCGCTCGTCCAAATCTCTTATTTTAGCCATGGCATATTGTTGAATGGTGGTCAGGGGCAACACTATCTTTTCCCTCATTTGTACTGACAGTTGTTCTACCGGATAGCTACTCATTAATTCGTTTCGTCCCGTAAGCTTAAAAACATATTTCTGTGTTAGTTCGTATTCGCTGTAAATCATGTTCCAAATGCCGCCGTACTTTGGGTCGGTAGCAAGGTGTGCCGTTAACGGAAAAAAACATTTCTTCATAGACATTTCGCAGTTCTCAATTAATGTCTTAAAAAAAAGCGATCGCTCATATAATTCCTTTACCTGCTCAAACCTGCCGTTTTTATCAATGTGCTGTAAGGCAGTACCCACGCCATAGTAACCTGTAACGTTTTGTTTTAACTGGCTCCACGACCCCACAAAAGGAATTGCTCTAAGGTCTTTAATGGTTAATTGGCTGTTGTTTCCCTTTTTTGTTGGCCGGCTGCCAATGTTTGTTTCGCTGTAAAACTTAAGCGGGCTAACGTTGCTTAAATAATTCATAAACTCGGGGTGGCTTTTTAACGCTACATAAGCGTCAAAACTTGAATCCGATAATTGCTGTATCAAGGCTTCCTCGTTGGCCGCCAGGGTTTTACTTTTGTCGGGAAACAGTTGGTTGGTAATGCCTGCATTCATTAGTTGTTCAATATTAAACTGCGCAGCATCAATGTTTCCAAAGCTTGAGCTAATGGTTTGCCCCTGTATGGTAAGCTGAATTTCGTTGTTACTAATATCCTTACCCATAGAAGCATAAAACTTATGGCTTTTGCCACCGCCACGTGCGGGTGGGCCACCACGGCCATCAAAAAACACCACTTCTATACCGTATTGTTTAGAAACCCTTGTAAGCTCCTTTTTCGATTTATAAATACCCCAATTGGCCATCAGGTAGCCCCCATCTTTAGTGCCATCGCTAAAACCAAGCATAATGGTTTGCCTGTTTTTTCTAAGTGTCAGGTGGCTTTTATAGGTTTCGTTACTATACAACGCCTCCATAGTAGCAGGGGCATTACGCAGGTCGCTAATGGTTTCAAACAATGGTACAATATCAACCATCATTTCGCTTTTGGTCCAGCCACCCATTAAAAACAATCCATATACTTCAAATACGTTCAGGGCACAGTTGCATTGGCTTATAATATAGCGGTTGCAGCCCTGTTGGCCATTTAATTGCTGTATGGTTTTTATGGCCCCAACCGATAATATGGTATCCTTTAAAACAGGCTCTTCGTACAGGTCAATATTGGGCAATGTATTAATGTTGCTTAACAGGTCAATTTTTTCAGCATCAGTTAATTTTTCATAATTTTTAGGTAGGATTTTTTCGCGTTCCGCCACTGCATCAAACAATTGTTTGTGTATGGAACTATCCTGCCTTACATCAAGCGAGGCAAAGTGAATACCAAACACATTTACTTTGTTAATAAGGTTTTCTACCAACGATAAAAACAAGCCGTTGTGTTGATATATTACAATTTGCCTAACGCTTTTAAGTTCCTCCAGTATTTTTTCTTTGGTTATTTCGGTGCGCTGCCCAGGTACAAAAATGTTGTTGTACAGTTGTATTTCAAGGTCGGCCAAAATAGTATCAACCCCTCTAAAGGTTAATCTTCGCCTAAGGCGGCGAACATCAAGGTAATAACATTTAATAATGCTGCCACGCAATTGCCCGGCTACTTTAAGGGTAATGTCCACATTTACAAAAGGGTTGCCATCGCGGTCGCCGCCCGGCCAAAAGCCCATTTTAAACATAGGGTTTTCTTCACTGATTGCATCGGGAAATTCGCGTTGCATAAAAGTAACCATGCGGCCGGCAGCACTATAAAAAATATTTTCAAGAAACCATACAAGGCTCATAGCCTCATCTAGCGGGGTTGGTTTGGCTTTATTTAAGAAAGGTGTTTTTGCCAGTTGCTGCAAATACATGTTTACCTGGTTAGCATTATTGGCTGCCAACGCCCTGGTAAGATCGTTGATTATGCCCAATACCGCACCCGGATAAAATTGTGTGGGATGCGCGGTTAGTACCAGCCGAACATTAAAATGTTTTAACCATTCGGCAAGTTGTTTTTGCGCATTGCTTTGTAATACTTCTGCCTCCAGTTGTTTTAGTGTACCTACCCCATTAATGTCGTTCACTTCTTTAAAGGCGGCATCTTCCAAAGCATCAAACAGTACCACCTGTCGCTCAACAAACTGTATAAACCTAAACAACAGGTCAAGCTTTTCCTGTTCGTTATTATAGGCGGTATGCGTTTTAAAAAAATCATCAATTATTTGAACAGGGCTTTGGTTATTTTTATACCCTTCACTACATTTTTCAATAAGCAGCGAAAGTAATATGCCTGTTTTTTCTATGCGGTGAAATGGCAATGACGTAAAAAGGCTATTGTACAGCTGAAATTTAATGGCCACATGATTTTTAAATTGCTGCAATCCTGTATTTGAATGATAATCCATACGCCTTTATTTATGTTGAATGATTGATAAAATGGGCAGCACTGCGCTTTCAAATCTATTTCAAAAAAATTGATAAAAGCCTACGCACTAAAAAATGATGTTGTCAACGTGTACCTTTCAAAAAAAATAGGTGTAGCCTGATACTATGCAATCAAAAAATACAATACTTGAATTGGTTTGTGCTTACCAGGTTTTGCATTTACCCGAAGCGGAAAGCCTTAACCCCATTATTCGGTTTTTAAAATTGACCACAGGCGAGCAGCTTACCGATAGAAAAAATTTTGACGGACACCTTACCGCCAGTGCTTTTGTGTTGAATAAAAACCATGATAGCCTGTTATTACTGCATCACAAAAAGTTGGGCCGCTGGTTGCAACCGGGTGGCCACATAAATGCATCCGACGCCAACCTGCAAGTAGCTGCTAAAAGGGAAGCAATGGAAGAGACCGGTATTCGGTCTGCCGACCTTTCCTCTTTTTTCAAAAATGGCCCGTCGCCTGTTTTTGATATTGATAGCCACGTTATACCCACCAACATTAATAAAAACGAAGGGGCGCACCTGCACCACGATATCAGGTTTTTATTTGTATACAACCACGAGGCCGACTTACAGTTGAACGAAGCTGAGGCGCTTGGCTTTAAATGGGTACCAGTAAGTGATTTGGTAACCGACAATACTTTTGGACAGGTAGCCAAAAAAATTATACAGCTACTGGCGAAACAAAAAAGTTATAGCTTGAGCCATAAACCATTGTAGCTTAATTAATCCTCCTTTATTATAATTTCTTTACCATAGTAAAACCACCAAATGCAAAAACGATTGATTGCTTTTTTACCGTTATTTTTTTGTATAGGCCTAAGGGCCCAAACATTTCAAATGTTTGTTGGTACCTATACCGGCACGGGTAGCAAGGGCATATATGTGTATCAGTTTGATGCGGCTACCGGTAAAGCAACCTTGCGGTCAAATACTGATAGCGTGGTAAATCCATCGTACCTGGCCATTGCGCCTAACAAAAAATTTATATATGCCGTTAACGAAACCCACGGTAGCGATGCCGGAAAAGTGAGTGCTTTTGCGTTTAACGTGGCCACCGGAAAACTTACCCTCATTAACCAGCAATTTTCGGGCGGCGACGACCCTTGTTATGTAAGCGTTAACAGCAGCAATAACTGGATAGCTGTTGCCAACTATAGTGGCGGAAGTTTGTCGGTATTGCCGGTAAGCGCAGCAGGCGGGTTGGAGCCTTATGTGCAGCTTATACAAGATGTAGGTAACGGCCCCAATACTGGCAGGCAGGAGAAAGCGCACGTGCATGCCGCAGTTTTCAGTCCCGATTTTAGCCGACTGTACACCCCCGACCTCGGTACTGACAAATTAATGGCCTATCATTTTTTGCCCGGCGCACGCAGGCCAATAAGCCCGGCAAAGCCGCCTTTTATAAAAGCAGCGGCAGGTAGCGGGCCAAGGCATTTAACATTTTCGCCCAACAATAAATTTGCTTACCTCGTACAGGAGTTAATGGGCACTGTTGCGGTATACAGCTATGCCAACGGCAACATGTTGCCGCTACAAACCATTGCAACGCACCCTAACAACTATTTGGGCGCAAGGGGAAGTGCTGATATTCACGTATCGCCCGATGGAAAATTTTTATATGCCAGCAACCGGGGCGATGCCAACACCATCGCTATCTTTTCAATTAACCGTATTACGGGAAAATTAACCACTGTTGGCTACCAGTTAACCATGGGTAAAACGCCCCGAAATTTTGCCATAGACCCTACCGGTAATTTTTTGCTGGTGGCCAACCAGGAAACTGACAATATTGTAATTTTTAAACGTAATATGGCTACTGGCCTGTTAACAGCCACCAGCGAACAAATAAAAGTGCCAAAACCGGTGTGTATAAAATTGATGTAAAATGTGTTGACACATAAACAATTATATAAAATACCCGAAATAATTTTTTAAAAAAATGGTTTCCCAGTTTGAAACAGGCGGTAAAAAATGCAGCCATTAAAACTCATAAGTAAATGACTGTCAACCTATTAAACCACCTTACAAGCGGCGCTTTTTTTCATTACATTTCCAGCCCAATCCCTTATCTTTGCCTCCCGAAAAAATCGGGATTAAAATTATTGTAAACCCTTACTTGTATGCAACTGAAAGGTTTGGTGAAGATTTTTGCTATAGCACTTATCTTGATTTGTTTGTACCAACTAAGTTTTACGTGGTTTGTACACAACCACGAAAACAAAATGGAGGCCAAAGCCGGTAAATGGCTAAAGGCTAACTATGCCACCCCGGCCCAAAAGTATCCTAACGATAAGGAGCTTCAGGCACGGTACGAGGACACTTTAAAGACGATTGAAAAACAACGTTTACAACGTTTGCTTGACAGCACCAAAAATGACAAAATTGTTTTAGGCGTTGGCAGCTACCAATATGCCAAAGACCAGGAACTAATGTTGGGTTTGGATCTGCAAGGTGGTATGAACGTTACCATGGAAGTTGGTTTGGAAGGTTTGGTAAAATCGCTTGCATCAAACAGTAAAGACCCGTTGTTTTTAAAAGCCATGGAACAGGCCAATAAGCGCAAAGCCAACAGCGGCGCCGATTTTATTACCTTGTTTTCGGAAGAATACAAAAAGGCAAGCCCCAACGGAAAGTTGGCCACCCTTTTTGCACAGGCAAGCAACAAGCGGGTTAAATACGAAAGCAGCGACAGCGAGGTACTTAGTTACATTCGTGGCGAAGCTAAAAGTGCTGTAAACAACACCTACAATATATTACGTACCCGTATTGATAAATTTGGCGTTGCCCAACCCACCATTAACCTTGATGAAGCAAAAGGTATTATTACCATTGAACTTGCCGGTGTAACTGATCCCGAAAGAGTACGCCGATACCTTCAATCGACAGCTAACCTACAGTTTTTTGAAGTGTATAACATTGGCGAAATATATACCGGTTATGAAGGGGCTAACAAAGCGTTGGCGGCCTACCTTGGCGGTAACGACGTTAAAATTGATAGTGCAGTAATAAACGATAGTATTGCCAGGGCAGCCACAGCCAAAGCAGCCACTACCAATACCGATACCAACCAAACGGCAAAGTTTAGCGATTTGGATACCTCCAAAAAAGAAGTTACTGCCAATACCACTGCAGCTGCTACCGCCAACCAAAACCCACTGAACATAATTAATCCGATGCAGCCCCAGCAGGGCAAAGACGGTAAGATACAGTACCCTGCTGTTATTGGGTATGTTCAAACAAAAGATACCAGCCTGTTAAGGTCGTACCTTGACATGGATATTGTGGAAAATAAATTTCCTGCAAACCTGCGGTTTGTTTACGGAAAACCAGAGGGCGAAGATGCGGCCAGGAAAGACTTTTTACCGCTGTATGCCGTTAAAACAATAGATGGTCCAACACTTGCCAAACTAGAAGGTGAGCACGTTAGCGATGCCCGCCAGGACTTTGACGAAAGAGGACGTGTAGCCATTAAGATGAACATGGATAAAGTGGGCGAAAAGATTTGGGCTAAAATGACCGGCGATAACATAGGCAAACCTATTGCTATTGTTATGGACGATATTGTGTATAGCGCCCCTTATGTAAATGGCGTTATACCCAACGGAAGTTCAGAAATAACCGGTAGCTTTTCGGTTCAGGAAGCACAAGACCTTTCGGATATCTTAAAAAGCGGAAAGTTACCCGCACCTGCTAAAATTGTGCAGGAGCAGGTGGTTGGACCAACCCTTGGGCAAGATGCCATACAAGGTGGCTCCATGGCGTTTTTGGTAGCATTCCTGGTAATTTTTGCACTTATGCTGGTGTACTTTAATACCGCAGGATGGGTGGCCAATATTGCCCTTATTTTAAACCTGGTTTTTACCGTTGGTATTTTAAGCGCCTTAGGGGCTACCCTTACCGCTCCCGGTATTGCGGGTTTGGTACTAACCATTGGTTTGGCGGTAGATACTAACGTAATAATTTTTGAAAGAATTAAAGAAGAACTGACCCGCGGCAAAACCTACCTCAATGCAGTTAACGATGGTTATAAAAGAGCTATGGCACCAGTATTAGATGGTCACGTAACAACTTTATTGACGGCCGTTATCCTCTTTTATTTTGGCCTGGGCCCCGTACTTGGTTTTGCTACCACGCAAATTTTAGGTATTCTGTTAAGTTTGTTTTGCGGTATTCTTATAAGCCGTTTGATAAGCGATTGGTACACAAAAAAGAACCGTCACTTTGAATACTTTACTGCCGTTAGCCGCAAGGTATTTAAGCATGCATCGTACAAGTTTGTTGAATATAGAAAGATAGCTTACGGCATATCAGTTGTTGTATTGATATTGGGTATCAGCTCCTTTTTTCACGGCTTTGATGAGGGCGTGGAATTTAGCGGTGGACGCAGCTATACCATACAATTTGGTAAGCCGGTTGAACGCGATGCTATTGCCAACTCGTTAAAAACTGCTTTTGGCGAATACCCGGTAATAAAAACCATAGGCAGCAACAGTCAATTAAACATTACTACCTCGTACATGATACGCGATGCAGGTGCTAACGTTGATAGCCTTGTTGAATATAAATTGTATGCGGGTTTACAGCCTTACCTGCCACAGGGAGTTAGCTTCCGCGAATTTGATACTAAGTATAAGCAAAGCTCTCAAACAGTATTACCTACCATATCGGACGATTTAAAGCAGGGTGCAAAAACTGCTACCATCATTTCGTTGCTGGCCATCTGTTTCTACATCTTTATCCGTTTTCGCGACTGGAGGTATTCACTCGGAACAATTGTGGCATTGCTGCACGACGTATTTGTGACTCTTTTTGTTTTCAGTTTCCTAAAAGATTACGTACCGTTTCCGTTGGAGATTGACCAGCACTTTATTGCGGCCATACTAACGGTAATAGGTTTTAGTATGAACGATACGGTAATTGTTTTTGACCGTATAAGAGAAGACAGCCGGTTAATGAAAGGCGTTGATAAGGGTACGATTATTAATAAGGCAATTAACGAAACATTGAGCCGTACTATCATGACTTCGCTAACGGTGTTCCTAACCATTTTGTCGCTGTTTATTTTTGGTGGAGAAGTTACCCGCGGTTTTGCGTTTGCAATGCTGATTGGTGTAGTTACCGGTACCTACTCATCAATATTTGTAGCAGCGCCCATTTTAATGGACTTTGGTAAAAACAAGCCATTGGGTGCCGCCGATACTGAAGTGGTTAAGGTTATCAAAAAGCCTGCCCACGCATAGGCACAAAAAAATACTATTATAAAAAAAGCCCGCAATTGTTTTGCGGGCTTTTTTTGCCGGTTTTATTTTACCAATATGTTTAAGGTCCAAACTCCTTACCTGGCGCAAACCTACGTGAGGTAAGATTATTTTTTTACAAGTCAATATATCTTTTTTTGATATAGCCGTTGCCCGCCCGGCATACGGCAGTAGCACGGGCATTAATCCGATGCACCGGAATACTGCAGCGCTTTTTACCACTTTTTCATTTTGCGGGTTAATATGTATTTCAGTTTATACGGTAAAAAATTCTGAAAGTAAATAAATCATTTTTACATTATAACTTAGGCATAAAGGCCATGTTTTATTTGAGATAAAATATGTCAGATAAAATTGAAACCTTTGTGCAAAGATCTTTAACAGCATCCTGGCTGGATGCATCAAAAAACGATCTACACATTTTCCAATTCCGTACGGGTAAGTCCGCTGGTAGTATTACCGGTATTAATTGTACCGGCTGGCTCAAACAACATAACCGACACTTCCTTCTTTGCTACTGGCCTATGCTCCACTCCTCTGGCAACAATCAAAAATTCGTTTGTGGTGAGGTGTACTGTTTTATCCCTAAACTCCATGTCAAACTCGCCTTCCAGCACAAAAAATAGTTCGTCTTCGTGCTCGTGATGGTGCCACACAAATTCTCCTTTAAACTTAACCAGCTTTACGTGCTGACCATTTAGCTGGCCAGCTATGCGCGGGTTCCAGTAGTCGTTTATGTTAAAAAGCTTGTTGGCAATGTTTATTTTTTCTGGAAGCATGTTAGGAGTTTACTTTAAATAAGGAATAGAGAGTTATGAATTATAAGTTATGAATTATGAGTTATGAGTGGTGAGTTAATAGTTATGGGTTATGAGTTATAAGTGGTGAGTTATGAGTTATTAATTATGAATTATGAGTTATGAGTTGTTATTAGTTATGAATTATGAGTTATGAATTATGAGTTATAAGTTGTGAATTATTAGTTATGAGTTATGAATTATGAGTGGTGAGTTATGAGTTATTAGTTATGAATTATGAGTTTTGAATTATAAGATGTGAGTTACGAGCTATGAATTATGAGTTTTGAGTTATGAGTTTTGAATTATAAGTTGTGAGTTTTGAATTATGAGTTATGACTTATGAGTTTTGAGTTATGAGCTATGAATTGTGAATTATGAGCTGAGTTATGAATTATGAGTTATGAGTTATGAGTTGTCAGTGGTCAATGGTCAGTGGTTAGTTGTGAATGTGAAACAAGGTTTGCAAACAGATGAAAGATGGAGATTTGCTTAAAAGGTTAGACTTGTATGATACCTGTTGAAACTACCGCTTCACACACTCAATTAAAATTGAAAGCTGAGAAATTGTTATTTGCACTTTCAGTTTTTTAAATGCACCGATTTAGAAACTTTAAGGTGCCCCTTATCAACCATTGGCGTTAACCCAGGCAACTAATTAAATAAAAAGAACCCTTCTGCAGATGATTCCAAACCTTGGATGCGTAAAAAAAGCTGCCGTAAAAAGAAGCGGTATCCCGATGTATCGGAAAAAGACACAACCGGATTTGAAGAGATAACTAATGCCCGTCACCAAAAAAACCCAAAGTTTGCGCCTATGCTTTAAACGGCAAAGCTGGTTCCGCAGCCGCAGGTTTTGCTGGCATTAGGGTTTGAAAAGGTGAAGCCCCGGTTGTTTAATCCATTTTCATAATCTATTTCCATGCCTGCCAAATACAACTCGTGGGCTTTGGTCATAACGCACTGTAAACCTTCCAGCTCAAAATGATCGTCGTTAAGCTCGGCCTGGTCAAATCCAAGCACGTACGTCATACCGCTGCAGCCGCCACCTTTTACACCAACGCGTAAAAATTGGGTGCTGTCAAAACCGGGTTCGTTAATAATGCGCTTTAATTCTTTTACCGCACCCCCGGTAAATGTTACAGGTGCACCTATCGCTACTTCCATAATTGCATGTTTGTGCAAAAGTACGAATTAAGCAGCCAATACCTTTTTGGGCTAAGTAATGGAAATGTAAAAACTACATAGGTTAACGCAGCGTTTGCTATTAAAGGTTAAACACCGATCAATTGTTTAAGACTACCCCAACTAAAAATGATGTTAATAACATTTACGTATGGCCATTTATACCAAAGGCTTTACGATTGCCGTTATTTTTGTTTAAAATAATTACCTGATGGAAAGTACTACGCTATGGCTATGTTTGATAATTGTATTAATGTTTGCTGGTTTTTTGGCTTACCTTTTTTTTCAGCAACACCAAAGCGCGGCATACAGTAGCGAAAATATGGCCGATAGTTCTACCCGCACCATTCGCCTGCAGGCATACGAAAGGCTTACCCTATTAGTTGACAGAGTTGCTTTGCCCAACCTTATTAGCCGTATAAACCAACCGTCTGTGGGTGCCAGGGACATGCAATTATTATTAACACGCAATATTAAAGAAGAATTTGACCACAATATAACCCAGCAGCTATATGTATCGGCCGATGCATGGAATGCAGTTAAAAATTTAAAAGAACAAAACATATTGGTGGTAAATCAATTGGCTAATGTGCTGCCTCCCAACGCCACCGGGCTAGACCTTAACAAGCTGCTGCTGGAGTTTTTAATGACCGATAAAAAAGGCCAGTTACACGAAATAGTGAGCGAAGTGTTGAGTTATGAAGCAAAAAAGCTGTTGTAATGACTGCCCTGTTGTTGGTAGGAAACAACTATTATTTATGTAGTTTTATTTATGGAAAATTTGACAACCGATAGCGGAATAGACATCAAAACCTGTTATACACCCAACGACATAAAACCAGTACCCGGCGCCGACGGCCCCGCAGCGCCACCGCCAGGAACGTTTCCCTTTACCCGGGGCATACAACCCGACATGTACCGCGGCCGTATGTGGACCATGCGCCAGTACGCTGGTTTTTCAACTGCCGAAGAAAGTAACAAGCGGTACCATTTCCTGCTATCGCAAGGCGTTAGTGGGCTTAGTGTAGCCTTTGACCTGCCTACTCAAATAGGATACGATAGCGACCATGAGTTAGCCGAAGGCGAGGTGGGTAAAGTTGGCGTGGCCATTGACAGCCGGCGCGATATGGAGATACTTTTTAAAGGTATTCAACTACAGGACGTAAGCACCAGCATGACCATTAATGCCACTGGTTTTATATTGCTTGCGCTGTATGTGGCGCTGGCCAAAAAACAGGGGGCCGACCTGTCTAAACTAACAGGTACCATACAAAACGATATTTTAAAAGAGTATGCAGCAAGGGGCACCTATATATACCCGCCCAAGCCAAGTATGCGCATTATAACCGATATTTTTGAGTGGTGCGCTACAGAACTGCCAAAGTGGAATACCATTTCTATATCGGGCTACCACATACGCGAGGCCGGCAGCACCGCCGTGCAGGAGCTTGCCTTTACCCTAAGCAATGGCAAAGCTTATGTGCAGGCCGCACAGGCAAAGGGTATGGACATTAATGTGTTTGGCAGACGGTTATCGTTCTTTTTTAACGCACACAATAATTTGTTTGAAGAAGTAGCCAAGTTTAGGGCGGCACGCCGCATGTGGGCGCATATGATGAAGGAGTTGGGCGCCACCGACGAAAAGGCTATGATGCTTCGCTTTCATACCCAAACGGGCGGCAGTACGCTAACGGCGCAACAACCCATGAATAACATTAGCCGCGTAACCCTGCAAACACTGGCGGCAGTATTGGGTGGCACCCAAAGCCTGCATACCAATGGCTACGACGAAGCGCTTAGTCTGCCCACCGAAACGGCGGCAACTATTGCGTTGCGTACCCAGCAAATTGTGGGCTTTGAAAGTGGCGTAGTCGCTACCGCCGACCCATTGGGCGGATCTTATTTTGTAGAAGCACTTACCAACGAAGTGGAGCAAAAAGCCTGGGAACTGATTGGTATTATTGATGCAATGGGCGGCAGTGTATCGGCTATTGAAGAGGGATTTATACAGGACGAAATAGCCCGTAGTGCCTACCAATACCAGCGTAACATTGAAAGCGGAGTGCAGGTAATTGTAGGCGTTAATAAGTTTACGGATAGCGAAACATCCAAAGTACCTCCGTTTAAAATTGACGATAGCATAAGGCTGGTGCAAACCGAAAAAATAAACCAGCTAAAAGCTTTTAGAAATAGTGAAAAAGCAGCCCAATGCCTGGCAAAAATTAAAGACGCCGCCACCAACGGCAGCAACCTTATGCCGGTTGTAATTGCCGCCGTTGAAAACGATTGTACGCTTGGCGAAATATCGGATGTGTTACGGGGGGTATTTGGGGAGTATAGATAAGGGTTATTTTGTATTCCGTGGTTTTTAGCCCACAACTAAAACAGGTTAAAGGGTATAATGCTTAATGGTTGTTACTGGTTTTTAATTTATAACATTAAGCTATCATTGATAATGAATGGCGAACTGTTGCTGATTAGCCGGGGCGGAAGTTTATTGGTAATAATGCCAAAATTATCATACGCCGTTTAATTTCCATAGTGCTCAAAAATGGTAATTTGGAACACTGCCATTGTTTAATAAATACAAATAGCGTTCATAACCTGCTTACCGATTATACTGTTCATGAACGCTTTGACCATGCTGTCATTCTTAAGCGGTGTTTTAAACTTTAATAAACAAGCATGATCATTATTATAGCATAAATGGCTTTTTTAAACCCTCTTCAATACCACTTATTATCACGTTTATTCCACCCGGTAACACCAATTTTAAAGGTAACCGGGTTGCTAAACTGGTTGGCTACCGAACCTACCACGTAAATGCCCAGTTTAAATTTTGAGCCAAGTTGAAAAGGGAATTTAAATACCCTTTCTACCCCTACAAAAGTTTCGGCATACTTCAGGTTTCGTTCGGGGGCAAATAAAAAGCCTGCACCGGCTACTTCGCGCAACTGTAACTTTTTTAGCAACGGAATTTTATTTAAAAAGTACCCATTAAACTCGTGTACCACGTGCCCCTGGTAAAACCGTTTAAAAGTGGCAAAAGTGGAATCCAACGCCTGGAAGGCTGCATCGGGGTTCATATACAAAACAGGATCGCCACGGCGTTGCCATTGGTAGTCAATAACTTTTAAATCGCGGCTGTTTACAAAAGTGCCCGAAACAATATTATACCGCATAGCGCCCAGCAGGCCAAAGGTAATTTCCTGCCGCAGGCCAACATCCCAATAATCAAAATTAACCGTGCTGTTAAAAATACCGGGTATGCCTTTGCGCCAGGTGGTATAAAATGTTGGCCATTTTGAACCAAGAATGACCTTCTCTTTTGGCTCGCGTATGTAACGCTGAAAGGGCGTGTAGGTCAATTTTATTTTGCCATACACGGCATTGTACGACTCAAAAGCAATTGCCTCGTTATTTTCGAACTCGCTGCCAAACAGGCTGTCTATTATACTGCCGGTTTTATAATTGCTAAGCGATGTACGCATAGCCACATCAATATCGGTGTATAAAAACAAACCGTTTTTTAGTTCAACGCTGTGGTACAATCCAAAGGCATTGTTTAGGTACTGGTTGCTTCGTTTTAGCAGGTTTATCCACGCATCGCCATCAAAAATATTTTCGAAACCGCGCTTTAGCGATAGGCCATAAAAGCCGCGGTTAAAAGTATTGTATAGGCGGCTTAGCCTGAAAGAACCATTTAAATCTTTGTTGCGTATACCATAACTGACATCGGAAAAAATACTGATGTTTTTTCGTGATTTGAAGGTTTTAAAATAAGAAACAGCGGGGCTAATGCGGCTGCCGCCAAAAGCGAATGGCTCGTAAAAGGTTGGCAATGTGGGTAATTGCCAGGTACGCTCTTTTGTGCGATTGTAAAGCGTTTGGCCGGTAAGCAGCAACTTTTTCCAGGTAAATTTATTGGTTAAACGGTCAATTGAGTCGAGGTATTGTTTTGTATGCGTAACGCGGTAAATACTGTCTTTGTACTGAATAAACTTTACCTCTTTTGGTGTTAGTGGTTCGGTGCGGGCTGATTGCCAAAAGCTGCTATCGCGTTTATAGGCCTCTTCGGTGGTAGCGCTTACTTCGGGTCCAAAATAGTTTTTGGTAAACTGTTTATTCACTTCATAATTGGCGTAGGTAACTGTGGTGCTACCCGACAATTTATTGCGGCCATTTTTTGAATGATAGGTAAACTGTTGTTTGGCCAGCAGGGTATTGGTGGTAGCGCCTGTATCGTACCATTGCTCCACTTCAAAAAAGTCGTATTGAGGTAAGTGAAATTTAGGAAAACTAAAACGGGCATATACAATAGTCCAGTTGCTGTCGCTGATCACCAATTGGCCCTCTACGGTGGCATTGCTCATTTGCCGTGGTTTTACCGAAATGGTGTACCATTTATGCCCACCTTTTGTTTCAATTTTAGTGGTTTTGTATTTGTAGGCCAGCAGGCCGCTATAGCTTACCGGCGATAAAAACTGTGCGGTAGAAAGCCCGGGAACCTTTATGAGGTTATTGTAAAAACTAAAAAATCCCTCTGTTGCGGAAAGGTAAAACAGGTCGTAACTGCTGCCAAACCGTTTTACGCCCAGTCGTATTTCTTTAATTTTTTGTTCGGATGCATAATCGAGGGTCAGCGATATTTCGGTCATGGCCATGCCGGCTATTTCTGGGTCGGGTTTGGCTGTAAGGGTGGTGTCTTTAGTAGCTTTTGGCTTTTTTTTTGGGCGGCTGGCGGAGTCCTGCTGCACGGCTTTTATGTACATTTTGCACGACCATGCACCTACGGCAGCCTGCAAACTATCTTTGTGCCGGGCTACATTTTTTATTATGTCCACCGCGGGGTCTTTGTATTTGCCTTTAATGATCACGTTTTGCAACATCGCCTTGTCTTCTTCCAATATAATATCCTGCACATAATTTTTGGTAATGGTTAGGGTAATTACCTGTGTTTTGTAGCCAACGATGCTGTAAATGAGGTCGTATTTGCCTTCTTCAAGCTGAAACGTATAGGTACCACTTTCATTGGTGGTGGTACCGGTTTTCCATTCTTTTATTTGCACCGAAACAAAAGCAACGGGCTCAAGCGCAGCATTGGTAACCCTGCCGGTAAGCGTAAAGTTTTGCGCCTGCGCCAAACATGCAAGGCTCAAAAGCATAACCGATAAAAGCATTTGGCGCATAAAGATGTGGTTAAAACCAAAAATGAGGTTTATTTGGCAAGGTGTATTGTTAAATAATAAAATTTGAGTAATGAATTTAGCGGTTAAAACATTATGGTTAGTAGTTGTTTTTCGTAGTTTTTTATGGGGCCTTTTCGGGTGTTTCATGTAGTGTTGACGGTAATTCTTCTTATTTTTTGTATAGTCAGCAAATCCTTTACAGTAGTCATAAATTGTCAAATAGTTCTTATATGGCAAATGCTAAAGGCTGCATTCCTCAACTAAATCCTGGGGGGGGGGGGCAATATAAAGTTTACTACAAACTTCTCAGTATCGTGTCAAACATTTTCTATGTATAAGTTTCCGATCTTTTTCCTCTGCTTCTCTTTCCTATTTAATCCATAGGTTACATAAGAAAATAGAAATTGAGTAACGATTATAGATATTTTAATGATTATCCGATGTTTGTTAAGCTCTATGCTGATTATAAAATCATGATAAAAAAGGCTGTATAAAACTACTAACGGTATAAATGTGCAACCTCTCTGGTTATAGAGGCAGGCTGCAACGACTGGTGAAAAAAGCTATAAAGCCCGGTTCCAAAATATCAGCTCCAGTTTGCGGACAGTCATTGAGATTTATAAAATTACCATTGATATAAATGTGCAACCTCTCTGGTTATGGAGGCAGGCTG
>JBBRUR010000110.1:0-16591 GCA_038247635.1 Chitinophagales bacterium
AACGAAATGGCCCCGGCAAATACGATATTAAAAACGTGGTGGCCGCCGATGAGTGGGCCGAAAACGTGGACAATAACGCCTTTACAAATGCCGCAGCCCGCGCAAACCTGGGTTTTGCCACCGATGCCGCCATTTTGCTGGGCCTGAAACCCGACCCCGACTGGATGCTGGTAAAAGCAAATATTCCCATACTAACCTTTGCCGACGGTGTAACTAAAGAGCATGCTACCTATGCAGGCGAGCAAATTAAGCAGGGCGATGTAAACCTGCTGTCTTACCCATTTAAAGAAGTAACAGCACCCGCGGCCATTTTAAAAGATCTGAACTACTACGAGCCAAGGGTAGGTGAGGGGCCAGCAATGACCCATGCTATTTTCTCCATTTTGTATAGCCGCCTCGGCATGCCCGATAAAGCGCTAAAAGCCTTTCAGGTGGGCTACACACCCAACATGCGGCCCCCCTTTGGCGTAATTGCCGAAACGGCCACAGGCAATAATCCGTATTTCTTAACCGGCGCAGGCGGTATGGTACAGGCTATGCTTAATGGTTTTGGTGGCCTTGATATTACTCCTACAGGTTTAATACAGCTAAAAACCAAACTGCCCACCCAATGGAAAAGCCTAACCCTCACCGGTATTGGTATTGAGCGTAAAACGTATACGGTTAAATAAATTATTTTAAATGTTGAATGTTAAATTTTAAATTGAGGATCGGTTCGTGCGGTGACGTAAGCATTCAAAATTTAAAATTTAGCATTTAAAATAAAATCTTCCCACGCAGCCATCCACTGCCGTTTTTTGTCAAATGAAAGTAAATTGGTAATTTCCCCCCTGTTGTGAAAAAAATAGCTGCCATATTATTGATTGCTTTGTTTGTATTTAACCTTGCCGGTTACCGGTGGGTGTTTAATTACATGCAACAACAGGCCGATGTGCAGCTTGCTGTAACCCTTGATAATAACAATTACAATGAGGCCGACCTCATTACCCTTATTGTTCCAACAAACCTTCCTTACCAAACTGACCGCCCAAATTTTGAGCGGGTAGACGGCGAAATAAATTACCAGGGTAAGGTGTATAAATATGTAAAACGAAAAATTGTTGACGGTCAGTTGGTATTGCTATGCCTGCCCGACCATAATAAAATGCGCCTGCAGTCGGCCCGCGACGATTTTTTTAAAAACGCTAACGACCTGCTGCAAAACAACCAATCCAAAAAGTCTGATCATTCAAAAAATACTGGTGTAAAGTTTTCGGTAAGCGACTATATCGTTGCCGATGCCGCAACGCTTTTACAGGTTGGTATGCTTATCAATACCTCGCATACAACGCTCAACTGTCAGCATCTTCCCAATCTTTCCATTAAAATTCCCTGGCAGCCGCCCAGAGTTGCTTAAATCTGGCCGGCAGGCTTCAAAATTTTTTTTTGGCAAGGCATGGTGGCTATTATTAAGCTTTTGTTGTGTCACTCCCTTGTACTGCATAGCATTACGCAGCAACAATACCATGCTACCTGCTTAATAAAAATCATACATAAAATCTTCCATTTTTTATAAGCAAGGCGTACGCTTATGCCTGGTTAATTAACCAAATGTTTAATGAAGTGTGCAAATCGCTCCGGCGGTCATTGGCGCATACATCTCCAAAAATTTTCTGAAATAAGTATTATTATGAATAAATTATTATTAGCTCTTTCAATAGTTGTTTTCCTGTTTTCGTGTAAACAATCAACCGAATATAAAAAGGTTACCAGCGACCCTATCCTGTATAGTAAAACCGTAAAAAAGCTAAACGACATTGTGTTGGAAAACAACTTTCCACCAATGATTGCCGCCCGCAATTATACCTATGCCAACATTGCGGCCTACGAGGTAATTTGTGGTGGTAATAAACAATATAAGTCGTTGGTAAACCAGATAGCCGGTTTTAAAAGTGTGGCGGCTCCTGAAGCAGAAATGGACATAGATTATCCATTTGCTGCCATGCTGGCCTTTTGTAAGGTGGGCAATGCAGTTACATTTCCCGAAGGCAGTATGGATGAGTACGTGGCCGGGCTGGAGAAAAAAATAAAAAAGGCTGGTATGCCACGAAGCGTTTTTAACGATAGTAAAGCGTATGCTGACATGGTATCGGACGCCGTAATGGCGTGGAGTAAAGACGATAATTATGCCCGCCTGCGCAGTTCCAGCAAGTTTTCGGTAACCGAAGAAGAAGGCCGTTGGGTGCCAACGCCACCTATGTACGCCCAGGCGCTTGAACCACATTGGATGGAAATACGGTCGCTGGTAATGGACAGTGCATCGCAGTTTATGCCGCCCAGGCCACCAAAATATGAGCCCAAAAATACATCGGGCCGTTTTTATAAAGAGTTGATGCTGGTACAAAAAACTGTTGACAGCCTTACCCCCGAACAAAAACATATAGCCGATTTTTGGGACGATAACTCCTTTAAGTTAAACGTGATAGGCCACGTAATGTATGCTACCAAAAAGTTTTCGCCCGCCGGGCATTGGATGAATATTGTAGGTATTATTGGCCAAAAACAAAACGCGGACTTTGCCACAACTGTTTCGGCGTATGCGCAAACTTCTATTGCCCTGTTCGATGCCTTTATAAGTGCCTGGGACGAAAAATACCGCAGTAACTACATCAGGCCCGAAACAGTTATTAACAAGTATTATAACCCCGACTGGAAAACGTACATACAAACACCGCCTTTTCCTGAATACACCAGCGGGCATGCCGTTATTTCTGCAGCTGCCGCCGAGGTTATGACCCATTATTTTGGCGATAATGTAGCCTACACCGACTCGTCTGAGCTTGAGTTCGGCATTCCTAACCGCACCTTTACCTCGGTACGCCAGGCGGCTAAGGAAGCTGGTATGTCGCGGGTATATGGTGGCATCCACTACAAAAACAGTTGCGAAGTAGGCACCCTGGAAGGTGTGCAAGTGGGACAATTGATTATAAATCGCCTGACAATGAAAACGGACCTTTCAAAACCTGCAGAGCTGGCTAATAAATAATTACCAACTAACAAAATAACCAATGATTATCCGCTATTTAATACACTTAATGCTGTATGTAAAATCAAAATAAAAAAAGCTGAAAAAATTACCAGCAGTATACGAGTGCAACCTCTATGGCTATATAGGCAGGCTGCAACGACTAATGAAAACAGCTATGAAGCCCGGTACCAAAATATCAGCACCAGGTTGCGGATAGTTATTAAAATAACCCTTGCTTTTATGAAACCATTATATAAATTTCTAACATTGTTATTGATGTCTTCTATCAATTTTGTAGCATGGGCGCAAACCGATGTTGACGCCATCACAATGGGTAAAAACAGTTTTTGTACCGGTTTTGTATACACCAACAGTAGCTGGACAAATTATTGGGAAGGAACCAATAAAAGAGACAACCCAAACCTGGGAAAAGTAAGTACTCAATCGGTAAGCTATATGGGTAATTATGGCATTACCAAAAAACTAAATGTTATAGTGAGTTTGCCCTATGTAAAAACTAGGGCTTCTGCCGGTTACATGAGGGGTCTTGATGGTGTACAGGATGCAAACCTTTGGGCTAAGTATCAACTGATTAAAAAAAATATAGGTCATGGCACTTTTTTATTGTTTACTGTAGGTGGCTTAACTATTCCCACAAACAAATACGTAACCGATTACCTGCCTTTGTCCATAGGACTTGGTAGTACCAACGCCTCGTTACGGATTATTGCCGACTACCAAATAAACAATTGGTTTGCAACAACATCGTTAACACACGTATTGCGCAGCAATATAAAACTGGATCGCAATTCGTACTATACCACCACGCTGCACAATACCAACGAGGTAGCCATGCCCAACGCCACGCAGGTAAATGTAAGGGCTGGGTATAGGTCGCCGCGACTGATAGCCGAGGCCGTTTTTAATAATTGGACAACGCTTGGTGGGTTCGACATCACCAAAAACAACATGCCTTTTCCCAGCAACAGAATGAATGCAACCACCGCAGGGGTAAATTTTAAATACAACCTAACCAAAGTTGAAAAGGTGTCAGTTACCGGGGGTACAAACTATGTTTTGGCGGGCCGAAACGTTGGTCAGTCAACCACCTTTTACGGAGGTATATTTCTCTTGATGGATTTTACCCATTCATCTAAAAAAACAGCAGTTTCTACTTCCAAATAAAATAAATATGAAAAAGCTAATACACATTTTACCGCTCCTGGCTTTTGTACTTTTTCTCATTCCACAATCGTGTTCTAAAAAAGTGGAAGGGATAACAGACAATGCACCTGCCCTTCAACCCAGTAAAACAGACGCCGAGGCAGGTTCATGGAAAACAATCCTGTTAACGTCTCCGGCGGAAATTACAGTTGCTGCGCCAGGGCTTACCACTACGCCCGATTATATTGCCCAGCTAAACGAAATAAAATCGTGGCAGGCAACTATTACTACCGAAGAAAGAAAGTTAGTGCAATATTGGAGCGCCGGAGCTGTGCTGCGCTGGAACGAAATTTTACGTGAGCTGGTAGCAAAACATAATATTCCACCGTACCAGAATGCTGATAACACGTACCCCATTCCAAATGCGAACAACCCGTTGGCTTATCCAACTTTTCCGTTTTCGAACCCGCCCTATGCGGCAAGGGCTTATGCGTATGTAAGCGCCGCCCAGTACGATGGGTTGGTGGCTGCTATGTACTATAAAAAATTGTACAACAGGCCGGCACCTTTTAAAGTAGATGCCAGTATAAATGTACTTGTACCAAAATCTGATTTACCATCTTATCCATCGGAAGCTGCGGTGGTGACAGGGGCAGCGGTAGAAACATTGAAGCTGCTTTTTCCCGGCGACCAGGAGTATATTCAACAGCGGGCAGAAGACCACAAAAGATCGAGGATTATTGCCGGCGCCAATGTTAGAAGCGATATAGAGGCGGGCGAAGCGCTTGGTAAAGCGGTGGCTCAAAAATTTGTAGCAAGGGCAAGGGGCGATAGGGCAGGTGCCGCGGTAGGTAATGCTCAAATTTGGGCGCAATTGGAAATTGACTGTAAGGCCCGCGGCGAAATTCCGTGGATCAGTTTGGATGCGCCGGCCCGACCGCCAATGTTGCCCGTTTTTGGTAGAGTGCGTGCATTTCTTTTCGATTCGCTCACAGCTGTTTCGTTGCGGGCCGGCCCGCCGCCCTCAACTGCCAGCGAGCAAATGAAAAAAGAAACAGCCGAGATTTATGAATTGTCAAAAAACCCTACCCGTGAGCAAATCTTTATTGCGCATTTTTGGGCCGATGGTATAAACACCGCCACGCCGCCCGGCCATTGGAATGCAATAGCTGCCTCGGATTTTATTGGTAAAAGTTTTAGTGAGGTGCGATGGGGCCGTAACCTGGCGCTGCTGAATATGGCGCTAATGGATGCAGCCATAGTTTGTTGGGATACCAAATATTTATACTACAACCCACGTCCATCGCAAATGGATCCCCGCATTAAAACGGTAACGGGGGTTCCCAATTTTCCGGCATATATCTCGGGCCATTCAACCTTTAGTGGGGCGGCTGCCGAAATACTATCCTACATCAACCCCAAAAAGGCACCAACGTATGCAGCCATGGCACAGGAGGCTTCACTATCCAGACTGTATGGTGGTATTCATTTTCGGTCGGACTGTGACGAAGGACTAATTACCGGTAAAAAAATAGGGGTTTATGCCGTAAACAGGGGTAAAACTGATGGAGCAGATTGATGGGTAAATTACTCATTTTGTAGACTTGGAGGTTTTTATAAAATGGCCGCCCAAGTTAAAACTGGCCGGCCAGGTTTTTTTACGTATTCGATAAATTAAGCTGAAGGTATTAAAGCAAATCTTGTTGCTACTCAAATATCCCATTACTCAAATGCTTAAAAGCCTCCATAGCACCCATATACTCGCAGGTGCGGCCACCGGCTTTGTTGCCATTGGTGATGACAGTCTTCCACTCGTCGATTGTCATTGCTAAAATGTCATCGAGGCTAAAATTGCTTAACTGGTACAATACGGCACCAACAAAAGCATCGCCGGCACCGGTGGTATCTATTGGTTTAACGAATATGCTGGGTACTATTATTTTTTCGTTTTTATAAACCAGCATGGTACCTTCTTTACCCAGCGTAATGGCAAAAGTGGCGGTGGTTTTTTTACTTAAGATACTGCTTGCTTCGTCTATGGCCGAACTGTTAGTTAGCAGCATGGCTTCTTCATCGCTTACTTTAAAAAAGTGACAGCGTTCCATAAAATACCACGACTGCTCAATAAAGGTGGCGGTATTGTTTTTAAAAAGCAGGTGTCGGTAATTGGGGTCGAAGCTTATGAATAATTTATTGTCGAGTGCTTTCTGCAATAAAATTTTGTAAGCCTGTTGTAGTGGTCCAGGCAAAAAGCCGGTGGCAGAACCAAAGTGTACAATCGAACATTCGGCCAGGTTAATACCGTCCACTTCACTTTCGCTTAACTGCCCATCGGCCCCGCGGTTAAAAACAAAATCCCGTTCGCCATCGTTCATCAGCGATACATAGGCAAACGTGGTAAAATAGTTTTTGTCTTGCTGCATGTATTGTGTAGATACCCCAAAGTCTTTCATTACCTCTATCAACTGTTCACCAAAGGGGTCAGCACCTACTTTGGCTGCCAACAACACATCTCCGCCAAGGGCTGCTATGGCTGCAGCTACATTGGTTGGGGCACCGCCTGGCTTCTTTAAAAAATGCTCCCCTTTTGATAGCGTAGAACCAGTATCGGTACATATCATATCAATAAGTGCTTCGCCAATACAGAGGATTTTCATGAGGGGGATAAATTAAAAAGTAAAAAGTAAAAAGTAAAAAAGAACAACTGAAAAGGCAGTAGAGGTTTCTCTTTTAAAAGTGATAGTGTGATATTTTTTGACCGCAATTAGTGGTTTGCGGGTTTTGTTTTTTAGCTGGGGTTGTGACTGTGTACTTAACGCGGGTTAAAGATGGAAGCCAACGTATCATCTTGTTTTTATCATTTCCTCAAGGGGTTATTTTCCATACATTTCTTTAAATTTTAGGTACACACCGTTGCTCCAGCCAAACCCGTCCTGCGAGGGGTATTCGCCGCCGCCACTTTCTAAAGTTATATTTTCGACATTGTATTTTTCCATCATTTTACCTGTGTTGGCATATACTTTTTCATTCACTTTCATCCAACGCACGGCCACTGTTTTTGCCAATTCGTCGTAACTGTAATTATCAAGCCCCACCACTGCAATAAACTGTAAGGGCGCCCAGCCATTGGGGGCATCCCACTGCTGGCCGGTAGCGTAGGGGGTGGTGACCAATCCACCAGGTTTTAAAAATTTTTTTTGTAGTACATCGTGCACATGGGCTGCCTGTGGCCTGGTGGCAATTTTAGAAAGCAAGGGAAAAACTCCTGCCAGCGAGTAGCGGTTGGTAGTTTGTTTTTTAATAAAATTATAGTCGAAAAAATAGTGTAGCTCACTATTCCAGCAGTAGTCAACAATGGCCATTCGCCTGTCTGTTGCCCGCTGCCTGTATTGTTTGGCACGTGTATACAATTGTTGGCTGGTGAGCGCCTTTTCAATAATAAGCTCGTAATTGTACAGCAAACAATTAAGGTCCACCGGTATTATATCGGTCGTTTCAATGGTGGTAAGGTGCATAGTATCGGCCAGCCACCTGCTGCTAAAATCCCAGCCACTTTCGGCGCCTGCCCGCAGGTTTGTGTAAGCAGCATTTACATTTCCTTTTGTTTCGCGGGCTGTTTTAACGTCTTCATAATAGCTTTCCTGCCTTGGGGCCACCTTATCGTCGTAAAACCTGTTGAGTACCGAGCCATCTGGCATTTTTACTACCCTTCGGTTTTGCTGCCCCGTGGTAAGGTCTTCCGCTCCTTCCATCCACCATCGGTATTCTTTTTCCATGGCGGGTAAATATTTTTCGTACACTTCATTGCCTTTTTGTTGGTGCAACAGGTCCACCATCATAGCAAAATAGGGCGGTTGCGACCTGCTTAAATAGTAGTTACGGTTACCATTGGGTATATGGTCATAGGTATTAATAAGGTAAGCAAAGTTGTCCAGCATATCCTCTACCAGGTCAAGACGCTTGCTAACTACCAGGCCCTGCATGGTAAAATAACTGTCCCAGTAGTATATTTCTCTAAACCTGCCACCCGGCACTATATAAGGGTTTGGCAGGGGCAATAACGAACTATATTTTTCGGGCACATCGGCCTTACGGGTAAGTATCGGCCAAAGATTGTTAAGATGTTCTTCAAGGCTTTTGGTTTTAACCATGGGAGGCTGTGTTAAAGCAACCGGGAGCGCAAAGTGCTGTACCACAAAATTTTTTAATGCAACAGTAGTATCGCCTGTTATTTTTAATGCGCCATACTTTTCTAAAATAACCCTGGGGTCAAATTTTGGTACAGCGTCGGTAAAGGTTTTATTGTCGCCTAATACCCTGTAAAGTTGTACATCTTTAAATAGTTTACCCCACAAAACGTCGGGGGTTATTATTTTAGAAACACTTGCCTTTGCCTGTGGCGAAATAAGTTTTGGCAGGTTTTTTTGAAGCGATGCAGGCGCTTGTCCCCAAATACTAATTGTTAACAAAAAGAAAACTACACTATAGAAATATTTTTTCATTTGCACCGATTATTAATAGCCAACCTATGTAGCAACAGGAAAGCCGGGTTATAAATGGAAGGTGGGAAAAATGAGGCCGGCCCTTAAGCCATTGACAGGGCAATTAATTCAGCTACATCCATTACCTGCACCTCGTTTTCTTTTTCTTTGTTTTTAACACCATCGGTCATCATGGTATTGCAAAAAGGGCAGGCAGCGGCAATTATGGTTGCTTTGGTATCAAGTGCTTCCTCAATGCGCTCAATGTTTACGTAGCGGGTGCCGGCTTCTTCTTCCTTAAACATTTGGCCACCACCAGCGCCGCAACACAAGCCATTGCTACGGCAGCGTTTCATTTCAACCAACTCGGCATCCAACGCTTCCAGCACCTTGCGTGGGGCTTCATAAATGTTGTTGGACCGGCCCAGGTAACAACTATCGTGGTAGGTAATTCGTTTTCCTTTAAAAGTTCCTCCTTCTTTCAAAACAATTTTGCCTTCATTAATTAATTGTTGAAGTAACGTGGTATGGTGTATCACTTCATAGTTTCCACCAAGCTCGGGATATTCGTTTTTTAGCGTATTAAAGCAATGAGGGCAGGTGGTTACAATTTTTTTGATGTTATAACCATTCAGCACCTGTATATTTTGATAAGCCATCATTTGAAACAAAAACTCGTTTCCCGACCGCCTTGCCGGGTCGCCGGTGCAGGCTTCCTCTTTGCCTAAAATGGCGTAGTTAACGCTCACTTTGTGTAATATGGTGGCAAACGCTTTGGTTATTTTTTGCGCACGCTGGTCATAACTTCCCGAGCAGCCAACCCAAAAAAGTATCTCAGGAGTTTCGCCTTTCGCCATCAATTCAGCCATTGTAGGTACCGTCATCTATATTTATTTTTTAACTGGTTGCAATTTATACAATTCGTTATTGGTTGCTTAACATTATATCAAGTTGTGTAATTACCCTGTATGCTTTCATTTTATATGTGGGGTATTGTAATTTTACAAACAGTTATAGCTGGCTTTAACAGGAGCAACTATATATGGGACATACTATTGTAAAACTGCTAATTTGTTTTGCTTCAAAAAAATAGTGTTATCTCTATGTTTATAAAGGCAAGCCAATACCTGAACTTTATAAATGTGTCACTGCCGGGCCCCCCAAAAATTTCCCGGCTGCCTATTATTGCCAAAAGCAGCCGTGTGGTGTTATACACGGTACCGTTGATATTGTTATAAAATATTTGATTTAAGATAGACTTACATTTGCGGGCTGATTAAAAAGATAGTTTTTGACGAAATTTTGGCAACGATTGACTAATTGGGAGCAATGGCCCTTTTTTGTGGTGTATTCCCCGCTCCTTTTTTTATGGATCTATTATTCCATACGGGCCCGTCACGTTTGGTATTTTTCGCCGGTAAATCCCGGGCTGGAGTTTTCGGGTTTTGAGGGCGAAGGCAAAAAAGAGATGTATGACCTGATGGCGTCAAAATACTATCCTCCCACTACCTATATCCACCCGTTGCAGCCATTTAACGAGGTATTGCTTCAATTAAAAAACAGGAAGCTTACTTTTCCTTTGGTGGTAAAGCCCGACCGCGGTATGCAGGGTATTTTGTTTAGGGTAGCGCAAAATGAAGCCGAATTAAAAGCCTATCACCAGCAAATGCCCGTATCGTACGTAGTGCAGGGCTTTGTGGATCTTCCGCTGGAGTTTAGTGTATTTCACATACGCTATCCCGGCCAGCCAAAAGGAATATTAACAGGGTTTATATTAAAGGAATTTTTTTCGATAAAGGGAGATGGAAGCTCTGATATTGCCTCGCTTATAGCACAACACCCCAAGGCTGCAAAAAGGCAAAAGCAATTATTAATAACACACAAGCCAAACCTGAACTGCGTATTGCCTGTGGGCCAAAAGTATTATTTAAGTTATGCCGGTAACCATAACCAGGGAGCAAAGTTTGTAAACCTGTGTAACGAAATTGACGACCGTTTGCGCAATCAGTTTGATGAAATAAGTAACGAGTGCCAGTCGTTTTACTATGGTCGTTACGATCTTAAATGTTCGTCGATAGACGATTTGAAGGCTGGAAAAAATTTTTCGATATTGGAGTTTAATGGGGCGGGGGCAGAGCCTAATCATATTTACGACTGCAATATGACGTACCCGCAGGCTCTTAAAGAAATTGCCATGCACTGGAAATATTTATACCAGATAGGAAAAATAAATAACTTCAATGGCGTACCCTACTGGAGTTTTAATAAAGGATGGAGGTATTTAAAAGATGCCCGCAAAATGTTTTCAATCCTTAGGCAACATGATACAATTACGTAATTGAAGCTATATTTTACATTCAAGCGCGGGCAAACCGGTTGCCTTTGGCAGGTTCCGTTACAAACATCATAGAAAGGGTATCATTTAATAGTTCATGATTGTACAACTTATAAAGGCATTTTTTACCGGTATGCTGGTTAGCTTTCTTGGCCAGTTGCCCCTGGGTAACGTAAACATTACTGCTACACAATTAACCGTACAGGAAAACAACCGCAATGCCTGGAAGTTTGCTTTTGGCCTAGCCGTGGTAGAAGTAGCGTACGTGCGCCTGGTGTTAACCGGGTTAGACTGGGTATTAGCCAACAAAACGGTGTTTAAAATAATTGGAGGGGTATCGGTTATACTTTTTTTGGTTTTAGGGGTGGCCAGTTTATGGTCGGCACAAAAACAAGGAGCAGAAAAAAAAGGCCTTTTATTAAATAATACGCTCGACAGGTTTTTGTTGGGCGTAAGCATAAGCGCCGTTAACCCGGTACAAATTCCTTTTTGGTTTACATGGAGCCTTTATTTAGTAAATGGAAATTGGTTACACCCAATAGCCAGCGAGTACAACCTGTTTACAGCAGGCGCAGGTGTGGGAACGCTTATAGGCCTTGCAGTATACATTTATGGTGGTAAGTGGGCCATAAAAAAATTGAATGCCAACAACAGGTCGATAAACCGGTTTATGGGGGCAGTATTTATTTTAGTGGCGTTGTTGCAATGGTATAAATTAATATACGATCCATGGATAAATACTTTAAAATAGGCCCTCCATTTTAAAACAGGATTGATGGCTATTTTAAGACGCAATTACGATTGCTACATTTACGGTAAACTGGTGTAGTTGTTATTTCATCATTATTATTTTCAAAAACTATGGCACTCCGGTTTTAAAAACGATCATATGTAAAATTTTATTTATACTTAAATATTATGAATGAATTATTGATGTAGGAGAGTGCCAGATGTTCAAATCATGTTAAAAAAAATACCAAACGCGTAAAACAAATGACTGACATTTATTTTAACAAATTGAAATTTTTGTAATTTATTAGAAGTTGACTGATAGTTGCCTTTGTTTATTCAATTTGATTAAGCTAAAAATTATGTCTAACTTAAAGGGATAAAATTCCCAACTATGAACCAACATACCATTTCAAGGGCATCTGTAAGCCTTTTGGCCATTGTACTTATTATTTTTGGTGTCTTTCATTTTACCAATCCACAAAGCATGGTAATTTTTGTACCTGACTGGGTGCCGGGAGGCATTATTTGGGTGTATTTTGTAGGGGCAGCTTTTGTGGTAGCCGGGCTTTCATTTTTAACAAATAAGCTGGTAAAGTTTTCGGGCTACGCACTGGCCATTTTACTGCTCATTTTTGTGCTCACTATCCATTTGCCTAACTGGTTTAATAGTGGCGACCCTGACTTAAGAAAAGCATCGTTTGTAAATTTGTTAAAGGATGTTGCCCTGTCGGCATTTGCCTTATACATTGCAAGCAATGCCGATTATCGTGCAAGTTTAACTGAGCACGACTGACGCCTTAATCAGCCATCACTCCCTTACAATTGCCTGCTTTTTTAAGCAGGTAAGCACGCAATTTTAATATTCGCCATGTGCGAATTTTATTAGCTTTTTAGGGCAAAGCATTGCCCGAAAGGTTTATTTTTAAGGCGAATAAATGCTGATTAATGTATGGGCAAAAAAAAGCTGGTAGTGCTTACCGGCGCCGGCATAAGTGCCGAAAGCGGTTTAAAAACCTTTAGAGACAGCGATGGTTTGTGGGAAAACTATAGCCTTGAAGATGTTGCCACCCCTACAGGTTTTAAAAAAAACCCTCATCTGGTACTCGATTTTTACAACCAGCGCCGGGCCGATGTGGCAAAGGCGTTGCCAAACGCGGCTCACATTGGTCTGGCAGATTTGCAAAATGCTTTTGATGTAATCATCATTACCCAAAATATTGACGACCTGCACGAGCGGGCCGGCAGCGAAAATGTACTGCACCTGCATGGCCAGATATTTAAAATGCGCAGCGTTTTAAACGAAAACGAAATTTTTGACATTACCGGTAACATATTACCGGGCGACCTTGCGCCCGATGGTGCGCAATTGAGGCCTCATATTGTTTGGTTTAACGAGTTAGTGCCTATGTTGGAACCCGCAGCCGAATTAGTAGAATTGGCCGATTATTTTGTGGTGGTGGGCACATCGCTACAGGTATATCCTGCAGCCGGGTTGGTTAACCATGCCCCACGCCCCATACCTAAGTTTATTATCGACACAAATATTCCATATTCAAGCTACCTGTATAATTTAACCACTATACAAAAAACCGCCGTACTTGGGGTAAAGGAATTAATTGAGATACTATTGGAAAGGCGGTAAGCAATTGCTTTTAAATGAGTTGTTGAATACGAACTTCAATTAAATTATGCCCATCTTTTTCATTAAAAAACTGGCATTTTTATTTTTAGCCACGCCGGGTAATATGGTATAATCAAACAGTAACTCGTTGTTTTGTATGGTACTTTCAAAACAATAGTTTACCACCTTGTCAGGGTGTTGGTTTTGCAGGTTGCTTAGGGCAAGGTCGTGGGTGGCAAACAGCGACAGGCAATGGTATTGTATTAATTTTTTAACAAACTGGTGAGAGCCCTGAAACTTATCGTCGCTGTTGGTGCCACGTAATATTTCGTCTATCAATACCAGGCTGGGTTGGCCACCCAAAATTTCATCCACTATATAATGCAGCCGCTTTAACTCGGCCATAAAATAACTGGTGTGCTGTTGCAGCGAGTCGCTAATGCGTATGGAGGTGTATAAACGCATGGGCGAAAAAACAAACTGTGCTGCACAAACCGGCAAGCCGCATTGCGCAAGTAATACGTTGGTACCAACGGTGCGTAAAAAGGTAGTTTTGCCCGACATGTTGGAGCCTGTTATCAACATTAACTGCTGGGGTGAGCCGAGGGTAATATCGTTGGCAACGTTTTCGTTAAGGCTTATTAATGGGTGATACAGCCCCGTGGCCCTTATGCCAAGCTTTTGTGTAAACGTTGGGTACTTATTTTCAGGACGATTGAATGCATACGTAGCCAGGCTGTTCAAACATTCTATGGTGCCTACTGCCTTAATCCAAATAGCAAGGTTGTTTCTGTGTTGGCGTTTCCAGCGCTCAAGGGCTGCAAGGCAGTGTACATCGTACAGCAAAAAACTGTTCAGCAATATAAACACCAATATGTTTATCCGTTGGTCTAGCAGGTTTGATAATTGGGAAAGCTTTTTTATTTCTTTACCCGCCTGCAGCGTTTGCTGTTGTAATTGCTGCAATAAAACCGCCTGCTGTATTTCTACTTTCGAAAACCGCTCCAACATATTGGCATAGCCCTTCAGCACTTCTTCTTTTTTACCTATTATATTGCTTTGTTGGCCCGTATGTTTTATTACATTGCCTAAACATAACCAACTTACCAAAATGCTTAGCACCAGCGGTATATAGTTGCCTGTTTCAAGGTTGTATAGCAGGGTAGCAATATTAATAATTGGTAATAGAAAGCTAGCTACTAACAACCACTTTTTTGTGGGTAACACCAGCGGCTGCAGTACCCACGTAAAAAGATCGTTGTGGTTTAGTGGCTGTGCATGAACCACCATAGCTTCTGCAAGAATTGCCTGCCGCGTATTGGTTTGCGGCGAAAAAGTGCTAATTGCCTGTTGGTAAACCTCAATACTTTGTTGTTCGGTAAACGATTTTTTTAGCAACCCCGCCAGTTCGTTTTGGCCTTGCAACGTTTGTGTGCGGTTAAGCATTTCAAATAATGAGCCATTGCCAAATACATCCAGGTCGTCAAGGTACGATTGGGGTGATACCTCCACCGGCTTGCCTGCAAACCGGTTGGTTTGCTGGTTAAACATTCCCTGTTCGTTGATATTTATCTGTAAAAGGTGATCAATAAAGGTGCGATGGTTGTTTAGCCGTGTGCTGTATTGTATTAACCATAAAAAAATACTTAACGCAGCAAAGGTTGCCAAAATGGTTAGGGTACTTACCTGCCAAAACAGGCTGTATATGCCTGCACCAAATGCAATAAAAACCATCAGCCTCGCCACCGATGCCCTCCATAGGTGGTTCTTAATTATTTTTAGCTCCGCGGTGTATTTTGCAATCAATTGTTCGTAAACCTGTGGCGGTACGGCATGCTTCATAGGTAATGTAATTAAATGCCTGCTTTTTCTTTAAATACGATACCGTATTTTTTTAACTCTTCCAGCACCGGACCGTAAATGGCCTGGTGTATAGGTATGTGCAGGCCGGTCAAATTTATTTTGCCTTGTAGTATAAACCTTGCCGCAATACCCAGCGGAAGTCCCACCGTTTTGGCCATGGCAGTATGGGTACTATCCTTGCCTTCGGTAACTAATAAACTGTAGGCAGCGTGAGGGATGCCGGTAATGGTATAATTGATTTCGTGCAGCATTACCACCATGTCCTTATCGTGTGGCTCAAGAGCCAGTTTTTTTTCAATAACAAACTGTATTACATCTGCTGCACTGCATTTGCCTTTGTTAATAACCTCGGTGCTATCTAACCCTAAAAAAAATAACTGTTTAAGGCTTAGGTTGGCTTCATGCATTTTTAGGGCTACGGCCGTAGCAGCTTTTTCCTTTATGTCTTCTACGTTTAGGGTATCCAGTTCGCCCTTTTCGTTTACCAACATCATTGCTTCCTCGTAGCCCGGCTCGTTTTCGTCGGCTGCCTTTTCCACTTCCAGCAACTGCATTAGGTCATTCATTAAATCTTTTGCAAACGATAGGCGGGTGGTAAGCATTTGCGTTAACCAATCGCTAAAACCATGTTTTTCAAAATGAAGCTTAAAAAATTCGGCCATGGTCATGCCATCCGTATCGTACTGAATCTCTTCGCTGGTTAGTTGCAAATCGATCATATTTTTCCAGCCAAAGCAAAAGTCGGGATGTCGTAGGGTGGTGCGTATAAAGGTATCGGCCTCCTGCAACTGGTATAATGGAATGTATTGCAACGAGTCGCGGTTAGGGTAATACGACCACAGTATTTGTCCGGGAATTTCAATAATATTTTCTGTGCTAAACAACTTTTCGTACGGCAGTCGTACAATCTTACCTTCTTCTTTATAAATGGCGCCTGCTTTACCTGCTAAAACAATATTTTTTGGGTTCCAGCTTACTTTATAATGCCACGGGTTGTTGTCGCTTTCGGGGGCAACCAACCCCCCACAATGCGATTTAAAACTCGTTATCTTACCACCCACCTGCTTCACTTCGTCAATTAGTTTAACGGCACTCATGTGGTCAATACCGGGGTCAAGGCCCATTTCGTATAAAAAAAGGATACCCTTATTTTTTATAGCTTTTTCCATTGCTTTTACCTTATCGTCAAGGTAGGAAGCGGTCAGCAAATGTTTTCCAAATTTTAGGCAACTTTCGGCTACAAGGTAATGAAGCGCCGGTGGAAGCATAGAAATTACAATATCGGCATTGGTCACTAATTTGTTTCGTTGGGCAACGTTTTCGACATTAATCACCCTGGCTTTAACATTGGTATGACTGCCTACCTTTTGCTGCAGGAATGTTTCATT
>JBBRUR010000111.1:0-16472 GCA_038247635.1 Chitinophagales bacterium
GTTTCCAATTACATGAAATCCATCTATAACATTATACGAACCTGTAATTTTAATTCCTGCCCAGCCCCGCGGATTTACAACCGGCGTTTCTCCTTTTATGGCTTTCCAGGTAATCCATGCACCCGCATTTCCTGAATTGTGCATGTCTACAACAGCACTTCCATTTGATTGATCTGCGTTTGTGTAAAACCCATTTCCAACTAAAACTACGTCGCCTGGCTTTACCAAATCTGCTGCTTTTTGTAAAGTCCGAAACGCAGTTGCAAGCGATTTCCCATCGTTTAAATCGCTTCCCGAGCCGGTTACGTACCAATTGTTAGCCGATGCCAATAAGGTTGTTATCAACAAAAAAGTGATAATACCAAGTCGTTTTTTCATGTTATTTTATTTTATAATTTTTATATTAATCTTCAAATTTTATGTTCTTAGCAAATGCATTCACATCCATATTAGCTTGTTTTAAAGACATTACTTTTTTACCACCCATTCTTAAATTTTTAAAAGTAATACCATCTATTGTGGAAGTGGCAGTGCCATAAATATCTCCTTCATCGGCATTTTTATCATCAATGGTTATGTTTTCAAAATGCCAGTTTTTGATGCTTACACTTTTAGTAGTAAATGATAAGAATTTGTTTGACATATAACCTGCATAAGATGCATGTGCTTCAATTCTCACATTTCTAAAAGTAATATTTTTGACCGTATGAATGGTTTTGGTGCTGTGATCCACAACAATTACTTCCCTTGCCCCATCTACACCAATCAGGTTTATGTTCTCATACAAAATGTTGTTTGAAGATCCCCAGGGATAATGAGCAAAAAGATGTCCGCCTTCACTACCACCCCAAATTACCATATTTTTTATGGTACAGTTGTTTGAGGCATGTGTGGTTAAATGGTCATCGTTATTGAAGATGAAGCAGTCGGCTATTACATTATTGTCGCCATCAAACCAAATGCCATCGGTACAGCCCGTCCACTGTACTTGCTTAATATTTTGCCATGTATTGTGGTGGCTTGTATGGTCGTAATTGGCAATGCCAAATGTCCATCCGGCACCGTTGGCAATAATAAAGCCTTCAAATACCGTATTGGTAAAAGAACTTGGAATGTATTTATCCTTATTTGTATTGGAAAAGGTTGCGTACTTAACCAAAGAATCGTTTACCGCATATTGGAATTTTGCAGGAGTACCCTCAATTTTTCGGGCATGTTGCTCCAAAGTGGGCAAGGAGCCGTTTGAGATAATTCCGCGGCCTCTGAAATTAATATTGGTGGCTTTATCGGGTATCATAAAAGTGCCTTCTACCACCGCGCCACCAGCAATGTATACGCTTTCGTTTGAGTTGATTTGTTTATGCAAACCAACATTGTGCACCCCCGGTCCAAAATAATACGTGGCTTTGGTATTTGGCACGTCCGGCGCATCAGCAAAAAGGAACAATGGGTTTAACCGGTCGTTTACCTCTACAGAAATTTTTTGCTGCATTTTAAGGGTGAAGGTAAAAACATTGGCATCTTTTGTTGGGATGATGCTATAATTCAACGGCCTTACTGTTACGGAGGTTGCTAAAAATTTTGTGGTAATCCTTACATCAACCGATGTACCTGCAAAAGAAAAATTGGTAAAAGAAGCCGCTTTTTGTGGCCGGTGTTCGCTGCCCCATACATTGGAAGCGTAGTTGTCGCTCTTATAAACAAAGCAGGTAGTAAAAGCCGTATCACCACTTTTTTTTACCTCCACGCTGTAATCATCCGATTGTTTGAGGTGCATTACGGTACTTAAGTCGCCGGGACTTGGTGGTACTACCAGCGTTTGAGCTTTTAATTGCCAAAAAAATGATGAAAGCAATATCAGCGTAGTTATTAATTGTACCCGTTTGAGTAGTAAAGTTGATGTATACTTTTTCATTCTATCTAACTATTTAAAAATGGTAATTATTGTTTCCTTTGTTTTAAACGTTCCTTATGTCCGGTTGCCCTCACTTGCTTCTGGTTAACGGATACTATATACCTAAATAAAATTTAAACAGTCGTTTTGCAGTTTCAGACGTTGCCACCTCTGGTGTTGCAAGCCCTGTCAATTACATCAATCAAACCGCAATTACAGTTTTGTCGTTGTGGCGTTTAGGGCTTACATGCGTTGTAGTTAATTTTAATATTATGAGCGTTTATTTAAAAAATGAAATAACATATACCACTGGTTAATTATTGTGCTGCCACTTGCGATACCTTTATGTACTTAACACATTATCGCTTCCCTTTAGGAGTACATACTAAACCGTTTTTATTTTTCATGCATCCAACCTGCATAAATAAAAAGGAAATGCCGAACAATATAACTGGTTTGTACCGCACAGTTCAAAGGGGCTAACAGGCTTAATGGGTGTAGCTAATCCATTCACCAATAAGCTGAATGAAACATTTATCAAAGAAAGAGCGCATGGCTTTGTTTCTGGCTAATTAGAAAAACTGAACAACCACGAATTGCTACACGGGTTTATAATACCTTTAGTAACCAACCTTGTATGGACTCACCATTTTTATTTATTTATGCAGGCAGGCCATGGCTTTCCCAAAACCGGACAAGGCAATTAATTGATTGTGTTTACAGCGGCATCTCACCACAAAAAGGGTATAGCGGTAATGAAGACGAGGGTTTAATGGGATCGCATGCTGTATTGTTGAAGATGGGCTTATTCTTAACCAACGGGGTCAACTCTGAAAAATTTTTTTATGAAATTACCAGCCTAATAATTAATAAATTTATCATTCATCTGAATCCAAATTATTATAGGAGCACACAGTTTGTGATCGGCGCAAAAAATAATGACGCTAAAAACATGCATACCCAGTTTGCCAGCTTTATTGCAAAACCATTGAACCAGCCGAAGCGTGTTGGCTTTATTATTAGTCCTAATCAGCAGTAAATGCAGCACATGGTTGTTCAACCCTACCCTTTACAATTTCATTTCCCAACCTTTTGCATAATTGCGTTGCCATAATCGGGAGGCTGCCTTATTATTTTGAATATGACCGTTAGTACTATCGCATTGTAAAGTGGTGCCTGTGCGTTGTGCAATGTTTGCCAGGTGGCAAAGTAGAACGCTTTTATGTCCTTCTTCAATAGGCGCGGTTACCTGTGCATTGCCACGTATACTTTCTACAAAATTGCTGAAGTGATACAGTTCTAAATCGCCGGTAGCAGTAACCGTATTGTTAGGGTCTATTTCCACCTCTGATTTTATACTTTTTACAAACTTATTGGCGGTATCATAAATCTTGTATTCGCCCCCGCCATTGTTTACCAATGTGCCCTTGTCGCCATAAATAGTAAAGCCACGTCCGCTGCCTTCCACCGGAAAAGAATTACAACTTCTTCCCTCCCATGTAATCGCTTTTCCATCGCCAAATTCAAACGAAGCTATTTGTGTATCCGGTGTTTGCCAGTCATCTTTAAACGCATACCGCCCACCCGATGAAGTAACTTTTGTTGGATAGTCAACGCCCATAAACCAGCGGCAACAATCAATTTCATGGTTGCCATTGTTGCACGCCTCGCCGGTGCCCCATTGCCAAAACCAATGCCAGTTATAAGGCACAATATTGCTTTGATATGCCTGGCGCGGCGCAGGCCCCTGCCACAGTTCAAAATCCAACGTAGCCGGGACCGCAATTTTGTTGCCAACGCCAATTGACTTTCGGTTGTTGGTGTACCATGCTTTTCCCAAATATGGGTTGCCAATAATACCAGCACGCACTTCTTTTACAGCGGCTATTAAAGTAGGAAACGAACGTCGCTGACTGCCCACCTGTATTATTTTATTGTATTTGTTTTTTGCGTTAATAAGCATTTCACTTTCGTAGGGGTTGTGGCCGCAGGGCTTTTCTACATACACATGTTTGCCGTTTGCAACACCCATTAAGGCAGCGGGCGCATGCCAATGATCGGGTGCGGCAATTAACAAAGCATCAAAATCGTTTTTAGTAACCAACTCACGTATATCTTTTACAAGTGTAGGTTTTCTTGCACCTTGTTTTACGGCAGCAAATCCGTTGGCAATGGCCTTATCTTCTACATCGCATATGTATCCTACTTCAACATTTGGTAATCCTGAAAAGGCTTTGACGTGGTAAGCGCCCCTGCTGTATAAACCCATTGCCGCTACTACCACTTTATTGCTTGGTGCACTTTTACCAAATATGGGAAAGTTTAAAATGGTAATGCCCGCGGCGGTTAACCCGGTGTTTTTAATAAATGATCGGCGTTGCATGTAAATTGTTTTTAAATTGTTTTTAAATAAGATTTTTATTCAAGTATCCTGATTTTTATACTTCTAAAACTAACAGCATTGCCATGATCCTGAAGTAAAATGCGCCCTTCTTTTGCTTCGCCAAAGCTTGGCCATACTTTGTATTTACTCATGGCTACTAAATTTTTAAAGTTCTGCGAACCCCGGTCATACTCCAATACTTTTATTCCGTTCAGGTAATGTTCTACATGATTGTTTGGATATACTATAATACGTCCCCAATTCCATTCGCCAGGCTGATTAATAAAACGCTTTTCTTTTTTAGCCGTTTTTAAATCATATAGCGATGCAAGGGTGCGGTTACCGTCTCGGCCCAATTTTGCATCGGGGTGCAACGTATCGTCCAACACCTGGTATTCTAATCCAATAGCCGAGGCGGAACTTTTTTCCTGCATCGTTACAAAATATTTTACACCGCTATTTGCACCTTTAGCAATTTTAAATTCAAAACTTACATCAAAGGCGCTAAATTGTTGCAGGGTAACAATGTCGCCACCATTTCTACTCTCAGCACCTCTATGTTCTTCTACGCCAATTAATCCGTCTTTTACATACCACCCTTTAGCTGGAAAGCTATCTTTAAAAGCGCCCTTCCATCCGTTGGAGCTAACGCCATCGAATAATAATTGCCACCCGTTCTTTTTTTCAAAAGCTGATAATTGATTTGGTATTTTATTTACCACTACCATGTTTTTTGAAACCTTTGCATTGGATTGCGTAGCAGTTTTTATCCGAATATTTTTCCAATAAATTTTCTTACCGGCAAGGTTTGCATTGCCAATTGAATGAACCTGTAGAGCAATTACACCTTTCGCATCAACCGTATCAATTAAAATGGCTGCGGGTTTATTATTTATCCAGGTACGAATTGTGTTGCCCACGCATTCAATTTTAACCTTGTTAAATTCATTCAATTTAAAACCATTTTGTGCAGAAGGATTTAATGAAAGCGGGTACAACCAACCTCTTCTTCCTTCATCATAAATACCGCCTGTCCATCTTCTTACAGAAGGATCCAACTCGTACTGGTAACCGTAAACCCTGCCTTTGCCCTTGTTGCCACCAGAATCGTACTGACTACGAAATTGAATGCCGGAGTTGGAGGTAGTGTCTTCTACTTTCACTTGCAGTTCCAACACAAAATCGCCGTATTCTTTATCGGTAATTAAAAAACTATTGGGCGACGATGGTACCGTGGTACCTACAATTGCACCGTTTTTTATGGTATATAAAGCAGTGCCTGCTACTTGCTTCCAGCCATTTAAAGTGTTACCATCAAAAAGTTTTATCCAATTTGATTGTGCAGCCAACTGCATTATAAAAAATAAATTAACAGCTAAAAATGAATATAAAATTTTGTATTTCATGCTTATTTAAAATAATATGCTGGCTTCCAACATTTTGTTTTATTGTTTTACAACAGCCGGTTTTGAAAGCAAACAGTCTAAAAAAAAGTGGTGCATTTGTTCTGAAGCAATTATAATTTCCTGATTTTAATATTTTTAAATGACACCTTGTGTCCATGTTCCTGCAAAAGAATGCGACCTTTTTGTACCATACCGAAAACTGGTTCAGTTTTATATTTGCTGGTAGCAACAGCAGCGAGGTATTTTTCACTGCCTCTTTCAAACTCAAGAATTTTTTTGCCGTTCAACCAATGCGCTACGTGCGTGCCTTTACTTACGATCCGTGCAGTATTCCATTCACCTATTGGGTTCATTTTCTTCTTCTTGCCTTCGGCAGAAAAAATATCATATAGCGACCCGCAAAGATGATTGTTCTTTTTATTATCATCTGCTCCAACATCATCAATTACCTGGTATTCCATGCCAAGGGCTCCACCTTTGTTATAGTTGGTAAAAAAATACTTAATACCGCTGTTGGCAGTTTTGGTCATTTGAAAGTCTACTACTAATTCAAAGTCGTCATATTCATTTTCTGTTACAATATCGCCACCTTTTCCATTTTCAACTATTGTTAAACTACCATTACCTATCTCCCATCCTTTTGCAGGAAAAGGCTGACCATTGCTCCTCATCCATCCTGTAGACGATACACCATCAAAAAGTAAAACCCATCCATTCTTAAATTCTTTTTTACTGAGTTGATTGTTGGACCTGGATTGTGCAAAGCTTTTTAACCCAAGCAGGCAAATTAATAAAAGGAGACCTGATTTTTTTATGATCAACATGGTTACATTTTTTTAAATCAATAATTATACGCTTGAGATAGTTTTATTTTTCTGACCTACACATTCCCCTATCAACGCTGCGTTTGTTTACACTTGTATTTCCTGTTTAGTAGGGTGCCAGCCCAAAATTAAATATAAGGACCATGTTTGGGTAAATTAAATTACCTGGTTGGGCCAAAGCAACGCTGTATTGCTATAAAACCGATGTTGGGGCAGGTCTGCCGATAGCTATTTGCTTCATAGCGGGTCAGGCTGTCAAACAGTTCCCATACAGTATTACCTAACCAAAAAAACGGTTTTTTGGCAGTAGTTACCAGGCCACGTTTACTATGGCCTACTTTAAACCGGGCATATAAACCTATAGTCAGCAATAACAAAAAGCAGATGGCTGTTAACTGTCCGGTCATATAGCAACGGTGATTAGAAATTTTAGAATAAAAGTAATGTACATTAACAAGAACAAATATTCAGCATTAAACTTTTCAGGCACTTGTACGCTTACTACGTACAAAACCAAATGGATAGCATTTTTTATAAAAGACTCCACTTCAACCCTAATGATAAGGGTACAACAGCACAACAATGGATTGAGCAAGTACTGAAGTATCCCCTAAGCCCTGGCTGCTTCTGCGCTTTACACCTTTATTTTTTGCCTATATTTCCCAAAAAAAGTAATGAAGCAACTTTTTGTAGTAATGGTGTCGCTTGCTTTTTACGCCCACGGTTATTGCCAACAGTTTTATGTATTTGTAGGCAGCTACAACACCAACAAAAACAACGATGGCTTATATGTTTATTTACTGGATACCAGCAGTGGGTCGCTTACCAAGATCAGTTCAGTAAACAATGTGCTTAATCCGTCGTTCATAACCTTATTGCCCAAAGGCAACCTTTTATATGCCTGTACCGATACCCGTACCGTAGGCGCAGGCAGCGTTACCAGTTTTATTTTTAACCCGCTGCAAGGTAGGGTAGCACCTGTTGATAATAAAAAGAGTGGCGGCGATAACCCGGTGTATGTATCAACCAACCCTACCGGAAAATGGGTAATTGCTGCCAATTATTCCGGAGGCTCGGCAGCGGTTTTTAAGGTAGATGCAAACGGTGGAGTAAGCGATGCAGCACAGGTAATTACTTACACCGACAGCAGCATCAATAAAAACCGGCAAGAAAAATCGCACGTTCACTCAGCCGTATTTTCGCCCAATGGCAAGTATGCTTTTTTTCCCGACCTCGGGGCCGACAAAATCCGGATCTATAGATTTAAGGCAAACAGCAAAACACCATTACAACCTGCCAACCCTGCCTTTGTACAAACAACGCCCGGCAGTGGTCCACGGCATTTAATTTTTAATAAAGCGGGCAACATTGCATGGTGCATTGAAGAAATGGCCGGGGCCATTTGCACTTATCGTTTTGCCCGGGCAAAGCTAACCTTGCTGCAAAGGGTAATGACGCACCCCGCTACCGTTACCGGCGACCACAAAAGTGCCGACCTCCACCTTTCGCCCGACGAACGTTTTTTGTATGCCACCAACAGGGAAGACGAAAATAATATCGCTATTTTTTCGGTGGCCAAAAATGGGCAGCTAACCAATATTGGCTACCACCCCACCAGTGGCTTACACCCACGCAATTTTGCCATTGACCCCACCGGTAATTTTTTAATTGTAGCCAATCAAAATACCGGTAACCTGGTAGTACTCAGGCGCAACAAAATAACAGGGTTATTACAAAACACAGGGGTAGAAGTTAGGGTCGACAGCCCTTCGTGTGTAAAAATCAGGGAGTATTAATTTGATGATAAGGGTTGCCTGAATCTTCAAAAAAAATGAACGTCAACAGGCAATAATACCTTGGGAAAGAGTTTGGCTACCTAAAATCAAACCACAGCTTTATAGGATAAAATTCATCGCCTTTATGGCCGCTATAGTTGCCGGGATGGCTTTTGGGGCCTAACTGTACCGACTTTTTAAACTTGGTACCAATGGCAGGTATTTCGTATAAAAACGAAAGATCGCCCGGGGGAAAAGGTGGATAGACACCACCTGCAACGTGTTGGGGTTTGGCCGGGGTAAACAATTGAAAAAACAGGTTCGGCGTTTCGGTTGCTACTGTAAAATTGCCTTCGGTGGTTTGCAGTTTGGCCCAGTATAGGTTGGCATGATATCCTTTAAATTCAGGATACACCAGGTTGTCGAAAGTTTCGCCGGTAATGGTGTTATTGTAGGATTTTTCCCAAACGCCCACAGTGCCACCTTTCAGTCGGTTCTTCCAAACACGGTAAGGTCCGCGGCCCATCCATTGTATGCCGGTACATTTTGCTTCGGGATAATTAAACGACATGCCGATAAATTCAACTTCTTTTGCGCCGGTGAGCGGGCTGGCCTCCATCATTACCATGCCATCGGGTTTTAAAACCCATAAAACTTTTTCGGGGTATTTAGAATAGGATACTTCAAACGTAAAATCGCCATTGGCATTTTTGCCAAACTTTGCAGACGTGACAGCCGACTCCACACCCACCGGTAAACCACCGGTTAGCGATATATTATTCTGGCGGTTATTAACCGATTGCAGCGTGCCACTTTTTTTATCGAAGGCAATGGTAATGCCCGCAGCCGAAGCCTGCACCAGGGTAGCCGTTTCATTTAACGAAACCTCCCCTACACTGTCATTGTTTGATAATATTAACCGGGCGGCTATTTGGCTGGGTTGAACTATGGGCCAGCTCCATGTAAACAATTCGTTGCCCTTTTCATTTTTAGCGGTAAACAGAAAGATGTCTGCATTTGCAATAGCCTCTCTACCGTTAATAGTAACGGCGGCCGTTTCGCCCGGGGCAGCATTGGGGCTGGCCACTACACCAGAACCGATTACTACGGTTTGCGTTTTTCCTACCGATGTTTTTACTGCCTTCCAGCTAAAATGGCAGCTGTTTAAATTGGTATAGATGTATTTGTTTTGCAGAAAAAGTTTGCCGTTCCATAGCGGGTTAATGGTTACCGGCGCAACCTGCACAGGGCTCCATATTTCTTTTACTGTATAAAAACTACCTTCCTTTTCGTGGTGCGGGCCAAGGAGACCATCGGGTGCCTGGTTGCCATCGCTATCAAACACTTTACCGGGCTTGTCGGTACGAAGTACGGCCTCATCAGCAAGCACCCACAAAAAGCCGCCAGCAAGCAAAGGCGCCGACTCGTAACTCCGCCAATATTCTTCTAAACCTGCACCGGCTCCACCGTCGTACAACCCATGCAACAACTCAGTAGCCATAAAAGGATTGCTGCCAAATACATTACGGCCAATGGCAAAATCATAGGCAGGATAATGGTAGGTATCCACGCCATTACGCAGCAGCCACGGGTTAATTACCGGCCGCTTTTGTATGTCCCAATAATGAAACCATTTTTCGTTGGTAAAATCCCAACCTCCCTCGTTACCATGATCCCAAATAACTACACATGCATGGTTCTCATCTTTTAAAATGGTTTCTTTAATCAACTTCGGCCCCACAATGGTATCGTAGGAAGCCTGCCAGCCGGTTACTTCATCCAACACAAACAACCCCAACGAATCGCACAATTGCAAAAACCGCTCGTCGGGTACGTAGTGCGAACAGCGCACTGCATTCATATTCATTTCCTTTATCAACCTTATATCGTCCAGCATATTTGCCTCGCTAAGGCAGCGCCCTGTTTCGGGCCAAAACGAATGCCGGTTCACTCCTTTAAAAACCACCTTTTCGCCGTTCACGTAAAATCCATCATTTCTACGAAGTTCTACCGTTCTAAAGCCAATGCGTTCGGTTACCTCGTGCAACACGGCCTCGCCTTTTTTCAGCGTAATGGCTATTTGATATTGTGTGGGTCTTTCGGGGTTCCACGAATGCACATGGGGCACGGTACCTGTAATGGTTTGAGAAGAAACGTTGGCACTAAATGCGGTGTTTACTGCTTTGCCCAATGGCTTGCCCTGCAGGTCAAAAACCTGGGCCGACAAGCTATAAGAAGGGCCCGGTTGGTTTACTTCAGCTAACACGTTAAACGATCCATCGGCCCTTGCATCAACAGCCATACGGCTCATGTGTACCGATGGAAGCACCTGCAGGAACACTGGTCTGAAAATGCCGCCAAAAATCCAAAAGTCGGACTGGCGCTCGGCGTTATTGACAGATACATTACCGGAGTGCCTGGCAACATCTACCTCTAGCAAATTGCTTTTACCAAATTTGACCAGGCTAGAAATATCGTATTTAAACCTATAAAAACCACCCTGGTGTATTTCGCCGGCAGGCTTGCCATTCACAGTCACTTTGGTATCGGTCATAGCCCCATCAAACACCAGGTTGATCACTTTTCCTTTCCAGTTGGCAGGCACATTAAAGCGGTGCCTGTATAAGCCATGCTCCTTTCCTAATTTAATATCCTTTTTCTTATAGTCCTGCCCGTAGTTATAGTTACCAAAGCCCTGAAGTTCCCAGTTAGAGGGCACGGCAATCTTTGTCCACCTGCCGCTGTTTTGGCCTTCGGTGCAATAAAAATCCCAAGGTACCGTATTGGCTGCATCAGTACCGGAGAGGTATACCGTTTCAGTTTGCTGTGCATGTAAATAATCGTGATAAAACAATGTACTAAAAAGGAAAAACAAGCAATTCTTCATATGCTATCATTACCAACGAGCTTACTACAAATACAACTTTGAGTATGGCCCTGTTTTAAACAAAAAACTTTAATTGAATACACAACAAAAATTATGGTTTCAACCTCCACTCCTCTTTCCATTCAATAACCGCTTTGTCGTTTTTAAAGGTGAGGGGCAACCATACATACCGCGAATTTTGCAGGTCCGTTTTATTCCACCGGTCTGCTAAAAAAATAAACTCATCGGGTTTGTTAGCCACCGGCAATACAAAAGTGCTTTGGGTGTTAAAAGTAGTTTCGCTATTGGGGCCAATACAAGGGTTGTACAGTTGGTTCCATGTGCCCATAATACTATCGGCGCTGGCCAGCATAGCCGCATTAGCCTCCCATCCACTACAGGCTGATGTAATTAAATAATACTTGCCTTTGCGTTTAAACATAGCCGGCGCCTCGCGGCTTTTATCTATAAAAATGCGGGTTTCTTTGCCGCTGGGGGTAAGGTAATCGTTGGCCAATAAACTAACATGCATTACCTTATTGTTTTCCGACGAAAATATTTGGTACGCTTTGCCATCATCATCTCTAAACAAAGTTTGATCTCTGCTCATTTCGTTGTTAGGGCCAAAACTTTCGATGTACGTATAAGGGCCCTGTGGCCGATCGCTTACTGCTACACCTGCATGGCTAAGACCGTAGGTTTGTGAATCAACATGCAGCCACATCACAAACTTTTTAGTTTTATCGTTATAAATCACTTTAGGGCGTTCAAGCACTTTACTAATGTGCAGGTCGTGCGCCGTGTCGGTATTATTGGGCACAAGTGCCACGCCTTCGTACTTCCAGTCGGTTAAGTTTTTTGATGAGTAGCACGAAACTCCGCCAGCATTGGTTCGGTAACATTCCCAGCTTTGACCGGGTACCAGCCACGTATCGCCCTTTTTTATTTCGCCAAACATATAGTAGGTACCATTGTGCAACAAAACACCGGCGCCGTGTGCGTTAATGGGTTTACCATCCACATCGTTCCATATCTGCCCCGGTTTAAAAGCCTTTGGTGCAGGTTGCGCAAACAATACAAATGTTGTCAGTAACAGCGCACCAATCATTATAAATTTCATACGTACATTTTTAAAAGAAGTAAATAAACCTAAGGCCAAGATTGCATCCTGATAATAAAATAGCGGGTTACATATTGGCTGCTGCGGTAATGCAATTAAGTGAAGGTTTAAAAAGGATTTTATGTTCGGTTTGCATTCTTTACAGCACCATTAACATCGCCACTTGTTATAGCTGTAAAACTATTGTCAACAGCCTGTACAAAGCCCGGCAACAACGATAGATCAACGTTCCAAAACGCCTTATCCTTCAACACCGTTTCTACTATCGATCGTTCATTGGTATTGGCATACAGGTCGGCAAAATAGTCGCATCGGTCGTCGTTTACCTCGTATTGTTGTCCCTTCCATTCGCCCATGTATTTACCATTGTGCAGGCGTACCTTCATAAAAGCAATATAGGCCGCAAAACCAAGCGCCATTAGTGGAGGTACTGCATTATCCTTTTCGTAAAAGTCGAGCAGCGCAGGCACATTGCGCATTTTTATTTTACCGCTGTATTGCAAGGTTATGCTAAGCCATTGGTGATGTATAAAAGGGTTGCTAAACCGGTCAATGACTGCCTCGGCAAATTCATGTACATCGGCCTTCGATATTTGGCTGCCTATAACGGTGGGGGCAATTTCGTTAAGCATAACCTGCCGCACATAGCCCGATATTAACGCATTGTTCATGGCCTGGTTTACTGTAGTAAAACCTGCTAAATATGCCAGCCCGCAGGTTAGTGTATGCGTACCGTTTAGCAACCGCAATTTTAACTGTCTAAACTTGCTGATGTCGCCGGTAATAACCACCCCTGTATTAGCCTTGCAAAATGACAGCTTTTCTTCAATTATTTTATTGTGGGCTTCTATTGCCCACAGGCCATAGGGTTCGCTCATTATGCTAAGGTTGTCCTGGTATTCATACTTTTCAGTAAAGGTTGCCTGCTCGTCGGCCGGCAGTTTACCGGGCACAATTCTGTCCACCAGCGAATCGCAAAAATAATTTGACTGTTTCAACCACTCAACAAAGGTCGCCTCCAAAGTATTCAGGCCAGCAAGTTCTATTACAATGGCGGCCAGTTTATCGCCATTACCCACTATCAGCTCGGTAGGCACAATTACCAGCCCCTTTGTTTCATCACCCTTAAAATGTGTAAATCGTTTGTATAAAAAAGCCAGCAATTTACCGGGAAACGATTGTGGTGGCGCTGCATCAACCTTATCTTCTTTTACCAGGGCAATACCTACCTCGGTGGTATTGGAAATAATCACTTCCATGGCGGGGTTGGTGGCGCAATCCAGCACCTGTTGCCATTGGTCGCTAGCCGATAGCACCCGGCTTATAGAGGCGTTAATAACATCTTCACTTACTTTTTGCCCTTTGTGCCAACCACGTATACAATGGGTAAAAAGCCCATCCTGCGCAGCAAAATCATCGGTGCCACCCGTTGCTGTAGACTTTACTACCACTATCCTTCCGTTAAACACGCCTTGCTTATTGGCAACATCAATATAATAATCGGGAAGGCCGCGTAATAGTACGCCCGTACCAAACTGCAGTACTTTTTCGGGCAGGTTAACAGTGGAAGGGTTTGGAGTTGATATTTTCCCTTTGGATTGAATAGCGGCCAATGTGGCAAACGATAGTTGTTTCATATAGATAGGTAATTAAAGTTTATAATCAACAGCAACAAAGTATGGTTACATTTTTTGACGATTGTTGCTATAATAAGATTTTTTGGCAAATACATTTCAGTTCACTACAAGAAATACAAACACCGTTATTTATACAATTTATATACCTCCGAGCCCGCACTTAAAAACGCACCCGATCCATATACTTCGGTTTGGTTGGCATATGCATTACCGGGTGCGGCGCCTATGGGTTGCACGTAGCCCAGCATACCATCGCTGGTAATATAGCTGGTCATGGCATTCCAGCCTTTTTTAACTACCGGCTCGTAACTTTTTTTATCTAAAATGCCATTGTTTATTCCCCAGGCCAGCCCGTACACAAAAAACGACGAACCGCTGGTTTCGGGGGTAGGATAAAATTCGGCGCCTAACAAACTCATAGCCCAGTGACCTTTGGCGGTTTGCAACTGCTTTACTTTTACCGCCATCTTAATATACAGGTCTTTAAAATAAGTGTGCTCTGGTGTGCCTGGCTTTAGCTCGGCTAAAATATTGGCCAACCCGGCAAATACCCAACCGTTGCCACGGGCCCAGAAAATTTTGGTACCGTTGTCAAGTTTACCCATAAAGCTTTCGTCGCGGTAATACAGGTTTTCCTCTTTATCAAACAAAAAATCGGTGGTAGCCTTATACTCCCCTATCATAAAGTCAAGGTATTTTTTGTCGCCGGTAATGTTGTACAGTTTGGCCCATACGGGTGGCGACATAAACAAGGCATCGCACCAGTTCCAACGGTTTTGGTGGTTGGGCGATTGCCATGTAAGCGACGTTTTTGACGGATTATTGATGATGTAATCGAAGTGCCGAACGGTTGGACCTATCATGGCCGTATCGCCATATTTTTTATACAACCCGCTATACATTTGGCCCACTGTGTGATCGTCGGCATGGTAAAATCTATTGTGTAATTTCCAATTGTACTCGTTGCCAATATTATACAGCCAGGCGTAGTATTTATTGTTGTCGGCCATTGCCGCCCACTTTTCCATACCCACGTATAAAGCAGCATTTGTCCAGTCAAGCGGGTGATGTGGTTTTTTGTTGGTGCCCACCGGGTTTCGGTAATGAAACACTTGCCAATCGGCCACCCGTTTCATATTTTTTAATACATCTTTTGGCTTTATTTGCTGGGTAAATGTGGCAGTACATATTAGTAGCGATGCACACCCCAAAAAGGTAATTTGTTTAATCATAATAGCTTATCATTTTATACATGTATTAGCTGGTTAGCCTTTACACATAATGAAAATTTGATGCGATGAATATACTTTGTTTTTTACTGTAGTAAGCGGGTTAACGCTGTATAAGTTTAGTGTAGGCAACTTAAAAGGCAATAACACTGGGCAAAGCTTTACGAGGTTTTAGGCCGGCATATATTTTTTATCGGTGGCGGGTGTTATAAATTCACAACACTTTACCTGCCGCAATTTATAGAGCAGCCAATATATTTTATAGCCCGGTCACGTTAGCTTTGTTGATACGGCCGTGGCGTATAAAAATGCTGCTTGCCTTTACAACCATAGAGGTGGTGCCGATGCATAGTTGGGTTATTAGCATAAGGTTTTTTTTGGTAACGGGCATTTGATTTTCAATCTACATTGTTGTGTCACTTCCCGATACATCGCGTTGGCGTCAACGTAATAAAATTTTTTATGGAACGAACGATAGGATTTCTATTGGACCTCGTTGCTTCCGATGCATCGGAACGGTTCGCAGTCAATTTTTCATAGCGACTTTTTCCACAAGATTTTCTTAGTCATGATTTTCTATTTTTTCAATTTATTTTTCCCTTCAAACCATTACCTATTAAGGGTTTCAGCATGATTTAAGTCGTTCTTAAGTTTACGCCTATGCGATACAACGGGATACCGCATTTTTTTATAGCAACTTTTTAAATTTCATTTAACGAATTAAAACCTTTACGTGGTATGGTTTCTATGATATTATATCCCTGCTTTCGGCAACGCAAATAAAATACATCGATATACCAAATTGCTTTGGCAGCTTTTTCTTTCAGCGGGTTTAAAAACAATTCAATCTATTGGTAAGCCAGCTTTAAAATTATTAAAAGACCGCATTGAATTATCTTTTAAAATAGCAAGAGTTTTGTATTAATAGTCCTTTCGGCAGGTCAACTGAGTAATAGGCAAATGTTAGTTTGTCTGGTAATTGACTATCACTAACGTGCAAACAAAAATTAGGCAATGATTATCCGTTGTTTAAACTGAAGGTTTTTGTAATGGGTAGTATAAGCGGTACTATGTTGTATAATGAAAAAAAAGCACAAGCCCGCCCGGCTTACGCCAGTCGGACGGAAGTGCGAGGCCACTTATGCTTCAATGATTTTGTAATGGGTAATGCAAGCCGAACTATGGTGAATAATGGAAAGAAAGCACAAGCCTGCCCGGCTGACGCCAGTTTTACGGCAGTGCGAGGCCACTGAAGCTTCAATGATTTTGTAATGGGTAATGCAAGCCATGCTATGGTGAATAATGGAAAGAAAGTATAAGCCTGCCCGGCTGACTACA
>JBBRUR010000112.1:0-16044 GCA_038247635.1 Chitinophagales bacterium
CAGCGTGAAAGGACTGCTTGCATTGCACAATAAGAAAAGATTACGATGTAAAAAAACTGAGGCACAGCCAAATTTGTTTTCTGATACCAGGCCAAAATACATACCCCCTGCTTTTCATTTCTAAAATCCAATGCAGCAAAACCAAGGGTTTTACAAGATAAAATCAGCATTTTCGATTTATCTCGGACAATAGTGATTTTTAACATAAAGGTCATAACCTATATTTTCCCAACCAGCCATATGGTATTTTGTAGGTAAACAGATTGATATGAATGGTGCCGTTGCTGGCTTTTTTAAAATGATGCAGATGGGTCATGCCAGTAAAATCGGCTTAAAAATTAAATCTCTAAAATGGTCGTAGGGGTGCATAGCAGTTATCTTCACTTTTAATAACCTTTTTTTAAAAAAAGTTTTGCCTGTCCCTGACAGTTTCGCCTTTTTCATCAATCCATCCACCACTCCCTCAATAGCCTTTCCGTTACTATCGGCCATACTTACTTTGCGAAAAACGAATGCCGCAGCTAAGGTCAAAAACGCGTTGTACCGGCGCGGCAATAAAGGTGATAAAATGTATAAATGGCTTGGTAAACAAGGCGTTAAAAAACGATCAGCTACTTATTATGCAAAAGGCAATTTAACTACCTGGGCTTCTACTAACTTTTCGCGTACGCTAACATAAATAGTGCTCCCTATTAACGAAAAACCCTTTTCAACATACCCAAGGCCAATGGCTTTACCCAGCGTTGGAGACTGTGTTCCACTGGTAACCACGCCAATATCAGCTCCGTCGGCGTCCTTTATTAGGTAACCATGCCTGGGTATACCTTTTTCTATCATTTCAAAACCAACCAGTTTTTTGCCAACGCCTTCGGCTTTTTGCTTTTCAATAATATCCCTTGCCGTAAAGTTTTTGGTAAACCTGGTTATCCAGCCCAGTCCACCTTCAAGTGGGGTAGTTTCATCATCAATATCGTTTCCGTACAGGCAATAGCCCATTTCTAAGCGTAGCGTATCCCTGGCGCCGAGGCCAATGGGTTGCAAACCCTGGGGTGTGCCTTCGGCAAAAATGGCATCCCAAATAATATTACCCGCATTGTTGCTGTCTTCAAAATATATTTCAACACCACCGCTGCCGGTATAGCCGGTAGCACTAATAATTACATTTTTTACCCCGGCAAATGTGCCGCGTACAAATGTGTAATATTTCAGGTTCATAATGTCGTCCTCTACCAGTGGTTGCAATATTTTGGTGGCATTGGGACCCTGGATGGCTAACAAACAAGTACGTTCGCTTATATTGTACATTTCAACATTGTTGGTATTGTGGCTCGTAACCCAATCCCAGTCTTTTTGAATATTACTGGCATTTACCACCAGCATGTAGCTTTTATTCTCTTCAAGGCAATACACTATCAGGTCGTCCACAATACCACCGTTGTTGTTGGTAAAACAACTGTACTGGGCTTTGCCATTAGATAGTTTTGATGCATCGTTAGAAGTAACTCTTTGAATGAGGTCCAGCGCATTATCGCCTTTTAAAATAAACTCACCCATGTGGCTTACATCAAAAACACCGGCATTTTTGCGTACTGCAGCATGCTCGTTGTTAATGCCCGTGTAACTAATGGGCATGTTGTACCCTGCAAACTCGGCCATTTTAGCGCCTAATGCAATGTGCTTATCGGTAAAGGGTGTATTTTTCATTACTATATTTTTGATGGCGGCAAGTGCTTTTTGCCAATGCAATAGGCGTGTTTTAGAAATGGGCAAATTTAGGCGAAAGGCAGTGTATGTATTTTAGAAGTTTGGTAAAAACCGGGGGTATTGCTATGTTTGGCAACATTCACTTTTATTTATTCAACAAAATAACCGCCTCATTTGGTTAGATTGTAGTTTCATGGACAACAATAATCAAAGGCTACTGTTACAAGTAAGCACAATAATTTAGTTATGGCAAAACCTACTTCGGCGTTAATAAATGCCTTACGCAAAACGGCTACAAAATTACAAAATGGAGCAGATTACGCATGGGGCAACCACGGCAGTTGCAATTGTGGCAACCTGGTACAGGTGGTTACCGATTTAAGCAAACAGGATATATTGACTTACGCCCACACCGGCTTTGGCGAGTGGACCGAACTGGCCGAAGAATATTGTTATGTAACCGATGCGCCGGTAAACATGTTAATTAGTAAGTTGGAGCAACTGGGCCTTACACCTACTGATATTCACAACCTTGAATACCTTGACGATAAAGAAGTTTTGAAAAATTTACCCGGCGGTTTCAGGTGGTTGAAAAAAAACCGACGCGAAGATGTGATTGTTTACTTTAGGGCATTTGCAAGCCTGCTTGAACAAAAACAGGTGGCGTACGAAGTGTTAAATAACGACACGGTAATGACCGTTGAGGGAATCCTTAACCAAAATGAGGTACCAACAAGATCATCCGAATTGGTTATGGCGTAACATTACCTATTGGAAAGCGATTAAAATCCATTGAATATGCGTTCAATGGATTTTTTGTTTCCAGCGGTATTCATTCGGCATTTACCACAGGGTAGGAACTTGCTGCCTGATAGACTGAAATGCATATAAACCCGCAGAATAAAAAGCTGCAACAAGCACTTCAGTTTTGTAATGCATGGGAACAACGCCCGTTTGACTGCCGTTAGCCATGCGGGCAACGACCGTACCGACATAGTTAGCACCACTGGCGCCAAAAAATAAATTGGCCGCACTTTAGTTTGCGACTGGTACGGTTTTGTAAAGGTTGTACTTATACATACGTGTCATAATTTGGTATAAAGCAGGATGGTTTTGCCTAAACACTTCCGGTTGTTTAAAAAAGTATTCGGAGGTTACTGCCAAAAACTCAACGGGGCTGGTAGCGGCATACGCATCAATATCGCTTTGTTGGCAGCGTATCAGCTCCATATTTTGCCGCATTAAAAGCTGCCATGGCTTAATATCCATTTTGTCCATCAGGGTTTCGGGTATACCGTCAATGGCGCCATCGGTCTTGTCTACCAAATGCACAAATTCGTGTACGCCCGTATGGCTATACGATGCCTGGTTAAAAAAGCCGCTCCTAACGTCGGCTTGCGACAGGACCATTATATTTTGTAGCGGACCATCGCCCACCACACCGGCCCTGTCGTGTTCAAAACCATTGGTATCAAATTGACGGTCAAAAGCTGCGGGGTATAATAGTACCTCGTTCAGGTTCATGTATTGCCAGTTGGCATAACCAAATACCGGTATAATGGCGCTGGCGGCAATAAATAGTTCGTCCATTCTTTCTACCGTTATTCCAACGCCGGTAATGGTTGTTTTGGTAAGAAAAGCCAGCATACGTTTTTCAAACCGGGATTGACTGGCACTATCCAACCCACGGTAAAACAATACATAAGCAGTCAATAAAAACCTATCTTGATCATTAAAAAGCCATGCAGATTGTTTAGGTCTATTACGATATTTTGCCAAAACAAACCCCACTACCAACAATCCAAAAGTGGAAATAATAATCAGGGCCGCAGTTGTTGTCATTTGGTAAAGTTATTGCCAAACCAATAATCGTTTTTTACCAAAAGCCCGGTAATAAAAAGGTTTAACAACCTGCAAATAGCAACAAAAGGGGTATCCGCATTAACCCTAAACCCTTAACACCTAACTTGCCATCAGGGCCATTATTTCTTACTTTTTAATTTTTAATTTTTAATTTTTACTTCAAATAAAATGATCATTAACCCCACCCGACTGCAACAGCACTTTGAAGCCATGAGCCTGATAGGTAAACTAGGCGAAACCGGCACCAACCGCCCAACATTAAGCTTAACCGAAAAGGAAGCTTTTGATTTAGCCGCCACTTGGATGTACGAAGCAGGCCTGACCACCCGCGTTGACAATTTTGGCAACCTGATTGGCAGGCTTAACGGCGCTGACGCAACGCTGCCTATGTTAATGATGGGTAGCCACCTTGACAGCCAACCCTATGGCGGGCGGTTTGATGGCGTAGCCGGCGTATTGTGCGCTATAGAAGTAGTAAAAACGCTTACTGAACAAGGAATTACACCAGCCCGTAACATAGAAATAATTTCGTTTTGCGACGAAGAAGGCTGGCGGTTTAACAAGGGGCTGTTTGGCAGCCGTGGTATATTGGGCAAGTTGGAAGAAGGTGAACTTGAACGGACTGATAAGGACGGTGTAACCCGCCGCCAGGCGTTGATTGATTTTGGCTGCGACCCTCAAAAATTTGCGGAAAGTGAATACCAACCCGGCAGCATTCATTGCTTTTTAGAATTACATATTGAGCAGGGGCCTGTTTTGGATTGTGGCAACAAACCCATTGGGGTTGTCAGTGGCATAAGCGGCCCGCTGTGGTGGACGGTTACTTTTAAAGGTATGGCAGGGCATACCGGCTCGGTACCTATGCACCTGCGGCACGATGCGTTACTGGGCGCTGCCGAAGTAATGCTGGCCGTTAACGAAATAGCCACGGAGGTACCAGGTGCTGAAACGGTTGGTTCGGTAGCCACCGTACAGGTGTTTCCCGGTAGCAGAAACATCATAGCCGAGGAGGTAAAGTTTACCGTTGACCTTCGCGACATTGACCTTAACCGCCGCAACCGGTACGAAAAACAATTGCGGCAACGGATAGAAACGATTTGCGAAAAACGGAAACTTACTTACAACATAGCCCAGGACTGGAATAGTGAACCACGGTATTGTGCTAACTGGATAAAAGATATCGTTCACAACCAGTGTAAACAATTAAACCTTGATGCGCCCGAACTAATGAGTGGCCCGTTTCACGATGCAATGGCGCTTAGTTACGCTTGCGATTATGGAATGATTTTCGTACGCTGCAAAGACGGTATTAGCCACAACCCGTTAGAGTTTGCGAGTTATGAAGACCTTGCCCTGGGGGCTGAGGTGTTGTATGGTACCGTAGTGGAAATATTGAAAAGCTGAGGTGAAATAGGATCACTTTTCTTCATTTTAGATCTTATATTACCTGTCCTCTATAATTATAGCCCGGTATAATGATTGATTTTTTTCAAAAAATAGTTGAGGTTTTAAATAAGCTATGCATACCCTATATGCTTTCGGGAAGTGTTGCTATGAGCCTTTATGTTTTACCAGGGGCAACCAGGGATTTTAATTTTATCGTGTTACTTAAACCTGATTTTATACTTCAATTTGTTGAAAATTTAAGTGAAGGGTTTTATTGTGATCGGGAAGAAATAGAAGACGCAGTAAAAAATTTCGGTCTGTTCAATATCATTGATCATGCATCAGGTTTTAAAGCCGACTTTGTCATCTTAAAAAACACTGCCTTTAAACAAATGGAATTTGACCGAAAAGTTCGGGTAAATTATTTTGACACAAATACCCACGTAGTTACAGCAGAGGATCTGCTCATTTCAAAACTAATCTGTATTCAGGAATATCAATCGGCTATACAGATAGAAGATATTAAGACCCTTAAAAGTATTGATACCCTTGACAGGGAATACATAAATCATTGGGTTGAAAGTTTGCACTTAAATACCTTTGCCCTGTTCAATGACTGACACTCCTGAACATATCAAAGCACTTCAACTTAAAATATGGCTTTCCAGGCCTTCAATGGACAGGCTTAGGCAAATGATGATTGATAATGATGCACTATACAAGTTTTGGGCAAACGCAAAAAAAGTAACAGGGAACGAGCAAAAAAAAGATTGATAGACTTTGTAAGGTTTAGTTGCTTTTTATGAACAACTGCTGCTTGCACGTAATACGCTAAGCCGAAACACTTAGGCCTCAACCATCTATAAAATTATTCTGGGTTAAGGGTTGAAGTAATGCAGGCAACACCGGACGAAAAATTGTGCCGGAGATTAGTGTCAGTTACCTTTATTACAAAGAGGCAAATATAAATGCTGGTGGAATGGTTTTTTTGCCGAAACGAAAAAAGTAATAACGGATGACTTAAAAGGTGAAAGTTTTGGCGAAATGCTCCGCAACAGGTGGTTGTTGTTACTACAGTGGCTTAGGCCTGAGCCTACCGACGCATTTATGCTTCAAGCCATTAAGATGGTTGGAAAAGCCAGCGTTGTGTTGTTACTAATAGCAACCTCCCCTATCATTATTGTTGTACTAATTTTTGTATTTTTTGCAGCACTATAAATCAGGTTAACTATGTACCGCCTATTGTTTTTTGTAATGAACGCTGCGGTCTTTGTTGCCCATCAGCTTATGCAAAAAATACTGGCTATCCGCCAACCTTTTGCTGATAGTTACCTTGATGATATTGTTGCTATGCCAATAATCCTATCCTTATTGATGACGGAAAAAAACTGGCGGAATAAAAAGCCATTGAGCCGCCCGTTAAACAACTGGTATATTATCGCCACCACCATTTACCTGGCCTTTTTTGCCGAAGTTGCTTTTCCATATTTTAGCCGTCGGTTTACCCCCGATATTTGGGATGTAGCTTGTTATGGCCTTGGCAGCCTTTTGTTTTATCTGCTTCAAAAGCTGGATATGGCCAACAGGTCGGCAGCACTTATTAAGCATAATTAAAAAAACTTTTTATACCCTTAGGGTTAATATATACTCTACCTGCATTATGCGCAGGTACACCTGTAACGCATGCATAACATTAGCATCAATAAATTAGCACTAAAAAAATTAGCCCGGATTTCTCAACTATATCAAGCCAAAGTTGTGTACCTATTGATAATCTGCCTGAAATTTCAATACCCCCCACCATTAAGAAACTAAAAAAGAAGGTGGTATTTACATTCGGTGTACAGGATTTAATAAAGATTTTTACTAGTTAGGATGTAGATAAAGTGATCTGCATTTTTTTAAAAAGAACCCACTTTTTGTGGAATACTTGTACCTTTCGCTACTAAATTTTACAAAGTGAATAAAAGTGGGCCAATTATTATTATTGAAGACGATATGGACGACCAGGATATTTTGTCGGATATTTTTAAAGAACTTAATTACAACAATAAGCTTATTTTCTTTTCCGACAGCGTACAGGCGCTGGACTATCTGACCGATACCGATATTGAGCCTTTTCTTGTTCTATCTGACATAAATATGCCCAAATTAAATGGATTGGAATTACGGGAAAAAGTTCACAATAACGAAGATCTCCGGCTAAAATCTATACCATATCTTTTCTTTTCAACCAGTGCCGAACAACAACATGTGATCGATGCCTATTCCAGATCTATTCAAGGGTTTTTTGTAAAACCAAATAGCTACGAGAAACTAAAAAAGATTATTATAAAAATTGTAGAGTATTGGCAGGAATGCGAATCGCCAAATTATATCAAAAATGCTCAGCAGTAGTCTATTTGCTTTACTTTGACCATGTCGTGTAATTCACTTAAAAATACCAAACGTAAACATTGGCAAAATTGGTGGGGCAACTATGATATTTTCATCTTTTAGTTCGCTAATCAGCCTCGGTTAAGACTAACGATTTTTTTGATTGCCTTTACAGCGCCACGCCCTGTCTCAGATTGGTATAAAAACTTCGTTATTGATGGGATGCTTTTTAATAAAGCCTGAAATTTTAAATGCCCCCAAAACCATTTTTGCCGGTGCCTTAAATGTAAAATGACCTTCATGGTTTTATTAGCAAACAACCAGTACTTAATTTTATTTAAAGATTATACACCTGCCTGAAGGCCAATCTATATTACACTTACGCAATAAGTTGCTACCCTTTATTGGAAAAATGGTGAAGGAAGCTGGCGGTTATGGCCCTATGCCGACCGATTGGATGAATGGAAAAAAGTTGCTTGACATTACCACGTGGGGTAAGCACCTGTTGTTTCGTTTTGTTAACGGAACGGTTAGGGTTCACCTAATGTTATTTGGGTTAATACTTATTAACGAACGCCGTAAGGTAAACCGTTCGTTTTATATTGAATTTAACGATGGCGAAATAAACGGATATGTAGTAAAAGCTGAAAAGTTGGAGGGCAAACCCGAAGATGTGTACGACTGGCGGATAGATGTAATGAGTGAACACTTTAATGCCACCCACGTGAAAGATTTATTAAAAAAGCAGGCCAATAAACCAATTGATGACCTGTTGATGAACCAGGATTTTTTTGCGGGTGTTGGCAATAAAACCCGTAACGAAGCATTGTACCGGGCGGGCATTCATCCCGAAAGCATTACCGGCAAAATACCTGTAATTAAAATTACAAAGCTTATAAACGAAGTAGTAAAATACTCAAAGCTTTTTTATAAAAACCTGGAGACCACAGGGGAAAATAAAGATTTTACAGTATACAAACAGGCCTTTGCTCCCGACGGCAGCGAGGTTACCATGAAGGTGCTGCCAAAATCGAAACGGAAAATTTACTTTAGCCAGCACAGGCAGCAATTGTATATTTAGCAATAATCGCAATTGAAAAATCTATTTAATGCCATTGACCCAAAAATTTAGTCAAATTCCACTTTTTGACATTCTCCTTTTTACAATCTACCAAACTTTCCCATGGATGTGCTATTGACGGCAATGCTTTATTAATGTATGACCCAGGATTTGGCTTAGGAATTCCTCCTTATTTGTATTCAGAAAACAAATTAAGAGCAGTTTTCAATAAGATAATGGATAGAGGTGGAATTTTCCTCTTTAACCTAAGTGGTGTTGACTTAAAAAAAGCAACAAAAGGCTTCTGAAATTACGACGAAGCAGAATATAACAACCAAATAACCAAATGGGAGCTTTTTATGATTTTAAGCAATAAGGATTATTTAAAAAATTGTATCCTTTACAACGGAAAAGTGGAATTCAAAAAACGAATTATTTGGAACTTAGTGAAAAAATAATCGGAACAATATTAAACGAAATACAAAAAAAGTCTGACGACGTCCAATTGGTATTTGAGGATACTAAAAACAATAAGGTTTATGTTTTGATTTTTAAAGGATTGCTTTTTGAAACATCAAATCCTACCCTAAATGGACGTGTTAAAGATATCAATTTAAATAGGACCCCAGGCTTCCGGGCATTGTCTCAGTTAAGGCATTTCAATCTACATCCAAAAAATTACCGTCAGCTTTTCATTCAAATGGAAGGTTTTAATGAAAATAACAAACTCGAATTGCCTGGTGCATTAAACGATTATAAGATATCGCCCCTGCATAGAGCGACAATGAAAACTAAAACCGTTCTTAAAAAGCCTCAATTAAACAATTAGCGCCAACTATTTGCCAAAGGGCGACTGTTGCTTACAAAACGTATTATGCAATTGAGGCTTCACGAAATTTTACTCTTTGACGGTACATTCCCGCTTTATTACCTGCAGATGGAATTTATTTTTTACAATGCCGGGTAATGGTAACTAGGTTAAAGAGTATATTTCTAAAAACGTCTAAAACTACCATTGTGCAGGGCAACCAATCTACATTTTGCTGATAATAAATATTTTTATCCATTACCATCCAAACGTTAAACTTATATTGTTTTAATAACGCCGGCAGTGCTCCATTTTTTACACCATATCATATCTCTAACTGTATTTACTTCTTTGCTGCTGGTATAATATTGTATAAAACGAACGTCAATATTTTCATTTAACAGTATTTTTATACCGTAAGTTTCTATACCAGTTTTAATGTTGTTAATTTAATAACTTATCCCGCCTGTTAAGTATTTACTATTAAAAATCCCACCAAAAATTCTTCCAATAAAGATTTTTTGAGGTGATCGAATAAAGTTTTTAAGGTAACCCATGTTTCTCTAAATACCGGCGCTTAAACTGCTGTGTCTTTATCAACGGATATATATTTTTCAATAAATATAATAGTCATTAAAAGATACTAACTTAACTGCCATCCACCCGACAGGTGTTAGTTGAAAAATAAACATTTTAAGTGTTTCGTTATGATTTTAATCCGGCTCCCTAACAATAATTATACCCTTATTATTTGAAGAATGAAAAGTTACAACCCCAAAGAATGGTCGAGGTTTTTATTATCAGTAGGCAAGGCCGATACGTTGCGCAAACTGTTTCCGCTTTTGGTGGTAGTGGCCGCCTACTCGTGGGGTATTGCCTACCTGGAGATGGAAGTTTTTAGACTGTCGGCCACCAGTAACTTTAAAAATATTTCGCTACTGCATACGCTGCTCGGTTTTGCCCTTAGCATGCTTCTGGTGTTTAGAACCAACACAGCCTACGAACGTTGGTGGGAGGGGCGCAAACTATGGGGCTCACTGGTAAACAACAGCCGCAACCTTGCCATTAAAATGAACGCGCTGCTACCACACGATGATGTGTTGAACCGTCGCTTTTTTGCGCAGGTAATTGCCCGGTTTGTTTTTGAACTAAAAACACACCTGCAACTGGAAGAAACCCGCTATGCTTTGGATGAAGAACCACACCCCGAAATACCAACGTTTGACCATAACAAACACGTACCTAACCAGGTATCGTCCATTATTACCAGCCGGATTATTTTACTATACAACCAGCAAAAAATAACGGCCGAACAAATGCTTTTTGTAAATGGCGAAGTATCGTCGTTTTTGGATATCTGCGGCGCCTGCGAAAGGATTAAAAACACGCCCATCCCTTATTCGTACAGCAGTTTTATAAAAAAGTTTATTTTGATGTATACCCTTACGCTGCCCATTGGGTATGTATTTAACCTTGGTTATTTGGTTGTACCCGTTGTGGTATTGGTATTTTATGCCCTAGCCAGTTTGGAGCTTATTGCCGAAGAAATTGAGGATCCGTTTGGTAAAGATGCCAACGATTTACCCATGCAAAAAATTGTGGAAAACATTCAGAAGCATGTGGCGGAAATATTGAAATAAGCTGCCTGTTTAGCAAAAGCGTCTATTCAAGTTTTTTTTTGGTGACCAGCATTTTATTTTTAAGCTACATGTTTGCAGCCTGCCTTTATGACCATAGAGGTAGCACACTTATACTTCACCTTTTTATAGCAGCTTTTACCGAATAATTATTCAGAAATATTTATATATTAATTACCAAATGTTTTACCGGCCTATTTGCCTCAAAACCATTGCCTGGTACTGGTTTTATTAAAATTATATATTTGTAACTTTACTGTAGGGCATAGTTTGGAAAACGATCTGCCAGCCTTGGTTTGGATATAGATAGTTATTTCCGCCTTATTTAATAAAAGTCGCCCATTGATAAAAAAGTAAAAGTGAGTGACACAAGGATGTTGCCCACTGATCATTTGCTGGTGTCCAAAAAAAAAGCTTAGCCGCCACCTCTGGCCATAGTCACCTGCCAATTTAGTTGTTGCCCAAAACATTTCGCTACATTAACGGCCCTTTAAAATATGCACATGAAACTATTGGCCTTACTGCTGTTTGTTCCTTTTGTACTTACCGCGCAAACTTTTACCCCCACCGAAATTGCCCGCTACCAGGCGCAGGCAACACAGGTAACCATTGTACGCGACAACTGGGGCGTGCCGCATGTATATGGCAAAACCGACGCCAACGCGGTGTTTGGTTTACTATATGCACAATGCGAAGAGAGCTTTAAAAAGGTGGAGGAAAACAACCTTGAAATGTTGGGCCGGTTAAGCGAAATGTATGGCGAAACACGGGTGTACGACGACCTTGAAATGCGCCTGATTTATGATACGGCCGCAGCCATTAACGATTACAACAACAGCCCGCAATGGTTGCATAAACTGTTGGATGCTGCGGCTGACGGGGTAAATTTTTACCTGTACAAACACCCCGAAGTAAAGCCCGCTGTGCTTACACATTTTGAACCGTGGTACGCCTTGTTGCGCACCAACGGCAGTATATCGGCTACGCAAAATGGAGGCGCAAGGGTAAGCGATATGAAGGCGCTTTACCCGGTAAAAGATGCGGCCGTAGCTTTTGTTGATAAGAACATTCCGGTGTATGATATTGACCCAACAGGCTCCAACGGGTTTGCGGTTGGGCCATCTAAAACAGCTTCTAAAAATGCGATGCTGTACATAAACCCACACGTTACTTTTTACTTTAGAAGTGAGAGCCAAATGGTGAGCGACGAAGGTTTGCATGCCTATGGCGCGGCCACGTGGGGAACGTTTTTCATTTTTCAGGGGTTTAATGAATATTGTGGTTGGATGCATACCTCGGGCGCTACCGATGTGGCCGACCTGTTTATAGAAACCGTAATTGAAAAAAAAGGTAAACTATATACCAAATATGATGAAAAGCTTATGCCGGTGACGGTTAAGCCGGTAACCATTCGCTACAAAAAAGGTAGTGGCTTTGGCGAACATACTTTTACCACGTACTACACCCATCACGGGCCGGTAATGGGTAGCCGCAATGGCAAATGGCTGGCGCTTCGCCAAAACAACCGGTCGATGGATGCACTGGTACAAAGCTGGAACCGCACCAAGGCAAAAGGCTTTACCGAATTTAAAGCCAACATGAACCTGCGCGCCAACACCAGCGACAACACCGTTTTTGCCGATAATAAAGGCAACATAGCCTACTGGCACGGCAACTTTGTGGCTAAGCGTAGCAGCAAATACAACTACAGCCTGCCGGTAAATGGCAGCACTTCGGCCAGCGATTGGAAAGGCGTTTATGACCTTGATAAGATCGTGCATGTATACAACCCTGCCACCGGATTTATTCAAAATTGTAATGGTACGCCGTTTACGGTGTCGGGTAAAAGCAGCCCAAAGAGGGCGGACTACCCTTTATACATGGCGCCCGATGGCGAAAACTTCAGGCAGTTAAATGCGGCACCATTATTAGCCAAGGCAAATAACCTGACCATTGATAAAATGATAAATGAAATAGGCTATAGCCATCGCCTAACCTTTTTTGATTTGGTGATACCAGTGCTATTGAAAGACTATGCTGCAATGCCCTCTTCATTGGCATTAGCCACTACGTTGGCCAAACCTATACAACTGCTAAAAGTATGGGATCGCAACTCATTTGAAGGTTCGGTGGCCACGGCCATAGCTATTGAGTTTGGCTATCGTTTTTTACAAAAACAACCAGCGGCCAACGATCCGTACGAAGCATCGCATGCAGTTGAACTGATGAAAAAAGCATTGGCCAAAACCACCTCCACAGAGCGGATGAATTTACTGAATGAAACACTGTTAAATATAGAAAAGCGCTTTGGTACCTGGCAAACTAACTGGGGCTCCATTAACCGCTATCAACGGCCGGCCGATGGAACTTTTAACGATGCACAACCAAGCTTACCGGTAGGGTTAGCGGCCGCTACTTTTGGCTCGCTGCCATCGTTTGCCAGTCGCCTGCCACAGGGCCTCGATAAGCGATACGGTGTATCGGGCAACAGCTTTATTGCCAGTGTTGAGTTTGGTGAAAAGGTAAAAGCAAAATCGGTCATCACCGGCGGTCAAACGTTCGACCCCGCAAGCCCGCACTATGCCAACCAGGCCCAGCGGTATATTGATGGAAATTTTAAAGACGTTTTGTTTTATAAGCAAGATGTGATGAAGCATGTGGAGAGGGAGTATCACCCGGGGCAGTAAAGTAAGAGTTATTAGTCTTTAGTCGGGAACCGGGTGAGTAAATTGGGAGCTAGCAGTCTTTAATTGGGAGCAGGGGAATAAGTTGGGAGCAGGGGAATAAGTTGGGAGGCGGGAGCCAGGTGATAAGTTGGGAAGCGGGAGTCTTTAGTCAGGAGCAGGGGAATAATTTGGGAGGCAGTAGTCTTTAGTCGGGAACCGGGTGAGTAAGTTGGGAGGCGGGAGCCAGGTGATAATTTGGGAGTCAGTAGTCTTTAGTCGGGAGCAAGGGAATAATTTGGGAGGTAGTAGTCTTTAGTCGGGAACCGGGTGAGTAAGTTGGGAGGCGGGAGCCATGTCATAAGTTGGGAGGCGGGAGCCGGGTGAGTAAGTTGGGAGGCGGGAACCGGGTGAGTAAGTTGGGAGTCAGTAGTCTTTAGTCGGGAGCAGGGGAATAATTTGGGAGGTAGTAGTCTTTAGTCGGGAACCGGGTGAGTAAGTTGGGAGGCGGGAACCGGGTGAGTAAGTTGGGAGGCGGGAGCCATGTCATAAGTTGGGAGGCGGGAACCGGGTGAGTAAGTTGGGAGGCGGGAGCCGGGTGAGTAAGTTGGGAGGCGGGAGCCGGGCGATAAGTTGGGAGCCGGGAGCCGGGTAATTGGCCTTTAGCCCACAGGCGTTAGTCGGTAGCCTAAAACCACCACACTTACAAGAATAGGTCGTGGCTTGTGACTTGAAGCTTGAGACTTGAGACTTGTAGCTTGTAGCTTGAGACTTGTAGCTTAAGACTTGAAGCTTGAGACTTGAGACTTGTAGCTTGAGACTTGTAGCTTTGAAGCTTGAGACTTTGTAGCTTGAAGCTTTGTAGCTTGAAGCTTGAGACTTGTAGCTTGAGACTTTGTAGCTTGAAGCTTGAGCCAATGGTGAATAGTCAATGATCAATGGCGAATCGTGATTTGAGGTGAAACTTGAAATGTTATATATTTTGATTTTTAAATTTTGAATAAAAAATGATGAGTGCGAAACATCAACCGTGAAACGTGGGGAGTAACAGGCGAAGTGACCAATGCAAAGAATGACAGGTTACACGTAAAAAGAGGCCATCTTAAAAAAGATGGCCTCTTTTTAGTTACTTTTTTTATTTATTGGTTATATCAACCCCTTCTCAGCCAAATACTCCGCTATTTGCACCGCATTGGTGGCGGCACCTTTGCGTAGGTTGTCGCTTACTATCCACATGTTAAGGGTGTTTGGCTGGCTTTCGTCGCGGCGAAGTCGACCTACAAATACGTCGTCTTTTTCGTGAGCCCATAATGGCATAGGGTAAATTTGGTTAGCAGGGTCATCCTGCAGGGTAACGCCTGGCGATTGGGCCAATAATTGCTTTACTTCCTGCAAGTCAAAGTCGTTGGCCAACTCTACATTTACGCTTTCGCTGTGGCCGCCTGTTACCGGAATGCGTACGGTAGTGCTTGTTAGGCGTATGCTATCGTCCCGCATAATCTTGCGGGTTTCGTTTACCATTTTCATTTCTTCCCTGGTGTAGCCGTTGTCCAAAAACACATCTATCTGTGGTATTACATTCATGTCAATCGCGTACTTGTAGGCCATTTCGCCTTCTATTCCTTTACGCTCGTTTTCCAGTTGTTTTACAGCTTTAACGCCGGTACCTGTTACGCTTTGGTAAGTGCTTACCACAATACGTTTAATACCATATTTTTTGTGCAGCGGATCTAACGCTACCACCATTTGTATGGTGCTACAGTTGGGGTTAGCAATGATCTTATCGTTGGGGGTTAGGGCATCGGCATTAATTTCCGGTATCACCAACTTTTTTGTGGGGTCCATTCGCCAGGCGCTGCTATTGTCAATCACGGTTATGCCGGCTGCGGCAAATTTGGGCGCCCACTCAAGCGAGGTGCTACCACCCGCCGAAAACAGGGCCACATCGGGTTTAGCGGCAATGGCATCATCCATGCCTATCACTTTGTAGTTTACTCCTTTAAAGGTAACCTCTTTACCTACCGACCGGGCCGAGGCCACGGGCAACAGTTCAGTAACCGGAAAATTCCGTTCGGCTAATACCTGCAACATTTTGGTACCTACCAGGCCGGTAGCACCTACAACAGCAACTTTCATTTTGTATGGTTTGTTTTATTTGTTTTACGATATATATTTTTGTGAGCCAGGCTAATAATCTTTTTTTAAGCTGCGGTGGCGTCGCACTCGTATACGGCATTACTATATTCAGCGCTTTGTAAAACCACCAAGGCACAAAGCCCGGTAAGAAACACAAAGGTTGTTTTCTATCATCATCTAACATCTGTCATCTTTCTAACCAAACAGTTTCAAACCACCAAGGCACAAAGCCCACTAAAAAACAAAAAGGTTGTTTTCTATCATCATCTAACATCTGTCATCTTTCTAACCAAACCGTTTCAAACCACCAAGGCACAAAGCCCACTAAGAAACACAAAGGTTGTTTTCTATCATCATCTAACATCTGTCATCTTTCTAACCAAACAGTTTCAAACCACCAAGGCACAAAGC
>JBBRUR010000113.1:0-15884 GCA_038247635.1 Chitinophagales bacterium
ACTTTTTACTTTTAGCCAATGTAAAAAAAATAAGACAGAAGAACCCCAGCTACCAGCAGAAACTACCACAGGTGCTATGACATTTGGTTGCAAGGTTAACGGAAAAGTATTTGTACCAAAAGACGGACGAGGACGACCGGGACTTTATGTACAGTATGTAAATCTTGGTGCTGGTGTAGGCGGGGGGTGGTTTTTAAATATCCCAGCTACTAATTGGGTTCCAAGTACTCCCGAAGGTGTAAATATTAGCACAAATAGCTTACTGGTGGTGGAGGGTGCAACTTATCCATTCAAATATCGTAAAACAGGATTTCCCGGTGCTTTTTATCAAAATGGCAATTTATATGAGGCAGGAGATAACAATTCAGGCGAACTAAAAATAAAAAAATTCGATAGTGTTAGTAGAATTATTTCTGGAACTTTCTTTTTTACAGGTACAGATAATTCTTCTGGGCAAACAGTTAATATTACCGAAGGACGTTTTGATATTCGTTATTAATCACAAAATTTCAATCAAAAAATTATGAAAAAAATATTTCAACTCATTTTCCTTTTCTGTGCAATGAGCACGGCAAAGGCACAAACATTTACTCCACCATCATTTGCAGATGTGGATAATAATTACCGTACCTATGTAAATAATGTGTTTGGTGCATTAGAAAGCAACAGGGTAAATACTGGCTTTCTTGCTGACTATGGTTTTGATTTTACTGACCCTAAAATTTATAATGGTTCGGTATTGGTTGATAGTACTTTAATGGAACAAGGTATTTATTCTGAACTTTACAAAACCATTTTTACCAGTAAGTTCAATAACAATGCTGGCACTTTACGCCATCCTTCTATTCATGACAGTCTTTGTTTTATAGCAAGGCAAAAGGAAGTAATCACATTGAGCGGCTTGCTGTTTAAATACAATGCTATTGACCCCAATGCACAAACAAATGGGAAAATGCAAACAGCGGGCTGAGAGATGTAATTGAAAGTAAAGTATTACCAAATAAATATACTTTCATAATGCAGCAACAAAATACAAAAAATAATTGCCTGAGAATTTATAAAACGGGTTAATTACACACAAAAATTACTATTATGAAAAAAATAAAAATTTTAATTGCTTGGAGCCTAGTAGTGTTACTTTTTACATTAAGCCATTGCAAAAAGAAAACAGAAGAACCCCAACTACCACCCGAAACTACTACTGGTGCAATGACTTTTGGTTGTAAAGTAAACGGTAAAGTTTTTGTACCACAAGATGGCAGAGGACGGCCGGGGCTATTTGTACAATATGTGAACTTAGGTACTGGGTCGGGAGGAGGATGGTATTTGAATATTTCAACTTATGATTACTCAGCAAAAAAAGGTATTCATATAGAAACAGATAGTTTATTGTTAGCAGAAGGTGTCACCTATAACTTTAAAAAAGAAAAAGGTTACCCTTTAATTTTTTATGAGGAATTAGTAAATGGAACCACTGAAATTTACGGAAAGCAGATTTATGATACGGGTAGTTTGTATATAACAAAGCATGACCAAATTAATCGAGTGCTTTCTGGAACATTTTTTTTTACTGGTAAAAAAATTAGTGATGGGCAAAAAGTAAATGTTACTGACGGCAGATTTGATTTACGCTATTAATTAAACTTTAAAATAAATTTTAAAATAAATCCTTAAAATATTATTGGCAATAGTGTTAAGTGTTCCTGTTTTTTCTCAAACAGTTTCTCCACCTAATTATGCAAATATAGATACGAATTACAGAACCTATGCCAACAATTTATTTGGATTGCTTGAGCCTAATAGGGTAAGTACTGGTTTGTTAGCAGATTATGGTTTTGACTTTACCGATCCAAAAATTTATAATGGCAGCGTATTGGTTGACAGCACACTAATGGAACAAGGGCTGTACAGCGACTTGTACAAAACAATTTATACCAGCCGCTTCAACAGCAGTGTAAGCAGCATGCGTCATCCATCGCTTCACGACAGTCTGAATTATATTGCCCGGCAAAGAGAGGTAATTACGCTCAGTGGCCTTTTGTTTAAATACAATGCCATAGACCCCAATGCACAGGCAAATGGCAAAATGCAAACCGTAAATGGCAGGCTTAAAGATGTTTACACAAATGGTGTATGGCAAAACCCTTATCAGGAGTTTACTACACTTGCCATAAGTCCGAGTGCGATAAGCTATAAACTTACGTACTGCAAGGTGGTATTGCCAGCCAACTTATGGCTTACCAATATGGGCAGCCAGGCAAGCAGCATACAGATGGATGCAGGCGACGGGCTTGGCTACCGCACAGTAACCATGGGTACACAAATAAGCCTGAACTATGCCGATACCGGCTGGAAACACTGGATATTTAAAGTATCGCTTACCAACAGCCAGCAACTGTTTAGTCATTGTAGAATACATTTTAACAATACCAGCAACATGGCAGGCAGCAATGGTGTGGCGGCAAGGGGTGTTATAGACAGAAACAGGAATATAGTGGCCACAGAATTATACAATGGGGTGTATGGTGTGGCTGGTATTGTAATAAGCTACCGCAATCAAAATGACCAGGTGTTGAGAAGGCCATTAATAATAGCAGAGGGTTTGGATCCAGGGCATATCATAAGCCCGGAAGAACCAGAGGGTATAAATAGTTTCGATGATTTTATCAGGAGTGTACGAAATAGTGGTAGTAATGATTTGAGAATTTTAATTAGTGGAAATGATGTTTTGGATAATAACTCTCCAAGTGAATATGATTTGATATATGTCAACTGGTATAACGGCACCGATTACTTGCAAGCTAATGCCTTGATACTGGAACAGGTAATCCGCTGGGTAAATGCCAATAAACAACCTCTTGCTGGTGTAAGGCAACCCAATATAGTGCTTGGCAGCAGCATGGGTGGTGTAATAGCCCGTATGGCGCTTGGCCGTATGGATAGAGGTGGTAACCTTAATGGCGCAGGTGGCTTTGCTGCACATGAAACCCGTTTGTTTGTAAGCCTTGATGCGCCACATCAGGGAGCAAATGTACCATTGGGTTATCAGGCTGCAGCACGCCATGCTACCCGTATGTATGTAAGCACAGGCGGGCTTGCAGTAGCAGTAGAAATTATTCAATTGCTCCGTAATGGCCCAAGCCCTTTGCTTAATTTACTATTGGCAGACCAGCCTGCATCAAGGCAAATGTTAACCAATAGGATTGATATATTCTATAACCAGACAAATGCCACCAATCAACAATTTTTACAAGGGCTACGTACACAATGGGCTTATCCTGTAAATATTAGAAACATTGCCATAAGTAACGGCAGCGAATGTGCCATTGACCAAGAGTTTGCAGCAGGTTCAAGTTTATTGTATCACTACCGTAGTACCAAAACACGTTTTATTGGCGACCTTATTTTTATGGTGGCTGGTGCAGGGTTAGCTTATTTGAATGCTCCTGCAAGTATAACTATACCATTAATATTGCCAGGTAGCAATAAATTTGAACTAACAATTGATATTAAATCAATAGCAAATGGCGGCGGCAACGCTGTTTATTATGGTAATATCAAACTAACAAAAAAAGTACTTTGGCTTGTTCCTGTAAGTGTGAACATTGCTAATAAAACCTACAATGCACCAACAGGCATTTTGCCTTTTGATACTTATCCCGGTGGCTTCTATACTTTGACATTAGCCAATCAACCCGGTTCTGTTTCGCAAGACTGGATGTTTAGTTATAATAATAGTTTTTTCATACAAAGACGTTTTTCATTTATACCCACAACATCATCATTGGATATTGGCCGGGGCAATACTGCTTTAACAAATGCTAATTATGTAGCAAGGTATATCGGTGCAACACCGCCTATTGTTCCATTCAATACCCCGTTTGCAAATTTTGCTACAGCCTTTAATCAGGATGGAAGCCAATGGATTTTTGATAACAGCAATTTCAGGAGGCTTAATAATGAACCACACGAAGGGCTGTTTATTCGTAATGCAAATTGGTTGGCTGCTGAAATGGCCGTTAATAATCCCCAGCTATTATTTACCAACTGTAGTCAATTTTGTACCAACGGAACAATAACAGGTAACACAACGATTTGTACAATTCAAACTTTTACTGCGCCGCTGGCCAATGGTGCATTTTATGATTGGTCGGTTGACGACCCGAATTTAGTTACAAGAGCCCCTGATGGCAATACCGTAACCCTAACACGCAATGGTTCTGCAACCGGCACCACTATATTAAGGGTAGCTATTTCAGGGGCCTGTGGCAATGTAAATTTGAGTATCCCCATTATTGTTGGTACAAATGTTACATTAACTGGCACTTACAGTACTGCCTCCAGCACCAAAACCATGCAAACCGTAAACTTTGTACCTGCAGGTAATATTTATATTCAGTATCAATGGCCAGGAATTACCAATGTATCGGCTTCGTTGGCAAGTGGTTCTCCATCAGGCACCGGGTTTTATGCCTACCCCGGTATGTGCAGTTTTAATATTGCCAGCGGGCAAAACATTAGTATCAACTTTAATGGTACCAGTTCGTGCGGGGCGGTAACCGCCACACGTACCTTTATCCATTCTTCGTACAGTTCGTTTGTGATAGCGGCGTCGCCCAACCCGGCAAACAATAATATTAATGTAACCATTAGCGAGGTGCCCGATACAACCGTAAAAGCTGCCAGGGCGCAGGCAACAGTAATTAATAAAGGAACCAAAAAAATAACCAGAATGTATTTGTACGACTTTAATACTAACCAATTAGTAAAACAGTGGAGTTACCAGGAGGCCGACAAAAAGAACTACAGCTTAAATATTGCTGAAATAAAAAGTGGTATGTATGTGCTGAAAATGGAAAGAAATAATACAACTGCTGTTACAAAAATTATTGTTGAATAAAAAGTTTCCAAAGCAAAAAAACGGTCGCCCCTTTTAAGAGGCGACCGTTTTGTATTTAATTATTGCGTAGTTTAATTGAAATTCTCTTTTTAAACGCTCAGCACTTTATACCAACGCCAACTCCAGCACCTGCTGCATCGTTTTTACGTAGTGAAAATTTAAGCCGTGTATAAAGTTGCTGTCTATCTCGTTCACATCTTTTTCGTTTTGCCAGCACATAATAATTTCTTTTAAACCTGAGCGTTTGGCGGCCAGTACTTTTTCTTTTATGCCGCCTACGGGTAACACCTGCCCGCGCAGGGTAATTTCTCCGGTCATGGCCAGGTAGGGCTTTACACGGCGGCCACTAAACGCACTTGCCAGCGAGGTAAGCATGGTAATACCGGCACTCGGGCCGTCTTTAGGCACCGCACCTTCGGGTACGTGTACGTGAACACTTTTTTTATTAAACAACTCAGGATCGATGTTATACTTTTTGGCGTTGGCTGTAAGGTAACTAAGGGCTGTTGAAGTGCTCTCCTTCATTACATTACCAAGGTTGCCCGTAAGTTTAAGGTCGGGTTTACCATCGGCTAAAATGGTTTCAATAAATAGTATGTCTCCACCCACATAGGTCCACGCAAGGCCAACGGCTACACCCGCCATGTTAGCCGTTTTATATATTTCGTTGCTGTATTTATACGAGCCCAATATTTTTTCAACATCCGATACCGCTAAAACAGCCTTTACCTTGCCTTTAATGGCCATTTCCTTAGCCATGTAGCGCATAATACTGGCCAGTTGCCTGTCCAGTTCGCGTACACCACTTTCGCGGGTATAGCTCTCTATAATTTTTTCAAGCACCTTTTCCGATACTTTAAATTTATTAATCTTTAACCCATGCGCTTCAAACTGCTTGGGCAGCAGGTGGCGTTTTGCTATCTCCACCTTTTCTTCAATGGCATAACCACTCAGGTCAATTATCTCTAATCGGTCGCGAAGGGCTGGTTGTATCTGGTTAATGTTGTTGGCGGTAGCTATAAACAACACCTTGCTGAGGTCGTACTCCAGCTCCAAATAATTATCGTAAAAGCTATTGTTTTGTTCGGGGTCCAGCACTTCCAACAGTGCACTGCTGGGGTCGCCGCGGTTGTCGTTGCCTATCTTATCTATTTCATCTAAAATCATTACCGGGTTGCTGCTTTTAACCTTGCGTATGTTTTGAATAATGCGCCCCGGCATAGCACCAATATAGGTTTTGCGGTGACCGCGTATTTCGCTTTCATCGTGCAGGCCGCCAAGGCTTACCCGCACATATTTGCGGCTAACTGCGTTGGCAATGCTTTTGCCCAGCGATGTTTTACCAATACCCGGAGGGCCAATAAAACACAGGATGGGGCTTTTCATGTCGCCCTTTAGTTTTAGCACCGCCAGGTATTCCAAAATACGTTCCTTTATTTTGGTCATACCATAGTGGTCGTTGTCCAACACCTCTTTGGCTTTTTTAAGGTCGTAGCTGTCTTTGGTATATTCTTCCCACGGCAGGTCAAGCAACAGGTCAAGGTGGTTATACACTACCGAGTAATCGGGCGTGCTGGGGTGCATCCGCTCAAGTTTTTCAATGCCCGATTTAAACATGGTTTTGGCTGCCTGAGGCCACTTTTTTCCTTCGGCCTTTTTGCGCATTTCGGCTACTTCGCGGTCGTTAATATCGCCACCTAACTCTTCCTTTATACTTTTTAACTGTTGCTGCAAAAAGTAGTCGCGCTGCTGCTTATCAAGCTCCGTGCGGGTTTTATTGGTTACCTTATTTTTTAGCTCAGCAAACTGTAGTTCTTTTTGTAAAATCTGCATCAACGCTTCGCTACGGTCTTTTACATCATCAATTTCAAGCAGGCGCTGTTTTTCGGCAATATCGCTGTTAAGGTTGCTGCTAACAAAGTTGATGAGGAACGAGGGGTTCTCAATATTTTTTAGAATGATAGAAGCCTCGGTTGGCAGGTTGGGCGACATTTGCACTATTTGGCTGGCCAGGTCTTTTATATTGCTTACATAGGCCCCAAAATCTTCATCAACTGGTATCACGTCTTCTTCAAACAACTCAACGGTGGCTTTCAAATAGGGGTCGTCGGTGGTAATAGCTACCAGCCTAAACCGCTTTTTACCTTGTATAATAATGGTGGTGCCACCATCGGGCATTTTAATAAGCTTTACAATTTTGGCTATGGTGCCAATGCTGCAAAGGTCTTTTACTTCGGGGTCTTCAATGGTGCTGTCAATCTGCGCCAGTACGCCAATTAATTTATTAGTTTTGTAAGCATCGTTTACGGCCTTTATGCTTTTATCCCTACCAACCGTTATGGGTAACACCACACCAGGAAAAAGTACGGTATTGCGCAAGGGCAGCACAGGTAAATTATCGGGAACCTCCGTTATTTTGTCGGCTTCGCTTTCGTTTTCGTTAAGGGGAATAATGGGTATAAAATCAGTATCGTCGTCGGGTCTAAAGAGTATATCGTTCAAATTCATGTTGATTATTTAGCGGACAAGTTGTCACGGCCATTGGCTTTTTAGCTTAAAAAAGATTGCAAACTACGTAATCCAACATTAATGCCACAGGCAGTTATTCAGTTTGTCAAATGCAAAATGGCATAAAAAAACACCTTTCCTAAAATAGAAAGGTGCAAATATTATTTATTAAAAAATTACGTCGTTTACAATGCAAGCCCAAGCCCCAACTGAAACTGCTGACTTTTCCACTGATCGCGGTTATCTATGTCGTTTATATTATTGAGGCCAACAGCATACCTGCCATATATACGAAACTTGCTTACATTTAACGTAGCACCGGCAACTGCCGCCAGGTCGCCTTTTTTAAACGCGTCTCTTCCATTGTTAAACAGGTTTTGATTATCGTCAATTAAAATACTAAACTGCGGACCTGCGTTTAACGATAAAAATGGAGCAATGTCATATTTCAACAACACGGGAATAGATAAATATTTCAAATCAATATCCCGTGGGTTCAGGTTATTTTGATTGTAGATATCATTAAAACCAGCAGCACGTTTCGTGTTTACCTGGTTAAACAATACTTCGGGTTGAATAGCCAGTTTTTTTGACAAACCCAATTCGGCAAAAACCCCGGCGTGATAGCCCAGATCATAACCGTCTTTAAAAGACTGTCCATCTATCTTGTTCATATTAGCACCAACTTTTACACCGACACTAAATTTTTGGGCGTTTGCATAAGTTGTTGCGGAAACCACAATTAGTAATAACAATAATTTTTTCATGGTGATTGATTTTAGGTAAACATTTGGGTGAGAAATTCAATCATCATGCCAAAGCACCCTTTCACTTTACTATTTTGATGAATGGATTTGAGCTACCATTAACCATTACCTTTTTTTTAACAACAATGCATTAGCTATTATCAGCACCATGGGTTTTAGTAAGTGTCAATACGGATATTTCGGGTAAAATACCTACCCTGCCGGGATACCCAATAAAACCATACCCCCGGTTTACATACAGCTTTTGGCTTCCTTGCTGGTATAAGCCTGCCCATTGTTTGTACACCCATTGCACCGGGCTCCATTTAAAGTAGGGATTTTCAATACCAAACTGCATACCATGCGTGTGGCCCGAAAGCATTAAATCAATATCGGCATAGTTGGTGCGTACTTGCGCATCCCAATGGCTGGGGTCGTGGCTCATTAAAATTTTAAAGGGATATTTTTCGGTGCCGGGGTAGGCAAGGTCCATACGACCGTATTTGGGAAAACGGGCTTTTGCACCCCAGTTTTCTATACCAATTAATGCAAAGGCTTCGTTGTTCTTTTCAATTATTACATGCTCGTTCATTAATAAGCGCCAGCCAAGTTTTACATGTATACCCTTTAATTCGTTAAGGTTAGCTGCTTTGGCTGCCTCGCTACCCCAGCTAACGTAATCGCCATAATCGTGATTGCCCAGCGTGCTGTAAACACCCAATGGCGCTTTTAAACGGCTAAACAAATCTATATAATCATACATTTCGCTGGAGCGGTCGTTTACTAAATCGCCGGTAAATAAAATAAGGTCGGGTTGCTGGGCCAGTATTTTATCAACACCTGCCTCAACTGCTTTTTTATTGGTAAAGCTGCCCGAATGTATATCGCTGATGTGCACAATTTTTAGCCCCTGAAAGCTATTAGGCAGTTTGTCAAAATTGAGTGCAATATTTTTTACCTGGTAATTATACTTGTTGCTAAAGCCATACACCAGCGTAGCAAACAAGCCGCCACCCACCCCAACACCCAGCCAGCTTAAAAAAGTGGAACGGCTAATAAAATTACCATTACTGGTAAATTGCGCGCCGGTGGCAGGAAAAAATTTACCTGCCATCCACATAATACCTCTTCTAAAATCGTCGATAAAAAAAATGAATGAGGCTACCAGTTTTGCAAAAAACAACCCTATAATAGTAGCAAAAACGTAGGTTCGAACGCTTTTAGGCCAGCTATCGAAATTGATGACCGGCAATAAAAGCCAAAATACCGCTACCAGTAACGATAAGGCCCAATATCCTACAAATACCGCTAAGCGCATTTTTTCGCCTGCGCCAGCAGTAAGTGCTTTAATTACCTGGAAAACATACAGATCAAGCAACAGCATTATTGCTATAAAAATCCACCAACCCGGGCCATTTCGCATTTGAAAAATTTGATGCAAATTAAAATAAGAAGGTAAACCTGGGTATGATAATTACTGCAAATGTTGAAAACTAAGCCAATACTTGCCCTATTTAGAATACAAAATTGCCTGCGGATAATGTATTTTTGACGCCCATTGCTATTTTTTTGGTTATAAGTTTAGCCAAATAAAACGGCCAATGGAAACGATTACAAAAACTAAAATCTTAAAAAATATAAGCAATAATTAAAGGTAAATACCTATTGATTGTACGTTATTGCACAAAAAAATATTTATGGAACTTACGTATTACGGCCAATCGTGTTTTAAAGTTATGCTTAACGGAAAACACATTTTATTCGATCCGTTTATTACACAAAACCCTCTGGCTAAAAATATTGATATCGACAGCATTGAGGCCGATTACATTTTTGTAAGTCATGGCCATAGCGATCATATTGCTGATTGTGTATCAATAGCAAAACGTACCGGTGCCCAGGTAGTTGCGGCCTACGAAGTAGCCACATGGCTGGGGCAGCAAGGCGTTGAAAATGTGTTTGGAATGAACACCGGCGGAAGCTGGAAGTTTGATTTTGGAACCGTGAAATGTGTAGTAGCGCACCACAGCAGTTGCTTACCCGATGGCAGCTATGGTGGCAACCCTATTGGTTTTGTGGTAATGAGTACCGACCGCAACTTTTATTATGCAGGCGATACTGCCCTTACCCTTGATATGCAATTGATACCACACTGGACCAACCTTAATTTTAGTGTATTGCCTATAGGCAATGTTTATACCATGGATGTAGCCGATGCCATACATGCCAGCGAATTTGTAAAGAGCCCGGTGGTAGTGGGTGTACATTATGACACCTTCGATTATATTAAAATAGATAAGGAAAAAGCGGTAGCTGATTTTAAGGCAGCAGAAAAAATACTATTATTACCGGGCGTTGGGGAAACCATTACACTGTAAAAAAAGTGATGGTGTAATGGCAAAAAGTGGCTAGAACCCCCAACATAAAAGTTGACCATGGGCCTGTTGCCCACTGCAACAAAAAAGGCTTTGGCGCATATTCTTAAAAAAATTAAAAAAATTGCCGTTTTGCGGCTGCAATAATCAGGATTACCAAACTGTAAAACATCACCTAGCAACAATGGCAAGAATAATTGGCGTAGCAAATCAGAAAGGAGGCGTTGGAAAAACAACCACAGCAATAAACCTGGCGGCAAGTTTTGCCGTGCTTGAGTTTAAAACATTGCTGGTAGATGCTGACCCACAGGCCAACAGCACTACAGGGGTAGGCTTTGACCTGCACAACGTTACTAACAGTATTTACGACTGTATGGTAAACAACGCTACGTCGCAGGAGGTGATATTAAAAACCGAGATAGCCAACCTTGATGTTTTACCATCGCACATTGACCTGGTAGGTGCCGAAATAGAAATGATTAACTACCCTAACCGCGAAACAGTAATGAAAAACCTGTTGGAAGCGGTAAGGGATCAATACGATTTTATTGTCATAGACTGCTCGCCATCGCTGGGGTTAATAACCGTAAATGCGCTGGTGGCTTCCGATAGTGTAATTGTACCTGTGCAGTGCGAATTTTTTGCCCTTGAAGGCCTTGGTAAATTATTGAACACCATAAAAATTGTTCAAAACCGACTTAATCCCACATTACAGATTGAAGGTATACTAATGACCATGTACGATGGGCGGTTGCGCCTGTGCAACCAGGTAGTTAGCGAAGTAAGGCGTCACTTTGACGAAATGGTGTTTAGCACTATCATACACCGAAACACAAGGTTAAGCGAAGCGCCCAGTTTTGGCAAGCCGGTTATATTGTACGACAGCGAAAGCAAAGGCGCCACCAATTATTTAAACCTGGCCAAAGAGGTGCTGCAAAAAAACAACCTAACCAAAATAAAGCAGGAAGAACGGATATTGGACTAACCGATTGACTTTATCGGTAAAAGTTATGGCGCTTTCAGATGCCCGGATACTACTACATCATTAAATTACTTTCAGCTCTTTTAAATAACAGAAGCAATGAATACTACCAATAAAAAAGATGCGCTGGGCAAAGGCATCCGTAGCCTTTTGCAAAATATTGACAACGATCTTAAAACTACGGCAGGCACTTTAAAATCACCCATTGCCGAAAGTGTTACAGGCATTAACCGTATTGCGCTGGCCAATATTGGCTTAAACCCCAGGCAGCCCCGCCGCGATTTTGACGAGCAAGCCATGAACGAACTGGCAGACTCTCTAAAAATGCACGATATAATTCAGCCCATTACTGTTACCCAACTTGCCAGTGGCAAATACCAGTTAATTAGTGGCGAGCGGCGATTAAGAGCTGCAAAAATTGCTGGTTTAAAAGATATACCTGCTTATGTGCGCCACGCTAACGACCAGCAGTTGCTTGAACTGGCCTTGCTTGAAAACCTACAACGCGAAGACCTGAATGCCATTGAAGTATCGCTAAGTTACAAACGCATGATGGAAGAGCTAAATTATACACAGGAGCAGGTGGCCGAGCGTATGGGTAAAGAAAGAAGTACCGTTACCAATTACATTCGCCTGCTTAAACTGCCACCCGATATACAATTGGCAGTACGCAACGGGGGCATTAGCATGGGTCATGCACGGGCTTTAATTAGTGTTGATTTGGTTGATAAACAACTGTACATTTTCCACCAAATAAAAGAAAAAGGGCTAAGCGTAAGGGCCACCGAAGAGCTGGTACGCAAAGTGTACAAAAGCGAAGAGGACCCTGTTAAAAATGCTGTAAAAACCACGCTACCCCCGGCGTATAAACGAATTGAAGATACCTTAGCCTCTCATTTTGCAACAAAAGTTAAACTGGCGCATTCAAAAAAAGGTTCAGGAAGTATTAGTATTGATTATTATTCCCTCCAGGAGTTGAATAAAATTCTTGAACTAATGAATGTACAGGCGGGATAATGTTATGAAAGCTCCGTTAATATTTGTGTTTACGATTTTGGTGGGTATTCCGGCAATATTGACCGCTCAAACCAAAAAGGAAATTGCCGTTGGTCGCTTCGACTCTACAGGTGCTTTTGTAAAAACGGATACGCTTCCACGTAAGATTTCCAAAAACGACACGCTGATAAAAGCTAGCCATAGCCCAAAAAAGGCAACATTACGTTCGGCCCTGATACCAGGCTGGGGCCAGGTGTACAACAAACAAATTTGGAAAGTTCCATTGGTATATGCTGTAGTAGGTATACCAGCGGCTACCTACTTTTACAACAATAGCTGGTACAAAAAATCAAGATTTGCCTTCCAGCTTCGTGTAGACAAAGATTCCGCTAATTTTGGTAAAATAGATCCCAGGCTGCAGGTGTTAAGTACCCCAAGTTTACAGTTAAACCGAAACGAATTTAGGCGTAGCAGGGACTATTCCATTATTTATACCTTGCTGGCCTGGGGCCTTAACGTGGTGGATGCTACCGTATCGGGCCATTTAAAGGAGTTTGATGTGAGCGACGACCTGTCGTTGCAAATAAATCCAATGGTAACCCCATTATTTAATAGTAACGGCATTAGCGTAATATTGGCCTTTAAGCAGCCTACGCGGCGCGTGCTACAGGTTAAATAATTAAGCAACCGGACATTCACTTACATGACATTTTTTTTTTGCACGACCTGGTCACGCCCTTATGCCGTTTACTTATTTGCTTTACTTTTATAGCCCTTTTTATTGGGCACAAACAACTAAGTAATAATGAATATTGCATTAATAGGTTACGGAAAAATGGGAAAAGCTATTGAGCAGATTGCCCTTGAAAAAGGCCATAAAATTGTGCTGAAAGTAGATATTGATAATGCTGCCCACCTTACCAGCCAAAACCTGCAAAATGCCGATGTGGCCATAGAGTTTACGGGGCCGGCAAGTGCAGTAAGCAATATAAAAAAATGTATTGATGCAGGTGTACCAGTGGTAAGCGGCTCAACCGGCTGGCTTAATCATTTTGAAGAAGTAAAAACCTATTGCAACGCACATAAAAGCACCCTGGTGTATGCCAGCAACTACAGCATTGGCGTAAATCTTTTTTTTGAGTTAAACACCTACCTGGCAAAACTAATGGACCAGTACCCCAACTACAATGTACTGATGGAAGAAATACATCATACCCAAAAAAAAGATGTACCAAGCGGTACAGCCATTACGCTGGCTGAACAGGTGCTGGCTAACATAGGTAGAAAGAAAACATGGGTAAATGACCCTACAACTGAGGAAGATGAATTGACGATCATTAGTAAAAGAATTGATCCGGCGCCGGGCACCCATTCCATTAAGTACACCTCTCTTATTGATGATATTGAAATTGTACACACCGCGCACAACCGGGTTGGTTTTGCAAGCGGTGCTGTAATGGCCGCAGCCTATGCGGTAGGCAAAAAAGGAATTTTTTCAATGAAGGATGTGTTGGGGTTGTAAGCAGGCGTATAAATATTTAGCTGCCATATTATAACATCAGGTTCCAACCAATTTTATATTGAAGGTATTGATAGGAACGATGAGCTACATTATCGTTCCAACCGCCATAATATACACCGGCTTCAATACCACCAAACCTAACACCACCACCATATTGGTGCGTAAAAAAGTTTTGTTTTAAATTACTGGTTTTGGCTATAATTGATGCCCGCCCAATACCGGCTTTTACAAAAAGGTTTTTGCGAAAAATAAATTGCCTTATGCCAATGGTTATGGGTTTACTTACAATATCCTTATTGCCCTGGCGGCCCAAAAAACGGGTAGTACCGTAAGAGGCCTGCACAAAGGTTTTACCTAATCCCAAACCACCAACAACCTCTGCACCCGGGCTTTTGCCATAACCATTTAAAAAGCTACCCTGTGGAACGTTGTATAAAATATTGGCTCCAATTAACAAACCCGGCTTTCTATTTTGTGCTATTGTGGTGTTACTTAGGCTTGTTAAAAGGCAAAATGCAAGCACCATATTTAATTGCTTTTTCATATAAAGGGGTTGTCATATTGACTATATAAATGTTACCTTAACCAAACTTCTAAATATCCGTATTTTACATTTTTTAACGTTACCGTTTATGTTGTCGATGAAAACCCAATATGCATTCCAGGCGCTAATGTTTATGGCTCAGCAAAAATGCGATACCCCGTTGCTGATTGCCGATATTGCCCATAAAAAAAATATCCCTTTAAAGTTTCTTGAAAACATTTTGCTTCAGTTAAAAAATGCAGGTGTGCTATCAAGTAAAAAAGGAAAAGGAGGCGGCTATTTTTTTGCACATGCACCCGAAAATATACAACTGGCTACTATTATGCGGTTAATAGATGGCCCTATTGCATTGCTACCCTGCGTTAGCCTTAATTTTTATGCCAAATGTAAAAACTGCGAAGAAAATTATTGTGGCCTTAACAAAGTAATGATACAGGTAAGGGATGCCTCGCTGGCTATTTTAGAAACAAAAACGGTGGCCGATATTGCTTTTGAAAATGTAGAAGCGTAATGCACGATCATTTCACGCTATGGAACAATCACTTTTTCATTATGCTGGTGTGCCTTAAAAAGGGAAACTAGCGTGGCGCACATAACGAGCAAAAAAATTACATTGTGTTATTGTTGCTACCAACATGTTGGGCTGCAGGCCCAATAAGGCCGGGAACTGGCAACCCTACCAACATGTTGAGCTGCTGGCCCAATGAGGTCGGGAACTGGCAACCCTACCAACATGTTGGACCGCTGGCACTACGAGGCCGGGAACTGGCAACCCTACCAACACGTTGGGCCGCTGGCCCAATGAGGCCGGGAACTGGCAACCCTACCAACATGTTGGACCGCTGGCACTACGAGGCCGGGAACTGGCAACCCTACCAACATGTTGGGCCGCTGGCCCAATGAGGCCGGGAACTGGCAACCCTACCAACATGTTGGGCCGCTGGCACAATAAGGCCGGGAACTGGCAATTCTAGTAACATGTTGGGCCGCTGGCCCAATGAGACTGGGAGGCTACCAACATTTTGGGCCGCTGGCCCAATGCAAAGGGCAATTTACAATTCACTACTGATCATTCACTATTGACAACTATTCACTTTTGACCTTTCACTTTTGACCTTTCACTATTGTCCATTCACTATTGACCACTGACTATTAACCACTCACCACTCACATGTCCGAGCCTGAAATAGGGTTACCAAATTTTAACAAAAAAACGGTAAACCAATGGCAGTAAAAGTAGCAAAATCAGCGCAAAAAAGTAGCTTGAGGCAGGTTAAGCAATTCAGTGAAGCAGTCAAAAGACAAGCAGTC
>JBBRUR010000114.1:0-15686 GCA_038247635.1 Chitinophagales bacterium
AAAGACCATGCATAGATATTGTTTCCAACAGGTAAAATCACGTACTTTATAATCACCGAAGTGCCTGTTTACAAGGGTTTGAAACTGTTTGTGTAAAATCAATGCCATTAATTGGGAAAATACATATCGATCCTGTTTCATGACTATTGTATATCAATTAGTTACAAAAATCGGAAATTTTGAAAATTGAAATCGTTTCCAAAGTAAATTCCCCGCAAACCCAATACTGACGATACCTTCAAACACCTAAATGATTTCTAAACGCAACGCTAGTGAGATCACCTATAATTCAATTCGTAAATGTTTCCAGTAAAAACAAACCTGATTCACCCTAAACATTTGGCACCCTTTCCTTGGTAATATTGTTAGTTTCGCTAACTGCATTAATCGCAAAAACTTCTTCATGAATCATTCATTAACCTGCCTGCTTATCAGCGTAATTGTTATTGTAAATTTTGGCAAGGTGGCATCCGCACAAGCGGTAAACCGGCCAGCTAAACCCAACATTATTTTTATTTTGGTTGATGATATGGGTTGGGGCGATCTTGGCGTTTTTTGGCAGAAGCAACGGATGCAACAAAACAACCGTAGCGAGCCCTGGCAGTTTACACCGGCATTGGATAAGATGGCTGCTAATGGCGCCATGCTAACCAATCATTACTGCGCTGCGCCCGTTTGCGCGCCTTCCCGCGCATCCATTATGCTGGGTGTAAGCCAGGGCCATGCCAATGTGCGCAACAACCAGTTTGATAAAGCATTGCAGGATACGTACACCATTGGGCGGGTTTTGCAGCAGGCAGGCTACACCACTTCGCTAATTGGTAAATGGGGATTGCAGGGGCTTACGCCCGATTGGCCTGCCCATCCGCTAAACCGGGGCTTTGACTATAGTTATACCTATATGCGCCATGTAGATGGGCACGAGCATTACCCTAAAGAACAGGTGTACATTGAGCGGGCTAAAAAAGAAGTGTGGGAAAATAGAACCAACGTAATAGATGGCCTCGACAAATGCTTTACCACCGACCTGTGGACCGCCAAGGCCAAACAGCAAATTATTGAGCAGTCCAAACAAAAAGACAAGCCTTTCTTTTTGTACCTCGCCTACGATGTGCCACATGCCGTACTCGAACTGCCCACGCAGGCGTATCCCAAAGGCGGCGGACTTACCGGCGGGCTTCAATGGCTTAATAAGCCCCATCAAATGATCAACACTGCCTCGGGCACCCCCGATAGTTATACGCACCCCAACTATGCCAATGCCACCTACGATGGCGATAACAATAAGGCAACCCCCGAGCTGCCATGGCCCGATACTTACAAGCGCTACGCAACGCTTTGTGGCCGTATTGATGATGGCGTGGGCGATATTTTACAAACCCTTGAGGACCTTAAGATTGATAACAATACGATGGTGGTTTTTACCTCCGACAATGGACCATCTATAGAGTCATATCTCCCCAATAACTATGTACCCTACGAGCCTACTTTCTTTAACAGCTTTGGCCCGTTCGATGGTATAAAGCGGGATGTATGGGAAGGTGGTGTTCGTATGCCTGCCATTGTGCAGTGGACGGGTAAAGTGCCTGCTAATAAGGTAATTGATCAACCCAGTATTTCGTACGATTGGCTGCCTACGTTTGCTTCGGCAGCGGGTGTAGCAATCCCTGCCCGTATAGATGGGGTTTCGTTGTTGCCACAGCTAACAGGCAAAGGCACGCAGCCACAAAGCCTGGTGTACATTGAGTACGAAAACAATGGCAAAACTCCCGGGTTTGGTGAGTTTGCCCCTGCACACCGTAACCGGTTGAGAAACCAGATGCAAAAAATTAGGATGGGCGATTATGTAGGGGTGCGCTACAACATACAATCGGCCACCGACGACTTTGAAATTTATAATGTGGTAACCGATCGGCAGGAGGCAAAAAACCTTGCAGGGCAAGCCGCCTACAGCGTAATGCAACAACAGTTTAAGGATAAAGTATTGCAATCGCGTATGCCTGATACCACCGCGGTGAGGCCGTATGATAATGCACTGGTGCCGGCCATCAATAATATCACTAAATTACCCGGCATACAGTGGAAAAGTTATGGCGGTAACTTTCCATGGGTAAGTAGGGTAGAGGGGTTGACACCAACAGCAACCGGCATAACATCCACCTTCAATCTTGACAATGTAAATGTGCCCGCGGGCATATTTTACCATGAAGGCTACATAAATGTTCCGGCAGATGGCTTGTACACCTTTACCGTAAAAGGCGACGACGGCTTTTTACTTAGGCTACATGATGCCGTGGTGGTGGATGGAAGCTATTATTGCCATGCGGGCAACGAAGCTTCGGGTAGTATTCGCCTGCAGGCTGGCTATCACCCGTTCCGCTTGTATTATCGGCAGCCATTGGCAGGCAAGGCTGTTATCGGCATTTTATGGAACGTGGATGGCGAACAGTCGCAGGCCATCGCCCCGCAATATTTATTTCATTAAAAAGGAGGAATGGTGCGATGTAGAAGATTGATGCGACCATGGATAAAAAAACATTTCACCCAACGGGCGCATAGCGTTTTATGCAAAGGGCGCAAAGCGTTTGCCGCAAAGGGCGCATAGCGTTTTACGCAAAGGGCACAAAGCGTTTGCCGCAAAGGGCGCATAGCGTTTTACGCAAAGGGCGCAAAGCGTTTCCCGCAAAAAAGATTAAGATTTATACAAGTAAGCATATGCTTTTTGTTGGTGGCCTTTACGCGAAAAATACCATGGAAAAATTATTTTGATAAACGAACCTCACCACACTACCTCGCCTGCAACCGGTTGGCTGCTTTCCCTTTGTACCAGTGTGGCTTTTAACAGTTGTTCGCTGTTGGTTTCGTGCGAATACCCGGTTGTCAATAATTGCTTTAAGCTATCTACTATAGTAATGGCAATTGCCTCAATTGGCTGCCGTACGGTAGTAATTGTAGGGGTAATGAAGCTGGACACCGGATCGTCGCTAAAGCCAACCAAACCCATTTGGCCGGGAATAGACACGCCTAGTTTTTTTGCTTCCTGTACTACGGCTATCGCCACCGGATCGGTAAAGGCAAAAACGGCATCGGGGCGGTTTGCCAGGGTTAACAGGTTGCGTGCATACACTGCCGCTTTTTCAATTACATCCGGCGCCTGTACAATCCACGAAGTGCAGGTGGTAAGGCCACTGTCGGCCAACGCCTGCCGGTAGCCTTTATAACGATCGCTGCTTACGGATATATGCTCCGGTCCGCCAATATGGCCAATCTTTTTATAGCCCTGCGTTATTAAATGCCGAACAGCGGTATAGGCGCCGGCAAAATCGTCGACCTTTATTTTAGGGCAGGCAAGTTGTGCCGGATACCTGCTGAACAGTATCAGCGGTATTTGCCTGTCGATGATTTTTTGCAGGTGACAAAATTCGGTTGTTTCAAAAGTTACCGAGGCAATAATACCCTCTACGCGGCTTGCCAGCAGGGAGTTGATATTGGTTAGTTCGTTTGCATAGCGGTTATCGGCCTGTGTAATCATAACAATATACCCGGCCTCGCTTAGCCGCTTGTTTATTTCCAATATTATACGCGGATAAAACGATTGAGTAAACTCAGGTACAATGAGGCCAATAACGCCACTGCGGTTTTGTTTTAAACTACTGGCCAGTTTGTTGGGTTGGTAATCCAGTTCTTTGGCCTTTGCATTTATCAGCGCCTTTTTTTGGGGGCTGATGTCTATATGGTTGTTAAGTGCTTTGCTAATGGTAGAGGTACTAAAACCCAGTTGCCTTGCAATATCTTTTATGGTGTAAACAGTTTTTGCCCCGTTGTTTTGTGTTGGCTGGCCAAGGTTAAAATAAAGGTGGCACCCGCTGCAATAATACCGTTGTTTTTGGCGCACTATACCTGCCTTTTTTATGTGCGTTACCTGGTTACATTGTATACATCGTATCATACGGTTGGTGGCAATAGGTTGTTATACTTTGACGAGATAAATCATTGAATTTTCTTTTTGCTCAATAATGAAAAAAAAGTACACGGGTGCGACGCAACAAAAGCCTTATAAAAGTTTTTAGGCCCGGACCAAAAAAAAATCGGGGCCACTTTTTGTAACTTACCTGGTTTACATACCTGCCGGGCGCATGGTGGACCCCCTTGCCAGCAGCGTTGGGCGAATTACCTGCCGGGTAAGAATGGTACTGTTGCCCGTAATTATTTCGTTTATCAGCACCTCAGCAGCAAGTTCGCCCAATTTGTGCGGCCCCTGGTTAATGGTGGTCAGGCATGGGCTTAGGTACTGCGATATGGGGTCGTTGCCGCTACCGGCAACACCTATTTCTTCGGGTACGGCAATGTTCTTTTTCTGTAAAAATTGCATTATTTCGGCAGCGCCGCGGTCGTACACGCAAAAAATGGCATCGGGTCGGTCTTTTTTCTCTAACAAATTGGTTACGGCTGCCAGTTCTCTCTCCCGCTGAAACTGGCAGTAGTAAATATGGGTGGTGTTTACCGTTACGCCGTTGGCTTTGCAGCCGTCAATACACCCCTGTATGCGTTGCTGGCTCATTTGCAAATTTTCGGGGCCACCAATAATAGCTACCTGTTTATAGCCAACGCCGGTAAGGTGCTCGCCTATCATAAAGCCCGCTACAAAATGATCGTTCGAAATAAAATGGGTAGGCACATCGCCCAGTTCGCGGTCTATAGCCAATACCGGCATTCCCTTGTTTACTATTTTTCGCACTTCGTTAAAATGACTGGTTTCCTTTGAGTGACACACAATAATGCCATCTACCCCCAAACCTACCATGGTTTGCAGGCTACTTATTTCGGTTATTAACGAGTCCTTGGATTGAAAAATGACAATAAAAAATTTTTGCTGCGTAGCCCTTTCCTGGGCGCCACTAATAATGCTGGCATAGTAGGGCCTTTCTATATCGGGCACCACTATACCTATAATATTGCTGCGGTTTTTATTAAAGTTTTGGGCAAATACATTGGGTTGATATCCATGTTGCAATACCGCTTCGGTTATCATTCGCTTAGTGCGATCGGTAATATCGGGGTGGTCTTTTAGGGCCCGCGATACGGTGGATTTTGACAGCCCAACGGCATCGGCAATATCTTGTATGGTGGTTTTTTTCTTGCTCATTTAGGTAGATGTTAAGCGATAATCATGTTGTGCAACAATGCAATCGGTTTCGGGAACGTTTCGATACCTTTTATCTGCTGGCATACATATCTGTAAGATAAAAATACCTGAAATTGCTTTTGATTGTTGCACAACAATAAACATTCTTCAAAACTAAACTTGCCAATATGAAACAAAAATTTCTCTTTTCCATCTTATTGCTGGCCTGTATGGTACAGTGGCCCTATTTTTTACTGGCGCAGGGCAGGTTGCTTAAAGGCAGGGTAACTACCCCAACAGGTGCTCCATTGGATGGTGTTAGTATTATGATTAAGAATTCCGCCAAAGGAACTTTCACCAACGTGTCAGGAGAGTTTTTAATAAGTGTGTCGGCCAATGATGTGCTGGTTATTTCTGCAACAGGGTATGCCAACAAGGAAGTGGACGTGAACAACCAAACCAATGTATCTGTACAGCTTGCCGCATCCAATACCGAATTGGGCGAAGTGGTGGTAGTAGGATATGGAACTCAACGACGAAAAGAAACGACCGGTTCTATTGTTTCCATTAAAGCGGCCGACCTTACCCAAACACCCATTGCCAACGTGGCGCAGGGCATACAAGCCCGGGTGCCAGGGGTGCAGATTAACCAAAACTCAGGTGCACCCGGCGGTAATGTTAGTGTACGCATAAGGGGTACCAATTCAATAACAGGTACGTCTGAACCCTTATATGTGGTAGATGGAATACAAATTTCCAATGGTGGCGGCATTAATGATGTCAGCCCGCTCTCTACCATTAACCCTAACGATATAGAATCCGTTGAAATTTTGAAAGATGCCTCCGCCTCTGCTATTTATGGAGCAAGGGCTGCAAACGGTGTGGTACTTATTACCACCAAACGCGGAAAAAGCGGTGCAACCCGTGTAACCATCGATAGCTATATGGGCGTGCAGAAGGTTACTAAAACACTACCCACCTTAAACGCCGCTGAATTTGCCACATTGGAAAACGAGGTGTTCCGCAACAACTTTTACCCCGATCCAAAAACACTGGGTGAAGGCGTGAACTGGCAAAACGAAATTTTTCGCGAAGCGCCTATACAAAATCACCAGCTTTCTGTTACAGGTGGAAATGAAAAAACACAGCTCGCGTTATCGGTCAACTACTTTAACCAGGATGGCATCATCATCAAGTCAAATTTTAAGCGTTACTCTTACCGCCTGAACCTTGACCATCGCATTAGTGAAAAAATAAAAATTGGTACCAGCATATTGGGAAGTTATTCGATCAATTCTGGTATTCTCACCGGTTCGCAAAGCCAGGGCGATGGGCCTGCAGTAACAGGTAGTATTTTAGGGGCAGCTATTGGCGCCCCACCCACGTTAAAAGCCTATAAGCCCGATGGCAGCTTGTTTCCCTTTGGCGAACAGGCAAACGGCCAGTATCGTGAAGTTGCCAATCCCTTAGGCCTGGCTGAGATTTTAAACCAAACCGCTATAAACCGTACACTTGTTAACCTGTATGGCGAAGCCACTTTGTTAAAAGGGTTGACCTATCGGGCATCTTTTAACGTTGACCTGCAAAATAGCCTGAACGATTTTTATTCGCCACGGTATATTATCAACAGGAACGATTTAAACGACAATTCAGGATCAGGTGCAAAAAACAGTTCTTACGCTACCTCGTTACTGCATGAAAGTATCCTTACCTACATCAGTTCATTTTCTGACATACACCGCTTAAAATTTACCGGTGTGTATGCAACCCAAAAAGAAATGTTCAGGTTTAATAACATTTTTGCCTCAGGTTTTCCAAACGATGCTACTACCAACGAAGCCGTACAACTTGCCCTAAACCGAACTGTAAATAGTGGAAGAAATAAACAACTGCTGGAATCAGTTATGGGAAGGATTAACTATGGATATAAAGAAAAATACCTGTTGGACCTTACTGCCCGAGTAGATGGCTCCAGCAAGTTTGGCGTAAATAATAAATATGGATTTTTTCCGGCAGTGTCAGCAGCATGGCGCATAATAGACGAGCCATTTGTTCAAAACATTAGCTGGTTGTCCGACCTGAAACTTCGTGCCAGTTATGGTATTACCGGTAATGCCGGTGGTATTTCGCCTTACCAGTCCCTTAGCACTGTTGCCTCTACAGGTAGTGATTATCAAATCAATCACCTATACACTACCGGCATCAATCCAACGGGTATTGCCAACCCCGATTTACGCTGGGAAAAATCAGCACAGGCAAATATCGGCTTAGATATAAGCCTGCTTAGTAACCGCCTGAGCTTTGTGGTGGACGTGTACCATAAAACCACCAACGACCTGCTGTACATCAAAACCTTGCCTTTGTCGTCAGGCTATAGCAGCATAACAGGCAATTTCGCTTCTCTTGAAAATAAGGGGATCGAATTCGCTGCCAACGCAGCCATTTTAGAAGGAAAAGTGAAGTGGAATGTTTCAGCAAACCTGACCATAAACCGCAATAAAGTATTGGGGCTTGATGGCGGCGTAACCAATGAACGCTTTATTACTAATTATACCATTTTAAAAGTAGGGGAGCCTTTGGGGATGTTTAAAAACTTTGTCTTCGATGGCATCAACCAAACCGGCCAAACTATTTTAGCTGGTTATGATGGTCGCCTGGGCGGGCACCGCGTTAAAGACCTTAACGGCGACAACATCATTTCATCGGCAGACCAAACAATCACCGGCAACCCTAACCCGAATTTCATTTTTGGATTTTCAACCAACCTGTCGTGGAAAAGATTTGACTTTAGTACATTTTTTGCGGGCTCACAGGGCAACGATATCTATAACCTTAGCCTCCTTGCTTTTGAAAATCCACTTGGACAGCGCAACTTATTTAAGCAAGTCACAGATCGCTGGACACCCTCTAATCCAAACAACCAGTATGCAAGCGCCGCACAAGGTGGCCGTTTACCCTTGAGTAACTACTTTGTAGAAGACGGATCGTACCTCCGGTGTAAAAATGTTACCCTCGGTTATAGGTTTGCTCCCATAAAAGGTATAAATGGAATTCGCATTTACGTTAGTGCAAACAACTTGTTTACCATTACCAATTATAGCGGATTTGACCCCGAAGTAAATACGTTCGCAGGTTCTAATACGGCTATTGGCATCGACAACCTGGTATACCCACAGGCACGTTCAATATTAGGTGGGGTACAGATTACCTTTTAAAACGTAACAGCCGTCAACCCGGTAAGGCGTAATCAACATCAAATAAAAAATCTTTAAAATGAAAAGGATACAATTTCTTACATTATTCATTGCATCAACTTTGCTACTATTGTCGTGCAGTAAATTGGATGAAACCATTTACTCATCCATTTACACCGAGGAATTTTATAAAACTGCACTCGATGCAGAAAAAGGATTAATCGCTGCCTATGATCCCATTGCAGATATGAGCGGCGGACCGGCTATGACGATTGTGTCAGATTTTAGTGCCGATCAAACCTACCCGCGTCCGGTGGTAGGTAGAAATACGCTGACCTTATTTAGTTACGATCCGCAGTATACCGCCCAAACGAGTGCGGGTCGAATATTTGAATCGCCTCAACAAATCTGGAGTGCCTGTTACGACGGCATCGAAAAAGCCAACTGGATTATTGAACGGGTGCCCAATGCTTCGATGGACGAAAACCGTAAAAAACAGATCATTGGCGAAGCGTATTTTCTACGGGCATTTTACCATTGGATGATTACTAAAAATTTTGGTGATGCGCCGGTAAAAATAAAAGCAAGTATTACAGAAGTTGAAGCCATTGTAGGTAAAAGCACTAAAGCAGATGTGTACAAGCAAATATATAGCGACCTTGACCAGGCATTAGCTGCCAATTTAAATTCGTACCCTGCTGTAGATAAAGGAAGACCCTCCAGGGAAGCGGTCAATGCTTTATATGCCAAAGCCGCCCTGTATAACGAAGACTGGGCAAAAGCATTGCAAAAAGCCCAGGAGGTTATTACATCAGGAAAATACATTTTAATGGCAGATGTAAGGGATGTGTACCGCTACGACAAAGAAGACATTGCACGAATAGAAAACATTTGGGCCTTTGAAGCAGAAAGCTTTAGCCCCGGTAGACAACACCAGTTAATGAGCTTGATGGGACCAACCGGCAGTGGAGCGCCGGAATATGGTAAAACAACTTTTGGGTCTATGTTTGCTTATCAGTCCTTTTTTGACTCTTTTGATCCAAATGATAAAAGAAGGTTACTGTTGGACACAAACTATTTAGACAGAAACGGACGGGTCATTCCCCAACGTGCCATTACTCCTATTACCCCCAAAGGTGTATTGATCAAAAAATACCAGGATGCCAATTCAGTCGGCGGCGCAACTTCTACCAACATTCCTATTCTTCGCATTGCTGATATGTACCTGGTAGCCGCGGAGGCCGAAGCAAAAATAAACGGTGCCACTGCCCCGGCCTATACTTTCATTAATGCGGTGCGTACAAGGGCTGGTCTGCCCGGCCTGGCAACTGGTTTGGGTAAAGATGCTTTTATCAATGCCGTATTGCAGGAGCGTTCATGGGAATTTTTTGCCGAAGGCGACCGTTGGTACGACCTTACCCGCACCGGTAAATTTCTTACCGAAGTGCCTAAGGCAGTCAACAATGTTTTTCCTACCCGAACTGTTTTGGCAAAACATAAATACTTTCCCATTCCGCAGATTGAGATTAATGCCAATCCTAAACTTGAACAAAATCCTGATTGGAAATGATGCATATAAAATCATTACTTGCTGGCATTTTACTGTGTATGGTAACACCGTCTTTTGCGCAAACAAAAGGAACTGTGTCGCTAACAAATGAAAAGATTAAACTTATATGGCAACAAACCCGTGCTGGTTGGAAGGTACAGACACTTGCCATTCGTAAAGGACAGGCGTGGATAACTGCACCCAATCCCTCTGGCGAAAATACCCTGCTGTATGCTGCCGAAAAGCCCGATCCAAAGGCTACCACCTCCTTTGCCTCGGTAACAGGTGAGGACTTTCCCGGCCCCAAATACAAATACCAGTTGGAACAATGGAGCGAGGCAACCAACACCGTTTCGTTAAATACTGCGGGCAAGGCATTTCATTTTTTTCCACAAACAGCCTCTCAAACCGCTAAAAATAACATTCGCTTCACCCACGAAACAGCCGTTGCAACGGTTACTACCGAATGGTCTTTTGATCCGTTATTTCCGGCTGATATTATTGTTCAGCAAAAATTACAAGTAAAACAACCCGGTTACTTTTCTCTTGCCACACCCACCTTAAATACAGTGGCAGAAAACAAACTGGCCTGGGCTACGGTGCCGGGCTATTTCCAGGGCAATAAGATGGCCGACAACTTTGCAGTCGCTTATGCTTACGGGCATGGCATTCCACCACTCCCCGTTATTTACAGGGAACGATGCGCAAGTACCCTTTGCCCCATGGTTACCGATGTAAATGGCATCACTTACTCCGTTATTCCAGACCCCCGGCTGGGCAGGGATCCGTGGGCAACTAATAAAACAACCCAGGAAAGTTGGTTCATCGGGCTCTCCCACAAAAACCGTAAAGCGGCCCTTTCCCCCACCTTATATTATCCCATATTAGGGGAGCCTGCCTCTGCATTAAAAGCAGGCGATCAAATCAATTATACCTATCGCTACAGCATTGCGGCAGGTAATTGGTTCAAGGCGTTGAACCATGCGGTGTATGATGTGTACCAGTTTAAACAGGGACTACAGCTGCGGGAAAACAAACAATCCCTCACTTCACGTATTGAGCAAATGCATCATTACCTCACCAACCCCAAAACCAGTATGTGGAATGTTGAAACATACAAACAAATGCAGATAGGAGCCCAATCTTATCTCGGCGGGGTAGCAGGCTCCAATAAGGACGCTATGAAAAACTCTGATTATGGCGCAATGTGGATGTTGGCTTCCGCTACCAACGATCCCCAATTAACACAACAACGCCTGCCGTATGCACTCAATTTTAAACTTACCCAACAGCAAGCCGGGCCGGGCTTTTTTAAAGGTGCGGCCGTGGGGCAGTATTACCTGGCCAAATCAAAACGGTTTGTGGAAGAGTGGGGCGAAGTAGTAGAGCCCATTGCCCTTACTTACTACACCATGCTGGACATGGGTAACATCTTGCTGTTTGAACCCAACAATACCGAACTAAAAGAGCGCTTGCGCCTGGGCGCCGACCTACTGCTGAAGTGGCAAAAGCCCGATGGAAGCTGGGCCGTAGCCTACGACCGCACTACGGAAAAAGAAGCTTTTAAAGATATCCTTGATCTGCGGCCAACCTTTTATGGCTTACTGGTGGCGCATCGCATTTTGCACAACGACAAATACCTTGCTGCTGCAAAAAAAGGGGCAGATTGGTTGATTGAAAACGCAGTGAAAACGGGCAGCTTTTTAGGTGTTTGCGGCGATGCACGTTATGCTCCTGACTTTGCCACCGGGCAAACGGCGCAAACCCTGCTGGATCTATTTGATATTACTGGTAATATAAAGTATAAGGACGCCGCTATAGCTGCCGCAAAAATCTATACCACTTCCATCTATACCCATCCTATAGCAACCCGACAGTTAAAAAATGTAAATGGCACGCCCCGGCAGGATTGGGAGATTTCGCAAACTGGTTTAAGTTTTGAGCACGGCGGTATTTTTGGCTCGGCCAACAGGCATGGACCTATTATGCTGGCCAGCCACGCCGGCCTGTTTATACGCATGTATCAGCTAACTAACCAACCCATTTTTGCCGATATGGCAAGGGCGGCAGCAGTTGGCCGCGATGCCTTTGTTGATCCGGCAACAAGTGTGGCCTCGTACTATTGGAATGCAATGAACAAGGGTGCAGGCCCTTACCCGCACCATGCCTGGTGGCAGGTAGGCTGGATCACCGATTACCTGCTGGCGGAAGTGAATTTACGTTCGGCAGGGAAGATCAATTTTCCACGCGGTTTTGTAACACCAAAGGTGGGACCGCACCAGACTTATGGCTTTGATGCAGGAACCATTTTTGGTGCGCCTGCACTATTAAGCACCACCGAAAACTTTGTGCATTGTAATAATCCGCAAGTAGATTTTATAGTTGCTAAATCAAACAAGGGAAACAAGGCCCACCTAATAATAATGAATAGCCGCCCGCAAGCAGTAGATGTGAGTTTGGAATGGGATGAAAAGGCAAAATCATTTAACAGTTTAAAGGCCATGGATAATAAAGGAGATTATACTTCATCAAATGTTTTAAAAGGCGAAACATCGGTATGCCTTGAACCCTATGGTTTGCAAGTGCTGGTGTTGGAGTAGGGTTTAACGTACAACTTTTATTTGGGCCTGGTGAATGAGGTTTATTTAAATACTGTTGTACCGCATGGTAACCGGGCCGTATAGCCTTTAATTTATCTAAGCCAACATAAAAATATGTAGGGCTATGTTTGTTAATACGCTACAAAACAGCTACCCAATTGCCCCGAGCCCAAATAAATACTGTAAACATCTTTTTAATGATTAACAACAAAAAAGTTACTTATGATTAAAGCTGATGGTACTGGTCATCGGGCGCTATTGCTAACAATAATTGCCAGTGACCTTGTAGTTATTGGAGGTGGACTGGCGGGTACCTGCTGTGCTATTACCGCAGCCCGGCAGGGGTTGCAGGTAATACTGGTGCAAGACCGGCCGGTGTTGGGCGGCAACAGCAGCAGCGAGGTAAGGTTGTGGGTGCTGGGTGCTACCTCGCACATGGGCAACAACAACCGTTGGGCCCGCGAGGGTGGGGTAATAGATGAGTTATTGCTGGAGAACGCTTACCGCAACCCAGAGGGAAACGCACTAATTTTTGATACCATTTTACTTGAAAAAGTGAGCGGTGAAGCCAACATTACCCTGCTGCTGAATACGGCAGTGAACGACCTTGAAAAAGCGGGCGATGACACCATCAAATCTGTCCGGGCCTTTTGTAGTCAAAACTCTACCACCTATCAATTGTCGGCGCCGCTGTTTTGCGATGCCTCGGGCGATGGCATTGTAGGTTTTATGGCCGGGGCAGCCTTTAGAATGGGTGCTGAAAGTATGGAAGAGTTTGATGAAAAATTTGCACCCGAAAAAAGCTATGGCGAGTTGCTCGGTCACTCCCTGTACTTCTACTCAAAAGATACCGGCAAACCCGTGCGTTTTATACCGCCTGCGTTTGCTTTAAATGATATTACCAAAGTGCCCCGCTTTAAAAGTTTTAATACCGCCGAATATGGTTGCCGCCTTTGGTGGCTTGAGTATGGTGGGCGGCTAGATACCGTACATGATACTGAAACCATTAAGTGGGAGCTATGGAAAGTAGTGTATGGCGCCTGGAACTACATTAAAAATTCAGGCAATTTTCCGGAGGCCGAAAACCTTACCCTTGAGTGGGTGGGCACTATACCCGGCAAGCGGGAAAGCCGCCGGTTTGAGGGCGATTACATGCTGAACCAAAAGGATGTGATCAACCAAAATAAACACGACGATGCGGTGGCCTTTGGCGGCTGGAGTGTAGACCTGCACCCCAGCGATGGTGTGTTTAGCGAAAAGCCCGGCTGTAACCAATGGCACTCAAAAGGTATTTATGGTATTCCATATCGCAGTTATTATAGCCGCAACATCAGCAACCTGTTTTTGGCCGGCCGTATCATCAGCGCATCGCATGTAGCCTTTGGGTCGTCGCGGGTAATGGCTACCTGTGCGCATGGCGGGCAGGCGGTGGCTATGGCAGCAGCCATTTGCAAAAAGTACAATGTGCTGCCGAGGCAGGCCGGTATACAATATATTGCCGATATACAGCTTGCATTGTTACGGGGCGGCCAGCATATACCGCACCTATCCCTTCGCGATCCCCACGACCTGGTACAAAAGGCCGAAAGCTTATCGGCCTCATCTACTTTACAGTTAGCCGAAATACCGCCTTCCGACCACTGGCAGGCTATCGATTACCCGGCTGCGCAAATGTTGCCGGTGGGGGTACATCAAATGCCTTCCATCATTATTTATGCAAGGGCCGCAACAGTTACCACCCTGCTGGTTGAACTGCGAAATAGTAGCAAAGCTTATAATCATACACCCGATGTTGTATTGGAAAATTTATCGATTACCATACAACCGGGCATTACGCAATACACGCTACTATTTAAAGCTGAGTTTGCGGAACCTTGTTATGCGTTTGTGTGCTTTCTAAAAAACCCGGCTATTGAGTTATGCTACAGCAACCAGCGCATTACGGGGCTGCTTAGTGTGTTTAACACCAGTAACCCTGCTGTTTCCAATTATGGAAAACAGGCGCCGACCGAAGATATAGGCGTAGATACGTTTGAATTTTGGTGCCCTGGCAGAAGGCCCGGCGGCCAAAATATAGCCATGCGTATTGAGCCGGCTTTGCAGGCCTTTTTGCCCCAAAATTTGCGCAATGGCTGGCAGCGGCCCGTGCAAAGTACCAATGCGTGGGTGGCCGCTACTACCGATCCCGAACCAAAGGTTACCATTAGTTGGCAAAGCCCGGTAACCATTAAAAAAATGGAGTTGTTCTTCGATGCCGACTACGATCATCCGCTTGAAACGGTGTTGATGCACAACCCCGAAACCACTATGGCTTATTGCGCCGATACCATACAGGTGTTGAACTGTAGTAACGAGGTGGTTGGCCAAATCAACAATAACTATTTATCCAGGCAAACCATCATTTTTAAAGAACCGGTAACCACCCGCGAACTGAAAATAAAAGTAGGTAACAGCCGTGGTACTGCACCTGCTGCGCTGTTTGAAATAAGGTGTTATGCGTAGTTTTTTTTTTGGACCCAACAGTAGAATTGCTATTTAGCATCCTTGCAGCCTGCCTCTATGACCATAGAGGTCGCACACTTTTTTTGTCTGAAATAAGGTGTTATGTGGTAGTTTTTTTGGACCCAACAGTATGATTGCTATTTAGCATCCTTGCGTCGCACACTTGTACCTTATCGCAATGAGCAGCAAAAAAAACATTTAGAAACATTAAAATATAAGAATGATTAAACCCCTGATTGCCTGCCTGCTATTGTTAATTTCTGCTTCGGCCATAAAGGCCCAAACCATTTCGTTAAATGGTCCATGGAGCTTTGCCATCGACCCCATGAACCGCGGCGAAGTATCGGGTTGGGATATGCCGTGGACACCTAAACCCAACGACACCACCTACGCCGCTCCCGACTTTGATGTAGTAACAGTGCCGCACGTGTGGAGTTTGGATACACGATACAACCACATAGGTAAATCGTGGTACCGCAAAGGGTTTTCACTGCCAGCCAACAGTAGCGATAAACTGGTAAGGCTTCGTTTCGAAAGCGTGTTCTACAAATGCCGCGTTTTTTTAAACGGGCAGGTGGTGGCCTATCATAGTGGCGGTTATACACCATTTACTATCAACATTACCAACCGCATAAAATTTACAGAGGTTAATTTTTTAAGTGTTGAAGTAGACAACTCGTGGAGCGAGTTAAACATACCCGGCGGCCGCCTTGGTA
>JBBRUR010000115.1:0-15472 GCA_038247635.1 Chitinophagales bacterium
GCGTTTCTTAGTGCCTTTGCGCCTTGGCGGCTCAAAAGGGTTGTCCGTTGATGGTTGTGCGTAGGGCGGAAGAAGATGAGAGTTGATAGATGTTAGATGACTGGAGGAAGGTTGGTGGTTTGATGGTTGTTGGTTGGGTGGAAGAAAGATGACGGGCGCAAGGTTGGGCGTTAGTGGTTGGGCATTGGGCGGAAGAAGATGCCAGATGAAAGTTGATAGATGTTAGATGACAGGAGGAAGGTTGGTGGTTTGATGGTTGTTGGTTGGGTGGAAGAAGGGAGAAGCCGTTAGCCGCAAGCTACAAGCTGCAAGTTTATGGACGTGTGAAGGGAGGAGATTAGGGAGATCGAGGGGTGAGTACAGATAAATATATTTTGTTTCATTTTGCAAGCTGCAAGCTACAAGCTGCAAGTTTATGCAAGTGCTTGGTTTGAAAATTGGGGTGATCGAAGGGTGAGTACAGATAAATATATTTTTTTTCATTTTGCAAGCAGCAAGCTACAAGCTGCAAGTTTGTACAAGTGTTTGGTTAGAAAAATGGGGTGATGGAGGGGTGAGTACAAATAAATATATTTTGTTTCATTTTACAAGCTGCAAGCTACAAGTTTGTGCAAGTGTTTGGCGAGAAAATTGGGGTGATGGAGTGAGATGGCATGTATGAGAGAATTTTTGTCTACCTTAATTTTGTCCTTTTCCCTCCACCGTTATCTTTGGCTACACTCAGCCGACCGGTGTTTTGCGTTTTCAACCTTGCCTTTATATTTTATGTTGGCGGCATCACCTTTCATAATTGACCTTTTCACCTTTCACGATCACCCTTATTTTGCTACCAACATGTTGGGCCGCTGGCCCAAAGTGGTGTTCATCTTTCACCTTTCACGATTGTTCACAACGGACCATTAACCATTCACTAATCATATCTCCCAACCCTTCTCATTTAACATCACCTCATTCCATCCTTTGATGTTTGCCTATACATTTTATGTTGGCGGCATCACCTTTCATAATTGGCCTTTCACGATCACCCTTATTTTGCTACCAACATGTTGGGCCGCTGGCCCAAAGTGGTATTCATCTTTCACCTTTCACGATTGTTCACAACGGACCATTCACCATTCACTACTCATAATTCTCAACTCTTCTTCCCATTTAAAATTTTAGATAAAATTCACTGACAACTGATAACTGATAACTGACAACTGACAACTCACCACTCATAATTCATAACTCTCAACTCCCATTTAAAATTTAAAATAAAATTTACTCACAACTCACAACTGACAACTGACAACTCACCACTCATAACTCATAATTCATAACTCTCAACTCCCATTTAAAATTTAAAATAAAATTTACTCACAACTGACAACTGACAACTCACCACTCACCACTCATAACTCATAACTCTCAACTCCCCCCAATTTCCCATCCCTTACCTTCGCTACAAATAGCAACATCCACCTGTTTCATGCCCAAACCCAAGAAAAAAAAATCCAATTACACCTGGTGGCTTACCATACCCATAGTGGTGGTTACGCTGGGGGCCGTGGGGTACGTTTGGTATACGTCGCGGCTAGCTAAGGAGGCAAAGTTTGTGCGGTACGCGGCGTTTGAAATAGATATGCCGGTGAAATACGAAATACACGGCATTGATGTAAGTAAACACCAAAGCGTTATTTATTGGCCGGCGGTCAAAAAAATGGAGGTGGATAATATTAAAATAGGGTTTGCTTTTATAAAGGCTACCGAGGGGCTGGGCAATGTAGACCGGCAGTTTAGGCGTAACTGGCAAAATGCGGGTAAGGCCAATATTTCACGGGGGGCCTACCATTTTTTTATAGCCACCAAAAGTGGCAAAGCACAGGCAAAAAATTTTATCAGCACCGTAAAACTACAGCCTGGCGACCTACCGCCGGTACTGGACATTGAACAATTGTATGGTGCCACCCCAACCAAAATGCGTAAAGAAATGGCCGACTGGCTAACGGCCGTAGAGCAACATTACGGTGTAAAGCCGATCATTTACACCTACGTAAATTTCTACAGCCGCTTTCTGCACGATCAGTTTGATGACTACCCATTATGGGTGGCGCATTACCTGGAAAAAAATCAGCCCCGCATCAACCGCCCCTGGATCATTTGGCAGCACAACGAACGCGGAAGGGTAAACGGCATCAAAAGCCGGGTAGATTTTAACGTATTCAACGGCGACAGCGCGGATTTTAGGCAGTTGTTGGTAAAATAGTGGTCCCCCGCCCCCCAAAGGGGGAATCTGCAAACCGGATTCACTACAAGTTGGGAATATCTGGCCGATGATTACACAGTTTCTTCCTAACTCATCACTGCCTTCGGCCTCGCTCAGTCAAAGGGATTTCGACTTTTTTGATTTTTAATTTTTAATTCAATAACCGTCATCTTCAATCCCACTTTCTTTTCCCCCTTTCAACAATGCATGGTTAACTTTGTATTTAATTTTATAATAAACGCTTACAATATGGAACCGGAGGCAGTGGCATTTTTACGAAAGGTGGGAAAATCAATTATGGTGGGCTTTTTATGGCTGGCCATCAATGCTATTGCTGCCATAAAAGGTGATAATGCCTTTATTGGCGATGAGGTGAAATTGTCGAATGTTCTTTTTTACATCTGGTTTGTAATCAGCGTGGTATTGCTGGTGTATATTTTTAGGCGGATGTGGAAAGAGGAAATGTCGGCGTAACCTCAACCACCTTCCCCTTCTCCACGCAGTGGAGATGGGGCTGTTCAAACCTCACCCCCGACCCCTCTCCAAGGGGAAATGGGCGGTTCGACAGGGCTTTTTTAAGCTTTAAATCTTCCACCTCGGCGTTAGGGTTTTGGTCATCTTTTTTAAAACGAGATTTGGCTATCGACTGCGAACCTCACCCCCGGACCCTCTCCAAGGGGAGATGGGGCGGTTCAATAAAACTTTTTTAAGCTTTAAATCTTCCACATCATCTTTGAGGTTTTGGTCATCTTTTTTAAAACGAGATTTGGCTAAGGGCAGCTCAAACCTCACCCCCGTCCCGTCTCCAAGGGGAGATGGGGCGGTTCGTCCTGGCTTTTTTAAGCTTTAAATCTTCCACATCATCTTTGAGGTTTTGGTCATCTTTTTTAAAACGAGATTTGGCTATCGACTGCGAACCTCACCCCCGGACCCTCTCCAAGGGGAGATGGGGCGGTTCGTCCTGGCTTTTTTAAGCTGTAAATCTTCCACATCATCTTTGAGGTTTTGGTCATCTTTTTTAAAACGAAATTTGGCTAGCGGCTGCTCAAACCTCACCTCCGGCCCCTCTCCAAGGGGAGATGGGGAAGAAGCTTCCATATCATTTGTTGCTTCCCAATCATCTTTTACAAAACGAGGTTTGGCTTGCAGCTTGTAGCTAAAAACTTGCAACTCAAAACTTACAGCTTGCAACTTACTACCAGCCACCAGCCATCCTAAAAACTTACCCTAAAACTTCCGAATACCCCAAAACGCCGGCCCCGCTCAATAGGTAGGGGTGTGGTTGCTACCCGCCAAATAAAGTCAATCCGCAATATTTTAAAAATATTGTCAATGCCCGTGCCCAACTCCATGTACAACTTGTTATTAAGCATTTTAAAATTTTGAGCACCTGTAAAATTGAGGTATTTGTTGTCATAGCTCAGGTTACCGGTTACGCCCTTGGCTGTCCAAAACTGCCTGATCTTCATTTTGCGGGTGAGCGGTATAAATTTAAAAAGACCGTTACCAATACTGTGCTCCACCATAAAACCGGCATAGCGGTCGCTGATAAACTCAAAGCGGTTCATCATATTAAAGGCAAACTTGTTGTAAAAATATATTTCGTTGCCGGGGTGTATCTCCAAAAATGGGTAGGGCATGGTACCCCAAATACGGCCGCCAAAAAGGTTGTAATAAATGGAGCCTATTGGTGGAACTTTTAAAATATCCACCAGGTTAAGGTTCAACTTATGGTAGTTATAGCTGCTGCCCAGTACCCCCGCCCAGCCTTTTGCATACCTAAGCTCAACAATAGGGCGCACACTTCCCAGGCTGCTTCTAAAAACATTGTTTTCTAAAAACAACTCCTGGTAGGCATATCTAATATTAATGGCCGTTTCAAAACCGTTAAAAGCCTTGCCGGCAAGGTTGGGGTCAAAGTTTAATTTGCCCGGCAGGTTTTGAAGGGGTGTAAACTCGCGGCTGGTTACCTCAAGCTTAAAACTTATTTCCCTATTGGTTTCGGTAAACGCCTCAAAACGCAATTCCTTTAGCCGTTGAAACTTTAAAGGCACGCCCACTTTGCGAATGGCGAAAGTTAATATATTATCAACCGGGGCACGTGCATTGTAGTAATGCTGCCCCTGGTCAAGGTCGTTAGTGTACGAAGCATACAGGTAGCGCCTTGGTTTTTTGCCCGGTACATAAAGCACCTCGCCAAAGCCCTTCCATTGTTTGTCTAAAAAGCCATAAGCGCCATAGGCGTGCAGGTATAGCTTTTTACTAAAAAATTTATTGGTGCCAAGGTCAAACCTAACACGGGTGCCCTCGTAGTTGTTGGCGCTTACCCAATTCATCCACGGCCCCAGTTGCAGCTTGCCAACGTTAATATAACCGCTGCCCAAAAAGCCCAATACTTTTACATATTTTTTATACAATGGCAGGCTTTGCAGCGTATCTATCATATGGTAAATGGCCAACTCGTTTCTGTTTAGCGGCTCATGCCTGCTGGTATCCCAAAATTGCTGGTTGTCGTTTTCGGCATTAGCCGCCACACTAATTTCTTCGCTGCGTTTGTTGCCATTCAGCACGGCCGCTATAGTGTTGCTGTTAAGCAGCACATTTTGGTAGGTAGCGGTTTTGCGACCTTTAAAACTGGTTCGCTCCTTACCAAGCGGGGCAATATCGGCCACAAATTTATCCTTGCTTAAAAACCAGGTCGTGTCGTCAACCAGCCTGAATTCCTGTATCAGCGTAATGTTTTTTACAAAATTTATGTCGGCCGTTTGCGATGGGCGCAGGGTAATTTTTTGGATAGCATAAACACTATCCACCACCCAGCAATCGCCTTCAAAAGTGTTGCTGCCCTTGTTTTTGGGGCGAAAACCCAGGTGTACCAGCCGCTTATTGCCAAGGTATTGTGTATCAAGCAGGCTAAACTTATAATATGTATCGGCATTGCGGTTAAAAGGCCCTATAAAAGGAATGTTTAGCACGGCCACCTGCTCGTTATAAATGCGTACATTTTGGTAAGTAGATCCCAGCAGGCGGGTTACGCTAGTGTTGTTTACGCCGTTGGTATTGCTGGCTTTTATTAATTCGCGGGTTTTGTTAGGCGACCGCTGATAATAATAGTCGCTGAGCGTTTCGGTTAAAAACACAGGTAAAAGCGGCGTGTTTTCGCTGGTATCAATTGTGGTTATAATAAAATTGAAAGGTTTTAAAAGGCGGTTGCCCTCCAGCTTTTTTTTATCAACATTGTTAATGTCCAGTTCCAGCTTATTGTACACCTCGTAAGCATAGTTATCAAAACGGCTTTGGTCGTGTTTGTCCTTATACTTCATTATGCGCCGCCACAGCCACAGGGCGCGATCGTACTTTACACGTACAACGGCACTCTTTGCCACGGGGGCAATGTCCATTTTTATGGTAATAAAGGTGCTTTTGTCAATATCGGACAACGCCAGCTGTAGCGGTATATAACCCACGCTGGTAATTACTATTGTATCGTTGGGGCGGCTATTGTAATTAAGCGAAAACTGACCTGCACTGTCAGTAAGCGTACCCTGCCCGTTACCCAAAAAAATTAACGATACAAAAGGTATGGGTTCATCGCTTTGTTTATCGCGAACGGTACCGGTAATGGTATTACTTTGACAGTACGCCAACGGCGCGGCAAACCAGGTGGCCAGTAAAACAATAGTAACTAAAGCTACCCCTGGGCGCATGTATATATAGGTATTGGGTGATGGTTCAATATTAGTAACCGCAATATGCCGGTTACACAAATAAGCAATGACATACAAAAATTTAAAGATCAACAAAGTTACAATGTTGTGACATCAATTAGTTGTTAAAAGCTATCAATGGCACGCTCGTTGGCGCTGATGCGGGTTAAGTGGTTATTTTGCGTGTTCATGATGTTGCCTGATAAATTTTTTGTAAGTATCTGTAATTTTTGCATATTTAGATGCCTGACTAAAGTAAAATCAATTTTCGTTAATTATTATTTAATGCAACCGGTTGGTTTATAAAATTATCTTTACTTCTAACCAAAGCACTTAAAACAGTGTTTTATTTTAACAGCAACCTACCTTTTTGGTGGTGTTTGTAAAAAACAAAAAATGGTTCTATGAAAATTAAAATGTTCCTCAAGACTTGTTTTGTATTAGTAGCTACGATAGCTCCCGTTGTATTGTTTGCCCAGGTGCTCCCTCCCGGAGATGTTAACGACGTTCCACTAGATGGTGGTGTTAGCCTGCTGGTAGCCGCCGGTGTTGGTTATGGCATTAAAAAATACCGTGATGCCAAAAAAGTAACGAAGGTTGTGCAAAAAAACTAAAAATTTATCGGCAAATAACACGCGGTAAACTCATAAATAAATATTATTTGGTACATAACAAAAGTTGTCTGATTGACGGCTTTTGAATTTTAAAATGCAACCGGAAAGCCACAAAGCACTATAGATGTTACGGCTAATAGTTTTCTACCTGCCCTGATGTGCGCCGGGCAAATAAATTAACTACCAAAAAATAGTTGGTTTGATTTAAAGCATTACAATACAATTGTTTATTAAAAAGAAGTTAATTGCCACCTGTGCTTAAAATGCAAGGCGTATATAATGAAATATAATACTAGTAAGGCAGCCTTTAAGCCCAGTTTAGCATCTTCGAATATGCCTGAAACGTGTTAAACAACGGGCCGGAATGGTTAATGCTTTATTAAGATGGTTTTAGTGAAAGTGTTGTTAAGTTATTAGAATGGATAACGTTGAGCTGATGTCTTACCAGATTGTGACTGCATCGCTTACCATATTGATAATAGCTACCGCTATTTCCTCCACCCCACGCCAATATTTTTAAAGAGCCTGAAAACTGCGTGTGTGGATTTCAATTTTTATTATAATGAAATTGGTTTTTTATGCGAAAACTATTTTTACGGGCGCTGTTTTTTTTACTGATTGCTGTGCTTTGTACCCAGGTGGGGCGGGGGCAGACAATGGGTATATACGAGAGCTATGCACGGCTTAATATAAATGGTGGTGGCAATACTTTTTATGATTTAAATGCCAACACTGCAAATGCTGATTTGCAGGGTGCTAACCTTGGAACATTTAACCGTACAAAAACACTTGTTTTAGCTGGCGACCAAAATACAATCTTTAAATGCAGTGGTGGAAATGTAACGGGTGGCAACACTTACGATAGAAGATACCTGGTGAGAAGCGCAACTCCTGCCTTTACAACGTTAAGCCCGGTAATGAGCTTTGTATCGAATGATGTAGGTGGTTGCGGCGGTAACCAAACATGGCAGGCAAATACTGCAACTGTAAATGTTTTTCAAGGTTTAGGGGTTGGTACGTATAATCATGAAGTTTATACAGATGCAACTGGTACCCCTTCTGCTGCAATTGCCAGTAACGGAGGTGTAAACTATAAGGCCACATTTAAGCTCAATTCAGTGTTTGATAATAATTCATCAACGCCAGGTGCCACTTATGCCTCAACCGGAACTTTAAACATTGGTAGTATATTATTATTAAGAAAGGCCAGAGCTATAATGTATGCAGGTACCACTGTGGACGGAACACCCACGATTTCATGTAACGGCGATGATGCGATTGAGCTATTCAATTCCAATACATCCACGTCTGTTGATGTATTTGGTACCATAAGCGAAGACCCCGGTATAGCGTGGACTTCAAATGAAGGGTTTATAACGTTAAACAAAACACTCGTTCGTAACAGTGTAGTAACCAGAGGCGTTACATTTCAGTCCGCGGGTTTCCAATCATTGGGTACTCAATGGACCCAACTAAAAGTAGATGATGTAATTAGCCTTGGTTCCCATGCTTTTAGCGGGGGTAGTGTTGCTTCGTTTGTTAGCGGCTATAACGGCCTTGCCATTTCTGGAATAGGCACGGTATCGCAACTGGTATCGGGCCGGAGGACCAGCACCGATTATTATTATCGCATCCGCAATACCAATGCCTACGGTACCAGCAATAATTCAACTGTAATTAACGCCATAACAACTGATTACACCACCGCTGATTTCCGCAGCAGGCAAAGTGGTAATTACAACGATTTCAATACCTGGCAATATTTTGATGGAACCGCTTATGTTCATGCAACTACCGGGCAGATCCCGGATTTCGATAATAATGTTACCGTCTTAAATACTCATGAGGTAACGATTAATATTAATCCTGTTGTAGGCACTGGTAAAAGCGTAACAGTCGATAGTGGGGGTACCATAATATTTCCGGCAACCTTTTTTATTAGTGGTGCGGGGGCGTTTACTTTAGCGTTGGGTGCGGCTTTGCAAACAGCGAATGTAAACGGTATTACCACCGGTACCACCGCCAGTGGAAGTGTACAGGTAACCGGAACCCGCACCTACGATGCCGCGGCCGACTATACCTATAATGGAGTTGCCGACCAAATTACCGGCAATGGATTGCCAACCAACATTACCGGTTCGTTGCAGGTAAACAATACCGGTACTACTAATAAAACAGTTACGCTAACCACCGATAATACAACCACTAACAGCCTGTTACTAACCAGTGGCCTGTTGCAGGTAGGCAGTGGTAAATTGCTCAATATTGCTACCACCGGCGCTATCACAGCTACCAGCGGCGATTTTGCCGCTGGCAGCCTGGCTGGTAAACTAGGTTTTGCAGGGGTGGGTACCGTAAATGCCTCAGGTACCCTAAACTTTTACGATGTAGAGTTGACCCCGGGCAGCGGGGCAGTTGATTTTGGATTAACAGGAAATCCGACAATAGGAAATTCATTTACTATAAATAGTGGCAGGTCGGTTGCAACCAATGGGCCCTTGTATGCTGTAGGCGCTACATTAATCTATAACACGGGTGGCAATTTTGCTACTTCCGCCGAGTGGTATGCTGCACAATCAACTGGTCGTGGTGTTCCGTATCACGTTCAGGTGGGTACTTCGGGCGTTACAGGTTCAGGGTTAAACTTTGGGTCATCTGCAGCCTCGTATTTGTGCCGTGGCAATTTTTATATTGGGCCAGCCTCCGGTGGCTCGGGCTATGCTTTTGCATTGAGTACAGTAAGTGGCGGCGACCTTAAATTACATGGTAACTTTGTGTACAACCAGGGCACATTTACCCACAATGAAAGGGCAGTATTTTTTTCGGGTTCGGCACAACAGTTTATTACTAATACTCCACCCAATGCTACCGCCATTGGTTTTGGCATTCTTATAAACGAAAATACAGGCGGCGGTGTAAAATTGTCAACCAATACGCCTGTAACGGTAGATAAACCGGGCGGCGATGGTTTGCAATTACAAGGTACCGGTACCGGTAATATTTTTGATCTGGATGGCAACCAGCTAACCATTATTGCCAACACTTCCATCAAAGTTTCGGGAGCTCAAACCATTACCAGTACGGCAGATGCAATTGTTGAAAATAACGGAAGTGCCACTTCCGGCACTACCGGAACATTTAACCCCTCATTAATCTACGACCCAAAAATTACCGTCAACTTAAAAGGCGGCTTCGACTTTGGAGCCAATATTAGTACCGTAAAAGGTACATTGGCCATGTTGACCAATTCATTTGTGTCGGCCAATCCACCCACGTATTCTGATGGCTCGTTGTTAAAATACAATACCGGGCAGTACAATCGTTCGTTGGAGTGGAGTACAGCCAGCGGTGAAGGCTATCCTTACGACGTGCAGTTAACAGGAACTACCGACTTTAATGCAGGGGGATTATCCGGCAATGCAATAACAACCGATTTAAATGTTCGCCGCAACCTGACTATTGATGCCGGTACTAAATTTAACATGAACTATACCGCTGCAGTAATGAAAAAATCGCTGGTGATTAATGGCGATTTATCATTTGCCGGAGACCTGACTTGCTCCAATTACCCCGGAACCATGGGCATTGATAGCGCCGACATATTATTGTATGGCAAATGGGCACATACGGCAGGAACATTTACTACTAACAACAGGGCAGTATTTTTTAAAGGAACAAATAGTGTAACGGTTGCTGCTCCTGCAACAGAAACTTTTGCGTATGTGTTGCTTGAAAAAACCGGGGGCGCTTCGGTAACCTTAAATGAACCCTCCCTGGTTACCCAAAAAATAACGTTTACCGCGGGCTACCTGGTAACTGATGCAACCAATATTTTGTCAGTAACCAATACCGCTACCGATGCGATAGCAGGCGGTAACGCAACTTCGTTCATCAGCGGTCCTGTAAAATGGTCGCTGCTCAACAGTTCAGCAACCCCCTATATTTTCCCTTTAGGAAAGGGCACTACCTATCTGCCATTTATATTATCCAACACGGCTGGTACAAACCCTGTTATAAATGCAGAAGCTTTTACTGGTAATGCGCCACCCAACAACACCAATGTTGATAATACCACTGTTACCAACCTGAGCACAACTGAGTATTGGACAACTTTCTTAAGTGGTTCCGGTACCCTTACCAGCGGGCAGGTATCGGTAACGGCTGGCTCGGTAACCAGTAATTCGGCGATAGCGTATTCTCTTGATGGCGGTGCTTCTGCATCAACAAAATATAAATCCATCGGTGGATTGGTAGCGGGATCATCTATTAATACCAGTACGGCGGTAGCCGCTGCTCCAGGTACATTTGCTGTAGGTATTGTTTGTAATGTAACGGCACCAACTGCAAGCGTAGTGCAGCCAACCTGCACGGTAGCAACAGGCACCATATCAATAACATCAATAACTGCCGGATTAACCTTTAGCCTCGATGGCGGCGCTTATGACAGCTATCCAGTAGGTGGTTACACGGTGGCAGCGGGTTCGCATACACTTACTGCACAAAACAGCGATGGCTGCATCTCGTCAATTACCAATATAACGGTCAATGCCCAGCCACCCACACCTAATGCACCAATAGCAAGCGTAGTGCAGCCAACCTGCACGGTAGCAACAGGCAACATATCAATAACATCAATAACTGCCGGATTAACCTTTAGCCTCAATGGCGGCACATATGCCAGCTATCCGTTAGGTGGTTACACGGTGGCAGCGGGTTCGCATACACTTACTGCACAAAACAGCGATGGCTGCACCTCATCAACTACCAATGTAACGGTCAATGCCCAGCCACCCACACCGCCCCAGCCAACGCTCGGCACTGTAACCCAACCAACCTGTGCTACCGCCACTGGCAGCTATACAATTACCAATTACAATGCATCTTACACGTACGCGGTAAGTCCATCAACCTCAGTTACCCTGTCAGGAGCAACCGTTACCGCACCAGCAGGTAACTACACAGTAACGGCAACATTGGGTGTTTGCACATCTGTTGTTTCTGCAAGTGTAATGGTCAACGCTCAACCGCCTACACCTGGCTTTACTTCAATCTCCGCTACTACACCTTTAAATATGCAAGGAAATGCAAGTGGTTATTTTGGCCAGGAAATTATTATTTCTGGTAGCAACTTCCAGACAAACGCGACAGTTACCATTAATGGAACTGCTGCTTTTAATCCAATGGTTATTTCATCTTCCTTAATAAGGGCCTACGTTCCATTAAATGCGTCTACTTCAGGTAATATAGTAGTCAGTAATATTTTAGGTAATTGTACAAACCAGTCAGCTTTTACTGTTTTGGGATATATTACCCGTCAAAACGGCGACTGGCTGGTTAACAATACATGGCTGGGCAGCGAACTGGTTGGTTTTTCCGCTGCCGTTCCGGTAGCAAGCGCTGTGGTAACCATTATTAATGCTGTTACCATTAATACTACAGTTGTTGTTACACCGGCCAATGTAACTATTAGCCCTGCGGGTACCTTAACGCAGGCGGCAAATACCAATTTTACTACTGTAAGTCTGTCTAATAACGGATCGGTCGTTATTGGGGGTACATTTAATATTACAGGGGCATCTACCAATGCCTTCACCAAAAATATTACCGTTAATGCGGGTGGTATTTTAAATTTAACTGCGGGTATAACTAATAACGGTTTACTAAACGTTAACGCGGGTACTGTTCAATTAAGAAACGGCGGGGCGGTTTTGGGTAATGCCGTTACCTATGGTGCGGGTGCTACCCTAAGTTATGATGGTACCGTTGCGCAAACCACTACCGATATTGAATTTCCTTTTACCACAGGTCCCGAAAATGTATCCATTACCAACCCAACTATTGTTTACATCAACAGTTCAAAAACTGTAACCGGCATTTTTAAGTTGCTGACAGGTGAAGTACAAAGCAGCACCGGCGCAACGGTTACGTTAACATTAAACGGTGCTAATTCTACCCTGCAGGTTGATGGATCATTTAGAGGGGTTAATGCAGGCACTAATAACAAAATTAATTTAACAATTAGTGGAGCGCTTACCACAGTGTCGGGTAGCGGAACTACGGTTAGCTTTTTAAATACAACGGTAAATGCAGGGTCTACGTTAGCGTTGAAACGACCGTTTGAAGTAAAGGGTATCGTCTCTACATTTACCGGGTATTTTAATGTAAATGGCATTTTAAGAATGGATGCAAATGCTTTTATTACTCCGCTACCTTTTTTAAATTCATTCATCATTGCGGATACTGCTATGGATAGGGCAATACGGTACGGTCCGGCTTCTACATTAATATATAATGCAACGGGCAATTTTACGAGGGGTTATGAGTGGCAAACCGGATGGGCTTTTTTTAATCCCGGTAATGTTACGGTTCAAAATAATACTACCGTAAACGTAGGTAATTATCCGCCAGCCTTTGGTATCATAAATAAGTTAACCCTGGGTGTAACCGGAAGTTCCGGGTCGCTTAGTTTTTTAGATCAACAAACGGGAATTGGAATTGGCGGCGATGTAACCATTGGTAGTGATGTTGGTATGAGTGTATTAACCCATGCCTCCACTCAAACAAATGTGTCCATAGTTGTTGGAGGTAATTGGACCAGGACGCAATTCGGCCAGTTTATACCTAATAACGGAAGAATAAATTTTCGTGGTGCTTCAGTTGATAATACTTTAGAGGTTATTGGAGGAGGAACGGAAACTTTCCACATACTTTCTATTGGTAAGGGGGCTGGCAAAAATTTATTTATTGCCAACGGTACCAATGTAAATGTAACTGAAAGACTTATATTATCTTTTGGGCTGATATCGCCAGGTCCTTTAAGTAATTTAACGGTTAATAATACTGCAGCCAATAGTGTAACAGGCGGGGCGGCCGGTGCAAATCCGTCGTATATTAATGGAGCACTAAAGCGCAAATTTTTAACTCCAAATAGCGATACTAACCTTCAATACAATTTTCCGTTAGGCAAAAATGGAATATACCTTCCATTAGTAATGACCGGCCCTGTAACTACAGGTGCAGTGTCACCCACCGTAACGGCCGAGGCTTTTAATGCTGCTGCAACCAACGCCGTAAATGTAGATTTGATTACCTTAAATTCTTTAAATAATACCGAACATTGGAAAACCTCCTCCGTTGGTGGTAATATTAGCGCATGGCCCCAAATATCAATTTCAAGACCATCTTCCACACCCATTATTGCAGGTTCTATAATTGCTCAATCAGCAGATAACGGTACCACTGCTTATTCTTCTATTAACGGATCCGTTAACACAACAACCAACTCTATTAACTTAAGCGACGCTGCCAAACCAAACCTCGGAACATTTGCGGTGGCAGTTTCTTGTGGAACAAGAGGATTTTCTTATCCAGTTGCTATGTATTGTACCAGTAGTACAAACCCGGCTCCAACGTTTGTATCAGGAGCTTCGGCGGGCGTATTTACCGCCACCCCTGCCGGGCTTAGCATTAATGCTTCTACCGGGGTAATAAATCTGAATGCATCAGCATCGGGTATGTATACTGTAACCAATACTTCACCGGCGCCCTGTATCAATTTTGCGACTACACCAGTTACCATAACAGCCCAGCCAAATGCAACCATAAGTTATAGCGCCAGCCCTTATTGTTTGTCTGCTGGCACTGCCAATGTCAGCTTTTCCGGAACCATGGGAGGAACTTATTCTTCCACTTTTGGATTGGTAATTAACGGAAGTACCGGAGCAGTAACACCTGCTTTAAGCGCCCCGGGTACCTATTTGGTTACCTATACTGTTGCGCCAGGTGGAGGTTGTAGCCAATACCAGGTAACTACACCAGTTACCATAACAGCCCAGCCAAATGCAACCATAAGTTATAGCGCCAGCCCTTATTGTTCGTCTGGGGGCACTGCCACTGTCAGCTTTTCCGGAACCATGGGAGGAACCTATTCTTCCACTTTGGGATTAGTAATTAACGGAAGTACCGGAGCAGTAACACTTGCTTTAAGCGCCCCGGGTACCTATTTGGTTACCTATACTGTTGCACCAGGTGGAGGTTGTAGCCAATACCAGACCTCTGCATCAATTACTATTACGGCACAACCAAATGAAACTATAACTTATGTAGGTACACCGTTTTGCGCCAGCGATGGAGTACGAAATGTTACTTTTTTAGGTACCAACGTTGGCAGCTATACTGCTAGCAACCCGCTAATTATAAACCCTACATCGGGTGCCGTAAATATTAGTGCAAATACCCCCGGTAATTATATAGTAACCTATACGGTAGCCGCAGCAGGTGGTTGTGGCGTGTATAGTACTACGGCAAACATTTCAATCACCAACAATATTACCTGGGTGGGTACAACCCCCCACTGGAATAACCCTGCTAACTGGAGTTGTGGTATTGTGCCCATTGCCACCAGCAATGTTATAGTACCCAATACTAATCCACAACCTCAATTAACTGCGGGTGTAACTGGCCGTGCAAATAATATTACGTTGCAGGCAGGCACAAACCTGGTTGTTAGTGCGGGCGAGTTACAAGTGGTTGGTAGCCTAACTACCAATGGTGGAACTATAACCGCTACCGGTGGCAAAGTAACGTTTAACGGTATTGCCGCCCAAACCATACCCGCTAATACGTTTACCGGCAACAATATAAAAGATATTATAATAAACAACGCAGCCGGCGTTACACTTGGTGGTGCATTAAATATTATTGCAGGGGCCGGTGCGGGTAGTGTTACGGTTACCGGCGGCACGTTTATTACCAACAATCATCTTACCATAAAATCAAATGCAGCCGGTACCGGCCAAATTGCCGAAAGTGTGGGCAGCAATTATATTACAGGCAATGTAATGGTAGAACGTTACGTGCCGGTAAATGCACGCCGGGCGTATAGAATGTTGGCCCCGTCAGTAAAC
>JBBRUR010000116.1:0-15319 GCA_038247635.1 Chitinophagales bacterium
CATTTCTGGCATTATCACATCGCTCACTACCAGTTGCACGGCTTCTTCTCTCAGCAACTGTAAGGCTGCTGCACCATTCAGGGCTTTTAGTAAAATGTATTCGTCCTGCAATGCTTCTTCTAAAAATTCTAAAATTTCTTCGTTGTCATCTGCAAGCAATAAGGTTGGTTTCATATGCTGTATTTACGCAATGGGGGCAGCCATTATATTTTCCCCCGGCATCGCATCATTTTTTGCGGTGGGGCGCACCTGCCAAAAGGGTACATACAAAACAAACCTGTTAAAAGTTGTATTACCTTCCTGTATGGTAAGCGTACCCTGGTGCAATTCCGCCAGCGAGCGTGCAAGGGCAAGGCCTATGCCGGTGCCCTGTTGTTTTTCCGTACCCTTTAACCGCACAAAAGGTTCAAACACTTTTTGTTTCATTTCATCCGGAATAAGAAACCCATCATTGTCTACTTCTATTAAAAAGCTTTTTGTTTTCAAGTCGGTTACCAAACTTACCCTAACTTCTTTTTTTGCATATTTTATGGCATTGCTCAACAGGTTGCTTAGTATTTTGGTAAGCACTTCATTATCGGCATAAGCAATTAAAGGTTTATGCGGCAGGTGCAAATGGTATTGAATATTTTTTTGCTCAGCAAGACTTGTAAAACTAACAAAGGTATCTTCCAGCAAGCGGCAAATATTTTCCTCTTCAAAAGTTAATACAAAGCCCCCGGCTTCGGTTTTTCGGTAATCCAATAACTGCCCCGTTAAATGCAAAAGGCGGTTGGTATTTCTTTCAAGGGCTGCAAGGCTGCTTTTTATTTCGGGCATTCCGGCAGTTTTATCTATTACCCTTTCAAGCGGGCCTTTTATAAGGGTAAGGGGTGTTCGTATTTCATGCGCAATATTTGTAAAAAACTTCATTTTGGCATCATAAATCTCTTTTTCTTTTTCAAAAAGAAGATGGTCTATCCGTTGCTGATTTTCTTTTTTTAAATGCCTGTGGTAGTAGCGGAAACTTAGCAAAGCCAGCAAAACTGCTATGGAAAAATAAAGAAGGTATGCCGTTTTAGAAAGCCACCATGGTGGATTAATTTCAATTTTTAACGAGGCCTCCTTGTCATTCCATATCCCGCTGTTATTGGCCGCTTTTACTTTAAAAGTGTAAGTGCCGGCCGAGAGGTCTGTAAAATATACCCTCCGGTTTTTTTCAAGGTAGGTCCAGCCTGTATCTACCCCTTCCATTTTATAGGCGTAGGTATTTATTTGGGGCGCTGTATAGCTTAGGGCTGCAAAGTCAATACTAAACGACGATTGATTATACGATAATTGGAGGTTGTTTGTATAGAGCATGGATTGGGCCAACGTACTTTTTGTATTAATGGGCAGCTCCACATTGTTAACCTGGAAGCCGGTAAAATATACCGGTGGATTAAAGTTGTTTTGAGGTAAGTTGTTTGGATCAAAGCTGATCATTCCTTTTACACTGCCAAAATACATGCGTCCCGTTTCATCTTTATAACCCGAGTTGTAATTGAACTGATCGTTTAATAATCCATTTATACTTGAATATACTTTTATGGCTTCTGTTGCAGGATCTAATTGCACCAACCCCTTGGAAGTGCTGATCCATAATTGCCCCCGGGCATCCTGCAACACTTTAAAAACAAAATTGCTGGAAAAACCATTGCGGGTGTTGTAGCGCTTAATTGTTTTTCTATTAGCGCTTAGCCTGCATAAACCTCCCCCTTCGGTGGCTATCCATAGCTGGTGTTGCTCATCCTCAAAAACGGCATTTACCATGTTGTTGCCAATGCTGTTTTTATTTTGCGGGTTGTAAGTAAAACTGCCAGACTCTTTAGTTTTTGGGTCAAAATATTTTACACCATCAGCAATCGTTGCCGACCACCACACGCCCTCATGGTCTTCCAGTATATTATAGGTGTAACCATTTAATTGAGGGATGGGTATAAAAAAATCCCGGTTTTTATCGTACCTAAACACACCGGCTGTTGTGCCTGCCAATATAGTACCAGCCGCTGTTTGGTACAACGAAAAAATAAAATTACTGCCAAGGTCGCCGGGCTTATTTCCGGCTACATAGTGTTTGGTTACTTTACCTGTTTTTATGTCAAGCACATCAAGCCCATGCTCAAAAGTGCTAACCCATATTTTATCATCAACGGCCAACAGGCCATGAATATTATAATACGATAGCGAAGTGTTGCTGCCTGTTGGCATAAAGTGGGTAATAACCCCTTTACTATCTATTTTATTAAGGCCCGCATCTTCTGTTCCTATCCAAAGGTTGCCATAGGTATCTTTTACAATTTCCCTTACTGCATTGCCGCTGATGGATGTTTTACTGTAATCGGGAAAATATTTTTGAAACAACAGCTGATCCTGTGCATAATAATTAATGCCGCCAAAATAAGTGCCCGCCCACAAGCCACCTTCATTGTCCTTACATAAAGTGTACACCGCGTTGTCTGATAACGAATAAGGATTGTGATAATTCTTTTTAAGATTGATGATGGAATTATTCTTTTCGTTGTACACAAATATGCCCGATTCTGTTGCCATCCAATATTCAACTGCATTCATCTGTAAAATATCTCTTACATAAATACCAGTTTTATCCTGGTTATAGCTAATGATAGATTTAACTGAGCCAGAAGCAATGTCAAACTGATACAAACCATCAGCAGAAGTACCAATTAAAATGCTGTTGTTTTCAGTAGCATACATTTTTTCAATCCAGCTTATGCCGGCCGGGTGCCTGCTTAGTATAGAAAAAGAAGTAAATGAATTTGTAGCAGCATTTAATTTTTTGATTTGTCCATCAGCCGAAGCCACCCACAAACTGCCATCCTTTGTAGTGCATAGCGCTGTGGGAACAAAATACCGGGCGTTGTCATAAACAACCGCTTTATTTTGCTGCTGGCAAATGAGGGTGCCTTCGGCTATGTACCAAACGTTGCCGGCTTTGTCTACACAAACTTCTTTAATGCTTTTACTGCCCGATGAGGTAATAGAGGAGAAGCTTTCGGTTAACGGGTGGTATTGGTAAAGACCTCTTTGCGTGCCCACAAACATCCGCCCGGTTTTATCAAAATACAGGCAGCGTATATAATCGTTGCCAATGCTGCTTTTATCTTCTTCGTTATGCCTGAACACCTTAAAAGCATTTCCGTCAAAACGGTTTAAGCCATCTTTGGTGCCCAGCCACATAAAGCCTTTTTCATCCTGCAAACTACACATCACCGTATTATGCGATAAACCGTTTTCTACCTGGTAATGGCGAAAATAAAATTCGTACTGGCTATATATAGTTTGAATGGCCAGTAAACAAACAATCAATAACAAAACATGCTTGTGTTTCAATGGGGCTCGTTATTTAATAGTGTTTACAATTTAGGCCAGTTTAATCACTTTACGGGTAACGTTTGCTTACGCCAAAATTTATTGCGACGATATGATAAAACTTTGAGACGATATAACAGAGGTAATCGGAATAATCATTTCAACTTCATACAACAATTGGTGAAAAGGTAGTTCTAATACATTTTCTAAGATTAAATAAACGATTGCCCTGCTTGAAAATTATCATAACCATACCGGCCACTGGCTACAATTTATTCCCGGTTTTGCCATGCAAAACACGTCAATATTATCATCTTACCAATGCTACAGCCAAAGGCCATCTACTGCCTTCAACTATATTTAAAAGGTTTCTATTTACCTGTTTCTTTTTCCAATTTCTTATAAAATATGCAATGCCCGGCAACTGCATTCTGGTAAAGGGCCCTTAACCCAACCAATGTCTACTTACTTCTGTCAAATTTCTTAAACATTTATCTCGATTGCTATGATGTATCATTTACCAACAACCAATAACCAGCCTGCAAACATGCAAAGCAGCTACCTGGATAAAATGCTTTCGAAAGTATTTTTTATTTTTCTTGTCTTAATTGTTTCATTGCCTTCTATGGCACAAAATAAAACAGTAACCGGTAAAGTAACCTCCGGGGCAAATAATCAACCACTTAATGGAGTGTCGGTTACCGTAAAAGGTACCGGCGCCGGTACCAGTACCGACCCCAATGGAAATTTTACTATTAGTGCCGCCAATGGTGCTACCCTGATATTTAGTTATATAGGCTTTGCCGACCAGGAAACGACAGTTGGCGCAGGCAACACGGTTGATATTGCCCTTGGTTCGGCCGCAGGTGCCTTGGACGAAATTGTGGTGATAGGCTACCAAACCGTACGCAAAAAAGACCTTACTGGCGCAGTAAGTATTATTAATCCAACAACGGCAAACCGCAACATCAGCAACACGCTTGCCGAAAGTATACAGGGTCTTACACCTGGTGTAACGGTACGCAATACCGGCGCACCCGGTGGTGCCGCCAAAATAGACATACGTGGTGCCGGTACCTTTGCAGGCAATAACCCACTGTATATTATTGATGGAATGTATACCGATGCAACGCCAGATTTTAACCCACAGGATGTAGAAACTATCCAGATTTTAAAAGATGCATCGGCTGCCGCCATTTACGGAAGCCGGGGTAGCAATGGCGTTATTATTATTACCACTAAAAAAGGACGGCAGGGACCTTTGGTTTTTAACGGTGGTGTAAAAAGCGGTACACAGCAGGTACACAACAGGTACGATATGATGAATGTAGCCGAATACCGCACACTGGCCACTGGTCTTTACCAGGCCGGCGGTTTACCTGTGCCTACATCCCTCACCACCGCCTTTGACCCTGCAATAGATACCGATTGGCAAAACGAATTTTTACGCCCTGGTGCCATTAGCGAGTTCAACCTTGCCATGTCAGGCTCGTTAAAAAAGAAAGTAAATTTTTACATTAGCGGAAATCATTTTCAAAATAAAGGACCGGTTATTGACAACAACTTTTCCCGTTCGGGTTTTAGAATTAATACTGATACTAAACTTGGGCGTTTTACCATTGGGCAAAATGTGTTGTTTAGCTGGACACAGGAAAATCCCATTGCCGCAGGCGGGGTAGGTGTAAATCCTTTTGTAGATATGATTGCCATGCCACCGGTAGTAGCCTTGCAAGGTAACCGCTATACAAGCCCCGAAAATCCCGAAGGCTGGGGCCTTGGTTTAAACAATGCTTACCTAAGCACACTTACAGCTAATGTTCCGGCACTGCAACGCTTAGACCAGTTTAAACAAAGGAATTTTAAGATCAGGGGCAACGCTTTTCTTGATTATAGAATAATGGACGGCCTGGTGTACCGTTTTAATGTTGGCTTAGAAACAACCAATGATAAAGGCGAGGGCACGCGCAGGCCGGGAACGGTACGGCAGGGAACGCCTTCGCCCAACAACAATAGCCTGTATACTTTCCGTAGCGAAGGAAGGTTTGAATCCAAACTTTATGAACACACCTTAAATTATGATAAAACGTTTGGTATGCATAAAATAGGTGCTGTGGCAGGCTCAACCAATCAAACATTCAACATTCCTACAAATGCATTTACTACCGTTGGTAACGGTGCCACGGCAGAAAATCCTTACACAAACCGCTGGAACAACATTGGGGTTTTTGGCAGGTTGAACTATACATATGCTGATAAATATTTAACCAGTTTAACCTTTCGCCGCGATGGCAGCTCACTGTTTAGCGAAAACCGCCGCTGGGGTAATTTTCCCTCTGCCTCGGCCGCATGGCGTATTTCAAAAGAGAATTTTTGGAACGTAAAAGCAATAAACGATTTAAAACTTCGTGCTTCCTATGGCAGTTTGGGTAATTCTGAATTTTTGCAACCCTGGTTATACTATGCTACCATCAACCCCTTTCCCCGTGCCGTTTTCGGCCCAGGTCAGGTTGAACAGGTTGGCCAGATCGTAACCCGTTTAGCCAACAGTAACCTTGGTTGGGAGCGCAAAAAAACTGCCAACTTCGGCCTCGAAGCTTCTTTTCTTAAAAACCTCTTTACTATTTCTGCCGATTATTTTATTGCCAATACAGATGATGTTTTAGTAGACTTGCCTATAAGTGCAACAACCGGTAATGCCGGTGGTAACCCTGCAGTAAATGCTGCCTCGCTGCAAAACAAAGGCTTTGAGCTGGCAATTACTTTCCGCCCCCCGGCAAGCCGTAATTTTAGTTGGGATGCAACGTTAAACTTTACTTCTATCCGAAACAGCGTAAGGGCGTTTGGAAATGCCACTACAAAATTTACACAGTTGGGCGATACCCGCACAGCGCTCGGCAGGTCGGTTGGCGAGTGGTATGTGTTAAAAACCAACGGTATTTTTCAAAGCCAGGCAGAGATAGATGCGCACAAAGGAAAAACCGGGCAAGTGCTTCAGCCATGGTCTAAACCAGGCGATATTCGTTATGTAGATGTTGATGATAACGGCATGCTCGATCTGGATAAAGACCGCTACTATGCCGGCAGCCCATGGGCCGATTTTGAAACCGGGCTTCAGTTAAATGCATCATACAAAAGTTTTAGCATAAATATGCAGTGGTATGCTGTGGTGGGCAACCAGTTGTACAACCGCCCCCGGTATAGTGTTGACAGAATGGACCAGAACACCAACTTTAGAAAGGATGCCAGTTTTTGGACACCACAAAACCAAAGTACAGAATGGCCCCGTGCTGCCATAGGTGCACCAGACCAGGGCATACAATACAATGTGTTGCCACAAAGCGACCGCTGGTTGGAAAGTGGAAGCTACCTGCGCCTGCGCAACCTGGAGTTTGCGTATACTTTTAGCAAAGCGTCTTTAAAAAATATAGGATTTACAAGCAGCCGCATTTTTGTAAGCGGCCAAAACCTTTTAACCATTACCAATTACAAAGGTCTTGACCCTGATATTGCCGGTGTAAATATTTTTGAGCGCGGGCTTGACAACGGCCAATACCCTGCATTAAGAATTATTTCTGCAGGAATTAATTTTGGTTTTTAATCCACTTATTTAATCTACAGCAATGAATACAATCATAAAATATTGTGTGGCAGTCACGGTGGCCTTTTCGGCAATCTCCTGCAAAAAATCACTGGATTTAAATGTTGAAAATCCGAACAGGATTGATGAATCTAATTTCTGGAAAACCGGTACCGATGCCACGCAGGGTATTAATGCGGCTTATGGAAATTTTTACCGCAACGGTGCTCCCTATTCCCGTTGGCTGCCATACTATATGGATGTGCGGTCAGACGATGGTTACAGCACCAGCCCATGGAATGAGCTAAGAAGTATTAGCAATTTGAATATTACGCAATACAGTTTTGAAGTTAATTACGATACCTGGGCACACCATTGGCGTGGCGTATTTAGGGCAAACCAGGTGCTGGCAAATGTGCCGGGCATTATCATGGACGAAACCTTAAAAACGCGCATTTTAGGCGAAGCAAAATTTTTAAGAGCCCTTTATTATTACAACCTGGTTACCATTTGGGGTAATTTACCCTTGATTTTACAGCCTTCGCTTCCGGCCGATAAACCAGCGCAGGTGCCGCAGGAGCAGGTGTGGGCACAAATTGAAAAAGACCTTACTGAAGCAGCGGAAGCGTTGCCAATTCTTTACTCAGGCGAAGAAGTAGGCCGTGCCACCAAAGGTGCTGCCTTTGGTTACCTGGCAAGGGCACACATGCAACAAAAAGAATGGCAGCCGGCAGCCACCGCGTTGGCGTGGTTTACTACCGGCGCAGGGGCGGCCCGGTACGACCTTGTTGCAAATTATAGAGATAACTTTTTGCACACCACCGAAAACAACAAGGAATCGGTGTTTGAAGTACAGTTTAAAATGCGCCCCGAAAATGGAGGCGACGATGGTCCAACATCTAATGTGGGCACCAGCCGTGCGCCGTTTTTTGCACCCCCTGGCCATGGTTTTAACGATGCCAATATGCACCGCTGGGTAGTACACGAATTTTTAAAAGAAACTGCTGTGGGTGGTAGTAGAGATCCAAGGTTGGCAGCCACCGCTTTGTACGACTCTACCGATGTGCGTGGACCAGACTTTACCCTGGTATATGGCTCAACGTTTACCTCAAAAAACTATGATAATAACATTAAACCCAGGGTTTGGTACCGCAAGTATTTAGATGATTATTTCCGTATTAACGAATTTGAAGTTTTTAATAGTCCTATTAACTACCGGGCGCTGCGTTTTGCTGATGTGTTGCTGATGTATGCCGAGGCATTAAATAATTTGAACAGAACAGCAGAAGCATATACTTTTATTGATCGTGTACGCCAGAGAGCAGGTATGCAAACACTAACAGCAGCAAGGCCGGGCATGACAGCAGCACAATTTCAATTACAATTGGAGCATGAGCGTATTACTGAATTATCCGGTGAGTCTGTACGCTGGAACGACCTTGCACGCTGGGGTTATTTTGACGACGCTACAAAACTGAACCAGTTAAAAGCAAGGGATTTTGAGTTTGTAAATTTTGTTGTTGGCAGAAATAAGTTTATGCCTATACCCCAGGCCGAAATTGATATTAATCCCAACCTTGTACAAAATCCGGGATGGCAGTAGTTTAAATAGTCCGTATTTATAAAAAAAATTTCACGCAAAGCAAACCAGGATTTCATAATAATTTAGAAGGAAAGGTTTTAATTTACAGGAAGGCGGTCTGCCGTTGGTTTGCTGAGTTTGCTTTGCGTAACATACCTTATTGATCAGGTAAATGCCATCTATCAGCAGTATAAATACAAAAAAATGATCAAAAAATTATTCCTTGTCCCTTTCATAGTTTTAATAAGTATTTCTTCCTGTAAAAAAAAGGGAAACGATGGCGTGGTTACACCACCAGTAACACTGCCACAGGTTAACAACTTTACAAATCCTGTACTTGCATCAGGCGCCGACCCATGGATTGTGAAGCAGGGAACCAGTTATTACTATATGCATACGCTGGGTAACCGGATTGCTATTTGGAAAACGGCTAGGGTTACGGAATTAAGAGCTGCAACGCCGGTAACCATTTGGACAGCACCGCCTACAGGTCCTAACTCGCAAAATGTATGGGCGCCCGAACTTCATTTTATCAACAACAAATGGTATGCATATTACACCGCCGGTCCGTCTGCCGATTTAAATACACAACGCAGTTTTGTGTTGGAAAATGCGAATGCCGATCCACAAACCGGTACCTGGACAGACAAGGGAAAAATATATGATCCTGCTGCTGATTTTTTTGCCATAGATGGAACAGTGTTTACCCATAACAGCAATAATTATTTTTTATGGAGCGGCGAGGCTTCGGCCACCGAACACACACAGCGCATATATATTGCACGTATGAGTGACCCATGGACCCTGGCCACAGCCCGCACGGTCATCTCATCACCTCAATTTCCATGGGAAGCGTTTGGCGCACCGCCGGCAGTAAATGAAGGGCCTGAAATATTAAAGAATGCCGCGGGTAAAGTGTTCCTGATATTTTCGGCAAGTGGATGTTGGACAGACGACTATGCGCTTGGTATGTTAACGCTAAAAGATGGCGGTGATCCGCTGGTGGCTGCTGACTGGACAAAAACAAACAGCCCGGTTTTTTCTAAAAATCCTGCTGCTTCAGTTTTTGGGCCAGGCCATAATTCATTTTTTAAATCGGCCGATGGTAGCGAGGATTGGATATTATACCATGCTAACCCTTCAACTGGTTTGGGATGCGGAAACAACCGGAGCCCACGCATACAAAAATTTACATGGAATACTGATGGTACACCCAATTTTGGTATGCCGGTAAGTACCAACACCCCTTTGGTAAAACCTGCGGGTGAATAAAATTATTTATGCCGCGGTTTAAAATTTTTACTATTTATCCGCTATTTGGTATCAACGATGCTGAACACCAGATCGTGATAAAAAAAGCTGAATAAAATACATACCGTACACGGGTGCAACCTCAATGGTTATAGAGGCAGGCTGCAACGGCTAATGAAAACAGCTATAAAGCCTGGTTCCAAATTGTCAGAACCGAAAAGCGGGTAGTGATCTAATTTCTATAATAGGTTTTTTTTTTGAAATTGATTGAATAATGCCTGTCAGCAAAAAAATTCACACTGTAACCTGCCTGCTGCTGTTATGCTGTTTTAAACAGGCATTAACCCAACAACAATTTACTAACCCAATTATGCCCTCAGGTGCCGACCCGTGGATCATTGAAAAGGATGGCTACTTTTATTTTACGCATACCACCGGTAAAAACCTGGTGCTTTACAAAACACAAAACTTTGCCGGTTTGCAGTCTGCTGAGCCAAAAATAGTTTGGCAGCCGCCCATAGGCACCGCCTGGTCTAAGGATGTATGGGCGCCCGAGCTGCATTTTATAAAGGGTAAATGGTATATCTATTTTGCGGCCGATGATGGGGTAAACGTAACGCATAGAATTTATGTGCTCGAAAATAAATCGAAAGACCCTCTGCACGGCGAATGGAAAATGAAAGGGCAGGTAAAAGATGATACCAACAAATGGGCGATTGATGCAACAGTTTACAAACACCACAACAAATGGTACATGGCCTGGAGCGGCTGGCAAGGCGATGTAAATGGGCAGCAGGATATTTATATTGCCCGAATGAAAAACCCATGGACAATTAAAGGCAAAAGGGTAAAAATTTCGAGTCCTGCGTTGCCGTGGGAAACACATGGCGATTTAAATGACCCGCTAAATCCTCCACACGTATCGGTAAATGAAGGCCCGCAATTTTTATGCAACCAGCAGCATTTGTTTATAGTGTTTTCTGCCAGTGGCTGCTGGACCGATCATTACGGATTAGGCTTGCTTACGTTTACGGGCAAACGAAATTTACTGAATGCGGCGGCATGGAAAAAAACGCCTACACCCGTATTTAGTACTTCAATAAAAGACAGTGTTTTTGCACCGGGCCATAATTCATTTTTTAAATCGCCCAATGGAAAAGAAGATTGGATACTGTACCATGCAAACCCTGCACCGGGCATGGGTTGTGGCGGGGGCCGATCGCCAAGGGCGCAAAAATTTACCTGGAATGCAGATGGTTCGCCCAACTTTGGAACACCGGTAACAACGGGCGTATCCATGGCAGTACCATCAGGCGCTGATGCCAATTTCTAAACTTAATAAACAAATTATTATGCAAATAAAACTTGCTTTTCTTTTTCTCCTCTTCCTTTTGCTATGTACAGGCAAAACCAATGCACAAAATAAAAATAATCAACCAACGGTTGGTGCTGCAAATGCCAGCGTAAAATGGACAACAGATAAAGCAGATGAATGGTACAGTAAATTACCCTGGATTTCTGGCGCTAATTACCTGCCGGCAACAGCTATTAATCAATTAGAAATGTGGCAGGCACAAACCTTTGACACGGCTACAATTGCCAGGGAATTTGGGTGGGCAAAAAATATAGGCTTTAACACTATGAGGGTTTACCTGCATAGCCTGGCCTGGAAGCAGGATGCGCCGGGGTTTAAAAACCGCATGAACCAGTACCTGGCCATTGCACAACGAAACGGCATAAAAACGATTTTTGTTTTTTTTGATGATTGTTGGAATCCCTATCCACAGCCGGGAAAACAACCCGAACCAAAGCCGGGTATTCATAATAGTGGTTGGGTGCAGGACCCTGGTCAGCAGGCATCTGCCGACACCAGTAATTTTCCTTTTTTGGAAAGTTATGTGACCGATGTATTAAAATCCTTTTCAAAAGATACCCGCATTCTTTTGTGGGACTTGTACAATGAGCCCGGTAACTCAGGTAAAAAGGATTCTTCGGCCGCCTTACTTACCAAAGTTTTTGAATGGGCACGAAAAGTAAACCCCGGTCAGCCAGTAAGCGCAGGCCTTTGGGCATGGGACTTTGAAAAGCTAAATGAAATTCAGCTTCGCAATTCGGATGTATTGACTTACCACAATTATGAAGATGCACAATGGCATCGCCGCGTAATAGAATTATTTAAAGCCAGTGGATGCCCCATGATTTGTACGGAGTATATGGCCCGTACACGAAACAGCCGCTTTGCTACCATAATGCCGATGCTAAAAGAAAAGAACGTTGGTGCCATTAACTGGGGATTTGTTGCAGGCAAATCAAATACCATTTATGCATGGGATACGCCTATGCCCAACGGCGGTCAGCCATTAGAGTGGTTTCACGATATTTATTTTGCCAGTGGTGTAGCCTACCGGCAGGACGAAGTGGACCTGATAAAGAAATTGAATGAAGATAAAAAACCTTAAAACATCATATGCATAAAATAAACCCGGTTGTTATTTCTTTATTATTGGTTTCATTTTTTGTTAGCTGCAACAACAGCGGGCAAACTGAAACAGGTAAATTATTAAGTACAGATAGCGTTCAAAATATTAACCAACTGCCAGCCCGCAGCGGGTTTATAGATACCATTAATGGAAAGCCGACCGATTTATATATACTAAAAAACAGCAGTGGCACTACGCTGGCCATAACCAATTATGGTGGGCGATTTGTGAGTTTACTGGTACCTGATAAAAATGGCAGGCTACGGGATGTAGTGGTTGGTTTTAAAACGCTTGAGGAATTTATTAATTCCACCGAAGCTTATTTTGGCGCAACTATTGGCCGTGTCGGCAACCGCATTGCCAAAGGTAAATTTTCTATTGACGGTAAGGAGTATACGCTGTTTACCAACAATGGCCCTAATACATTGCATGGCGGTAAAAAAGGTTTTCAGGCGGTTGTATGGGATGCACAGCAGTCAAATGATTCTACGCTCATATTATCGTATTTATCCAAAGATGGCGAGGAGGGTTTTCCCGGCAACCTGGATGTAAAAGTTACTTACGCCCTAAACCAGCGCAACCAGGTAACCATAAATTATGAAGCCACCACCGATAAAAAAACGGTGGTGAATTTAACCAATCATGCATTTTTTAATTTAAATGGAGAAGGAAGCGGCACTATTAACGACCACCTGTTACAGATAAATGCGGATGCTTATACACCAGTAGATGCTACCCTAATCCCCACCGGTAAAATTGAACCTGTTGCAGGTACGCCCTTTGATTTTACAAAACCAATAAGTATTGGTTCGCGGTTAGATACTACCGGTAATACTCAGTTGCGGTATGGCAAGGGTTACGACCATAATTTTGTTTTGCGTAGCACTGTTGTAGGCGGCTTACACCCCGCTGCTACTATTGTTGCCAACCAAAGTGGTATTGTATTGGAAGTAGCTACCACAGAACCCGGCCTGCAATTTTACGGAGGCAATTTTATGCAATCACAAAACACTTTTAAAGGAGGCAGCAAAGATGATTTTCGCACAGCTTTTTGCCTGGAGACGCAGCATTTTCCAGATGCGCCCAACCAACCTTCTTTTCAAAATATATTGTTAGGGCCTGGCAATACTTACCGCAGTTCGTCTGTATATAAATTTTCTTTGCAACAATAACCCATAAATATTTTGTAGTAACGCCTTACTTATTTTTTAAAAGTTATTTACTGGTAAGAGCAAGCAACATCGTTTCGCTCATTTATGTTTTACGGGTGTCTGTTAATTACGGGTATTCTGCTGGTAGTGTATATCCGTTTGTGGTAAAAAAGAAGAGGTGTGTAGAATGGGCTGAGGTTTGAAACGGTTTTTATAAACGCTTAGCGGCGTTATTTTGAAAATATAAATAATTGAAGATGCTTCGTACTGTTTATTTATTGCTATGTGTTTTTATAATGAGTAATAGTATGGCGCAACGCCTGGTTATGCCCGGCGATCATCCGGATCCTTCTGTTGTAAAAATAGGAGACAGTTATTGGGCAAGTGCAACCACGTCAAACTGGATGCCTGCGTTTCCCCTTTTAAAATCAAAAGATTTAAATACCTGGACAACGGTGGGGCATGTTTTTGATGTGTTGCCTGCCTGGGCCGATTATTATTTTTGGGCGCCGGAAATTAGTTATGATAACGGCAAGGTGTATGTATATTATTCGGCACATAAAAAAGGCGGCAACCTGTGCGTAGGCATTGCATCTGCTGACAAACCCGAAGGCCCCTACAAAGACCACGGACCATTGATATGCGAGGAGGCGGGATCCATTGATGCGTTTCCCATGCGGGACGAAAACGGCAGGCTTCACATTATTTGGAAAGAAGATGGAAACAGTGTAGGGAAACCAACACCCATTTGGATACAGGAATTAAATGAAGAACGAACAGCAGTTTTGGGAGAAAAAAAATTACTTTTCCGCAATAATGCACCCTGGGAGGGTAATTTGGTAGAGGGAGTTTCAATGATGCGGCATGGTAAATATATTTATGCATTTTATGCCGCGGCAGGCTGTTGTGGCAGCGGTTGCAATTACCAGTCGGGTATTGCCCGCTCTAAAAGCCTGGCCGGTGCCTGGGAAAAATTTGCAGGCAACCCCGTGCTGGTAAACGAAGCGCAATGGACATGCCCCGGCCATGGCACCCCTGTGCAGAAAGAGGGAAAATTTTATTTTTTATATCATGCGTACGATACGTCAGGCACCGTGTACACCGGCCGCAAGGGTATTGTAAAAGAATTTGTTTTTACGGCAGATGACTGGATAAAATTTGTAGATGAACCGAATGCGCCTACTCCGGTTTTGCAAAAAATAACAGATGAGTTTAATAAAAGCGTCTTACAAAACAATTGGCAATGGAGTGTATTTCAACCTGCAAAACATACTATACAAAATGGCCGGTTAATACTGGCTGCCTTGCCCGGAACTGCAGCATTTGTTGGGCAAAAAACAATTTCGCCTAATTATAAAGCCATTGCCGGCGTACGCCGCAAAAAATTGTCAGCCGCTGCGGGCATTGCCCTTGTGGGCGATGAGCAAAACCATGTGGCCGCTTACATAAATGGCGACTTTATTGAACTGGTACAAACCGAAAAAGGGAAAGATTCGGTGTTGTTTACTCAACCGTTGCACCGAAGCAAAAAAGGCTTTTTAATGATGCAGGTAGCCAATGGAAAAGACATTAGCTTTTTGTTTGGTAAAAACCTTCATTCGTTTATACCACTTAACCTGCAACCCATTAATGGCGCCTATTTGCCACCGTGGGACCGTGCGCTGCGTGTAGTTTTAATAACAAAAGCCGGCCAGGGAAATGCGGTGTTTAATTGTTTTGAAATGGAAGGGGTGAAGGAGTGATTGGAATTTAAAAAGTGTGCGGTTAAATTGAGCCATTTTACTATCACAATGGTTCGGTAGTATTTTAAGCAGCCATAGAGCCGATATTTAAGCACTGGCTATAAAGCTTTTTTATTTTATTGCAATTCAGTTCGAGACCTAAGTTTGAAAAAATTGTTTCAGTCAGAAACTTGTTATAAAAATAG
>JBBRUR010000117.1:0-15278 GCA_038247635.1 Chitinophagales bacterium
GTATACATTGGATTTTTCCAGGTACACATCAACAGGTGCGCAAACTACCATGCCGGTCTGTTGTTGTTGTACATAATTGTACAAGGCATTCGAAATTGCCATTTGAATTTGGGCATGGGGAATATTAGGTGCTGGTGACATTATGATAGCATCATTTATTAATTGACAACGTGTGCCTTCAGGCAGTAATTCAAAAGCTTCCAGGCCGGTCCGTGGCGGCTTTATATACTTTTCTACCAATGTTTCCATAACTCAAAGTTTAAAAATCATTTGCCAGGTTTAGCAGCGCAATAGTAAAATGTCCCGTGCTTTCACCCAGTGAGGTATATTTTCCTTCCTTTAACTCAAATCCTTCACTCCATTTTGTTTCCGGGTCAATTACCCAATATTCTTTTACGCCGGCTTTTTCGTACACTGCTTTTTTTGTGACCAGGTCATAGTTTCTGTCCTCCGATAATAGCTCAATCACAAGGTCGGGAGCGCCAAATACACCACGCTTCTTTATAATTTCAAGTCGGTCTTTTGCTATGAAAAAGATATCGGGCTGAAATATATTAGTGGAATTAATATAGATATCAACGGGAGCAAAAAATACTTCTCCCAATTGATTGGCTTCTACAAAATCGTAGACTTTTACAAATATTCTTGACTGACGCCGGGCATGGGGAGTATTAGGTGCTGGTGACATAATGATAGCATCATTTATTAATTGACAACGGGTGCCTTCAGGCAATAACTCAAAAGCTTCCAAACCGGTCCGGGGTGGCTTTACGTAATTTTCTACAAGTATTTCCATAACTCAAAGTTTAAAAATCAATTGCCAGGTTTAGTAAGGCGATGGTAAAGTTTCCCGTGCTTTCCCCCAGCGAAGTATATTTTCCATCTGATAGCTGAAATCCTTCGCACCATTTTGTTTCCGGGTCAATTACCCAATATTCTTTTACGCCAGTCTTTTCGTACACTGCTTTTTTTGTGACCAGGTCATATTTTCTATCCTCAGATAATAGCTCGATCACCAGGTCAGGGGCACCAAATACTCCACGTTTCTTTAAAATACTTTGTATTTCATTTGAAACAAATATGATATCAGGTTGGTAAACATTTGTCTGATTCATATATACATCAATAGGAGTAAACATTACAATTCCCGCCTTGTTTTCCTTTACGTAATTGTACAATGTGATAGCGATTTCCACTTTTATTAGCGCATGCGGTACAAGAAGTGTTGGCGACATAATTATAGAATCATTTATCAATTGGCATCGCGTTCCCTCGGGCAATAACTCAAATGCCTGCAGGCCGGTGCACGGCGGATGTGCCAAACTTTCCATTTAAGTAATTTACGCATTATTTGGCACTCCCTTTAAATACCTTATTTTTAAACCACATCTAAAAATTGCTTCCATGTCGTTCAAAAACAAAACGGTTTTTATTACCGGTGCCAGCCGCGGAATAGGTAAAGCCATAGCCCTTAAGCTGGCTGCCAGCGGTGCCAACATTGTGGTAGCAGCTAAAAGCGTTACCGAAAATCCAAAATTGGGTGGTACCATATATTCGGCTGCCGAAGAAGTGGAACAGGCTGGTGGCAAAGCGCTTGCCGTACAATGCGATATAAGAGACGAAAGCCAGATAGCCGATGCGGTAAACAAAGCGGTGGAAACGTTTGGTGGTATTGATATCCTTATTAACAACGCGTCGGCCATATCGCTTACCAGCACCGAACAAACCGAACCCAAACGGTTCGACCTCATGCACGACATTAACGTACGGGGAACTTTTTTTATGAGCCGTGCATGTATTCCCTTTCTCCGCAAATCAACCAACGCCCATATACTTACCCTATCACCACCCATTAACCTGGCGGCCAAATGGCTGGGGCCGCATGTGGCCTACACCATGAGCAAATACAACATGACCATGATTGCCTTGGGCTTAGCGGCCGAGTTAAAAAAAGATGGCATAGCAGCCAACGCCCTGTGGCCCAAAACTACCATTGCCACCGCTGCAGTAATGAATTTATTAGGTGGCGATGCCCTTATGAAAATGAGCCGTACCACTCAAATCATAGCCGATGCTGCTTATTATATTTTGCAACGGCCATCGGCAGAATGCACCGGTAATACTTTTATTGATGAAGAAGTGCTGGCCCAGGAAGGCATAACCGACCTGGCCAAATATTCGGTTACACCCGGCGGGCAATTGTATCCTGATTTGTTTGTTTAAATTAACGCATCGTATAAAGTAGAAAGGCTGTTATTCTAAAGTGAATAACAGCCTTTTTTTAAAAGTTGTAGTCGTAATTATGAAAAAAAACCTGATTAGGTTAATTAGCTAAGTCATACATTTCCATTCTTACCAACGCCACCTCTTCGTTAATAAGCTCGTCAGGCAGTTCATCAATTTTAAAGGCAGTATGCAGTTCCTCCAATTTTAATTGTCTGGCCTCTTTTTTCAACTCACGGAAAAGAATTATTTTTTGCTTCACCGCCAGCTTTTTAATGATGTCGGGTAATTGGGTAAAACTTATTGTTATGTTGGATGCCTTGTTCATTTGCATCAACAAAAACTTTCCATTTTTTTAAGATCCTATTATTTCGTCAGGGTTTTGTCCACCCATCTTCTCCGGTCGCATTTGCGGAAACAACAACACATCCTGAATAGATGCCTGGTTGGTCATTAACATACACAACCTGTCAATACCAATGCCTATGCCGCTGGTTGGCGGCATGCCATATTCCAGTGCACGCAAAAAGTCGTAGTCTATAAACATGGCCTCGTCATCACCGCGTTCCATTAGTTTGGCCTGCTCTTCAAAGCGTTCCCGCTGGTCAATAGGGTCGTTTAACTCGGTGTAGGCATTGGCTATTTCCTTGCCATTTACCATTAGCTCAAAACGCTCTACCAGCCCCGGCTTGCTGCGGTGCTTTTTTGTTAGCGGACTCATTTCTACAGGGTAGTCAATAATAAAAGTTGGTTGTATAAACTTGCCTTCACACTTTTCGCTAAACAATTCATCTATCAGTTTGCCTTTGCCCATGCTGGCTTCTACATGTATGTTCAGTTGCCTGCACACCTGCCTCAGGCCGTCCTCGTCCATGGCGCTTACATCCATACCGGTTTCATTGGCAATGGCTTCGTGTATGCTAATGCGTGGGTAGGGTGCTTTAAAATTAATTTCTTTGTCGCCTACCGTTACTTTGGTGGTGCCGTTGGTAGCTAAGGCTACCTGCTCCATCAATTGCTCGGTAATGGCCATCATCCAATCATAGTCTTTGTAAGCGGTATAAAACTCCAGCACAGTAAACTCGGGGTTGTGGGTGCGGTCCATACCCTCGTTGCGAAAGTTGCGGCTAAACTCGTACACCCAATCAAAGCCGCCAACAATCAGCCTTTTTAAATACAGCTCGTTGGCTATGCGCATATAAAACGGTACATCCAGGGCATTGTGGTGCGTAATAAATGGTTTGGCGGCTGCACCACCCGGTATGCTTTGCAGTACCGGCGTATCTACTTCCAAAGCTCCCCGCTCATTCAAAAATTCGCGGATGGCGTTCATTAGTTTGGTGCGTTTTAAAAATACTTCTTTTACACCAGGGTTTACTATCAAATCGGCATAGCGCTGACGATACCTAAACTCGGGGTCGGTAACCGCATCGTAGGTTTGGCCATCGGCTTCTTTAACAATGGGTAATGGTTTTAACGATTTTGCCAGTAGCGTTAGTTCGCTTACATGTACCGAAGTTTCGCCGGTTTTGGTGGTAAACACATACCCTTTCACCCCAATAATGTCGCCAATATCCAGCAGCTTTTTCCATAGCTGGTCGTACAGGGTTTTATCATCGCCGGGGCATATCTCATCGCGTTTTACATACAGTTGAATTTTGCCCGTACTATCCTGCAATACGGCAAAACTTGCCTTGCCCATATCGCGTACACTCATTATGCGGCCAGCCAGGCAAACCTCAGCAAAATCAGCCTTATTTTCCTCGCCTTTATATTGCTGTTTTATGGTAGTTGCATGGCTGTTTACAGGGTACAATGCTGCCGGAAACGGGTCTATGCCCAGCTTCTGCAATTCGGTCAATTTTTCCCGCCTAATTAACTCCTGCTCGCTTAAATGAGTGCTCATAATAGTACTTTTTTCAGATGGCAAAAGTAACGGTTGGCAGGCAAATTAGTGTTGGTTTTGTAACTGTTGCCCATTGGTTTGCCGTACACGCTGTGCCATCTCTACCACTACAGTTACAAGCTGCAACAATGATGCATACTGTTTATTAGCCGGGTTCAAAAAATACAGTGAATATGGTTTTAATTATTTTTTGGGGCCGGGCAATTGGTTATGTGTAGGGCATTGTTGCGTCGCACAGCGTGTGCGGCAGTGCTTATCGCATCATTTTAAAACAATTGGTAAAAGCAAACCATAATTTATGCATCTTTAAAACTTAATAGCATTTTATGCAGGTTATGGATTTTAGCAACAATATTGTAGAGGTAGATGATATACCCGCCATTGAAGAGGTAACTTTTAAACCGTTAGAGGACAACTACCTGCTGGCGATACGCATAGCTTTTGGTATAAATTTTTTGCTGGCAGGTGCTGCCCTTATCGCTGGTTTTGTGTTTATTACTAAACTACAAATACCATGGTTAATGTACCTGGCAGGCGGCCTGTTTGCAGGCCTGTCGTTGCTTATTTGGGTAGGCAACAACCTTAACTATCGGTACAGCGGCTATGCATTAAGGCAAAAGGATGTACTGTATCGCAGTGGCTGGTTTGTTCATAAAACAAATGTGCTGCCCATTAACCGCATACAGCACATTAGCGTGCAGTCGGGCCCTATTGAGCGGCGTTTTGGGCTGGCTTCGGTATCTATATTTACAGCCGGTGGCAGCAGTGCCGATTTTACCATAAAAGGTATTACCGACAAAACCGCCAACCAGGTAAAAGACTGGTTGAGCGAATTAATAAAAACCGGGACGGATGAAGCATGATACCCCCGATTTTTCGGTACCGCAGCGGCAATCGGCGGCAGCTATTGTAATACTGATTGCAAAATCGGGCGTGCAGATAGCCAAAAGTCTTTGGCCAATTTTGCTGGTAACCTTATTGCGTAGCAAAAAGGGTAGCTCGCCCGATAAATACCTGTACATAATTATAGGTTTTGCAGCACTAAGTGTAGGGTACGCCATTATTCGTTTTTTATTTTACCGGTACTACATACAAAACAACAGCCTGGTAATACAAACTGGCTGGCTACAGAAAAAAACCCTGAGTATTCCGCTACAAAGTATACAGGCAGTACACCTTGAGCAAAATTTATGGCAACAGGCCTTTGGCGTTAGCAAAGTAACGTTTGACAGTGCCGGTACCGAAAAAGTGGAGGCCAAAATGGAGGCAATAAATGTTTATACCGCCGAGCAATTAAAGCAGGTGTTGCTACAATATAAAATTACTACCGATACTGCCGAAGGTAGGGATGCCGCCCGCCCGCCCGTACAATACAACCTTACTATAGTCGACCTGCTTAAACTTAGCCTGAGCGCCAACCACCTTGAGGCGTTTTTAATTTTATTTGTCCTGAGCATAAATATTTTAGACGACTTACGTAAGGCGTTTGAATTTGACGGGTGGGGCTGGATGGAAAGTATTTTTGGCGATATGAAGGACAATATGGTAGCCCTGTTTAGTGTGGTGATATTGTTGGTGGTAGTGGTTTCGGTAGGTTTTTCGGTAATAAGGGTGTTTATAAAATATTATGATTTTAAAATGGACAGTGGTGGCCACCAATGGCGGGTAAGTTTTGGACTGTTTAACCGGCAGCAGCGCATTATACCTATTCCTAAAATTCAATTGTTTAGCTGGCATGCCAATTATGTGCGCCGCAAAATAAATTTTTGGATGCTTGACCTAAAAACGCTTGGCGACGAAAAAGTGCAACCTAAACAACGGTTAAAAATACCGCTGACCGGTTTTCAGTCGGCCGTAAATATTGCGGCTTCGTACCAGCAAAGCCCCGTGTTTGACCCCGCGCAGGGTGCGGGTATTGAACCGGCGTATTGGCAACGCCGCACATTAATGGTATCGCTGCCTGTTACTATTTTTGTTGCGGCCTTTGCCGCTATTTGGCTGCAATGGCAGGCATTATGCCTACTGGCACTATTGCCGGTTTGGGCATTACAAAATTTTATGAGGTACCAAAATTTTAAATGGTTTGCCAACCACGAGGGGGTGCAGTTACACAAGGGCCTGTGGGGGCGGGAGTATAAACTGTTGGTATGGAAAAAAATACAACAGGTTAGCTATGCCCAAAGCCCTTACCAGCGAAGGCACCAGTTGGCCACCCTACAGTTTACCACCGCTGCCGGGGCAGTAACCCTGCCTTATTTGCCACTGGAGGTTTGCCGCCGAATGGTTAACGGTGTACTGTATACGGTAGAAAGCGCCAATGAAAAGTGGATGTGATAAAAGATGCTGATTATATATTATTTGTAAGATGTTGTAATGAGTGAAAGGTAAATAGTGGGTTGTGACTAATTACCTCACCTAAAAGGGCTTACTCAATATTCACTACTGACAACTCACATCTATTTTAACACTATTAATTGCACACTTTTACTTTTAAGGCTGCCATGGGCCCACCATTGTTAATGTTGTAATCCTTAAATTTCGTCCACCTAAAGCCAAGACGTCGTGTAAAACCTACCGCAACAGTATCCAACATTCCATACAGGCTATATCCATATTTCTCAACTACGTGGCTGCTATTCTTAAATTTTAATTGGTAACCTTTAGATGAGCTAATATAGGGAAATGAAAAACTTACTACCGCCCCATTTTCGGGTATCATTAGCTGGTAAGATGATATATCGAAAGTTTGCCAACCAAATTTCTCTGGGGTAATAATGATCGGTTCATAAGTAATTTCGTCGCCGGGCATACCGGTTGTTTGGTTAAACTGGTAAAGGCGTATAGCAATGGGAATGTTGGGATCATCGTTTTTGTAAAACTGTTTTATGCCAAATGAAATTTGGCTGGCAATAGCTGGTTTATTGGTTACGTTGGGCAAAAATACAGCCCACATATAGTTATCGATGTTATTAGAATAGCCGAAATAATGGGTCGGTTTTCTTTTTTTATATCCCAAAGTTGCATAAGTGGCATTAATGCAGGCAGTTATCAAAACGTCCTCCATTTTTGCCAACAAGGGAATCAAAAAAACCGAGTCCTCTTTAAATTGTAGAATAGTGGTGGTTTTAAAACCAACATGACTAATTTGTATCGCGTAAAATTTGTACATACTATCGGGTACAAGTACCACACCAAGTGAGTCGGCATAGGTTCCCCATTTTTTTTCAAAACATTCAGCAGATGCAAAGGGTAAGGGTAAACCGGTATTGGCACAAACCACCACTAATTTTTGCTGTGCAACGGCACATTGATAGGCAAATAAAAATGTGAACAGCCACACAACGCTTTTAAACATTTGCCTCTTTTTTTGTAAGTTTACGCTTATCCTTCACCCTTTCAAACTGGGTTTCGTAATCGTTCCGTATGGTGCCCATCCAACGGTCCCACCATAAAAAGTATAGGCCATAATTGCCTTTAAAAAACTGGTGGTGCTGGTTGTGGTTTACAGAGGTGTTTATGTATTTGCCCAGCCAGTGACGGCTAAAGTTTTTAGGGTATAACTCCCACCCCAAATGGCCATACACATTGTACACCATCATAACCAAAAAAAACGCAAACAAATGCCAGAAATGTATGGGCATGATCATTACCAGTACCAGCACTATGCCTACTTCTACCAATGCCTCCAGCGGTTGAAAGGCAAAGGCAGCCCAGGGGCTTGGGTTGGTGCTTTTATGATGCACCACATGCAACAACTTAAACAATGTTGGATGGTGCATCAGGCGGTGCATCCAGTAAAAATAAGTGTCGTGTATAAAAAAAATTACCGGAAAGGCCAGCCAAAAGTATAGCCACCCATGCTGCGAAACATCCTTATAAAACTGTGTGTATTGCCTAAAAGAGGTTTGTAATATAAGCGCAGTAAAAACAGTGAAGATAAGTATAGAGGAAAGTGAGTAAACGATTTCCCGCTGGTAATCGCTAAACTTTGGAAACCGGGGTTGTATTTTTTTGTAAGCTATCTTTTTTCCGGCCAGTGTATACCAAACTAAAAAAGCCAGCCCGGCAATGATTAAATACCGTAGCGATATTACCATCAGCAGTTTATACCAGGTATCGGCAACACCCATAACTTTAAAATTTTAATAAACAACCGGCGTTAGCGGTACCTGCCATGCTTCGGTAACTTTTTACTGCTGTAGCAATTGAGCCGCATAGCAGTAAACCTCGGCAGTCAGTTCGTCGTTTTGCAGCGAATAATATTGAAATATATTTTTCAATCGTTCGTTGTAAAAGGCCGCATCAACCAACGGAATAGACGCAAGGCCTGCCAGTTGGCTTAACTGTTCGGGTAAAAAAAAGTTACTTTTTACAATGGCTGGTGGTAAATCAGCTATCTCCATAACCAAATATACGAACAGACGTGTGTTGCTAAAAACGGTTTAGCGGCAAAAGGTTTTTTAACAGCATTTTGCCTATAATTGCTTCTAAACGTTACATTAACTGGGTAGAAAAAGCCAGTTCATTAAGGATCGCCTCCCGCCACACATCATATCCCTGCTCGTTAAGGTGTAGGTCATCGGCTTCAAAAAAACGTTTTTGAGGATGTCCTTTTTCGTCCAGCATACTGTCGTAGGTATTTATAAAAAAGTCGTTGCCGCCCGATAGTTTAATTTGATTGCTTATTAACAGGTTGGTTTGCTTTATACGCTCAATAATTTTAAAGCGTAAAAGGCTTGGTTTAATGGATATATAGTAAAACGGAATATCGCCGTAGTGTTGCCTTACTTTATTTTTTAATTGCAGGTATAACGACAATACCTGATGTGCGCTGGCGCCATCGCCCAAATCGTTATCGCCTGCATACAATAAAAATCGTTGTGGTTTTTTAACAGGCGTTACTATACGTTCAAAAAACTCAAGGCAGGCAGTCAGTGTAGAACCGCCAAAACCAAGGTTTACAGGTTTAAATTCGCTAAAATCTGCATCAATATCGGGCCATAACGTAAAGGTGGAACTACCGTAAAAAACCGTTTCAGGTTCATAGATACACGCTTCTCGTTTTGCTATCGCTGCCTTTACATCTGATTCGTACCAATTCATATTTTTCCTTCTTTACGTGCCTCTGTTTGTACTTAAAAGGCTTTCAATTATTAACTATTTTATGGTGTGTTTAGCAAGGTTTAATCGATTAACAAAACAACAAAGTACGTTATTCTACTTAATTAATGGTACAACACTTACTTCATTAATTATGCCGTAACCTGCCAGTGGTGCCTTGTGTTGCCGCATTTTTGTCATTTAACCAGCGTTTGCCAAATTTTTGCCACTTGTAAAGTTTTTTTATACTCCAAAGTGGCAAGTACAAATCAACTATTTTGTTTAATGTTTTTTTTTACTGGCATCAAATTGTATCGCCTAACAAAAACCCCTTACACATTTAACCATTACCTTTCAAATCATTAGATATAAAATAGCGTGGTTTTGGTTGCACAAATGATTTACGATTAATTCATTCAAAATTGTAACCTCTTAAAAAAATCTGGTAAAAATTAATCTTCATAGTTCAACCACTCATTTTTGGCTTGTGTAAGTTTATTACTGCGTAATGCAACCATAAAAGTTTTTGCAATAAAATACCATGGTACAAATTTTTAATAAAATCAACTGATTTATGACCATCACAATATATCCCGGTAATCCTTACCCGCTTGGCGCAACATACGACGGCGAAGGAGTAAATTTTGCCATCTATTCCGAAAACGCCAACGGTGTAGACCTGTGCTTTTTTGAAGATGTAAAAAGCCAGGTAGAGTCAGTAAAAGTAAGAATGCGCGAACGGTCGCACTATGTATGGCATACCTATGTGCCCGGTATAAAGCCAGGGCAATTGTATGGTTACCGGGTATATGGCCCATACGAACCTCACAATGGCCACCGCTTTAACGAGCATAAATTATTATTAGATCCTTATGCCAAGGCCATTTCGGGTACTATCGATTGGCACGATTCGCTTTTTGGTTACATTATTGGCGACCCCGCTGCCGATGCAACCTTTAGCGATATTGACAGCGCCCCCTATATTCCTAAGGCGGTAGTAACCGATCATTACTTTGACTGGGAAGACGATGCCCTGCCCAAAGTACCCTACCACAAAACCATCATTTACGAAATTCATTTAAAGGGGTTTACTAAAACGCACCCCGAAATACCCGAGGAAATAAGAGGAACCTACCTGGCACTGGCGCACCCGGTAGCCATAAAATACCTGTTAGACCTTGGGGTAACTGCCGTGGAACTGATGCCGGTACACCACTTTATAATGGATAGGCACCTGCGCGATAACAACCTTACTAACTATTGGGGGTACAATACCATTGGCTTTTTTGCCCCCGATGTGCGCTACAGCCAAAATATCCACCTGGGCGACCAGGTAAAGGAATTTAAAGAAATGGTGAAGGCATTGCACAAAGCGGGTATTGAGGTTATTTTAGATGTCGTGTACAACCACACCGGCGAGGGCAATCAAATGGGCCCCACCGTTTCGTTCAGGGGTATTGACAATGCAGCTTACTATCGCCTTACCGGCAATACAAGGTATTATATGGACTACACAGGTACCGGCAATACGCTTAATGCAATGATGCCCAATGTACTTAGGCTTATTATGGACAGCCTGCGCTACTGGATAATAGAAATGCATGTGGATGGCTTTAGGTTTGACCTTGCCGCCACATTGGCAAGGGAGCTTCACGAGGTAGATAAGCTCGGCTCCTTCTTTGACATTGTACACCAGGACCCTGTGATATCGCAGGTAAAACTAATAGCCGAACCATGGGATATTGGCGAGGGTGGCTACCAGGTAGGCAAGTTTCCGCGCGGATGGGCCGAGTGGAACGGCAAGTACCGCGACTGTATAAGAGATTTTTGGCGTGGAGCCGAAAGTGGCGTAGGCGAGTTTGCTTTAAGATTTACCGGCAGCCCCGACCTTTACCAGGACGATAGCCGACACCCCACAGCCAGCATCAATTTTGTAACGGCACACGATGGGTTTACCCTAAACGACATGGTGTCGTACAACAACAAACACAACAACGCCAATAAAGAGCATAATAAAGATGGTGAAAACCACAACCGCTCGTGGAACATGGGTGCCGAAGGTCCAACGGATAACGTTGCCATCAATGCATTGCGAAAAAAACAAAAAAAGAACTTCTTAATGACCCTCTTCCTGTCGCAAGGGGTGCCTATGCTGGTGGCCGGCGACGAGTTTGGCCGTACCCAATACGGCAACAACAATGCCTATTGCCAGGACAATCAAACATCGTGGCTCAACTGGCAAACTGCCGACCAGGAGTTGCTTGCTTTTACCCGTAAGCTTATCCGGTTTAGAAAAATACACCCTGTTTTTAGGCGGCGTAACTGGTTTCAGGGGTTGCCTGTTAAAGGTGCAGGCGTGCAGGATATTGCCTGGTTTTTACCCAATGGTAACGAACTTACTGACAAGCATTGGCGCGAGGATTTTGCAAAGTCGCTGGCTGTTTACCTTAACGGGCATGGCATACATGCCCTTGGGCCAAAGGGCGAAAAAATAACCGACGATACATTCTATATTATTTTTAACGCCTACCATGACACCCTTGAGTACTCGTTGCCGGCCCGCAAATATGGCAAAAAGTGGATGGTGGAAATTGATACCAGCGAAAAGCAGCACAGCACTAACGGAACTTATAAATGCCGCGAAAAAATTATGGTAGAAGGGCGCTCAGTTATTCTGCTAAAACAAATTAGTGCAAAAAATGAAAGTGAACCAATTGTTTGATTTTCCGGTGGGCGTTCATTTTAACCAAAATGAAACGACCAATATATTATTGTGGGCCCCTAAGGCCCAACAGGTTAATTTGTTTGTACCCGGCACCAATAAAAAAATTATGCTGCAACACCAGGGCTTTGGTTATTGGTGGGCAAATACAAACGAGGTGAAGGAAAACGACCTGTACCAGTTTGAGGTAGATGGTAGTGGCCAGTTTTACCCTGACCCCGCATCGCGGTTTCAACCGCAGGGCGTACATGGTCCGTCAATGGCTATTGATGTTGCCAAATACGCTGTGGACAACACCCAATGGCAAAATATCGACCTGGATAAATACATTATTTACGAATTGCACACGGGTACTTTTAGCCCTGCCGGTACGTTTGATGGCATTATAGAAAAATTGCCTCATTTAAAACATTTGGGCATAACCGCCATTGAAATTATGCCGGTAGCACAGTTTGCCGGCAACCGTAACTGGGGCTACGATGGTACTTTTCCCTTTGCCGTACAAAACTCCTATGGTGGGCCTGAAGGCCTGCACCGGCTGGTAAAAGCATGTCACCAACAGGGCATTGCTGTAATAATAGATGTGGTATATAATCACCTTGGCCCCGAGGGTAATTACCTTGATGTATTTGGGCATTATTTTACCAACAAGTACCTTACCCCCTGGGGCAGCGCCTTAAATTTTGACGATGCCTGGTGCGACGGCGTACGCGACTATTTTATTGAAAATGTGTTGATGTGGTTTAGGGATTACAAAATAGATGCGCTACGGTTAGATGCCGTGCATGCCATTAAAGACAATAGCCCGGTACATATTTTAAAAGAAATAAAACAACGGGTAGACAGGCTGATGGAAGCTACCGGTCAGCGGCATTATTTAATTGCCGAAATGGATTTGAACGATACCCGCTATATTAATGCTTTGCAAAAAGGTGGCTATGGTATGGATGCCCAGTGGGTAGATGAGTTTCACCATACGTTGCGGATAGCTGCCGGTGGCAAAACTACCGGGTATTACGAAGATTTTAATGGGCTGGAACACCTGGCCAAATCGTTGAACGACGCCTATGTGTTTGATGGTTTGTATTCGCACCACCGAAAAAAAATATTTGGAATAAAAGCTACCGACAACCCCGGGCAGCAGTTTGTGGTGTTTAGCCAAAACCACGACCAGGTAGGCAACCGTATGTTGGGCGAACGCACCAGCCAACTGTTAAGTTTTGAATTACAAAAAGTACTGGCCGCGGCAGTACTGTGCAGCCCATATTTACCTATGTTGTTTATGGGCGAAGAGTACGGCGAAACCAATCCCTTTTTATATTTTGTAAGCCACACCGATGCTGCATTGGCAAAGGCAGTAAGCAATGGAAGGATGAAGGAGTTTGCATCGTTTCATGCACAGGGCGAAGCGCCCGACCCTAATGCCCCCGAAACATTTAAACAGTCAAAGTTGCAGTGGCAATTGATTATCAAAGAAAAACACGCAAAAATGCTGAGCTTTTATAAGGCATTGATTACGCTACGCAATACCCAACCGGCATTGTACAATTTAAACCGCCAGCAGGCTAATGCCTGGTGCAATAAAGCCAACAATACATTGGTTTTAAAAAGATGGTATGCAGAAGAGTTTATTTTTTGCATCTTCAATTTTTCAGACCAGCCACAAACTGAGGCCATAGGCAGCCAGGGCAAAGATTGGCAGGTATTGCTCAACTCGGCCCATGCCCAATGGAATGGTTTAGCAAACGCCACAACCATTACTATTAAGGGTGGCCAGGTGCAACTTCAACCACACAGTATGGTAGTTTGCAAAGGCACTATGCTGTAAGCCTAAAAACAGCAATTATTTTCGGTGGCACTTCTTTTATATTATGCTAACGTTTAAAAAGCCGTTGCAACAGCGCACCACATTAAAGTAAAAAACGCAGTTAGTATGTATAACCCAAGGGCAACCTATCGTATTCAGTTTCATAAAAATTTTTCGTTCAATACATTTAAAAAAGTGTTGCCTTACCTGCAACAGTTGGGCGTATCAACCATATACGCTTCGCCGGTTTTTACATCGGTACCGGGCAGTATGCATGGGTACGATGGCATAAACGCAAACCAGGTAAACCCCGAAATAGGTACCCACGAACAACTTACCAAAATAGCCGCCGATTTGCGGCATCATAATGTTGGTTGGCTACAGGATTTTGTACCCAACCACATGGCTTTTCACCCCGCCAACCAATGGTTAATGGATGTGCTTGAAAAAGGCGAAAGCTCCCTTTACGCGTCGTTTTTTGATGTGCCTTCAACAGGCAAAATTTTTTCAGGAAAAATAATGGTTCCCTTTTTAGGGGCACCACTACAGGAGGTAATTGATAAGGGCGAACTAAAACTGGCCTATAAGCAAAGCAAGCTGGTATTCGATTATTTTGACAGTCATTACCCCGTTAACCGCAGTACCTATGGCTACCTGCTTAACAGCATAGCTTCGCAAAACGAGGCCATTGCTACCCTTTACCAACAACTGGAGCACCTGGCCAATGTAAACGACCCTGTTGCGTATGCACCCGAATGGAGCGAGTGGTTGCTACAGTTTTCATCGCTTATGCGAAACGAAGGCGTTGCCTCACTTATCAACGCACAATTGCAACAGGTAAATGCTGACCCCGAAGCGTTACTGCATTTGGCAGGTCAACAGCATTACCAGCTCAGCTTTTGGCAGCGTACCGATAGCCGCATAAACTTTCGCAGGTTTTTTACGGTAAACGGGCTTATTGGCCTCAACGTGTACAACCCCAAAGTTTTTGATCAATACCATGCTTTTTTAAAACAGCTGGTAAACGAAGGCACCATTCAGGGTATAAGGCTCGATCATATTGACGGGTTATATGACCCTGCCGCCTACCTTGACCAATTGCGCCAGCTTACCGGCGATGAGACCTACATAGTTGTGGAAAAAATATTGGAACAGGGCGAACAACTGCCAGGCTCATGGCCATTGCAAGGCACCTCGGGCTACGATTATCTGGGCATAGTAAACAACGTTTTTACCAATACCGAAGCACGGCAATCGTTCACCAGCTTTTACAACAACCTGGTGGGTGATGATACCTCCATTCATCAACAAATAAGAAAAAAGAAGGCGCTGATATTAACCGAAAGTATGGGCGGCGAACTGGATAACCTTACCAGGCTTTTTACCACGCTTGAACTGGCTACACCGCAACAATTGGAAGGCTTGAGCACCGATGAACTGTCGCTGGCCATTGGCGAATTTTTGATCAATTGCCCCGTGTACAGGTATTATGGAAATAAAATGCCACTGGCCCCCGTAGA
>JBBRUR010000118.1:0-15243 GCA_038247635.1 Chitinophagales bacterium
TACATAAACAAGACCACTTAACTGGTACACATTATTACGTGTCCACGTAGTATTACTACTTATATTACCACTTACAGTTATATTAGTTGCAGGGTATACCGTATTCTGAGGATCCCAATTGGCCCAGCCTTCTGTCCACATTGCTTGTGGGGCAGGCGCAAAAGCACCACGGTAATTAACTTGCTCTATTGTTTGAGAATATGATAGCATTATTACAAAACAAAAGAGTGATAACGTACAGATTTTTTTCATGATGGTATATTTAATTATTTATAAATGGAATTTTAGTGGCGTTATTGCTACCTCGGTTAAATTTGTAGGAAGCTGAGATAGATATAGTACTTCCCGGTCTATAGTTGGAGAAGATTCTATCTGCTGATTTATTATATTTTCCGTCAGAATTTATATCAGAATAGAACAATTGTTTTTGTGCTAACAGGTCTCTGACTGTAGCCCGCAACTCCCATCTTTCTTTATTAATTGACTTAGCAATCTGCAAGTCAAGTACAGTGCGACCTCTTTCATATATGTCAACATCGTTTACAGTACCTACAATATAAATTCTATCACCCACTCTGTTTCCTGAAAAAGTGGCAGTAAAGCCCTTATCAGCATTGTCGTATGATATGCTGCTATTAATTACGTATGGAGATTGCCCCTGCAAATCCCTGTCAGTTAAGTAAGCTTTAGGATCAGAAACACCAGGAATAGGTGCGATCTTAACATTGGAAAATAGAATGGAGGTATTGGCTGAAAAAGTAAGCTTATTAAATAGGCTGTTTTCGGGTGATGTAAAGAATGTACCAAGAAGCGATCTCATCTCAAGTTCTACCCCATAAACTGTAGCTGAAAGGGCATTTTGATATTTGGCTTGCGCACCAAGAGCGGGATTCGTAACCAATTCAATAGGGTTTGTAAAATCTTTAAAAAACCCTGAAACAGAAAAAAGCTGCGCCCTGCCAGGATAAAACTCGTAACGCAAATCGTAATTGTCAATAGTTGCTCTCGTTAAAATAGTATCTCCTTCTACAGTAAACCTGGTAACAAAGTCGTAGAAAGGAAAAGGAGCCAATTCTCTAAACTCGGGCCTGTTTAGGGTTCGGGAGTAGGAAGCCCTAAGGTTTTGCTTTGAGGTGGTTGATAAAATGATGTTTACCGAAGGCAAAACATCAGTTTTAGTAGTATTTAATCGTATTGGCTGGTTATTATCATTGTTTGTGTTAAGCTTCTGATTAAAACTTTCCACCCTTGCTCCATACACCACCCGTATTTTATTACCTAATCTTTGGTCGGCCATTAAGTACCCGGCAAAAAGGTCAGACGATGCATTGTATATGTATGAAGGTCTGAAAAGCTCCAATAGTGAGAAGCCTCGCAAACCGTTTGCCAGCAAACCTTTATTTTCATTTGCATATATCTTGTCTTCTGGCAATGTAAGTAAACTGTAGTCGAAGTTGCTTGTATTAGCAATACCTAAACCCACCAGCCGCGCATCAAAATCTCTCTCCCGTTTCTGAAAATAAAATCCGGCTTTTAACTGACTTTGTTTATTACCTCCCAAAACAAAAGGTTGTATAAAATCCAATTTACCGCTATAAATATTTTCGTTGGTATTTGAGTAAAAGGCAGTGCCGCCATTATCGGGTACTAAACTATTTACACTATTTGCTGCATCGGCAGTAAAAGCATTCGATCCGGCAGCACCCGTAAACACTGTTTGCCTTAAATTCGGCACATCTCTGTTTACCGAAGCATAGCCACCCTGCCAGTTTAACCTGAGGTTTGATTTGTTTAAAATATGATCGCCTGAGACCTGCGATGAGAATAAAATATTACTTGTAAACCATCTTGCGTTAAGCCGTGCAGCAAAAGTAGGGTCGCCTGATGCATCGGGTTGCCCTTCTCTTTTAATCAACCTGTCATCACCGTTTATACTAAGTAAATTTTTGAAACTTATTGTACTTTTGGCTGAAAGCTTCAATGAAAAATTAGCAAGAACACCCAAAAGCGTTTGGGTTCCATAAACTCTGTCGTAGTAATTAACGCGTAATATAGGATCACCGGAAGGATTAATTCTATCATATTCCTGCGATTGCCGCTCGCCTTCTAAAAACGTGGAGCTTTTGCTGTAGGTAACCGAAAAAAGTACTCCTAAAAAGTCATTTCCTTTTCGGGCAATGTTTAATCCCTTTGTAAATTGCAATCCATAGTTAGGCGAAAATTTGCCGGTGCTGATAGCCCAATTATTATCAACTAATTTGGCTAGATTACCTCTTTGTGTAGATGTTTGGCCGGATAGTGTTGGCAGATTTGCAATTGCCTCAGGCAATTTTCTATTCCCATCGTCAAAACCCAAAAAGTCCCATCTACCACCTTTATATTTAAACTCTTCTTGAAAAGTGGCGGTGGTATTAAATCCGCCAGTGAGGGAAAGTGTTGTAAAGTTTTCGGAAGGAATTGATTTAGTAGTTATTTCAATAATACCTCCACCAAATTCGCCCGATCTGTCAGGAGTGGCAGTTTTATAAATAACAAGGTTATCTAAAATGTTTGACGGAAAAATGTTGAAGGCAAACGCTTTACGGTCGCTTTCCGAACTTGGCAGGGGTGATCCATTTAAAAAGGCAGCATTGTACCGATCGTTCAGGCCACGAATAATCGCGAAGCGATCATCCTGTATACTGGCTCCGCTTATTCTTTTTAATACATCACTTGTGTTTCTGTCGGGTGTTCTTCTAATTTGATCAGCAGAAATTCCATCGCTTGTACTCGCACCATTTTTTTGAGCTGCCAATAACGATCCAATATTTTCTCTTCTTAAACGGGTAGTTACAACAACCTCATTTTTACTGGAAACAGCCAACTGATCTAACGAAATAATAAGATTTGTGGTTTGATTGGCTACCACCAAAACTTCCGTTACAATTTTTTTTGAATAGGAAACATACGAGGCGCTTACTGTATAATTACCAGGAGCAAGACCACCAAATGAATAAGTGCCATTAAGGTCGCTTGCGATAGATCTATTTAACGAAACAATACTTACCGTAGCACCAATTAACGAAATACCGGTTTTACTACTAATGACACTACCGGCAATTTTTCCGGTTTGGGCGATAATAGCAGTAGAAAATAAAAAGACTGTTGTAAAAAATAGCAATTCCAGCGCCCCTAAACGTATTTTCATAATACAAATGTATTCGCGCTATGTTTCGTAATTGTTACCTCAATGTTAACAGAATATTAAGCATCTACTCAAATGGGCTGAATTTAACAACAACTCTGACCTTACCATATTATCCGGAATTGAACTTCAATCCTATATTACCATATCGTTAATTAAAAAGTTTTGTAACCACCTTACTGCCATAATTATACATTTACCGAAATTTGAAATTTCATGGGACTGAACTCGTTTGGGAAATTCTTTATGCCAAAAAATAAGATCTTTTATGAATTGTTTGAAGATGTTGCTGTTACAGTGCATAAAATGGGGCAGGTTTTGAGGCAGGTTGTAAACGAACCCGATTATGACAAGCGTGCAAGCCTTACCACCCAACTGGAAGACCTTGAACATGTAAATGACGACCATACGCATAAAATATTTACAGAATTGGGGCGCAATTTTATTACTCCTTTTGACCGGGAAGATATACACTACCTGGCGTCGGCCCTTGACGATATAGCAGATTATATTTACGCTTCGGCCAAAAAAATAAATTTTTACCGGGTAAACCCGAATGATATTGGTATTCAAAAAATGGCTGAATTAATTGAACAGGGTACCATACATATTCAAAGTGCCGTTAAGGAATTACGCAATATGAAAAATTTACGGTTAATGACCGAGGCTTTGGTAAGGGTAAACGAAATAGAAAACCAGGCCGACGATGTATTTGACCTGAGTATTGAAATACTTTTTAACCAGGAAAACGATTTTAAAGAAGTAATTAAACGCAGGGAAATTTACCAGGTAATGGAAATTGCCACCGATAAGTGCGAGGATGCAGCCAATGTAATAGAATCCATTATTGTAAAATACGCATAGCTACCAAGGCTTTTACGCTGCTAATAATTAACCATGACCGCTTTACTTATTGTAATCATTGCTTTCGCTTTTATATTCGATTATATAAATGGTTTTCACGACGCGGCCAATTCTATTGCAACGATTGTGTCAACTAAAGTGCTTACGCCATTTCAGGCGGTACTTTGGGCTGCATTTTTTAATTTCGCCGCGTTTTTTGTATCTAAGTACCTTATTGGTGAATTTAAAATTGGCAATACTATTGCTAAAACCGTTTCGCTACAGGATGGCGATCCGCTGGCCTTATACGTGGTACTTTGCGGTTTATTGGCCGCAATAGTTTGGAATTTGTTCACCTGGTGGTTTGGCATTCCCTCCAGTTCTTCACACACGCTTATTGGTGGTTTTATTGGCGCGGCAGTGGCACACTACGGTACATTTTCGGTTATTGCATCAGATAAAGTATTACCTATTATAGCCTTTATATTTCTTGCGCCATTAATTGGTATGTTTATAGCCTTTATCATTACCGTTATTATAGTACACCTGTGCAAACGGGCCCATCCATATAGGGCAGAGCGATGGTTTAAGCGGCTTCAACTGGTATCGTCGGCAGCGTTTAGCCTGGGGCACGGTGCTAACGATGCCCAAAAAGTGATGGGTATTATTGGTGCTGCCATGGTGGCCAGTAATTACATACCCAATTTGCAGTCAATACCCACCTGGGTTCCCATATCGTGTTTTGTAGCTATTGGGCTAGGCACTATGAGCGGTGGCTGGAAGATTGTAAAAACAATGGGCACCCGTATAACTAAAGTAACGCCATTAGAAGGGGTAAGTGCTGAAACCGCAGGTGCCATAACCTTGTATATAGCCGAACACTTTGGCATACCAGTAAGCACTACACACACAATAACCGGCGCAATAATAGGGGTTGGAGCAACCAAGCGTTTATCTGCTGTACGTTGGGGGGTAACTATTAGCCTTTTATGGGCCTGGATATTAACTATTCCCATTAGTGCAATGCTAGCTGCTATCTTTTTTTTGATAGCCCAATTGTTTGTGTAAATACCTTGTTTAATGGTTTTACCGATCAATTATATTATTTTGCAGTATTAAAATTTTTCTAACATTTATTATTATGTCTAAAATTTTAGTTACCGGCGGCTGTGGATATATAGGGTCGCATACTATTGTTGACCTTTTAGAAAATGGGTACGACGTTATTTCAATTGATGATAACTCCCGCTCAACTAAATATTTATTAGACGGCATTTTTAAAATAACAGGTAAAAAGGTTAAGAACTACATGGTAGACCTGAAAGACTACAACGACACCCGTGCCGTTTTCCAGGAAAATGAAGATATTACCGGCATTATTCATTTTGCCGCTTACAAAGCTGTTGGCGAGTCGTGTGCGCAACCCTTACTTTACTACGAAAACAATCTTTTTTCGCTGGTAAACCTGCTAAAATGTCTTGAAGAGTTTGCAGTACCCCATTTTGTATTTTCATCGTCGTGTACGGTGTATGGCAACCCCGATAGTTTACCTGTAACCGAACAATCGGCCATAAAAAAGGCCGAGTCGCCTTATGGTTCAACCAAGCAAATGGGCGAAGACATTGTTGAAAGCGTGGTTAAGATTGCTAATTCCAACGGCGTTTTATTGCGCTACTTTAACCCGGTAGGCGCCCACCCATCCATACACATTGGCGAGTTGCCGCTGGGCAGGCCTGCCAACCTGGTACCCGCCATTACGCAAACTGCTATTGGCAAAATACCCGAACTAGCCGTTTTTGGAAACGACTACCCCACCCGCGACGGCACCTGCGTTCGCGACTACATACACGTGTCGGACATAGCACACGCACACACACTTTCCCTTCAATACATGATTGACGAAAAAATAAAGAGTAGCTGCGAAGTATTTAATCTTGGAAGCGGAAACGGTACCACAGTGCTTGAAGCTATACAAGCGTTTGAGCAGGTAAGCAATACCAAATTAAACTACACATTGGCACCACGGCGCCCCGGCGATGTGGTGGCCATTTATGCCAACAACGAGCTTGCCGTAAATACACTTGGCTGGAACATACAATACGATATTAACGAAATGATGCGCACCGCATGGCAGTGGGAGCAAAAAGTGAAAGACGATGAAAAAATAATTAAAAGCCAACAGTTTGAGCTTAACTAAAAAGCCTGACAGCCACCACGTTTGCCTAAAAAATAAAAAAATACATAATTAGCCAGTAAGCCCAATTTAACTATAGGCTTTTTTTTTAGCCAACTGTAAAACAACTATACAGCCCCGGTAAGCAAAGCATTGGAACTTATTGCATCGGCAACTATGCTGTTAGGCACATAAACAAAAGCAATATTTACAAACTACGGTCAAATACTATAACCCTTTTTTATTAATGGTATTATAGCAAACAGCAACTACTTTACAGGTTGCATTACCCCAACATTTACGGGCAAGTAAAACAATCGTGCATACATTATTATTTTGTGCCGGTTAAACTTTGGTCCAATTATTCTATCTCAAAAATTACATTTATGCAAGGGTGGTACATCTTTTCAAAAAATGGTAGTTGGCAAAACAATTTAATTTAACATTTACTGCATGCTTGCAACCGACAGCGAACTGCTTTTACAATTTAAACAGCCCCATTTAAAAGAAAAAGCTTTTACAAGTATTATAAAAAAATACCAGGAGAAGCTGTACTGGCACATCAGGCGGCTGGTTGTTGACCACGACGACGCCAACGACACATTGCAAAATATGTTTATAAAAGTTTGGAGAAGCCTCGATAACTTTAGAGAAGACAGCCAGTTGTACACCTGGCTATACCGAATTGCCACCAACGAAAGCCTTACCTTTTTAGATCAACAAAAAAAGAGAAGTTCGATAAGCCTGGGCGATGAAGACACCGGCCTGAGCTACAAAATAAAAGCCGAACAGGGTTTTGACGTCAATAAGCTTGAGTGGAAATTGCAGTTGGCAATACAAAGCCTGCCCGAAAAACAACGGGCGGTATTTACCCTGCGCTATTACGACGAAATGCCGTATGGGGAAATGAGCAGGGTACTTGAAACCAGCGAGGGGGCGCTAAAAGCCAGTTATCACCATGCGGCCAAAAAAATTGAAGATTATATATTAAACCGTTAAACCCATTTACAATATAAAAGTCTTAAAAAAGGAATGTTACACCCAAGGGAACACATAATAAAAGAACTACTGAACCTTAGCCCCTCAATTGCGGAAAATGAGGCCATAAATATTTACTCCGTACCCAATGCGTATTTTGAAGAACTGGCCGGTAAAATTTTGCAGCAAATAGCGCTAAACGATGCCGGCCGTTTTTTACCCGTAAGCAAAAATGTAAATCCATATCAACTACCCAATGGTTACTTTGAAAGTTTGGCACACGATGTTTTACAAAAAACGGCCTGGCAAAACAACCTTAGCGGGGAAGTAAATAAAGAGCTGGAAACACTTGCCCCTTTTTTATTGACCATTAGTAAACAAATGCCTTTTGACCTACCGGCCAACTATTTTAATGGTGCCATTACTAAACCTGCAACAGCGGATAGCAGTAAACGGCCCCGCACCATAATACAATTAAAGCAATATATAAAATATGCAGTAGCGGCAACAGTAATAGGTATTATGGCCATTACTGCCGGTTTATTAACTCAGCCAAAAAGTTTAAACAACCATAATGTGCCCAGGCCGGTAAGCATAACCACCGCAGTACAAAATGCCACTGATAACGAAATAATTGATTATTTAAATAAAAGTATACCAGTCCCCAATGCTAGTGCCCTGGTAAACCCTACCGCAACAGAAGCTAAAATTGATGATTGGATAAAGGGAGCCAGCGATGATGACATCAAAAGCTTTCTAAACGACCACCAGGCAGGTAGCGTAAAAAAGAATAAAGAGGGATAAACAATTAAACATGAAAAAATTTTTACTATCTACTTTGTTTTTTCTAAACATTGGTTACATTTGTTTTGCACAGCCGGGAAACAGGCAAAATAAAATAGAAGTAATTCATGTGGCCTACATGACCAAAGAATTATCTTTAACCACCGAAGAAGCAGAAAAATTTTGGCCGGTGTACCGTTTATATAAAGAAGAACTTGTTAACGTACGAAAAGTTTCGACAAACGATGAAGTCGTTTTGGATGAAAATATCCTAAATATCAGAAAAAAATATAAGCAGGAATTTAAAAAAGTTCTAGGTGCCAACGATAGAGTTAATAAGGTGTTTTTAGCTGAAAAATCGTTTAGAGAATTACTTAGAAATGAACTGATAAAACGAAGGGCAAGCAGGTTTAACAAAAATTAATTTATCTGCCGATAATAAACTCGGTGTTTTTCATAGGTTAGCAACGGCCAGCTCTTTTTAGGGCAGGCCATTTTTTTTAAATGTCCTTTTTAAATTCTGCTGGTTTTATCAATCTACTTTTTTAATTTTTGAAGTTAAATACCCGGTCAATTAATAAACAACCTGTTGCCCCTTTTAAATTAGCGTTTTTTTTTCGACTAAAAATTGGCGCTGAAAGTGGAAACATTAAAAAAGAAGTGTTCAACTGGTGACTTTTTTAGGGCTTACTTATACATTGGCAAATTTGCTTAGTTAACTCAAACCTTCTCATTTTGTACAGGCAGCGGCAGTTAGCAGTTATAATATTAAAAAAGATTGCAACAGTAGCACTATTCATTGATTAATAGCTATTCGGTACACCTAATGCTGAATAAAAAACGTTTGATAAGAAAGGCTGAATAAAATTACCAACGGTACAATAGTGCAACGCCCGTACAACTGCCAGCCCTACGAAATAATTTTGGCGGGGCGTTAGCCGGGCGGGCAACAACTAACGAAAACACCTATAAAGCCCGCTTCCAAAATATCAGAACCAGATTGCGGATAGTCGTTCATTATTAAATGTGAAACAGCCAATATTAACTGCTGTAAACCCTGTAATAAAGTGTAACTGACAAACTTTATTTTGGTTAATAGGGCTGTTGTTTGTACAGGTAACAGCAAACTTTAATTACACACCTGTTATAGCACCGAAGATTGGTTGGCGGCAGGTGCGGAAAAAATTTGGCAAAAATAATGACCATGTCCGGGGTAAAAAAACGCACAACAACTATTGTAACGCATACACAACGCGGCTGGCAGATTTGCAAAATATAAAAAAGGGTTATTTTTGGCTACGGTTAAAGGGTGCTGTTTATAGTAACACGGGTTAGTGCTGTTTTGGCCAAACCGGATTTTTTATATCGTGGTAAAATAAAAATTGCCAGTTTTGCTGTTGGCCCAATTGCCACCAAAGTTGACGTAGCTCCATACTTTTTTTTCCATCACTGTCGTATTTGGCCACTATCCGGTTTTTCATTTGCTGTAGTTGCGGCGCCACATCGCCACCAAAAAAAGCAATATCGCCTTCATCTTCTATCCTAAACACCTGGTGATAAGGGCAGTGGCCACCCGATATTTCGTAATAAATATAATTGTCGATTATGCCGCTTCCACGCAAAAAATTCACTTGCGGGCTAGCTTTCAACACGGCCAGTTCATCGGTCATGTACGATGAAGCGCCTTTTTGAAAGGCGTATTCCAATTCGGCCTGTTGTACATAATAGGTAGCATTGGTAAACGACAGTTGATAAGTGCCATTTTGCATTTTTTGTGCTACGCCACCCGCATGGTCTTTATGCAGATGGCTCATAAGCACCTTGGTTACCTGGCCGGGTTGTATGCCGTTAGCTTCTAAATTTTTATGCAATTGTAATTGACTATCCATAGTAAAACCAAGGCCGGTATCAACAACAATAACGTCCGATGTAGTGATAATGACAAAGGGCTGTATTTCAACCAGCAAGCTTCCGGCGGGCCGCTTTGCTAACTCGTCGCTGGCATGGTTAAACGGTACAAACTGCCTAGTACCATCAATAGTAAACGATCCTTCTGAAAGTGGTAAAATGGTCATGATTAAATTAAATTTATGGCAGGGTACTAACAGTATGCCATGTATCAAAAAAAAATAATTTGCTTAATACTAGCGAAGCACCATTTGCCGGTCGGCATCTAACCTAACCAAAATAAACAGCAACATGGTAAAAGTTAACAATGAAGAGCCGCCATAACTCATTAACGGCAGTGGAATACCAATTACCGGCGCCAGGCCAATAGTCATGCCCACATTTATAGCAATATGAAAAAAGAAAATGCTGGCAACACCATAAGCATACACGCGGCTAAATGTACTTCGTTGCCGCTCCGCTATTACTACAATGCGTAATAGCAGCAGGGCGTACAATCCCAAAAAAATGGCACTTCCCACAAACCCAAAACCCTCGCCGATGGTGCAAAATATAAAGTCGGTACGTTGCTCGGGCACAAAGTCGTACCGGGTTTGGGTGCCTTTTAAATAACCTTTACCTACAAGGCCACCCGAGCCAATGGCAATTTTTGACTGAATTACATTGTACTCGCTTTGGTTTTGAGTGCGGGCTTTACTTTTTTGTTTGGAGTTTTCCAGTTCAGCACGCTCACCGGCATCCTGGGGAACGTATAATTTACCCACCAGGCTATAAATACGGTCGCGCTGGTAAGGTTTCATTACGTTGTTAATACCGTAGGGAATAGCAAAGGCCGATACAAAACTGGCAAAGGCCCATACACCCACAATGCCCCAGAACAGTATGGGCTTTTTTTTAAACTGGCGGCGCGAAAACAGCATTACCAGCAAGGCTGTTACGGTAAATGCAATAAGCAACGTTTGGGGCGATAGTATCAGCGATAGTATGATAAGCACTGCCAGCGATGTTCCGGCAATTAAAATAAAGGGCGGCAGCCCCTCGCGATACATGACCAAAAAAAACGAAAAATAAACCAGTGCAAGCCCGGTTTCGTTTTGCGCCACCGTTATTATGGCCGGTGCAAGGGCAATGGCAGCACCAATAAGCTGGGCGTTGGTCTTACTAAAGTCGGTTTCCTGGCGGCTAATGTATTTTGCCAGTGCAAGGCAGGTAAACACCTTGGTAAGTTCGCTGGGCTGAAGGCGCAGGCCGCCCAACACTATCCACGATTTTGAACCCTTTACCTCGGTACCAATTACCAAAGCCAACAAACACAATACAATACCAAAGCCATACAGCAGGTTGGCTGTAGCGGTAAAAAATTTACTATCGGTTAATAATATAAAGGTGGCCAACACAATACAAATGCCCAACCAAAGCACCTGTTTGCCATAGTCTTTACTTTGTTGCAATATTGGCTGAATAATGCTTTCGCCCTCCTTATATTCATTGGCAAAAATCATACACACGCCAATAGTTGCCAGCAAAAAATACAACCAAATTACACTCCAGTCAAAGCCTTTTGATATGCTGTTATTGTTGCTCATAATTAATTGGCGGCTTTCCTTTCTTTTAATTTACCGGGCAAAAGCATTTGGCTTCTCACCTGTCCCACATCCCCTGTATCTTTCCTGTTTGGCTCTGCTTCGGGGTCGTAGGTTATGGTGCTACTTTTTACCGGTGTTTCTACAGCAGGCATAGCATTATTTTCGCTTACTTCCCTGGCCAGTTTGTTTAAGCGCACCTGTCGCAGCGAGTCTTTTACAAAATACCAGCGTTTTATGGCTTGCGGTATCAGGTCGGCTTTGGCAATCCGGTCAAGGTCGGGCTGGCGCCGGGCCGAGATGGTGTCTTTCAAATATTTTTCCATCATTAATGATGCAATAGGCGATGCCCAGGTAGATCCATAGCCTGAATTTTCAACCACCACCGCAATGGCTATGGTAGGGTTTTCGCGGGGGGCAAAAGCCACAAACAGCGAGTGGTTTTTACCATGCGGGTTTTGGGCGGTACCTGTTTTTCCGCAAACATTTACCCCTTCAATCATTGCATTTTGGGCGGTACCCTTAGTAACCACATCCTGCATGCCCATTTGTACTATGGTGTACGTGGTATCGGCAATATGCGTAACATCGTGCCTGCGGCGATATTTAGCCATAAAAGTAGTATCGGCAAGGGTTTCGTCCTGCAAACTATCAACAAAATGGGGGGTGTAATAATATCCTTTGTTGGCAATAAGGCACATGGCATTGGCCAGTTGCAACGGTGTGGCCGTCATTCGGTCCTGCCCAATGCCCAGCGTTAAAATATTGCAGCTATTCCAGCGGCGGGGGCCGCCAAAATCGCGGTTGTACCTGCTGGTATCGGGTATGCTTGCATAATCTTCACTAGGCAAATCAACGCCCAGCTTTACGCCCATACCAAAAGCATTCATATATTCTTTCCACTTTAAATATCCTGCGGTGGTATTAGCATACCGTTTGTTGTCAATAGCCATTCTAAATATCTGAACAAAATAACTGTTGCAACTATTTGCCAGGGCTAACCGCAGGTTGGCAGCATGGCCACCGCCGGCATGGGTACATTTTACAGGGCGGCCGCACGAATAATAGGCGCCGGGGCACGAGTAGCCGTACGATGGTGTAATAAGTTGTTCATCCAACGCCACTAATGCCCCTAATGGTTTAAATGTTGAACCGGGTGGGTACTGGCCCTTAATAGCCCGGTTGTATAACGGGCGGGCAGTGTCTAACACCAGCCGTCCATAGTTTTTTCGGAAAGATGCACCAGCCAAATCGTTGGGGTTAAAGTCGGGAGCAGAGGCCATGGCTAGTATGCCGCCGGTTTTAGGATTGATGGCCACCACTGCCCCAATTTTGTTGGCCATTAATTTTTCGGCCAGTTGCTGTAACTCAATATCAATACTGGTATATAGGTTACGCCCTGCAACCGCCGAGGTATCAAACAATCCTTTTTCGTAGCTGCCCTGTATACGGTTTTTATTATCTTTTATAAGATAAGCAATACCCCGCTGGCCCATTAACACCTTTTCGTAAGAGGCCTCCAGACCATTACGCCCAATATAATCGCCCATTTGGTAGAAGTAGCCCGATTTGCGAATAATAGAAGTATCAACCTCGGCAATATAGCCCAATACATGCGCTGCTGCATTGTAAGGGTATGCCCTTACCGGCCGTTCGGCCAGGTCAAAGCCAGGAAATTTATACATGTTTTCATCCAGTTGCGCCTGCACCTGTGGGGTAACAAGGCCCTCAAAAACGCTGGGGCGATAACGGCCATTTTTGATGATGGCGGCCACCACCCGTTTTTTAAAGTCGGCCGTATCTATATTTAAAATACCGCATAATGTAACGGTATCTACCCCCATTACCTGAAAGGGCGTTACCATAAGGTCAAACATGGCTACATTGTCCAATATGGCCTTATTTTTTCTATCGTACACAATACCCCTGCTTGGGTATACAATTTTTTTGTATACCGCGTTGTTTTCGGCCAGTTTTGAATATTTACCGGACAGCACCTGCAGGTTAAATAACTGAACCAGTATAACCAGAAAAACTGCAATAAAAATAAAAATAACAATCCGCTGTCGCGACTGATTAAATGACGGCATAGTGCCAACTCCTCCTTAAAGTTTTTAAATTAAAGCCAATAGACTTATTACCTGCAAATTTGGGGCATGTTGAGGTATTATTGATACTAATTGACAAAAACTTAGTAATACAGCGTTAATAACCTTTTTTGAACGCTTATCCACTATTTGGTACACTCAACGATTAATATAAAATCATGATAAAAAAGGCTGAATAAAATTAACAACAGTATAAGAGTGCAACCTCTATGATCATTGAGCAGGCTGCAACGGCTGCTGAAAAAAGATATAAAGCCCGGTTTTAGAACAGAAGAACCAGATTGCGGTTAGTGGTTCTTTTTCGCTTATTAGCAAGGCATAGTAATAAAGAGCCGCCACAAAGCAAATGGATATTTTTTAATTGATCTTTCCAGCAAAATTCCGGTTACAAAAAAGGCCAAAATTTAATACAATAAAGCTACACTTTTTGGCAGGCTAACCGCTTAAGATTGCACCCCGCAAATTGGCATAATAGCAGGCAATGTGCGTAGGCAACACGCTACCCATTGGTTTTTTGTTGAAGTTTTTAACCTTATTTTTGCTGACCTCAATTAAAAGCCATCATTTAAATCTACTTCATGAGCGTATTAGTCAATAAAAATTCAAAAGTAATTGTACAGGGTTTTACTGGTACCGAAGGCACATTCCATGCCACACAAATGGTAGAATATGGAACCAATGTTGTTGGCGGGGTTACCCCAGGCAAAGGTGGTAGTACCCATTTAAACCGACCAGTTTTTAATACGGTATACGAAGCGGTTCAAAAGACTGACGCTAATGTGAGCATCATATTTGTACCGCCTGCTTTTGCTGCCGATGCCATTATGGAAGCTGCTGATGCCGGTATTGCGCTGGTTGTTTGTATAACTGAGGGTATACCTGTACTGGATATGGTTAAGGTAAAAAATTATTTGCAGGAAAAAGTAACGCGTCTTATAGGGCCTAACTGCCCCGGCGTTATTACTGCCGATGAGGCCAAAGTGGGCATTATGCCAGGCTTTATTTTTAAGGCAGGCCGTATTGGTATTGTATCAAAGTCGGGTACGCTTACTTATGAGGCAGCAGACCAAACTGTAAAAGCAGGGTTGGGCATTAGTACCGCCATTGGCATTGGTGGCGACCCTATTATTGGTACTACCACCAAAGAAGCGGTGGAGTTGTTAATGAACGACCCCGAAACAGATGGCATAATTATGATTGGCGAAATTGGCGGCGGTATGGAGGCCGAGGCTGCCCGCTGGATAAAAGACAATGGCACAAAACCGGTAGTTGGTTTTATTGCAGGTCAAACGGCACCTCCCGGCCGGCGTATGGGCCACGCAGGTGCCATTGTTGGTGGAGCCGAAGACACAGCCGAAGCAAAAATGAAGATAATGGCCGAGTGCGGTATTACCGTAGTTGCCAGCCCGGCCGATATTGGTAAAAGCATGGCCGATGCCATCAATAAATAGTTAGAACGAATAATATTATTTGTGCCGGGCATTTAAAAGGCCCGGCATTTTTGTGCGCCTACCCTTTTTCATTTTTTATTTGTCGGAATTAGGCTGAGGGCTAATGGCTACCCCTGACCTCACCCCCTTCCCCCTCTCCAAAGGGCGAGGGGCGGTGCTGTTGAACTGTTTCGGGCAGTGGAGCTTCCACATTGGCATTGGACTTTTTTAGATCATTTTTTATTTGGTGGTA
>JBBRUR010000119.1:0-15231 GCA_038247635.1 Chitinophagales bacterium
AAACAGGGCACGGTTTACATGCGTAACGGAGAGGTAACAAAGCAATGGCTCAATTACAACATCATACTGGATGAGATGCAGTTTCTTGGAGCAAAAGGAGATACCCTTACCATAGCCGAACCGGCTTTGGTTAAGAATATACGCATCGACTCTATCTATTTTTTTTACGACAAAACCTACCTGCAGTTAAAAAGTACCGTGGGTGTTTATAAGCTTGCCATAAAACAGTTTTTTGTACAAACGCCCTATCGCACAAGGGGCGGGTACGGCACATCTTCCGGTGTTTCGGCTATTAGCACCTTTACCAGTATGGGTTTTGGTGGTCGCCCCGCCACAAACCTGATGGTTGATAAAGATGTGGCTTTTCATAAGCTCGCCAGCTTTTATATTGGCGATGCTTTCAATCGTTTTTACAAAGCAGATAAAAAAACATTTCTTAATATTTTCGCTGAACACAAAAGCAGTATTGAAAAATACCTGCGCCTCAATAAAACAAACTTCCATAACCCTGCCGAACTACAAACCCTGCTTGAGTTTTGTACCCTTCAATAACACAGTCACTAACCTTTTGGTAAGCGCCTGCCGCGTACTACATTTTCAACACTATATAGCCATCTAATTAACTTCAAAAAATGACGAATAGCCTTACTATTAATGGTAATTTAAAGCAGGTGTACCACTATGTGTATACAACTGAGGTGATAGCCGCGTTGCAAACAATGGCCCCCTTTAACCAGCAAATTAAAGAAGCAATGGAAGAGCGGATGATGCGTAGGCATAAAAGGCAGCAACAACAGCAGCGCATTGCTTTTTTACGCCCCGACAGCTACATTCCACGTACTAATATTATGGTGCAGGATGCCCGCGATGGAAAGTTTGAAGGTGCCGTAATACCGGCCGACTTACAACGCCAGTGGATACAGGGAACCGGTCCGGCAGCTAAGCCAAATGCACCCATTGAAAACAGCATACGCAATGTTGCCTATGCGCTGCTGTCGGGGGCCGACGGCTGGATGTTTGACGGCGAGGATGCCCTGGGGCAAATCAATACAATGTCGCTGGATAACCAACGCAACCTAAAACTAGCCATTGCAAACGACCCCATGTTTTTACAGGTAGCCGAGGTAGTAGCTACAGAAATGAACCGCTGGGCAATGGATTTTTTTGGTCGCCCTATTGTTGACGACTGGCGTGCGCAACTAAGCTTTACCACAATAATGTTTCGGGCCCGTGGCCTGCACCTGGACGATAGGCACTTGCTTGACGGTGAGGGTGCGGCCATGGCGGCTTCCATTGTGGACCTAACACTGTACGTGGTAAACAACTACCAGGCATTACAGCAAAAAGGCTCGTCCATAGTGTTGTATCTACCCAAAATACAAACGGCTGGCGAGGCCGCTTTATGGAACAATATGGTAACGGCATTGGAACAACACCTTGGCCTGGCGGTTGGTACTGTAAAGGTGTATGTACTGGTAGAGCAACTGGAAGCCACCCACCAATTAATGGAAATACGGGCTGCGCTGGGCAGGCACTTTGTGGGCTACAATACCGGCCGTTGGGATTATATCAATAGCGTGGCCGATGCTTTAGCGTGGGACCAAACATTTATTAACCCCGACATAGAAGCAATTACCATGACTTATGGCTACATGCGCAACTACGAAAACCGGGTACGCTGCGCAGTAAACACCCCCGACAGCAATGGTAATTTTGCCCTGTGGCAAGGCGGTATGGAGCCTAATATTCCGGTTGGCTCTGCCGAAGGGGTAGCGGCAAGCATGAAGAAAGCAGTAGCCGGGGCCGAACGGGAGCAGCGCGAAGGTGCCAGTGGTAAATGGGTGGCCCACTGGAAGATGGTGCATATTGTACGCCCGGTATGGGAAAAAGTTGGCGAGGCCAACCAACTGGGTAGAGCATTTGAACCACTTACCTATACCCAACAGGATGCCAATGGGTTAATGACTATTGAACCTGCGCCTACAACCATACGTGGCGCCCGCAACCTGTTAAGTGTAGCCATACAATATGGCAACGCCTTTGGCCAGGGCATGCAGGCGGCTGCCCTTAAGCCTGCCGATTTTTTTGGTAATGAGGATATACTGTACCTGATGGAAGACATGGCCACCGGCGAAATTCGCCTGAGCATTTTGTGGGAGTGGGTACACAAAGGGGCAGTGATTACAGAAAATGATCCGTATACCGGAACGAAAATGGGTGATCGGTTTTCGATGACCTTATTTAACAGGTTGCTGCACGAAGAATACGAAAAGCTGCTAACGGCAAGTAATAAAGATGTGTTTGACAGCTCCAAAACTACCACGTTGCCCATAGCCCGCGAAATTGCCATCGTTTATATAGAAAGCAAGCGTAAGCTGCCGTGGTTTATAGACCTGCTAAACATTAACCTGAATAATTACCAACTTGATGAAGCAAAAAGAAGGATTGCCCTTTATGTAGAAACGTTTGCTACTTCAGGCAGGAGAGTTACAGAAAACCTGGATTTTTCGCCAATCGATTAAAATAATTAAGGAAAGTGCTGGCGGGTAAGCTGCTGTTTTTCAACAAAGCTTTCCATACAAGAAATCATTGCTTCAACTACATTCTTCGCCCTTCCACCGCATAGTGGTACCTTTTATTATTTCGTTACATTTGATGCAAAATTTGAAAAGTAACTATGCAACTATCTTCTCTGCTTACAAAGTTTAGCGAACCCGAAACGCTAAAAATGGCCAAACTTGGCCGCGAACTAAGGGCCAAAGGAATTGATGTAATTGACCTAAGCCTTGGCGAGCCCGACTTTGACACCCCCGACCATATAAAACAGGCTGCTATAAAAGCCATTAACGATAACTGGAGCCACTACACCCCCGTAGCCGGTTTTGCCGACCTGCGTGAGGCGGTTTGTACCAAACTAAAACGCGATAACGACCTTGATTATAAACCCGAAAATATTGTAACCTCTACCGGCGCCAAACAAAGCCTGGCCAATATAATGCTGGCCTGTATTGATAAAGACGATGAGGTAATAATACCCACCCCGTATTGGGTAACCTACAGCGAACTGGTTAAAATAGCCGGTGGTAAAGTGGTAGAAATAAGGAGCACGGTAGAAGATAGTTTTAAAATTTCGCCAGCCCAGTTAGAAGCGGCTATAACGCCGGCAACGCGGTTGTTCATGTTCTCTTCGCCTTGCAATCCATCGGGCTCAGTGTACAGCAAAAGTGAGTTGGCTGCTTTGGCAGAAGTATTTAAAAAGTACCCTGAGATTTATATTATTAGCGACGAAATTTATGAATACATCAATTTTGTAGGCAAACACGAAAGCATTGCGCAGTTTACCGATATTAAAGACCAGGTAATACTGGTTAACGGTTTAAGCAAGGGTTTTGCCATGACCGGCTGGCGCCTGGGCTATATTGCCGCGAGTGTAGAAGTAGCCAAAGCCTGCGAAAAATTACAGGGCCAGTTTACCAGTGGCACCTGTTCTATTACCCAAAAGGCTGGGGTAGTTGCGCTTACCGGCGACTTAAAGCCTACCCTGGAAATGACCGAAGAGTTTACCCGCCGCCGGGCCAAAACCCTTGAGCTGGCCAAAGCCATACCCGGTTTTAAATGCTACGAACCAGAAGGCGCCTTTTATATTTTTCCTGATGTAAGTTATTATTATGGAAAAAGCAACGGTACCGAAACCATTACCAATGCGGCCGATTTTAGCATGTATTTGCTTAATACAGCAAATGTATCGTCTGTAATGGGCGATGCTTTTGGTGAACCAAATTGTGTACGTTTTAGCTTTGCAAACAGTATGACCAATATTGAAAAAGCCTGGCAGCGCGTAGGTGACGCCCTTGCCAAACTTTCATAAAATCAATTATCGATAATATTAAAAAGCTGTTGGGTTAATCCAACGGCTTTTATTTTTACTGCCCGGTTGTAGCATTTAAAAATGGCAAATAGTTTTCCAACTGGTTGATTGTCAAATAATCTGCCAGTAACTGCTTTGCTAAATTATTATGGCTGAATATTTGCCACAGGTATACCAAATCAGCAATTTTTATGTTTAAGTAAATTAATGTAAGTTTTGCGCTTATTACCAGCCAAGGCATCGTTTAACTTTATTGGCGGCAACCATTTATGAAATCTGTAAAATCTGTCGGAATAATCCTTTTTATAGCAGTAGCCTTACTGGATATTACTTTTATTGCTACCAGCTTAACTGCTTACCGGTATTTTACCAAGCCGCTTCTTTTACCCATTTTACTGGTTAGCGTGTTAGTGGCTTCAAGGGGTAAAAAGCACCCGGTGTCAAAATTTTACCTGGTAATTGCTTATGTGGCAGGTGGTGCCGGCGATTTTCTGTTGCTTCGCGGCGATCAACAGGAATCTTATTTTTTATATGGTGTGGTCTTTTTTGCGATAATGCAATTGTTTTTTGTATTGTATTTTTTCAGGATGCAATCCATTTTCAAGTCGCCGGCCATCATCAATTTTTTTGTTGCAATAATGTTGGCCGCGCTGGCCGTAGCTTTTGTAGCATTAATGTATAATTACCTCGGCAATCTTAAATATGCCGTGTCGGTTTATTCGGGGTTAATAATGTTGATGTTTTTTGCTGCTATCAACGTGGTACATTCTAATAAAGCCTCCAAACTGGCAAGTCGAAGCTTTATACCCGGGGCAGGTTTTCTTGTATTATCGGATGTTATTTTGGCAGTAAATAAGTTTTATATACAGGAGGATATTTTTGATGTATCCATTATGGCAACCTATTCGTTAGGGCAATTATTTTTCGCCCTTGGTTTTATGAAACACCTTAAAAGCAGCGGTGGAAAACATCGCCGCCGCTCAGGCAGCAGCGACCGGTCGGGTGCGCCTGAGGCGATCGGGTAAATAAGTTATCAATATCCGTTTGTCAAAGTGCGGCCTGTTTGTTATGGTCACACGCTGTCAATTAAAAGGACCGAACAACGCTACCACAAATGACAAAATAAATGGCTTAAAGTTAATGGCATTCAAATAAGCCCCCAGTTAGTATTGCTGATTTACCTTGTTACCGTACAAGAGTGTGACACAACCGGAGCTACATAAATATTCCAAAGCTGGATCCCAAAAAAACATCGAAAAATACCAGATTACCCAAAACATCAACGGTCAGCTGTAACTAAAGGTCTGGATGTCCGAGATACCACCATGCCCGGGCATCCAGTGGTACATTATAGAAAAATACGCCATCAAAAGTCATAAAGGGCCTAAATGCCAAAGCGCTAAATGAAGCCCATGGTACATAATTGACCAGTACAACGTCAGCCCGGCTAACATCATTGGAACAGGTAACTGGTTATTCATAAATATTCCAAAGCTGGTTCAAAAAAAAGCCTTTAAAATACCAAACTTCCCGTACTATTAACCGCAACCAGTGCAAAAAAGTCTGAAGGCCCCAAATATCTCAGCACTGGGTGTGGCCCAGTGAAAATGACTAATAAGCTCCGTCAAAAAAGCCTTGAAGGGGCGGGATACCAAAGTACCTGGAGCATTGGAAGGAGAAAATGATTGATCAATTAAACTTTAAAAGGCCTGAAGGGGCCAAATATCTCCGCCCTGGGTGTGGTTCAGGGAATATGGCCAATAGAGCCTGTCAAAAAAGCCCTGAGGGGGCGGTTTACCAAAGTACCCGGAGCATTGGAAGGGGAAAATGATTGAACAATGGAACTTCAAAAGGCCTGAAGGGCGGAACTATCACAGCCTTGGTTGTAGTTTATAGAACATGGCTAATAAAGCCTTTCAAAAAAGCCCTGAGGGGGCGGGACACCACCGTTATTGTAACGGTTTATAGTTTGCGACTGCGCAAAGTTCAAAGGGAAATTTTTACCGATCATAGGCTATCCTGTTTGCAACAAAAATCTCTAAAAAAAACCTGCCAACATTGCTGTTGGCAGGTTTTTATAATTATGTTGTTATGTTGATTAGCGTTGCCGCCAACCGGTGTAAACAACTTTTTAAGTATGGTCAGGATATTAATAATCCATTCCGCCCATTCCACCCGGCATTCCACCTGGTGCACCACCTGCAGATTTAGGCTCTGGCCTGTCAGCAACTACACACTCGGTAGTCAACAGCATACCAGCAATAGAGGCAGCGTTTTCAAGCGCTACACGGCTAACCTTAGTTGGGTCAATAACACCGGCAGCAAACAGGTTTTCGTAAACTTCTGTACGGGCATTAAAACCAAAATCGGCAGTTCCCTCTTTAATTTTTTGAACCACGATAGAACCTTCGATACCGCTATTTATAACGATTTGGCGAAGTGGTTCTTCAATAGCCCTTTTAATGATCTGGATACCGGTATTCTCATCTTCGTTAATACCTTTTAGGTTTTCAAGTGCTTCGATAGCGCGAATGTAAGCAACGCCACCGCCAGGTACAATACCTTCTTCAACAGCCGCACGGGTTGCATGAAGCGCATCGTCTACGCGGTCTTTTTTCTCTTTCATTTCAACTTCGGTTGCGGCACCTACGTACAACACAGCTACACCACCACTTAATTTAGCCAACCGCTCCTGCAGTTTCTCCTTATCGTAATCAGAAGTAGTGCTTTCAATTTGAGCTTTTATTTGATTAACACGGGAAACGATATCATCTTTTTCGCCCTTGCCACCAACAATAGTAGTATTGTCTTTATTAATAGCAATGCTGCTTGCTTGCCCAAGGTAGGTAAGGTCAGCATTGTCTAGTTTGTAACCTTGCTCTTCGCTTATTACAATACCGGCAGTAAGAATGGCAAGATCCTGCAACATTTCTTTACGACGATCGCCAAAACCTGGTGCTTTAACGGCAGCCACTTTTAACGTACCACGTAATTTGTTTACTACAAGGGTAGCCAGTGCTTCACCTTCAAGGTCCTCAGCAATAATTACCAACGGACGGCCGCTTTGGGCAACTTTCTCCAAAATGTGCAGAATGTCTTTCATTGCGCTGATTTTCTTATCGTAAATCAGGATGTAAGGATTTTGCAATTCAGCTTCCATTTTTTCGCTGTTGGTAACAAAGTAAGGGCTAATGTAACCGCGATCAAACTGCATACCTTCAACAACCTCAACGGTTGTATCGGTACCCTTTGCTTCTTCAACGGTTATAACACCTTCTTTACCAACTTTTTCCATTGCCTGGGCAATTAGCTTACCAATAGTTTCGTCGCTATTGGCTGATATTGTAGCTACCTGCTCAATTTTGCTGCTGTCGTCACCAACGGTTTGGCTTTGGCTGCGTAGGTTTTCAACAATAGCTATAACGGCCTTGTCAATACCACGCTTCAGGTCCATTGGGTTAGCACCGGCGGCTACGTTCTTTAAGCCTTCGCTTATAATTGATTGAGCTAAAACGGTAGCAGTAGTAGTACCATCACCAGCTATATCAGCGGTTTTGCTCGCTACTTCCTTTACCATTTGGGCGCCCATGTTTTCAATAGCGTCGTCCAGTTCAATTTCTTTGGCTACTGTAACACCATCTTTAGTTACCTGTGGGGCGCCAAATTTCTTTTCAATTACCACGTTACGGCCTTTTGGTCCCAGGGTTACTTTAACCGCATTGGCCAAAGTATCCACACCGCGTTTCATTTTGTTGCGGGCTTCAATATCGAAAAATATTTGTTTTGCCATTTTTGTATTATTTAATTTTTGTGTGAGATTTGTTTTTGATACCAGCTGCGTCGCTACGATTGTTCACCGTTGCGTCGCAATCCGTTCATCTTTTGGTTGTGCAAGGAGCAATAAAAATTTGCTTTAACCTTACATTATCGCCAAAATGTCACTTTCCCTCATAATAAGGTAATCGTTTCCTTCAACCTGAATTTCGGTTCCGGCATATTTACCGTACAAAACAGCGTCGCCAACCTTAACGGTTACCGGCTCATCTTTTTTACCCGGACCAGCAGCTACCACTGTTCCGCGTTGCGGTTTTTCCTTTGCAGTATCAGGGATGATGATACCACCGGCGGTCCTTTCCTCAGCAGCTTCAGCCTTTACAATTACCCTGTCGTGTAGGGGAGTAACATTTAATTTGTCAGCCATACGTATAGTTTTTAGTTTTTAGAGAATTAAAAATTGTTTTTCGACTTACGCTGTCATCGATTATTATGCCATAGCCCATAACAAGGTCAAATTTGCAGAAACCGCCCAAACGCATTTTAAACAAGTCACAATTGGCAGACACATTTTTTGATACCTACCTTAATTATATATGGTGTGACAAAATTGCACGTGGAGAGTTTTTTATTTTGAATGCTAAATTTTGAATTTTAAATGAGGAAACGTTGTCAGCGAAACCCGCTTGTTACCAATTGTGACGAATGACTTATAAGAAGCCGAACGTACCAGCTTTTTATACTTCACTGTTCACCAATCACTATTTACAATTGCCCATTGACTTTTTACGCCCCACCGCTTACCACTTGCAGTGTTTAATTTAAAATTTAGCATTTAAAATTCAAAATAAAAACGCCCACTTCCCAACATAATTTCATAATTTTTTCTATACCGCCTTTACACAACTTCCTAAATACTATCTTCGCAGCCCAATCAAAAGTTCTTTTTGCAAAAATGATTAGCAGACGAAACATTAGGGTGAAGGTGATGCAAACGTTATATACCCTTAGCACCTTGCAGGGCGACCAATCCAATATTGAGCCTGTAAAAATTTTACAGAAGCAAATAGATGCCTCCCGCCAGTTATTTATTTACCTATTATACTGTTTAACAGAGGTTGCCCGCTACGCCGAAACCGATTCGGCTAAAAGGGCTTCCAAAAACTTACCCTCGGCGCAGGATCTTAATGTAAACACCAAAATATCGGGGAACCAATTTTTATGGTCGGTGCTTGAAAGTATAACTTTTAAACATGCCGTGGAAGCCGATAGGCCCAACCTGGTAGAAGACACCAGCGATCAAATAAGGAAATTGTACCTGCAACTGACAGATAGTCCCGAGTACAAAGTGTACTGCCAAATACAGAGCCGCGACAAGAAATCGGAAAAAGATATTATTACTTTTATTTTTACCCAGTTAATGTTGCCCGACGAAACATTTACCAGCCATGTGGAAGAATATTTTACCAACTGGGACGATGACGCCGAAATGATGAACCAGCTAATGCTGAATTACCTGCAAAAACCTGCAGGTTTTAACCTGCAGGAAATGATTAGCAAAGAAAAATGGATGTTTGCGAAAGACCTGCTTAATACCACCCGCGACAAACGCGAACAGGCATTAGACCTTATAAAACCCAAACTAAAAAACTGGGATGTAGAGCGCATAGCTGTGCTTGATATGATTTTAATGGAAATGGGGGTTTGCGAGTTGCTGTTTTTTGAAACCATCCCTACCAAAGTAACCATTAACGAATATATTGACCTGGCAAAAACATATAGTACGCCCCAAAGTGGCCATTTTGTAAATGGTATTTTGGATAATATTCACAAAGAGTTGTTGAGCCAGGATAAGATTCATAAAGTAAATTTTAAACAGGCGTAACGGTTTTGCCCTTAAAAGTACTTGGTTATGAAACGTTTTTTTATAGTAAACCTGCTGGTTGCCTTTATAATGGTAGGCTGTAAAAATAAGCCTGGGCAGGGTGCTACCATGCCTATGGCGGTAGCTGCTGCGGGTGATACCGCTACTTATACTACTATACAATGGCTGGATACTTTGGAAAATGTAGGCAAGTTAACCTTTGGCGATGTGGCTACCATAAAATTTAGGTTTATGAATAGCGGAACCAAGCCATTGTTTATTTTAAGCGCCGAACCTGGCTGTGGCTGCACCATAGCCAATTACCCCAAAGGTGCCATTGCCCCAGGCATAGAGGGAGTGGTAACTGCTGCCTTTGATACTAACAAAGGACAAGTAGGCGCGTTTAGAAAAAGTATAAATGTTATTACCAACACCAGGCAAAGCACCTATAAAATTTTGTATTTTATGGGGCAAATAACATCTGCCGGAGAGGCAACAAAAGGTGGGCCTGAGAAAAAGCCGGGCGAGGGAAAAACAAGGGTAAATCTTCCTCAAAAGAAAATCTCTTAATTTGTATTCTCAATTATAAAAAACAAACCAATGTTTCATTTTTCGTATTTATTGTCGGCGGACCCAAAAGGTGGAGGTTCCATCCAATTATTAATGATGGGTGCCATTATACTGGTTTTCTGGCTGTTTATGATAAGGCCCCAGGCAAAAAAAGCAAAAGTTCAAAAACAGTTTATTAGCGACCTGCAGGCGGGCGATAAAATTGTGACCATAGCAGGTATTCATGGCAAGGTGCAAAAGCTGAACGACGACAATACCATTCAATTGGAAGTTAACCCTGGCAGTTATATAAAGATTGAAAAATCGGCCATTAGCCTTGAGTGGAGCCAGCAAGTGAATAAGCCAGCGACCGCAGCAGTGGAAAAAAAATAGTATGGTCTCTTTTGTTAAAGAGGTAATTTAAAAACCTTTGCCCGGTGTTTGTTCAAAAACAGGTGTGGGGTAAAGGTTTTTGTTTTTTAGGATTGGGCTATTTAATTGGGTAAATTTAAAATTGTTTACCCAATAGATTGAAATGAATTTAAATCCGCACTTTGAAAAAGCTGAAAAAGCACTTTAGTAAAAGGGTGCGACCTCTATGGTCAGAGAGGCAGGCTGCAACGGCAGTAACAACAAAGCCAAAATGACCGCCCCCCAAAATTTATTGGCTGCACTTTAGTTTGCTGTAAAGGAGGTGTTCTAAAACTATTGGTTTGCTGTAATGGAATTGCTAACTACTAATTTTTAATAATCGGGGTATGCTTAAAGTTGGCCTGACCGGGGGTATAGGAAGTGGTAAAAGCACGGTTGCAAAAATTTTTAATGTATTGGGCATTCCCGTTTTTGACGCCGATAGCGAAGCGAAAAAACTGATGGAAACGCCGCCGATACGTACTGCAATACAACTGACGTTTGGCGCGGCCACCTATACCAATAACCAGTTGAACCGTAAAGTATTATCGGACATTGTGTTTTCGGATGCGGTTAAACTGGCTGCCCTTAATGCCATTGTACACCCTGCCACTATTACTGCCGCCCGACAGTGGATGGAAAGGCAAAAGGCTGCTTTTGTAATAAAAGAGGCCGCTTTGTTATTTGAAGCCGGTACCACCAGCGGCCTCAACTATATTATTGGCGTAACAGCCCCCAAAGCCATGCGAATTGAACGTGTTGTGCAACGCGATAATAGCAGCCAACAAATGGTAGAAAGCCGCATGGATAAACAAATGGACGAAAGCCTTAAAATGAAGTTGTGCGATTTTGTATTACATAACAACGGGCAGCAACTATTAACTACGCAAGTATTAAATGTTTACCACCAACTACTTGCATTAGAAAAAGGCTCTGGTTAAGGTAATTTTTCCTATACAATCTGCCTTTTGCTTTGCGTTAAGTTCGTCGAACTGTAAAGGGGGCCTTGGTTAGGGCAATTTTTCCAATACAATCTGCCCTTAGACAGCTCGTTGCGGTTACTGACTTTAGGTACAGGCCATGGTTAGGGTAATTTTTCCAATACAATCTGCCGGTTAATGCATCGCTGATCTGGTCAGCGATCTTATGGTCGTAGTTAAGGTAACTTCTCCAATACAATCTGCCGGTTAAAAAAAATACGAAGCGTGTCCTTTGCTTTGGTAGTATCTGTAAACCGCAAGGTGCGTGGCACAAACATACGGTACCGCGGGGTATCAGCTTTCTGAATAGTATCTATGGCAAACTTAAAATTGCTGTTGGTAAGCAATATTGATCGGCTGGCAATACGTTCGCGGCTTTTGGTGATGTCAAAAATTAATTTAAAATTATGGTACGCGCTATCGCTGCCGGGCAGCAAATTGGTTGGTTTCATAACAACAGTGGCAAGCGTATCGGGTGCCATGGCGGTGTTACTGGTATCGGCAGTAATTTCTTGCAGGGTGGCGTTGTTTCGGTTCATTAAAAAATAAATGCCCCAAATAATACCAGCCACAATTAATACAATGGCAGCAATGGTTAAAATAATGGACATTGACCGGGCGGTTTCTGTTTTGCGAAGGCTTTGCCGGTGCAGGTTTTCGGGGTTATCGCGGTGTGGCGACAACTCTTCTTTGCCCGGTAAAAAGTTGCCGGGGGAAAACTCGTAGGTACCATGGTTGTTTATTTGAAGCGTGCCTACCCCTTCGATAGTGTAGGGTTTGCCAATGTTTATAAATTGTTTAATGTTAGATAAATATGACTCCAAATCGCTACGGACCAGCGGGATAATTTTGCCCAATTTCTTAACTAAAAAAATAACCAACTCTTCGCTCGTCTGCTCTTTAGGGTTAAAAGTAAAATGCAGTCCTTCAATAGGGTAATATATTTGTTTGTCTTGTGGTAAAGGTATCGATACGCTATTGTCGAGCTTTAAAGTGCCAATACCTTGTAGTTGCAGGGTTTTATTTTCGTATAGGTACTGAGCCAATAGATCGTCAAATTTCACAACTAAAATTTTAATTAATTAGAAGGCATTTACCTCTTAAGTGTACAGCGTATACAAATGCCAATGTGCTTTCGCAGCCGCAATGTAGTTTTTTTGATGTTACCTTTACCACATGCTTACGCCGGAGGAGGAAAAATTTTTGAAATACTGGAGTGACGACAAGAACAAGACCCGTAATAGTTTTATCACTTTCAGGCGCGGTTTAATGATAGGAATGGTGTTTGGGATAGGTATACTCATCAATTTTGCCACGGGCTGGTATTCGCGGGCCAACATGGTAGCCAACAGCCAATCTACGCCGTTGGTGTTGATTTTAGCCATTATCATCATCATGCTTTTTAGCAGTTATTTTTACAGGGCTTACAGCCGCGAAAACAACGATCAGCGTTACCGCGAGCTGCTTGCACGAAAAGATAAAGAAATAAATGAGGTACAGGTGCAGCAGCCAATCGACAAAAACAGTCAAGGGGATAATTCCTAATTAACGCAAATGACGAAGTTTTTTTGGTTACTGGTTGGTGCAATGTTTTTTATAACCGGCTGTGGTAAAGAAGAAAAAGGCTGCACCAATGTAAAACCTGCCGACGAAGCCGCACAAATAGCGGCCTTTGCAACAGCTAACGGCATTACCACCACAAAACACAGCAGTGGCATGTATTACCAAATAATAAACCCCGGCACCAGCCCACGACCTGCTATTAACGACTCCGTAACTGTTAATTACACTGGTCGATATTTAGATTATGCCATTTTTGACAAATCGATAGCGCCGGTAACTTTTAAGCTAGTTGACGTAATTGAAGGATGGATAACAGGCGTGCCGCTGATAAGCAAAGGCGGAAAAATCAAACTGCTCATTCCCTCTACTATGGCATACGGTTGCAACGGTGCCCGCACCATACCCTCCAACGCGGTGCTGTATTTTGATATTGATCTTTTGGATGTGAAGTAAGTTTCAGGCTGCAAGTTTCAGGCTGCAAGTTTCAGGCTGCAAGTTTCAGGCTGCAAGTTTCAGGCTACAAGTTTTAAGCTGCAAGTTTCAGGCTGCAAGTTTCAGGCTGCAAGTTTCAGGCTGCAAGTTTTAAGCTGCAAGTTTTAAGCTACAAGTTTCAAGCTGCAAGTTTCAAGCTGCAAGTTTCAGGCTGCAAGTTTCAGGCTGCAAGTTTCAGGCTGCAAGTTTTAAGCTGCAAGTTTTAAGCTACAAGTTTCAGGCTGCAAGTTTCAGGCTGCAAGTTTCAGGCTGCAAGTTTCAAGTTTTAAGCTGCAAGATTTTGCCTAAAGGCTATTAGCTAGCGGCTACTCACTTCCGTTGGCTTCGGCTTCGCTCAGCCAACGGCACGGCTTGTCATAACTTACTACTCACCTAATGCAATTCATAACAAGTGAAACACAACTAACCGGGTTTCCTCATTTAAAATTCAAAATCTAGCATTCAAAATAAAAACCACCACTCATAATTCATAACTCTAAACTCCTCACGCTAATTCAAAATTTAGCATTCAAAATAAAAACCACCACTCATAATTCATAACTCTAAACTCCTCACGCTAATTTAAAATCTAACATTCAAAATAAAACGCTCTACAAACATCCTTTAATCTCTGCCAACGTTTCTAAAAAAACTTTGTCGCTGCGGATGTTTTTCTTCCATGCCAGGTCACGATCTATCAGGTCAATTTCTTTTTTGATGGTGGCGCCGGGCTTTCCCTCTTCGGTGCCGAGCACAAATACAGTATCGCTTATTGCTACGGCCGTTCCAATGTCGTGCGATACAATGATGAGCGTTTTTAAATCATCGGAAATTGAAACATCTAACAGTAAATCAACTACGCGGTCAAGCACCAAAATATCAAGGCCAGAAAAAGGTTCATCAAGTAACAGGTAGTCCGAGCCATTGAGCATTTGCTGAATGATACTGGCCCGCTGCCGCTGCCCACCCGATAATTGTTTGGGATATTTCTGAAGATGTTCTCCAAGATTAAAGTGCTCGGCGTATTTGTTGATATGTGTTTTAGGGTCGCCGGTAAAGGCTTTGTTTTTTTTTAATGCCAATTCAAGCGATTGGTAAACCGTACGCCATTCAAACAAATAATAGTTTTGAAAAACTACGCCCATATCTCCCGCCTCCACTGCTTTTCCGTTTTGCAAAAAAATGTTGCCCGAGGTTGGTTTGGCAAGCCCGCTTAATAATTTGAATAGCTGGGTTTTGCCAATGCCACTGCGACCAATGAGCGAAATTACCTGGCCCTGCTTAACGCCCGGCCGCACAATATTTTTTATTTGCATATTGATGTCACGCAGTATCACCTTATCGCCGTACGACAGGTTTACATCGTCGGCTTCCAATAGTATTTCCTGTTTAGTGTAGGTCATTATAGCGGTTGTTTGTCAAGTTTGGAATAGGGTAGCAGCCAGTGTTTAAGCCCGCCCAATAAATAATCGAAGCCAAGGCCCAGGGTAAATATCACCACCTGCAGGGCTACCACATTGGTCAGGTCGTTGTACTTGTTGTATTTAATCAATAATGTACCAACGCCTCCTTCGCTCATGCTCAATCCTTCTACCAATGTTATCATCAGCCACGATATGGCAAAGTTTTGGCGCAGTATTTCAAACACCTCTTCGGCTTTGCCCACTATAATTACTTCGTACAAGGTTTCCCAATTGTTATAGCCAAGGGTTTTGCACAGGTCGTACTGCTGCCTGTCAATTGCAATAATT
>JBBRUR010000120.1:0-14874 GCA_038247635.1 Chitinophagales bacterium
GGTAAACCAACCCTCTCATCTTTTAAATTTATCCCAACCTTTCTTTAAATACCCACGCTAAGGCCCCACATTGATAAAAAGTATACGCTGTGCGACGCAACGGATGATGCCATGAAATACTTTCGCCGGGCTCAAAAAAAACCTGGTTAAACAACCGATACTAAACCAGGAGGATACTCCACAGCATGAAGAAATAAACCTTGCGGCGGCGTAGTGAAGTTGGCTTTGGTACAATCTTTTGCTTCAATAATTTGCCTAAATTCTTTTATTGTGTTTGTACCACGCCCTACCTGTAACATAGTACCTACAAGGCCTCTAACCATACCGCGCAAAAAACGATTGGCCTTTACATTATAAACAAGGCTATTACCCTGCTGCTGCCAATGGCTTTTGAAGAGTGTGCAGTTATGAGTATGCACCTGGCTATTGCGTTTTGCAAAACTAGTGAAGTCGGTATATTCCATTAAAAGGCTTGCGGCCTGTTGCAATACCTCCAGATTAAGCAAATAGGGATAATACCAGGCGGTTTGATACAGAAAAGGATCTTTTTGTGTGTAGAGATAGTAGCAGTACTCTCTTGAAACCGCATCGAACCGGGAGTGGGCGGTGTCGCCCACAGGCAGTATGGCTATTACTGCAATATCGTTTGGCAACATTGCATTGAGGTTGTATACGACCCTAGGCAATATAACAGCAGAATGATTGAAATGAAAGAAATTTTGCCGCGCATGTACGCCTGCATCGGTACGTGACGCACCAGTAAGTTTTATAGGTGTTTTGAAAAATATAGCCATTACCCGCTCAACTTCGGATTGTATAGTGATGGCATTTTGTTGCACCTGAAAGCCGCCGTAATTGGTGCCCAAATACTTTACTTCCAGAAAATACTTCATGCGGTATAGGCCTTGCAAAAGGCTTTACTAGTTAATAAGCATTGCTTTAAAGCGATTGAGATAGTAAAGTTCGGATATCAGTTGGGAAAGTGTTGAAAAAGCCTCACGATCCACAATATATGAGTAGGAAGAGTCAAAAAAACGATACTTGCCGTCGTCGGTAAGGAACAGGTATGCCAGGTTCTTAACCTGGTTAGTGGTGAAACACATTGTCTTAAAGGTATTACGGGCTTCGGCAATCATGCCATCATCGTCGGCAGCAGCAGCCATTCGTTTTCGCAACTGTAAAAAATCGTTGTAGGTTGCCATGGTACTACATTTGTTTGTTGTAGATGTTGCGGTTGCTGAAACCGGCGCTGCTGGCTGCGTAGCAGTATTTGTAACTGGTAAGGCCACGCTTGCCGAATTTTGATTTGCCAGTACATTAACCGGCGCTGGTTGCGGCAGGTTAGTGTTTGTGACTGGCGGAGCCTGGCTGGCTGACCCTAAATGGGACGGTACTGCAACAACTGCCTTTTCGGCGGTAACAGCGGGCGACAGCTCTAAAAACTTAGGCTCATTAGCTGGTTTTGCGATAGCTACCAGCGCTTCGGTAGGTGATGTAGGTATTAAAAGATTAATGGTATCGGGGGCAGTTGTGGTGTAATCCACATAAGTAATATAGTAAGCTTCGGACCCCTTGAGTTCGGAAATTTTATTTACGTTTTTAAGTGCATTAGCAACTGTTGAAGAATGAGGAGGGTTAGAAACGATAAAGGGTTCTGCAGCAGTTTGTGCAACTACAAGTTCCGTTTGTGGCGGTTGTTGAAGCGGTGGGGCGGTATTGCTGTTGGGTGGTGTTTTAAATTGGATAGTGACCGGACCAGGGTTGTCGGCGGGTGTGGTTACGAAATTTGCTGCAGGTGCTGGCGCGGTTGATATTGGAATTTCGCCGGGCACTTCGGGCTTTTCAGTAACGGGAACGACCAGCGCTGGTTTGGCCGGATTTGAAGGCTGCGTTTTTGTAGCGGAATTGGTAACTACTGGTTGATTAACATCGGGCTGAAAAATATTTATTGCAGGTTCGGCTTTATTGTTTGCATTGGTGCCAACTGATTGGAAAGGCGGCATTTGTGTGCTTGTAGATAGTACGGCCTGTTGCGACATAGCCACACTAAACGACTGTAGATTGAACAACCCCCATCCTTTACCTGGAAAATCTTTCAGGCTGTAGCCTGCATCGTCCTGGTTTAGGGTTATTGCAAAATCCTGGTTGGGGGTGGTGTTGCCACCAAAGGCAATGGTAAGGTTGTATTGGCCACTTATCAGTTTGGGAACAATAACATACCCTGTAGCTGTTGAACTATATACTTTTTTGTTAATGGTAACATTAAAAGGCTCGCGTGTTTCGGACTGGATAAAAACAAAATGATTTTGCTGGGATTGAACGGTGTTCAGAAAGAATATGGAAACAAAAAGAAAGAAATATTTCATTAAATATGATTGCGGGATAAATACAAATAGCGATTATGCACAAAATTAACTAAAAGTAACGATGAGCCTTAAAGTTGCCATAAGGTTATTGGATAGATTTGCACACTTAAAATTTAATAACTACCTGAATACAAATTAACTAATGCTTAAGACGCTTCAATTACTAGGATTGCTACTGATAAACTATTGTTTGTTTGCCCAAAATACAACTAACAAAAACACTGAATGGGCAACCAATTACCGCGGCACAAAACCAAAAATAAACGATCTGTTACATACTAAACTGGATGTACGCTTTGATTTTGATAAGGCATATATGTATGGAAAGGCATGGATAACCTTACGGCCACATTTTTATAAAACAGATAGCCTTGCTTTGGATGCAAAGGGTATGAACATAAACAAAGTGTCGATAATTGAAAATGGCCTGTATAAGCCGCTTAAATATATTTACGACAGCACCGTATTGCGGATAAACTTATCCCGGACTTACTACACTACCCAAACGTACACTGTTTATATTGATTACACAGCTAAACCTAACGAACTACGCACTGTTGGTAGTAAGGCCATAAGCAATGCCAAGGGGCTTTACTTTATAAACCCACAGGGTAAGGATAGTAGCAAACCCACACAAATATGGACGCAGGGCGAAACCGAAGGATCGTCGGTGTGGTTTCCCACCATTGATGACCCGAACCAGAAAACCACCGAAGAGATTGCTATGACTGTGCCGGCAAAATATAAAACCCTATCGAACGGGCTACTAATAACACAGAAAAAAAATACGAATGGTACCAGGACCGATACGTGGAAAATGGATTTGCCTCACTCGCCCTATTTGTTTTTTATGGGAGTGGGAAATTTTGCGGTGGTAAAAGACAGTTACAAGGGAAAAGAAGTCAGCTATTATGTTGAGCCGGAATATGGAGCTGTTGCCAGGCGCATATTTGGGCTGACGCCCGAAATGATGGCTTTCTTCTCAAAAAAACTGAACTACGAATACCCATGGGCCAAATATGCACAAATTACCGGAAGGGATTATGTAAGTGGTGCTATGGAAAACACCACCGCTACATTGCATAGTGATTACCTGCAACAAAGTGCCCGGCAACTAACTGATGGAAACAAGTATGAAGATTATATATCGCACGAATTGTTTCACCAATGGTTTGGCGACCTGGTGACAGCAGAAAGCTGGAGTAACCTGACAGTAAACGAAAGCCTTGCCGACTACAGCGAATATTTGTGGAGAGAATACAAACACGGTAAAAACGACGCAGATGCCCACCATTACGGGTCGCTACAGGCTTATTTAAACAATGGCAATGCAGCCGCCAACCTGGTTAGGTTTTTTTACCGCGACAAAGAAGATATGTTTGACCTGGTAACCTACCAAAAAGGTGGGCGTGTTTTACATATGCTGAGAAATTATGTAGGCGACAGCGCTTTTTTTGCCTCCCTAAACCTTTACCTTAAAACAAACCAGTTTAAAAATGCGGAGGCACACCAATTGCGGCTGGCCTTTGAGCAGGTAACCGGGCAAGACTTAAACTGGTTTTGGAACCAGTGGTATTACGGCAGCGGCCATCCACAACTGGCCATTACGTATGGATACGACAGCAGTAACAACGAGGCGCTGGTATATGTAAAACAAAAACAAGCAGGCAAAGCTTTTAAACTGCCTTTTAATGTAGATGTTTTTATTGGAACGGCCAGCAACCGGTATAAAGTGTTGCTTGAAAACAAAAACGATACGTTTAGATTTAAAAGCAATACCCTACCTAATTTTATTGATTTTGATGCAGAGAAGATATTGCTGGCAGTAGTAGAGGATGAAAAGACCAACGACCAGTACGTTTTTCAATATAAGCACGCTGCCTCGTTTCAAAACCGGTTAGCGTCAATTGCATTTGCCAGCTCCAACAACGACCAGCCAGCCAGCGTACAACTGCTGACCGATGCGCTAAACGACCCCTATTACGAACTGCGTGCACGTGCACTGGAAGGGTTAAAAATGATTGTAAAAAGCCTGCCCAATGCCACCATTAATACTATTGAAACAATTGCTAAAAAAGATGCGAAGCGCACTACCCGTGCAGCCGCAATAGATGTGCTGGGCAAAACCGGTAATAAAAATTACGAAGCCTTTTTTGTTAGCAACGCCAGCGACTCATCGTACACGGTGGCAGGCGCGGCCCTGACAGCGCTTGCCAATATAAATGAAGTTGTCGCAATTAACCTGGCGCCAGGGCTACAAAAAGATGCAAAGGGCAACCTGGCTGAGGCACTATTGTTATTAGAAATTTTGCAAAAGGGCGACCGGGATTTTGATGAAATGACTGCTGACTACGACTCACTGAATAATTACGAGCGTTTTAGTGGCTACCGCAATTACCTTACCTTTTTAACTAAAGTAACCAATACCCAAAACTTTAAAAAGGGACTTGACAAGATCGTTAAATTTAGAAATTTGATTGCTGGCTATAGTAGACAATACGCAGATTTGATAAACGGGCAATTGCAGGAATTGATTGAAAAGAAAACAGCCGGCAAAACCGCCGCAAACTCAACCGATATAGATGAACAGGTAGCCTATATAAAAGAAAAATTAAACAAATAGCGCTGCGCTATGAAACTGTTTAAAAATGAATTTTAAGTGATTGTCCGCAATCTGGTGCTGATATTTTGGAACCGGGCTTTATAGCTTTTTTCAGCAGTCGTTGCAGCCTGCCTGTATGACCATAAAGGTAGCACTGTTGTACTGTTGGTAATTTTATTCAGCATTTCTTATCATGCCCTTATATACATCATTAAGTGTATTATACAACGGATAACCATTGAATTTTTATGTTACCAGCACTGGTTTTTCATCTATAAGGCCGCAGAGATTGTTGCCTGTCCAACTGATGTAAGCCGGGCGGGCTTTTATCCATTACACTTAGTGCACCACCGGGCTTTACCGCGATTTAGGTAATTGAAATTTAAACAGCTTTAAAAACAAATCAGAAAGCCGGATGACCTTTAGAGTTTCATCCGGCTTTTTTTAAGTGTGTAGATATTATTGTATGTTTTGAATTACCAGCTACCACCAGAACCGCCTCCGCCAAAACTTCCGCCTCCAAAACCACCAAAACCTCCTCCACCACCTGAACTTCCACCTCCGCCAAAGCCTCCCCCACCACGGCCACCACTAAGCAGGTTGCCCAGTAAGGCGCCGGTAACCAGATCGCCATATCCCCTACGGCTCATCATGCCACCACTTCGGCCACCGCCACCACGACCTGCCAATAAAATAACAATAACAAAAATGATTATAACGCCCAGTATTGAACCGCCACCCCCACCTTTACCCTTTTTACGGTATCCCTCGGGGGCTTTATACTCACCGGCGGCTGCTTTAATTATGCTGTTGGTACCAATATCAAGCCCACGGTAAAAATCGTTTGCCTTAAAATTGGGCAAAATATCGTTATCAACAATTGACTTTGCCGTAATGTCGGGTATGGCGCCTTCTAATCCATAACCGGGGGCTATAAAAATTTTACGATCATCTTTGGCCAACAGCACTACTACGCCGTTGTTGGTTTTTTTGTTACCCACACCCCACTCACGACCAAGTTTGGTTGCATAGTCTACCATTGCATAATCGCTGGTAGTACTAATTATTACAATAGCAATTTGGTTGCTGGTACTATCGTCGTAGGCAACCAGTTTTTGTTCAAGGGTCGCTTTTTGATCGGCCGTTAGGGTGTTGGTAAAGTCGTTGACCAACCGTGGCGGCGAAGGCCTTGGGGGAATACTTTGGGCAACTGCAACGGCTGCACATAAAACAAAGGATATGGTAAATAATAAGTGTCTCATTGGCTATTACTAATGATCCCGCCGGGGCGGGACCATTTTATTTTCCAAAAATTATTTCGTCGGGTAGTTCGTTTTTATCGTCGCTTTCGAAGGGAAACTGCTCTTGCAGGGCGTTGCCAATATCTGTTACACAATGGCAAATACCCTCCACCAGGTTTGTAGAGGTAAAGTCGTTTATGATAATGTCTACCTCCTTTTGCCAGTATGCGGCACCCATCCTTTGATAAATTCCCTCATCGGCAAAAAGTGCCAGTTGATGGTCTTTAATAGCAATATAAAAAAGGACAGCATTCCGATCGTTGGTTTTATCCATTTTCAATCCAAAAAATAATTCGGCAGCCCTGTCTATAGCTTCTACGTATGAGCATCGACTTTCGATAAACACCCGTACTTCTCCGCTTGTATTTTTTTCGGCTTGTCGTATTGCCTGCACAATACGTTGTTGCTCGGGCGGTGTAAAATGCTGTTCAGCTTTTTTTGTAAAAGGAAATAGTTTCAAAACAATTGGTTTTACTAAAATTTAACCTCGGGCGCTTTTTCTGATCCGGCCTCGGCGGCAAACCCGGTTTTTGGTTTAAAGCCCATGATGCCTGCAAACAATGCTGCTGGAAACTGGCGCACTTTAACGTTGTAGGCCTGTACGGCGGCATTAAAATCGTTTCGAGATACTTTTATACGGTTTTCGGTACCTTCTAATTGCGCCTGTAATCCTCTGAACGCATCGTTAGCCCTTAGGGTTGGATATTGTTCTGAAACAACCAACAGCCTTCCTAAAGCCTGCGATAATTGTCCCTGGTTTTGCTGAAACTCCTGTAATTTTTCAGGAGTAAGGTTATCGGCATCAATCTTCATTTGCGAGGCCGACGCACGGGCCTGAATAACATTTGTAAGAGTCGTTTGCTCAAAATTTGCTTCCCCCTTAACAGTAGCCACCAAATTAGGAATAAGGTCAGCCCTGCGTTGGTAGTCACTCTGAACGTTATTCCAGGCAAGTTTAACTGATTCGTCCTGTGTAACCAGGCCATTATATTGGCTGCATCCGCAGCCGCCCAGCAGCACAACAGCAGCAAGGATTATAATGAGTGTTAGATTTCTTCCTTTCATTGTATAAAATTGAATATTTGTTTAGTAAAAGTGTTTTTAATTTAATGTAAATAAGGCTGAATATAGCCATAAGAGAATTAATGGTATTTATCAATATGTTATAATTTGCTTTTTAACTGATGAACGGTACCCACAATACCTTTACTAGCTATTGATAGCTGCTATACCGGGTAACTCCTTTCCCTCAAAATATTCGAGCATGGCCCCGCCACCTGTGCTTACGTAGCTAACTTTATCGGCAAGGTCAAACTTGTTAATGGCAGCGACACTATCGCCACCGCCTACTAACGAGTAAGCGCCTAAGGCGGTGGCATTTGCTACGAGGTTAGCAATTTCCAATGTACCGTAGTGAAATTTCTCCATTTCAAAAACACCCATAGGTCCATTCCATAAAATGGTTTTACTGCCGAGGATAATGTTTCCAAAAAGATCAACTGCTTCTTCGGCTATGTCAAGGCCCATCCATCCTACAGGCATATGATCGTTGGAAACGGTCATGGTGTTGGCATCGGCCGCAAACCTATCGGCCACAACACTATCGGGAGGTAAAATGATGTTTACATTTTTTTCTTTGGCTTTGGCCAATAGCTCCAGTGCAAGGTCAAGCTTATCCATTTCTACCATACTGGTGCCTATTTCTTTACCCTGTGCTTTTAAAAAGGTGTAGGCCATACCACCACCAATAATAATAAAGTGTGCACGTTCCATAAGGCTTTCAATCAATTCTATTTTATCGCTTACTTTGGCTCCGCCCAGGATGGCGGTAAACGGTTGCTCTGCATTTTTTAACACTTTGTCGGCTGCTACTATTTCGGCTTCCATTAAAAGACCAAACATTTTTTTATCGCCGGGAAAGAATTTAGCGATAACCGCCGTAGAAGCATGTGGCCTATGTGCGGTACCGAATGCATCGTTTACATATAAATCGCCCAGCTTACTTAGTTTTTCAGCAAAGTTCTCATCACCCTTTTCTTCTTCTTTTTGAAAGCGAAGATTTTCGACCAACAATACCTCGCCTGGTTGTATTGCAGCAGATTTCTGCTGTGCATCTTCGCCCACAGAATCGGTGGCAAAATGAACTTTAGCACCATCCAGTAATTCGTTTAAACGGCTTACCAAATGTTTGAGTGAATATTTATCGGTTGGACCATCTTTTGGCCTGCCCAGGTGGCTCATAAGTATAACACTGCCGCCATCGGCCAATACTTTATTTATGGTGGGTATGGCAGCCCGCATACGATTGTCGTCTGTAATGTTGTATTCGGAGTCGAGCGGTACATTAAAGTCAACACGTACTAAGGCCTTTTGACCTGAAAAATTATGCGATTGGAATTTGGACATGGTTATTATTTAGAATGTTAAGGTATTAATTCAAAAATATCTGCTTTATCATTAATTAACTGCATCATGGCTTCTTGAATATTTTTTAGAAAAAATTGATACATTATGCGGTTATCACAATTGCCAATATAAAGAAAAATCAATTTTGGCGGGGCTCCGTTAAGTCTTACCAGCTTGGGTAAATCCAAACCTTTTGAAATAAAAATAACCGGACTAGGATTATTTTTCGCCAAATTATAAATCGTGAAATCATCTAATTTTTGATGTTTTAGAATGAACGCAGACTTAACCATTAATCCAGTTTCTTCTCCCTGCCATTTTGCAATGATTGGCGATATGTGTAAATCAAGCCAAATCTCCCTATCCATGTTAGGCTGCATTAATTATACTTGTCTTTTTTTTTGAAAGGTTGCATATAATAAGGCAGCTGAAATATCAGCCTGCTCCAAAATTGGGTGCTGTTTTAATATCTCGTCTTCTTTGGTTCCGCTAGCCAGCATTTCAAAAATGTCTACAACAGGAAAGCGCATCCCTCTTATAGTAGGCTTCCCCACCATGAGGCCCGGTATGATAGTGATTTGCCGGAGAAGCTCGTTGGTTTGCTTTTCGTTCATATTACAAATTTAAACAAAAACCCGCGGCCATTTAAGTGACTGCGGTTGATACTTATTTATGATTTTAAAGAGCTGCCGTAATTCTAAACAACCAAACGGTATGCGCCATTTGCATAATTAGTGTGCTTTGGCTACCACCGCCGTAGAAGCATGTGGCCTATGTGCGGTACCAAATACATCGTTCATATATAAGTTGCCCAGCCTACTCAATTTTTAAGCAAAGCCCTCATTACCCTTTTACTCCTCTTTTTAAAAGCCAGGAATTTTGAGCAATAAATATGCTTTGTAATAATAACAATCGTATTTACCACAGTTGCCGCTTGGCCAAAGACTTCCATATCAGGCATTGTTTCAAATCTCATTTCTTTAAAAAATCTTGCCATACCCCTACAATCATTTTAGAGGTAGCCAAGGCAGAAGGCAAATTAAGATCAATCTAACGTTTGGGATTACAAGGCTTCACTTAAATCTACAACTATTACCAGGTGTTTTAATTCTAAAGAAGCATAGTACAAAGCTGCATATTTATCATCCCTCCCGAGATAAGGAAAGTCTTCTTAAATCTCTTCAATAAACATGCCCGACGAAAGATAGTCTAACACATTTACAACAGGACAGCGCATCCCTCTTATAGTAGGCTTGCCCCCGATGAGGCCCGGCACAATGGTAATTAGCCGGGGAAGCTCGTTGGTTTACTCTTAGTTCATGTTTCAATTTTAAACAAAAAACCGCAGCCATTTCAGTGACTGCGGTTGATACTTATTTATGATTTGAAGGAGCTGCCGTAATTCTACACAACCAAACGGCGTGCGCCATTTGCATAGTCAGTTTGCAATTGACCACCGAATAAATTGATGCGTTACATGTAAACAGCGCTCCGAAAAAAAACGGAGCAGCATTTGGAAAGAGCAATCGCTGAGGTTATGACAATGCTTAATTCCTCAAATAGAAACTATTTGGACATTATACCTGCAAAAAACTGAACCGTACGTACCAGTTGGCTTACGTAGCTCATTTCATTATCGTACCAGCTTACTGTTTTTACCAGTTGCGCATCGCCGTTAGAAATAACCTTGGTTTGTGTAGCGTCAAACAACGAACCGAACGTTGTTCCGATAACATCGGTACTAACAATTTCATCTTCGTTGTAACCAAAGCTTTCGTTACTGGCGGCTTTCATGGCAGCATTTACTTCTTCTACGGTAACTTTTTTGCCAACTATTGTTACCAGTTCGGTAAGCGAACCAGTAATGACCGGTACACGTTGTGCACCACCATCCAATTTTCCTTTTAGTTCGGGTAATACTACGCCAATTGCCTTTGCTGCACCAGTGCTGTTGGGTACAATGTTGGCTGCTGCTGCACGGGCACGCCTAAGGTCGCCTTTGGCATGAGGTGCATCGAGGGTGTTCTGATCGTTGGTATAAGCATGAATAGTGGTCATTAAACCAGAAATGATCGTATACTCATCATTTAAAACCTTGGCCATTGGGGCCAAACAATTGGTAGTGCACGACGCGCACGAAATAATGGTTTCGGTACCATCTAAAATTTCGTGGTTTACATTAAACACCACCGTTTTAAGATCGCCGGTTGCTGGTGCAGAAATTACTACTCTTTTTGCACCGGCAGTGAGGTGCGCTTCGGCTTTGGCCTTATCGGTAAAAAAACCGGTGCTTTCAATTACTACATCTACTTCATGCGTTCCCCAAGGTATTTGTGAAGGATCTTTCTGCGCATATATTTTTACTTCTTCGCCATTTACTACTATTGAATTATCGGTGCTGGTCACTTCTCCATGAAAACGTCCCTGTGCACTGTCGTACTTTAACAGATGGGCCAATACTGCGGGGCTGGTAAGGTCGTTGATAGCTACCACATCAATACCTTTCATATTATTGATCTGGCGGAAAACCAACCGGCCAATCCGTCCAAAACCGTTGATTGCAACTTTTACTGTACTCATTATTTATAATTTTATACGTGTTAAAACGTGGCAAAACTACAAGGATTATGGCTATTTAAAAACGAAATATTTTACATAGGTAGCATACTTAGTGTTTATACTTATTAAAAAAGGAAACAACTTACGAGCAACGTTAGTTAGGTATTTACTGCTAGCGGCTGAATACAACAGCCTAAAAAACCAAAGAATAAAAAAAGTTTGGCAGAAAATATACTTGCCCTTATTTTTGCGCTCCAATTAAAAAACGGAGCGTTGGTCAAGGGGTTAAGACACCTCCCTTTCACGGAGGAATCACGGGTTCGAATCCCGTACGCTCTACCAAAAAAGCCCTCATTCATTGTAAAAAAATGTTTGTTGGCTTTTTACATTAACGCCTATTTTCCATTAAAAAAAGCCAAGCCCTGGGAACCTGTTTTTGAAAAGTAATTATACTTCAAATCCTTCTATCAGCGGTTCGCTTAACAAAAAGTTGTCTACCACGCAAAGATCCTTTTTGTTTGCTACTATCTTATACTTAACGATTAGTATTTTGCCCTGCCCAACCAGTTTTGGTTCGGAGCAATGTACTTATAGTTTGGCTAACCTTTGTTTTACGTGTTGCAAAGTGCAGCGGCGCTCATTAAAGTCTATCCGGTACAACCTTTTGGTTTTTCGATCTGTAAATCGATCTTCAAAATTTTTTAAAAGGCGTGAGGATAGTTAATACCAAACGATAGTTGAGGCTGCCGCCAATATTGTCCAAAGCCAATTTCCATTGCTTTAGCCACAGCCATACAAATGGTTGAACCAGTAGTATTGCCTTTGAGTGTGGCGCTTTTTTTTAAAAGTTAGCCCACCGCCAATAAAGTCTATACCGGTAGCTATGTTTATAAATGATTATTGACTTCTCAGTTAATTACCACATTTTACCAACTACATAACTCTAGGTTAGTTCAAATTGTTGGTGCATTGCGGGCACATCCACCTTCCAACCTTTGCGGGTAAGCCTTTGGGCAAAATCTACCTGTACATCGTGCTCGCCATGTACCAAAAAAATAGTTTTCACCTGTTGGTTGTTTTGGCATTCAAGAAAAGTTAAAAGATCGTCGTAATCGCCATGAGCACTCATACTTTTTATTTGGCCTACTTCGGCAACTACATTAAATTCATCGCCATAGATGTTTACTTTTTTTACCCCAGCCATCAGCTTACCGGCAAGCGACGAGGCGGAGGCGTAGCCCACCAGTAAGATTGAATTTTTTTGATTACTTATATTGTTGCGGATATGGTGTTTTATCCTTCCTGCATCGGCCATACCACTGCTGCTTATTATAACGCAAGGGTGCTGGTATATATTAATGGCTTTGCTTTCATCTACGCTTTGGACATAGTGCAACCCTTTAAAATCAAAAACATCCCGGTCGGTTTGCATTAGTTTTTTAAGATGCTCGTTAAAATTTTCGGGATGGCTGCGCACCACCTGCGTTGCCTCAAGGCTCAGCGGACTATCCACGTAATAATTCACCGCCGGTAGCCTGCGCTCGTTTTCCAGCTGGTTAAGGGCTATGAGCAGTTCCTGGGTACGGCCCACACTAAAGGCAGGAATAATTAGATTACCTTTTTTTGTTACACAGGTTTTTTTAATCCAATTGACCAGCCCATCTACTATTGAGTGGGGATCGTAATGTAGTTTATTGCCATAGGTACTTTCACAAATAACATAATGGGCCTGCGGAAATTTAGATGGCGGCCTCAAAATGGCGTCTTTGTACCTGCCTACATCGCCACTAAAAGTTATGGCGGTGGTTTTACCGTTTTCCTTTAATTGAAGGCTGACTGCCGCGCTACCTATTATATGCCCGGCATCGGTAAACAGCACTTTAATATCGTCCTCAATATAAAACCACTCTTCGTAATCTTTTACTTCAAAAAACGACATCGCCTGTTTGGCGTGCTCCACTGTATACAAAGGTTCAAATAGTGGGAGGCCTTTTTTTACACGTTTACGATTAATGTATTTGGTATCGTCGCGCTGAATACTGGCGCTGTCTTCCAGCAATATGGCAGCGAGGTCGCGGGTTGCGGGGGTACAAAATATGCGCCCATTAAAACCTTCCTTCACCAGCTTGGGTATAAGGCCTGAGTGGTCAATATGGGCATGCGACAAAACAAGATAATTAACCGTAGCAGCATCAAAACCAAAGCTGATATTAAGTACGTCGGTTTGTTGGCCCATACCCTGAAACATGCCACAGTCAAGCAATACACGTTTATTATTGGCAAAAGTAATTAAGTGTTTAGATCCGGTTACCGTGTGGGCCGCACCATGAAAGGAAATATTCATATGGTTATATTTTGTTGGGCTTAATATTTAATAAAAATTTAATAGAGAACATTTTCTACTTCCTGGCTTTTAAACTCCAGGTAAATATAAATTCGGCCACTACTTCGCCCTGCGCATTTTTTCCGGTAGAAGTGCAAGCTACCGTTACCCCTTGGCCGGTAGCTATTGCCTCGTCAACCGCGTTGGATATAGCCTGCCCCGATGTACATTTAAAAACAATGGTACCGGTTGCTTTTTTAAAGTATTGCGCTTCACTTTTTACTACCAACATGCTTATGGCCGGGGACCGCCTAAATATGGCGCCGAGGCACAAAATACCAGTACTAACCTCTGCGGCCATGGTTAGTATGGCCATATAGATTGACTTGAACGGGTTTGTATTAAACCATGAATATTGTACACTTATGCTGGCCTCTTCTTCGTCTAAACTTTTTATCCTTAACCCGGCAAACCAGGCCGAGGGCAACTTAGTAGCCGCAAAAAGCTTAAAACTAAACGGGTTACTAAGTTGCTTTTTAAACCTATTGAAATGCGGGTTGGTCATATGGTAATATGCTTTTGTAGGCTGTGGTGGTGAGGGAGTTTATTTTAAATTTTAAATTTTGAATTTTGAATGGTGAGGGAGTTTATTTTAAATTTTAAATTTTAAATTTTGAATGGTGAGGGAGTTTATTTTAAATTTTAAATTTTGAATGGTGGGCGAGTTTATTTTGAATGGGGAGGGGATTTATTTTGAATTTTGCATGCTAAATTTTAAAGGGTAGGAATTTATTTTAAATTTTGAATGGTGAGGGGATTTATTTTGAAGTTTAATGGTGGGAAGTTTATTTTAAATTTTGAATGGTGGGAATTTATTTTGAATTTTAAATTTTAAATTTTGAATGCATAGGTCATGAGTTTTCAACGATAAAGAGAGTATGGTTATAAAAAAGAAATATCTCTTCGCTTCAAAGTATTTTATTGAAAGAAGTAGTTTTCACGTTCGCCGTTTCACGTTCACCATTCACTACTTACAACTCAATACTCAATACTCACTACTCACACTCATTACTCACACTCACAACTCACAACCTCTCACCTCTCACAACCTCTCACAACTCACAACCTCTCACCTCTCACCTCTCACCTCTCACAACCTCTCACCTCTCACAACCTCTCACCTCTCACAACCCCTCACCTCTCACAACCCCTCACCTCTCACAACCCCTCACCTCTCACAACCCCTCACCTCTCACAACCTCTCACCTCTCACAACCTCTCACCTCTCACAACCTCTCACCTCTCACAACCTCTCAC
>JBBRUR010000121.1:0-14748 GCA_038247635.1 Chitinophagales bacterium
AATAGTTGTGGATAGGCAAGCGTGAGGGATTGTAACGGAAAGCCCGCAGGCAGGCGAAGTGCAACGCAGCCTGCCGAGGACTTGCAGTGTAAAGCCCGACCCGATAGGGGCACGCCATAATAATTTATCTTATTTTGCGCATAAAAAAAATAGAGGCGAAGGTGGCCGGGATTGGTGGTGAGGTAATACTTTTTATATTTATGATTGCTGCAGTTAGTTGTAGGTATATGCCTGCTATGTACTATTTCGCTCTAGTATCTGCCTATTCCTCGCTTTTTTGTCTCTCTCTAATTTTATTTACCAACAAAAACACCAATAAACTAACCTTGTTAGGAAAACCAAATATTTTTAAAAAAAAGGATATAGATAAAAAAACTCTTTTGTTTACTTACACCTACTAAAAAAATATTAATACAATATAATGAAAGAACACGACGGACGGATTTTAAAATTATTTGTAAGCTAATTTCTTCTTAAATTCTATCCAAATCAGGATTTTTAAACCTGTAATTAACAGGAGCATGACCGAGTTATTTTTTTAAGTTTAATAATTTCCGGTTACCACGGTTGTAAAGCATTTTAGCCAGCAAACAATTTTAACCGAAGATGACTGGGACAAATTCAAATCACTTTTCGAAAAAATATTCCCACTATTTTTTCAAAGGCTTACAATTACGGCACCCGAAATTACTGTAGCCGAACAGCGCATGGCAGCGCTCACCCGCCTGCAATTAACCACCCGCCAAATGGCATCCATGCTGGGTATTTCTGTTGACAGTGTTCATAAAACAAAACAACGTTTACGCAAGCGTTTCAATTTGGGTGCAGATGCAAACGTGGAAGAATATATTGGGGGTATTTGATAGTAGAAGTTTAAGCAATAAAAGGCGAGGTGTTTTACCAACTTCTAATTATCAGTGCTTGTTCCAAATAATGCAAAAAATCCCCGTTCAAAAGAACGGGGAAAAACCAAACCATCTTCAGCTCATTTTATCAATAGAAAACCTGATGCGCTGCGGCTAAGGCTACCGCAGTATTTTATGCGTTACCATGCCGGCATAATGCCTTAACCGCTTTTATTGAACCAGCAGATCTTTAATTTTTATTGTCTTTGTACCCTTATACCGTCCATCCTCACCGATTTAAGTACTCCTACATTACCTCTTACAATTACCGGATTTGCAACCGGGTTTCGGGTGCCGCCACCAGCAGGAAAACCACCTATTATACTTGCACCAAGTTTATCAAAATTATAGGTTGTATTCAGTGGTGCCAAATAGGTACCTGTTGCAATTTGTATGGTTGTACCAGGGCTACAAAAGTTTAACTCTGTAATGGCACTGCTCAAGTTATTATACGCATTGGCCCAGCTCTCGCCACTGTTATTACCGGTAGTTGCAATATCAACATAAATAATAACGGATGTTGCCGGAGTCTGCCTTTCATAAGCACCCATATCAATTGTGGTATTTACCACCCGGGGCAAACCAGCCAGGTCGGTGGTAACAGCTCCTGGTAAAGCTGCATTGCTTCCTGCGTTTACTGCAGGCGAACAACCCTGTACCCTAAGGTCGCCGGTATTACCCAAGGCCGGTGCAGGCTGCAGAATAAACAGCGGGTCTATAATAAGGTTACCGGTACCTGCAAAACCGCCCTGTACTATACTGTTGCTTACCACGGGTGCCGTGCTGTTAGCCCATAGGTCTATGCCGGAGCTATTGCCCCACATAATGCAATTGCGAATATTTGTAGCGGCTGAGCCAAAACTGTAAAAGGCAGCACCACCGAAAGGTGAAAAATTGCCGGCAAAAGTGCAGTTGATAATATTGGTGGTCGAAATTTCGCTGTAGGCACCGGCTCCTCTGTTTGCCACGTTGCCTGCAATTATACTGTTAATAAGCAGGGGAGAACCTATTTCGCTAAAAAAGCCACCGGCATAAACCCTTGCCTGGTTGCCTGTTAGCGTGCAGTTTCTATACACTGCCGAGCCGCCGCGATTAAAGATAGCACCACCAACCGATCCAACATAGGCTTCACTGCTGGCATTACCTGCAGTAATAGTAAAACCGTCGAGTATAGCCGTATTGTTGAGGCCATTGTAATCGTTACGAACTACGTTAAAAGAATTGTCGGAGGCTACACCACTTACGCCGATATCTCCGCTTAAAATAGTTGGATTGAGTCGAATGTTACGCTGACTCAGCGCCAGCTCCGTACCTGCAAAACCGCCATAAATTGCCAGGTTGTTTTTCATGGTAAATGAAGAGTCCCTGCTGGTGTTTGTGGTGGGTTTATAGGTACCCCTGGCCACCCATATTTGAGTAAGATTAGGGCAGGTGCTACTGAGGGCTACTTTAAGACTTCTCATTGCATTTACCCAGCTAACGCCTGTGTTGTTGCCCGTTGCCTTTTCATTTACATACAGAATGTTGGCTGGCGGGCAGGGAGCTCCCGATTTAAGGATAGTTGCGGTTGCTACCACAGAATCCTCTAGTTTATAATCGGCACCTGAAACCAGATTTATCCTGATAGTATTATCCTGTATAATATCAAGGTTTGCTATTGGGGAGATGTAAATAATAGCTTCTGTATTGCTAGAGTCTATGTTTACGAAACCTGGATAGCCCGAGAACTGGTTATAAACCGGTAAACTATCGAAACTGCTGCAATTAGCATTTAAACACCTTTTACGCTTTACGGTATCATAGGAGATACTGTAGTCGGTGTTTAAAATTGCTGTGCCAGAGAGATTGAAGTATACCCGGGTTATCTTGCGGGCTTTTTCACTAAGCCGGAAATGCAATTCTAATTTTCCGGTACTGTTACTGGCTATAGATATTGGTGTGGCAAAAACGGTTGCTATGTTAGTGCCGGTATAGGGAGGAAGCTGTGCCTTACCAAGTGTAAAGAAAGAAGTATCAGGCCTTGATTTTATATTTCCATAACGGTCAGCTACATTCCTTACAATCACTCTGAAACTGTCTTGCTGTAAGCCCAGGTCTATTGCCGGGGTAATTACCAGCTTTTCTTCTATTCCAATAACTGTAACTGGCACAAGGCTATTATTTGACAGCCTTAATAATTCGACCGTTCCATTGTTCAGATTTGTATTATCAATGGGCTCACTATATTTGAATGATATGTCATTAGCACCGGGAATATATAAGCCTGTTAAAGGTTGGGGCTCACCTACCAAAGAAGGAGCTTTTCTATCAACCACTCCCGCTATAACATCTGAATAAATTAAATCTCCATTGGTGCAAACCAGTTGAAGACGTAAGTTATAAATACTATCAGGCAAAGCAGCTATATTCCATACATTGGTAAAGCTGGAAGGATTGCTAATTGCACCTCTTTTTACTGTAAAACCATTTTGCCATGCGAATTTTGGTGCTTTTGGCGCACTAGTTCCTCTCTTTTGATATTGCAGCGTTATACTATCAATATTACCAAGCGTGTATCCACCAATAATAATGGGCAATTGAATGGGATTAGTAGTATTTACTACAAAACCATCGGCCGGGGAAGTAAAATTAATACCTCCGCAGGGGCTTGCAAAGTTGAAAGTGATTTTGGCAGTAGAGTAAGTATTGGGAATTGCTGGTCCATTGGCACACTTATCAGCCAGGTAAAATTCAACTTTTGGGTAAGACAGTATTTTGTCATTTTTATTGAATTTCTCAACTTTTATTGTAAGTACCTGGGGAGTTCCGTATGCCATGTTAAAATATGGAATAGCATCCGAGACCATATTATTTGAGCCAGATGAAGAAATAAGTAACCCGCTACCAGTTGTTTGATCCACGGTTACATCATAGTTCCTGGGTTCACCGCTTTCACTTTTATTGGTTAGAATGATATCGAAGAATTTAGGCGTACTTACATCCAGATTATCAAACCGCATATCACCTGATATTATCTGAGGCTGATCCCTGTTTTGTGCACCTTGCTCCGGCGGGCAACTGCTTGTGCCGGCAAACAGGTCAAATACAGGGGTACCATATACAGGGTCTTTTTTAATGTTTACTGAAAAATAGTCACCGCTACCATCTATATCTTCATCCTCCAGGTGATAGCCTATCTCGTTTGTAACACTGCTGGAAGTTGACTTGCTTCCACCGGTACTCTGCTGCAAGGAAATGGCAACTCCGCCAGATCCGCCTAAACCTCCAACGTATAAACCCAATTCTGCGGCAAAATCGTTGGATACCAAAGTCTCCCAGGTAATGGTATTGGTTGTTGAATTGCTGCTCTCTTCTGAATAGTCTACTCCTGGCCCCGCCGAAAAGGAACGGTTGCGTATAAATTTTGCATTCTTTTTATTCAACTTATTGTTATCTATTACTTGTCTCCATACATTTGCCTGGGTTTTATGGTATAGCCTTGCACTATCTGTGATAGCTTCAGCCATTAGCCTTAGCTGGTCTGGTATAACCACTTTCTCAAGACTATTTTCATTGTAAACAAATTCAGTTTTAACACTGTCTGGAGCCATAAATAGTCTGGAGGCCGATTCTATTTCACAGCCCTTTGCTGGAAGATTGGGTATAAAGTCTACAGTAATACTCTTACCCAATATGTAGTTGACAGCATTGCCAATGTACACATCGCCACTAATTCCCTCCGTGAAAATATTACCTGGATTTGTTTGAAATCTTTGTCTGATAGTGGTGGTTGTTATCAACTCATCAAGCGTATCGGCAATAAGCTGTTTTTTGTAATTGTAGGCAACAGTAGCGATTACTGTAATATCAGTGCCTAAACTCACTAGCCCTACATCAGCACTTACACTAATCGAGGGCCCCAACGAAACATTTGCAAATCCATTTTTATCATCCACGCTTGCTACTTTCATAGTGGTGGAAGTTTGCAAACTGGAATCCTCACTCCAAAAGCTATAGCTTTTATCGCCAGGTGGCTGATGTAAGATTAAAAACGGTACTTCAGGAGAAACAGTAGTGAAGGTATTGGTAGGACTAAATGAACCCACCACTGTACATGAGTCTGGTATTCGGGCAAACGGATCCAAAGAGTAGGTTGCTTTTCTGCCGTAGCGGTCCCAATAATATACTTTAAATGTTTTTCTAAAGTTGGGTGTAAAATTAGGCGCACCTGGTAGCAGGAAGGAGTCTATCATTGCCGTTGTTGGCTGCTGTGTATTTTTAAGCCTGAAAAATAGTGTGTCGGCAATCTCAGTGGCCCCACGCTTGGTTACATCGGTATAAAACCTAAGGTAATTGGCGAGGGTATCTCCGAAGGTACCGGCATTAAATATCTGAACCTTATCGCCAATGCTTTCAGGTCCTTCGTACACATAGCCTTCAAAGCGTTTCGGCACATTTGTTCTAAATACAAGGCCTGGGTTTTTGGCAGGGTTTGTATTGCAGGCAGTATCCTTCAACCTGAAAATCTTTACTACTGGTGGCCGGTGGTACACCAGGTTTCTTTCGGAGTCTTTACTGCTAATATCAATTAAGGGTTCAACTGCCAGATTTTTAAAGAAATCTTTAACCGAATTTTCGCTGATATACCGGTCATCACCTGAAAAGGCCGATAAAAATGTTTCAACAGATACCCTGTACTTACCAGCCGGAAGCCGCACGGAATAAGTGCTATCACCTGTGTTAATCCGGGTTCTGCTCTTAAAAGTTGTAATAAGTGTATCAATATTCAACAAAGGGTCTTTTAACTGGTAAATTCCTTCAAAAAGTAATGTGGCCGAACCAATACGTCTGTTGCCAACATCCGTAAGCTTGCCCGAGATAACCCGTGTACTAGTATCAGAAAAGGTTAGACCAGATGTGTTAGTTGTAATAGAAACAGTTCGGATGTCGGGGTCAAATTCATGGTTCAGAAAGCTGGGAGTAAACTTATAAGTTCCGGGGTTAGCAATTGAAATCCCAAATACACCGAGACTATCTATGTTTCTTGCATTTGTATTAACTGGAAACACCGGACTACCAATACCCACCGCATCAATTTTTACATTACCCACACCAAATGGGCCCTTGTAGGGCTCAAAACAAGATGCACAGGTTTGTGTTACCTTGCCTGTAACGGAGTAAACTGAACTATCAATAAAATTAATGCCACCATTAAACTGACCGGCAGTGTTTACATTATATGAAAGTGTTACGGTTTTGGGGCCGCTAATCCTGTGCCCAATTAACGATGCAGTAACGGTAAAATTTACTTCTGGAGGGTCGTTGTTTGGAGCATCCTGGTCGCCATAAAATATGTTCAGGATTGTATAACTACCATCTGTTGCGCTTGTTGTAATAGCATACTTAAAAGACTGTGGGCTTCCTCTCAATGCAATTGTTTTTTGAGCGGTAACAGTAACTCCTCCCACACCTGATTGACCATCAATGCCGGTGACCTTGCCTGTAATCACCCCATTTTTTCCGGTAGTGGCACCAAATACTTTTATCAAAACAGGCGGCGTAGAATTATTTGTTCCGCATCCATTGGCAACAGTTCTTCTATAAAAAGTGTTTATTTTGATACTGTCTTGTACAAAGGCAGCCAAACCAGTTCCCATACCTAAACTGTCCCAGGTGCTATTATTTTTGCTTCCCTCCCACTTTAGCCGGTAACCAAAAGATGCCGGTGACTGTACATTTGTCAAAACATTTGTAAAGGGGCTAAATTCCGCAGGTGCCGGAACGGTGTGATTAGACCCGATACTTCCCGGGCCAAAAGTGCATTTATAGAAAATAATAATGATACCTTGTCTACCTGGTTGATTACCCGAACCACCGCCACCAGGTACACCGGGATCATAGTCAAAAGATCTCCCGCCACGCCCTTTCGTTACATCAACATTGTCGTACACATATCCTTCAGCACCGCCTCCGTGAACATTTTCACCAGCATTACCTCCAACATAACCATTTCCAAACCTTCGGCCTGCTGCCCCACCCCCGCCTTGCCAGTATTGGTTGAAAAAATTCCTGAAACTTGCTCCACCACTACCACCGGAAAAGGAAGTGGTAACGAAAACATTTATGGGGCTTTTTTGCTGGGCGATGCCTCGTGTTTTACCACCATTAGCCAGGCAGTTGGTGTTGAAAAACCAGGTATCGCCGCCGTTATTATTGATACTGCCACCTGCGCCAACCACGTATTGATAGCCATTGGTAAAGGTGCTGGAAGTAACTGCAAAAATGATACTTTTTAAATAACTACCACCGCCGCCGCCACCGGTGGCTAGCGCACCAAGCGCTGAACCAGAAGTATTGCCTGCGGCACCACCACCCCAAAGTTCTACAAAAAAGGAATCGCAACCTACAGGTGGCCTCCAGGTGCCAGTACCACTTTTAAGGGTATCGGTTTTATATTGTGCAAACAATGAAACCGTTGAAATGATAAGCAAAAGGAAGGTAAGTACCAGTTTGGGGAAGTAATATTTTTTCATGTTCAGTTAATTTGCTGTTGTGTTAATGATGATTTTAAGAATTAGTTTTTGCTGCAGGTTGTCTTTTGGTAATAAAATGATCCTGATTTTATGCTGAGTTTACCGGTTGAAAAACGGCATGCCTGCGGCGGCTTACCGAAACAAACTCGCCGTTGGTTAATTCAACTGTTTTGGTATGCGTACCAAAAACACTTTTTATAAATAACCTGTTGATAAGGTGACTGCGGTGCACCCTTACAAACATATCTGCAGGTAAGTTCGCCTGCACAAGGTGGAGTACTTTTGATACAACGAGAACTGATCTCTTGTCTGTAAAATAAATTTTACTATAGCTGTTTTTCGCCTCAATCCTGATGATATTGCCCGGCTTTAGCGGCGCAGTTTCATTCCGCCTTATTTTTTGTATTGATTGCATAAAAGAGTATTTGTATTGATTGTAGAGATGATTTTTTTTAATGCTTCCCAAAAATTAGCTACTTAATATATTACTACTGCAATTGTCCGATACGCCAGTCATAATAGAGCCATACAGCAGCTATCAATACCAGGGCAATTGCCAATACAATTATGAGTATCAATACATTTTTTTTAATGATTGTAATTTTTTGGTTAATTTGGTAAACATAACTAACAGGGCAGCTCATTGCAAAATTTTTGACCCGACAAAAACCTGACAGCCACCGGACAAAAAACGGACAATATATATAAGGTTATGATTGACAATGAGATAGACCTGTTTTTTACGTTTCTTTTTTTGCCATTAGTTGCGCAGGAAAAATGTACCTGGTTAACTGATGCATAAAACCCTGGGGTAAGTTGGGCAATGCGTTTTAAATTTACCAGCTTATTTAAGCCATTACCTGCAACAGAAATATTTTTAAATATTATTCGTTTGTATCTTCCGGCCCCAGGGCAAGCGCAGTAGTTAACTTTTTAAGCAGTTTACATGAAGTTTATATTTTTAGCAGTTGTATCTATCATTCTAAGCCTGTCCTCATTTGGCCAGGCATCTACGTGGCCGGTAAGTGAATGGGTAAAAAAACTGGGTGATGGAAGCGACAAAACAAACAGTGTTACTCAACTTTATTTTGAAAGCATTTCTGCCTATGATACCACCAGGCAAAATGAGTTATTAAAACAGTTGGAGGCAGCGGGCAACAGCAATAACCTGTATTTTAAGATCAGGCTCAATCTCCTGAAATTATATATACTTACCGGCAACGATAAAGCCAGATCAAACAAGGCTTCACAAGCCGCTGCTTTGCAATTATTGAAGCAGACCATGCAGGATGCCAACGAAAGCAATGATGAATACCTGATGGCATGGGTGAGCAAAGCTTATTTTGGAGCTGCGCTATTTTACAACGAAACAGAACTGGGTGTCATGTATTCTATTTACAGTATAGAATTGCATGAAAAGCTATTTGGCAATATTGGATATCCTTCTTACCATTTTGCAGGTGAACTAATGTACCGGGTAAAAGAATATGAAAGAAGTAAAGATTTGTGCTTAAAATGGCTGATGAAAGAAGCTAGCTCTCAAGTACAAGAGATAAAGGAATACCGCATGAGGGTTTACAATACCCTTGCATTGGCGTATCACCGCACCGGTAAATATGATTCTGCCATGTACTTTTACAATAAAGCGCTGGCAGATGCCAAACTAACCAAGAGGATTGATTGGCAGGGAATCGTTAGTGGCAATATAGGCCAGTTGTATTATGTTCAAAAGCAATACGATACTGCTATTGCATTGCTGGATACAGATTACCGCATCAGCACGGAGTATAAATTAAACGACAATGCCTTAAACGCCCTGCAATGGTCTGCCAGGGCATGGGCTGCAAAAGGCGAGGGGGCCAAAGCCATGCAGCAGTTTAGAGCAGCCATCAATTTGTTGCCTAAAGTTCCGGAAGATACCTACCGGCAAAACGTTTACTACGCAGCCGTGGAGGTTTTTAAAGTAAATGGTTTAATGGATAGTGCAATGTTTTATGCGGGTCTTTATCAAAAACTGCACGACAGTATTGAAAAAAGAATAACTACCAGCAGCCTTGCCATATCTGGCGTGCGGCTGAACGAAGAGAAAAACATGTACAATATCCGCAGGTTGCAGCAGGAAAAAAAAGTGCAGCAGCAACAGCGAAACTTTATTATACTGGGCATTGTGCTGCTAGCAGTAATTAGTTCACTAGTTGTGAACAGGCAGCGGCAACAATTGAAATACCGGCAGCAAAGCCTGGAAAAAGAAAAACAAATAAATGAAACAGAACTGGCCGCCGCTAAACAGCAGATGGAAATGTTTACCCAAAACATTATTGAAAAAACTAACCTGATTGAAAAGCTGGAACAACAGAAGAAGCAAAGTGATTTATCTGTTGGTAAGCAGGAAACCATTGCGGTTTTAACCAACCTTACCATATTAACCGAGCAGGAGTGGGATCAGTTTAAACAGCTCTTTGAAAAAATGTACCCCATGTTCTTCCACCGGTTAAAAGCGACCGCCCCGGATATTACGCTGGCCGAACAGCGTATGGCAGCACTTACCCGTATGCAGCTTACCGCCCGGCAAATGGCTGCTATGCAGGGTATTTCGCCGGATAGTGTACACAAAACACGGCAACGCCTTCGGCTGCGACTAGGCTTATCAGCCGAGGTAAATATGGAAGAATTTTTCGGGAGATTATAATTTTGTACAAGATTATTACCTGCTTTTCGTTTACTGCTGTGTTAAGTGGTTTCATCAATAACACGGTTTGTATGGGATGCACCCTTTGTATGGTTATATAGTCTAATTATACCAAATATACTTTCCTTGTAGGCTTCCGATAGCTATCAGGAATTTTATAGCCCCTATTTGCTTTAGCCAATTAGTATGCATACTTAATTTCAAGAGCAGGTTTGATGAATTTATTTTCACTTGTACTAAATTAATTATGGCGACAATTATTCCATAATATATTAAACTTATAAAATGATCAGTTAGTCTGTTTACAAGGGCAAAAAATCTGCTGCCATAATAAGTTTTAGCCGGGCAACTCGTTATCCCTGTCATCCAACCCGTAAAGGATTCTATCTGAGTAGCCGTAAGTGCAACCTATGGATATAGCGTTTACAACCACCAATGGCCAACCGAAGGGTTTGGACATTTGTTTTTCAATAAAAATTTATCACAAAATTCAATCCTATTTCCTATCAGTAAACGTATGAATGTAGGACTGTTCAACCCCGAAGGGGTTGGCAGGATGAGGCAATAATCTTTGTAGCCCATGGGTTTCACCCACGGCTATTTAAATTAAACCCCTTTGGGGTTTGTTCTGCAATATTTACAATAATGAGATCGCTTTATTTTAATGAAGAGGTTGCCTTTCACGCCAATACCGTTAGATAAATATAATATACTAAAACTGCGCAGTTAACACCACAATGCAGTAGTGATAGCAGGACTAAACTTACCCTACTATTTGAAAAGGTAGGAATCAATCATAAAAATTGCTTGAACGTTGATACCATAGATATATTAATTGTAAACTCGATTGTAGCTTTAAATAACTAAAATAAATTACAGCAAGCACATCCTTAATGGCTATCGAATGTGCCGGCTACAATTATGTGCGATGGCATAGCCCGCCCGGCTGAACGCCATTCGGACGGGAGTGAAGGCATTTGGTAAATACCGGCCTGTGCTGATTGATTTTGGTATTGGTATTGGACTATTTACAGATTACAATCGGTATAAAATACGCTTATCGTCTCATTTTACTACAAGCTATTAGGAGTATTTTTTCAATAGCAGCAATCTTTATCCGTATCAATAAACAAGTAGTAGAAAGTGATGCAATTCACAAATTAAAATTACAGGTATAAGCCCGGGGGGCATTAATTTGAATACCCGTGTTAAACTCATGGTTATTGGTATATTTCAATACGCCCAACGGGGTTAAATATAGGTAAGGTGCAATGATTCAACTCCGTTGGGGTTGTTGAAACCGGAATTTTTTATTCCCCGGGTTTTACCCAGGGCTGTTATCATTTAAATTTTGCAGGGTTATTTATTAACTATTTTAATTTGCGAAGGTTTAGGAGTTCTACATAGAGGGGCTAATAGTTATACTGATTACTAAAAAGAAGGCATTTTAAATTGTAGCTCCAAATTTCGGTTGGTGGGTGTCACCCTAGAGAGGTACAGCCGTGTTGGGTGGCCTCAACAACCACTAAGTGTTGGCACAATTTTAAATGCAGCCAATAAAAAAACCCAACTATTAAGTTGGGTTTTTTATAAAACAATGAATGCTGTTTTTACCAGAATAAATTTTTTAGTTTAAACTAGCTTCAAACTCACTTCTAATAATATTTAATGCACCACCTGCTTTAAACCACTCTATCTGTTGTTGGTTATAAGTATGGTTTACCTGGATGGTTTCATGGCTGCCATCTGCATGATGGAGTACTAACTGCAGCGATTTGTTGGGCGCAAAATTTAACAGGCCTTCTAAATCGAATGTATCATCTTCCAGAATTTTATTATAATCTTCTTTGTTGGCAAATGTAAGCCCTAGCATACCTTGCTTTTTAAGGTTGGTTTCATGAATTCTGGCAAAAGATTTTACTAAAACAATTCTTACACCTAAATGCCGTGGTTCCATTGCTGCATGCTCTCTGCTGCTTCCTTCGCCATAGTTTTCGTCGCCTACTACAATAGTACCTACGCCGGCTGCCTTGTAATATCTTTGTGTATTGGGTACAGTGCCATGTTGGCCTGTTAGCTGGTTTTTTACATTGTCTGTTTTTTCATTAAAGTAATTAACCGCTCCTATCAACATATTATTACTGATATTATCAAGATGGCCACGAAACTTTAGCCATGGGCCAGCCATGCTTATATGGTCTGTAGTGCATTTACCTTTTGCTTTTATCAATAGCTTTAATCCTTTTAAGTCAACGCCTTCCCATGCTGTAAATGGATCTAGTAATTGCAGCCTTTTGCTATCCTCCGCTACCAATACCTGCACGCCGCTTCCATCTTCGGCAGGTTTTTGATAGCCTGTATCTTCTGCATCAAACCCATTTAATGGTAACTCATCTCCACTTGGGGGATCTAATTTTACCATTTCGCCCTTATCGTTCATTAAAGAATCTGTAAGTGGGTTAAAATTTAAATCGCCTGCTATGGCCATTGCAGTTACAATTTCCGGTGAGCCTACAAAGGCGAATGTATTTGGGTTACCATCGGCACGTTTGGCAAAATTTCTATTGAAACTGTGAACGATGGTATTGCGTTCTGCTTTTTCGGCTCCCACTCTTGCCCACATGCCAATACAGGGTCCGCAGGCATTTGCAAATACGGTAGCACCAATTTTATCAAAAATAGCAAGAAAACCATCTCTTTCTATCGTGTATCGTACCAGCTCACTACCCGGTGTAATGGTGAATTCGCTTTTGAGTTGTAGTCCTTTTGCTGTTACTTGTTTTGCAAGACTAACTGCCCTGCTAATATCCTCGTAACTTGAGTTGGTACAACTACCAATTAACCCAACTTCAATTTTAGTTGGCCAACCATGTTCGGCTGCGGCTTCTTTCATTTTAGAAATAGGGGTTGCTAAATCTGGTGTAAACGGACCATTTAAATGTGGTTCTAATACAGTAAGGTCAATTTCAATAACCTGGTCAAAATAGGCTTCCGGATTGGCATATACTTCTGCATCGCCTGTTAAATGTTCTTTTACCGCATCTGCTGCGGCAGCAATTTCTGCTCTGCCTGTAGCGCTTAAATAACGACTCATGCTTTCATCGTACCCAAAAGTAGAGGTGGTTGCACCAATTTCGGCACCCATATTACAAATGGTGCCTTTACCTGTACAACTCATGCTGGTAGCACCTTCACCAAAATATTCCACTACTGCTCCGGTACCACCTTTTACAGTAAGAATGCCCGCAACTTTAAGAATTACATCTTTTGGAGCCGTCCACCCATTTAATTTACCGGTAAGTTTTATGCCAATTAATTTGGGCATTTTTAGTTCCCATGGCAGGCCTGCCATTACATCACAGGCATCTGCACCACCTACGCCAATGGCTATCATACCGAGGCCGCCGGCATTTACTGTGTGGCTATCTGTGCCAATCATCATGCCACCGGGAAAAGCATAGTTTTCTAACACTACCTGGTGAATGATGCCTGCGCCGGGTTTCCAGAAACCGATGCCATATTTATTACTAACACTGGCTAAAAAATCATATACTTCGCTGCTTTCGGTAACCGCTCTAACAAGATCTGTTTTACTATCTACTTTTGCTTCAATTAAATGATCGCAGTGTACCGTACTAGGTACGGCTACTTTGGTACGGCCGCTTTGCATAAACTGCAGTAAGGCCATTTGTGCTGTTGCATCCTGCATGGCTACCCTGTCTGGCGCAAAGTCCACATAGCTTTTTCCTCTTTCAAAAGATGTGGTAGCATCTCCCTGCCAAAGGTGGGCGTACAATATTTTTTCGGTAAGGGTAAGTGGTTTACCAACTGCTGTGCGGGCTGCTGCAATGCGGCTGCCAAAGTTGGAATACACTTTTTTGATCATGTCAATGTCGAAAGCCATGGTTAAAGTTTTTTAATGTACTAATGTGTAAGTATTTTATATACAGGTGTAAAAATTACTGGTTGTACAACTTTTCAATTTTGCTACGGCCGTTAAAACTGAAGGCCAATGCAGCATGTAAGCATATTGTTAAACCGGTAAAATTTATTGTGGCGAATTTACAAAAAGCGAATGACCATTAGCGCAAATTTTTAAATTAATCTGCGGGGGTAATGTATAAAGGTTGTAAATTAGCAGTATGAAAAATTTAAGACACTTTATTGAATGGCATGTATTTGGGGTTTGTTCTGCCATTGGAGAGCGTGTTGGTATTGCAGGTTCTACTATCCGTAAATATTTCATTTATATATCGTTTCTTACCATGGGCTCGCCTATTATTATATACCTGTTTGTTGCCTTTTGGATGAATGTAAAAAAGTACATTTTTAATGCAAGACGCAATCCGCTGCGGCATTTATAAACCTTCCCAATTTTTTTGCTAGCTATTAAAATTGACAGCATTATTTGCCTGACTGTAAATTTTTTTTTGGACTGCCGAAATTTTAATTACCCAAAATTTGGTTTTATCCCCGAAACCTTTTACTTTTATTAATAATTTAATAATCCACCCTTCCTATTTGCTTACGAAAAACTATAACGATTGCGGATTTGCATAAAATTTCCGCTTTTTTTTGGATATGATATGTGTACAAAATACACATTAAATGATTGCTAAGATGATTACAACTATACAACTAC
>JBBRUR010000122.1:0-14745 GCA_038247635.1 Chitinophagales bacterium
GGGCCAGCGGCCCAACACGTTGGTAGCCAAAACAACACGATGCAAATTTTTGCGCTCCGTAGGTGCGCCACGTAGCTATGTTTGCGGGTAAGGTAATATTGTGAGTAAATGGTAAGTTGTCAATAGTGAATAGTGAGCTGTGAGTTGTCAGTATTAAGTAGTGAATGGCACAAGTGAATAGTCAATCGTCAATAGTGAATGATGAATACTTAATCGTCAATAGTGAGTAGGCAGTGGTGAATAGTCAATAGTAAGTGGTTGAGCGTGAATACTCAGCGGGGAATTGTAGATTGCCCGCCACATTGGGCCAGCGGCCCAACATGTTGGTAGCCAAAACAACACGATGCAAATTTTTGCGCTTCGTAGGTGCGCCAGTTAGCTATGTTCGCGGGTAAGGTAGCGATGAGGGTAAATGTTGAGTTGTCAATAGTGAGTTGTCAGTAGTGAGTAGTGACTTATTAGTAGTAAGTCGTAATTAGCCTCCAACGAAATATAAATCAGTATGATATTTTATTTTCAAGCTATTTATCATTATTTTCCTAATTCCCCTGTGTAACCCCAACTCATTTTTTTAATTTTTAATTTTTAATTAAAAAAACCCGCCCCACTTGCATGAGACGGGTAAACCAAACCATCATGAAACCAAAAAGGTTGGATTGATATTTTATTGTAGGTCGTTAATTGCGTATTGGTATTCCATTTGTGGCTGCGTAGGATACACACCACTTACAATGGCACTGTTGCCAGCGCTTTTAATAGCTGCCTTTAACTCATCTACCGTAGTCACTTTTGTATTATTAATCCTGGTAATAATAAAACCTTCCTTAATACGGGTTTGTTGGGTAAATATGCCATCGCCAAGGGTTTTAACTGCAACACCTTGCGGGGTTTTTAAGCTGGCGGCTTTATCCCTATCCACATCTTCAAAGGTGGCACCTAACTGCTCAATCACCTGCGCCTTCATACTTTCGTAATTACCAACATCGCCTTTTAGGGTGGCATTACCCGTTTGCTCGTTACCATTGCGGCTATAGGTAAGCGCTATTTTATCTTTAGGGCGCAGGGTAGCAATCTTTTCGGCCATTTCGGTACCGGTGTTTACCCGTGCACCGTTTACCTTAGTTATAAAATCGCCTTTTTTAATACCTGCTGCTTCGGCTGCACTACCCTTTGCCACATCCAAAATATACACGCCGTCACCATCGGGTATGTTGTTCTTTTTACGGTCGTCGCTGCTCATTTGTTCGCTGCCATACATTACGCCCAGGTAAGCACGCTGCGTACTGCCAAATTTTATAATGTCGGTCACAACCTTTTTTACAAGGTTGCTGGGTATGGCATAAGCATAACCTGCATACGATCCTGTTGGGCTGGCAATAGCACTATTAATGCCAATTATGTCGCCATTGGTATTTACCAAAGCACCACCGCTGTTACCGGGGTTAATGGCGGCGTCGGTTTGTATAAACGACTCAATAGGCGTTTTACTTTGGCGGCTGTTAATGCCAATGTTACGGGCTTTGGCACTAACAATACCCGAGGTTACTGTGGTTTCAAGGTTAAGCGGGTAACCAATAGCCAATACCCACTGGCCAAGATGCACTTCGTCGCTATTGGCAAACTGCAGGTAAGGCAGGTCTTTGGCCTCAATTTTTATAACAGCAAGGTCGCTGCTGGGGTCTTTACCCACCACAGTTGCCTTATAATCTTTTTTATTGCTCAGGGTAACCAACAGCTCATCAGCACCATCTACCACATGGTTATTGGTTACTATAAAGCCGTCGGCACTTACCAGCACGCCCGAGCCGGAGGCACGCTGTTCGGGCAACTGCTGCTGTCCGCCTCTGCCCCCAAATGGGTCTTCAAAACCATCGCCAAAAAACTCTCTAAAGGGGTTGTTACGCACATCGGGGCCCTGCTGCTGTACTACCTTTGATTTGGTAAGTGTTTTTACGTGAACTACACCTGGCGAAGCCTTAGTAGCTGCCATCTCAAAGTCAACAAAAGGCCCTTTAGCCGGTGCATCGGCGTACGAAGCAAACGAGGTGCCTGTACCTGGTTTGTCGCTCAAAAAGCTATTGCCTTGCTGGTGGTTTTGCCATGCTGCATATCCAAAAAATAAGGCCGACGTAGTAGCTGCACTTACCAGCATAATTGCAAGCGTTTGTTTAATTTTCATAATTGTAAACGGTTTTATGGTTTGTATAAATAATTCAAATACAACTTTACCATGCACTTCTGAAGCACTTCTGAAGAAAACCGTAAACATAGCGTTAAACTGCCACTGGCGCAAAATAAACGGGAGGCAATGGGATATTATGCAGGGTATAATTTTTTAGCAACCTTTATTTTAACCAGGAGCGCTGCTTTGTTTATTGATAAACATGCATGTTTACACTTCTTCTTATTATTGCACCATATTTTTACATCTTAATATGAATAAAGTATCTATCGCAATCCTTTTTTGTTCATTAGCAACCATTTGTAAAGCGCAGGATACTACCCAGCTAATACCCCCGCCCGACACTTTGCACATGGTTTTACCTAAAATAGATACACCGCTACGGATAGTTAACCTAAACCCGTTTTTTTCAGTACATGTAGACTCCATAATTAGTTACCGCTTCCAGATAAACAAAAACCCCGATAGCTACTTTTGGTTTTTACGAAATGCACCGGTAGGCATTCGAATCAATAAAGACAACGGAACATTTTATTTTAAAGCCGACAAGGCCTTTTTTTTATCGGGCAAACTTAAGTACGATTATGACTATAAGGTGGTTATTGGGGTTCAAAACCTAAACGACCCCACCGAGCGTGTAGACACCAGTTTTACCGTTGTGTTTTTTAATACCGAAATAATTCAATCGCGGGTAAAGCCAACTGTTAGTGGCACCATTTATATTGACGAGGGCGAAACCCTGAGTTTTAAGATAATGTGCGAAATGGGCAGTTTCCCTATCGAAAATGTATTGACACTCACCAGCGGTCCTATTGGCACCTTTACTACCGTGCAACAGTGTGGAGAGGAGTTTAAATGGACCCCCACCTATGACTTTGTAAAAGAAACCGACTCGGCTAAAGTAAAAACAGTAACCTTAAAATTTATCGGTAATACCAAGTTTAAATTGCAAGATACCGTTACCTTAAAAGTAGTGGTGCGCAACGCTCTTAACTATCCCATTGCCATGGAGCAATACAAATACCTGCTACACGACCTTAACGCCTACATTCTTAAATTAAAATACACTTTTATACAGCTTGATAAAACCATTAAAAAAACCAAAAGCACCCGTACGGCTTTCGACCTTACTGCGGCCACCTCCGCATTAACCGGCACCGCGCTGGCCACCTCAAAAAACGAAGACACTAAACGAACCGGCCTTATTTTGCCCAGTGTAGGTTTGGTGTTAACCCCGCTTAAAGAGGCAAGTGCCCCTACCAAAAATGCTGAACAAAACCAGGCTACACTTCTTCGCTCATCCATTAAGCGATTGGTTTATGTATTACAGGACAATACCCTTGCGGGCGATAAGGACCCTGATCTTAACACTAAAACAAATAGATTAAAGGAAGAGTATAAACAAAGCCAGATGCAGCTAATTGACGTTCCCATTGAAGTAACCAACAGCATGACCGAAGAGGATTTGAATAAATACTTCAACAGCCTTAAAGTAAATAAAAAGTATCGCCTTAATAATAAAAAATAAATCAAGGCTTCTCATAGGTAAAATGCGGTGGAATGAAGTTTTTTTTTGGTGACCGGCAGTAGTCTTTTTAGTAAGCTTTTGTTGCGTCGCACTCGTGTACGGCATAAATTTTAGCAGCAATAATAAACCCTCACAAATAGGTGCGAAGTTCTGATTTTTACATTTCAAAAACTGAAAACGACTAATTGCTGCAAAGTAGCCTCCTGCTTACAGTAAAACTGAATTTAAACCTCCTACACTCAATAGATTCCAGCTATTAATTTAGTAACCGGGAGGCACCTGCTGAGCTTAAATAATCGTTAAAAATAATTTTTTTTACAAGATGCTCAAACCGCGCAAAAACAAAAAAAATTATGTAACCGCTACCGGGTAGGTAGTTTACCAAAGGCAAAACATAATAATAGACAAACAAAATTACAACCACCGGCACCTATCCGGTTAAACAAAAACATTGCCCAAATATAATCGGTAAATAAGCGCCTTAAAACTTGCTCATATTGATTTTTTAAAAGCAATTAGCCAGTAACTTTAAAGCAACCAATTAAGGTTATTGTGCTCATGGGTTTTAACTCTCCATTACTTTCGGTATTGCCAAATGCTTACAAGGTGTTGTTAATTATTTTGGCAACTATCACTTTACCCTTTGTGTCAACTCATAGCCAGTCGTGCCCCCCAAATATTGATTTTGAAAATGGAACCTTTGATGGCTGGACGTGCTATGCAGGCGGTACCGCATCGGTAAACGATGCAAATGTTATAAGCCTTGGCCAACTTAATGGCCCTGCTGCTGACCGGCAAACCATTTATGGCCCTGGCAGTGGCCTTACAGACCCGTATGGTGGCTTTCCCGTTAATTGCCCCAATGGCAGCGGCTACTCCATAAAGCTGGGCAATAATTTTGGCGGGGGCCAGGCCGAAGGTGTTTCGTACGAATTTACCATTCCCGCCAATCAAAATACCTACTCACTCATTTACCACTATGCCGTAGTTTTTCAATCGCCCAACCACCGCCAAAGCGAGCAGCCACGTATGGAAATTGAGGTTATGAATATGACGGACAATGAACGTATAGAATGCGCCAGTTTTACTTTTATAGCACAGGGTAGCTCGTTGCCGGGCTTTATAACCTCAAGTTTAGTGGACTCAACAGCCGTACTATATAAAGATTGGTCGGCAGTCACGGTCGATTTGTCGGGCAATGCAGGTAAAACCATCCGGTTGTTTTTTAAAACCACCGACTGCACCTTCAGGCGGCATTTTGGGTATGCTTATATTGATGTGGACAGCGAGTGCAACGGAAGCTTTGTTGGCGCTACCTACTGCCCCGACGATACGCTGGTAAATATTACCGCCCCCTTTGGTTATCAAAGCTATACCTGGTTCGATAGTTCGCAAACCACGCAGTTGGGTACACAACAGGTACTAACCTTAACACCACCCCCACCGTCGGGCACAACGCTGGCGGTTAAATTATCGCCCTACGACGGTTTTGGCTGTCCAAAAACGTTGTATGCAACCCTAAACGATACCTTAACCGTGGTAGCCCGTGCAGGCACCAATATATTGTCGTGCAACCAGGCCAAAGTACAAATAGGTGGCCCACCACGCCCCGGCTGGAAATATACCTGGCTGCCCGGTACACATCTTAGCAATGCTTCTATTGCCAATCCGCTGGCGTTTCCGTTACTTACCACCGCCTACGTGGTAAAAACCACCAATGCCGGGGGAGGCTGCAAAATTTTTGACACCGTAGTTGTTAAGGCCTCTATTATTGATACTGCGCTAAAAATAACCGGGCGGGCGGCCTGGTGTTTTGGCAAGGGCGATAGCGCCGTGCTTTCGGTTGCCCCAACTACAACCATACAGTGGTATAAAGACAACCAGCGTATACCGGGCGCAAACCTGCCTACATTACGTGCAAACAGCACAGGCGTTTATGTTGCGCAGCTTAGCAACAGCCTTGGTTGTACTATTTTAACCTTACAGCAATCCATTACAATCGACACTACTAAGCCAGGCATAACCTATCCGCTCACGTACGCCATTATCGACAGGCCACTTCAGCTTACTGCACGGCCAATAGGCCAAAAAGCTTTGTGGACCCCCGGCGCTAACCTTAGCGCCAATAACATTTTTAACCCCGTGTACAATGGCGCCAGCGAGCGGCAGTATCTTATAACAATTATTACCAAAGGTGGCTGCATTACGGTAGACACTCAATTGGTTAGGGCCATTAAGAATATTGAAATGTATGTACCCACGGCCTTTTCGCCCAATAACGATGGCCTTAACGATTATTTGCACCCAATAGTAAGGGGCGTAAAAGAAATTAAATATTTTAGGATATATAACAGGTGGGGCAACCTTTTGCACCAAAGCTATGAGCAACTACCGGGTTGGGATGGAATACTTAACGGTATAGCCCAACAAACACAAACCGTAATATGGACAATGGAATGTGTTGGATTAGACGACAAGTTATACCAACAAAAAGGTACGAGCCTGTTATTGCGGTAATATGGCCAAAACAGCAACCTGTTTTGCAGCCTGTTTATCTATCGTAAACCGGTAGCTCCCCGATCCCGCTTCTAATACAACATAATTATCCTCGCGGCCTTTGTTAACCAGCCCCGGCCGCGAAACGTATAGCGCACCCCCCTCTTTAATATTGCCTTGGTTAGCGGTAGGCAGGTAAATATTGGCTGTAGTATTTGCAGGTATCTCAACTTCCATTACCATGGTATCACCCAGTATTTTCCAGGCCGAGGTAACTTTGCCATAAGCAGTTTTAAGGCTGGCTTTTACATAGCTAAAATTGCCGCCAATAAGTGGCTTTATCCTTATTTTTTTATAGCCCGGCGCTTCGGTGTATGTATCAATGCCTGCTACCTCTCTATACATCCAATCGCCAATGGCGCCATAAGCATAATGGTTAAACGAGTTCATGCCGGGGGTTTGAAAGGTAGAGTCGGGCTTTTGTCCATCCCAACGTTCCCAAATGGTAGTGGCCCCCATTTTTACCGGGTACAACCACGATGGATATGTTTCCTGCAGCAATAGTTTAAAAGCCACATCAGCATAACCAAAGCGGGTTAATACATGGCACAGGTATGGCGTACCTAAAAACCCGGTGGTCAAATGCCCGTTGTAGCTTTTCACATTTTCTACCAGGCGCTCTGCTGCCAGTGCACGCATTTTTTCGGGCAGCATATCAAAGTTTAGCGCAAGCACATAGGCAGTTTGCGAGCCCGATACAAGCCGCCCGCTGGCAGTGATGTATTCGGTTAAAAAAGCCTTTTTAATATCAGCCAGTTGTTGTGTGTACAGCGCTGCATCGTCCGCATGGTTTAAAATGGTAGCAGTATTAATAAGTAGCTGTGTTGAGTGGGCAAAAAAGCATTGGGCAATCAGGTATTTATCGGTAATGGCCGATCGGCCGTCGTTGTCGTCGCCGGGGCGGTAAAACAACCAGTCGCCAAAATGAAAGCCGGTATTCCACAGGTTCTGTGCGCTTTTGGTTTTCATAAAATCTACCCACGCTTTCATCGATGCATATTGTTGCTTCAGTATTTTTTTATCGCCATAGGCCAGGTACATGTTCCAGGGTATAATGGTGGCCGCATCGGCCCAGCCTGCTGAGCCCGTAGAGTTTTCGCCCAATACATTGGGAACCACAAAAGGCACGCTGCCATTAGGCAATTGGTCAGCAGCAACATCCTGCATCCACTTTAAAAAAAAGTTTTGAACGCCCATATTAAAAGCTGCCGTGCGGCTAAATACCTGAGCATCGCCGGTCCAACCCAATCTTTCGTCGCGTTGCGGACAATCGGTAGGTACATCAATAAAATTGCCTTTTTGCCCCCACTCAATATTATGTTGCAACTGGTTTATTAATTGGTTTGAAGTGGAAAAACTACCGGTAGCAGCCATATCAGAATACAATGCTACAGCCGTAAAATTTTCGGGTAATAAAGGGCCGGGGTAACCAGTTACTTTTACATACCTGAAGCCCTGCCAGCTAAAGTGAGGTTCAAACGTTTCCACGCCTTTGCCTGCCAAAATATAATTGTTTTGTTGTTGGGCTGCCCTAAGGTTATCGGTATAAAAGTTGCCTTGCTTATCCAACACTTCAGCATGATGTAAAGTAATTTTTTGCCCGGCATTTCCCTTTGCTGTAACCTTTACAAAGCCTACCAGGTTTTGTCCAAAATCAATTACCTGGTCGCCTGCGGGTGTCACCAATATTTTTAAGGTTGTAAAGGTTTCATGTTTCTTTACAGGCTCATTAACGGTGCTTACCAACCGGTTTTTATCGTGGTTAACTGTTACCGCTTTTTGCCAGTCATTATCGTTAAAGGTTGTGGTATGCCAATCACGCTGTTCCTTTCGGGCATCAATGGTTTCGCCATGGTATATCTCGGAGCTTTGCACGTCCCCAACCGATGTTTTCCAATCGCCATTGGTACCGACTATGGCCGTGGTGCCATCGGTAAACGTAATATTTATTTGTAGCAGTAGTGCCAGCGTTTTACCGTAACTATCTTTATTGCCGCCCCATGCAAGGTTGCCGCGGTACCAGCCGCTGCCAAGCATGGCGCCCACCGTATTATTTGCGCTTTGCAACAAGTGGGTTACATTGTACGCCTGGTATTGCAGCCGCTTATTGTAACTGGTCCAGCCGGGCGTAAAGTATGCATCGCCTATACGTTTGCCATTAATAAATGCCTCGTACATGCCTTGTGCAGTAATGTAGGCAGTTGCACTGGCCACCTTTTTGTTTTGAATAAAGGTATGCCTGAACAATTGGGCAGGCCGTTGAACATTGTCTTCAGCCAACACCTGTATCCATTGGGCCTGCCAATCCGAAGGTTTTGGTAAACCCATTTGAAAAAAGGCAGGCTCGCTCCATAAAGATGGGTTGTTATTGTTGTCCCAAACCCGTACCTGCCAAAAATATTTATGGTTAGCTATCAACGGCTTTCCGCCATAGGAAACCTGAACCGACTGATTAGATATTACTTTTCCGCTACCCCATATTTCGTCCTCTATAAAACCTTTTTTAACAGGCCTTGCGCTAACTTTTATTTCGTAGGCGGTTTGCGCCATATTGCGTTTATCGGATAGCATTTGCCAGCTAAGCCCTGGGGTCATTTCGCCCAATCCAATGGGGTTGGTAAGGTTTTCGCACTTAAGATTGCTAACCGTTAACTGGGCGGATATACCAAACGGAAGCGAGCTGACAAATAAGTAAAGCAGAAATTTTTTCATGTGGAAATCGTTAGGGGAAAAATGAATGGCAGTTAAATATATTTTGTTTTAGTGAAATAAAATAGTGATGTAAAAAAAGGATTTAATTAGCTACAAGGAAAGCAATATAACACAATTACCTAGGGTTCACTTTACAAAATCAGCCTTGAGGAGTTAGAAATGCTGCTAGTAAGGAAGCATTAAAAAACATAAAATTAAAAGAGGCGCAGACCTACATGGTTAGCGCCTCTGTAGTTATAGTATACAGTAGTTTAGTTTTTTATAATCTTTTCAGTAACAATACTTGTGTTAGTGGTCATTTTTAATAAATAGGTGCCTTTTGGCAAATCGCCTGCGTAAAACTGCAGTTGGTTATTGCCCTCTAACAAACTATATCGGTTGCTTTTTACCACCTTACCCAATACATCTAATAGCTGTATTTGCATATTTTGACCAATAATAGATTTGTATTGGATAATTAGCGTGTTAACAAACGGGTTTGGTGCAATGGTTATGATCCGGTTGTTTAAAATGCTGGCTAAACTTACCCGTATAACATTGCTATAATTAAACCTGCCATCTTTGTCTACCATTTTAAGGCGATAAAAAACATACGCCGTAGCAGGCAATTGTGCATCAATTAAAGTATAGGTTGCAGCCCCCGATGCTTTGGTAATGCCCGTTGTAGTGTAGTTAGCTCCATCCATACTTCTTTCTACAACGAACTGCGAAAAATTGAATTCGTTTGCCACCTGCCAGTTAAGCTGAACAGATTGGTTGATTGCAATACCACTAAAATTTTGCAAGGTTACTGGCAATGGTCCACCGGTAATATTAGCCAATACAAAGTCGCTAAAGCTGGTAAAAGTATTGCTGGTAATACTACCCGCTGGCGAAGCCGTACCTGTACCACCTATATCTAACCAATTGGCACCACCATCGTCTTTACCTATACGCAATACCGATGGGTCTGCTATTCCATCGCTTGCCTCGTAGTGAATGGTAGCTTGTGCATCGCTAAAATTAGCAGTACCGTTGGTAATTTTTATAGTAAGATACCACTGCTGGTTAATGTTGGTAAAACTACCCGGTAGGGTTCGGGCAGGAGGCATACCTGCAAATAATTCAGCTTCATATTCCACGCTGTTATCCGAACTGTTTTGATTTATTAGTAGTTCAATTTTTCGAAAAAGGCCATTTTGCCCACCGGAAAAACAATAGGATCGGAGGTACTAAATATTTCCCACCTTAATCTTCCCTCAATATAGCTGTTAGCTGAACCGCCTATAATTTCGGGTCCATTGCCTGCCGCCAGCTTTACAAAACCCGGGGAGGTTACTTTTACAACACCGTTTATTAAGTTAAGTGTTTGTGATATATTAAGATTGCCGTTGATGGTAATACCTGCAGTGTTATTTACCTGAAGCCTGCTAATGTTGGGGCTACCTGTGGTATTCATTATAGGCGCAGTTGCTGCGGGGGTCGTCAATATAGAATCTATTATAATTTCTCCTTGCAGGTTAAGGGTACCTTCCAACGCAATCTTTCCGTTTTTACGGGAGTTAGAGATGCCAAAAATATTGCCATTTACAGTTAATGCTCCTTTTACTGTTATGTCGTTTTCATTTTTATCCGAATACAACAATACATTGGTATTGGCAGGTATGGTAAGGGAACCGGCTGGTTCAATAACTGTTTGGTCAAGCGGCAAACTGCTGCCTGTAGCCACACTTATTGCGTGTCTTATAAGAATGGTGTCATCGCCTTTATTTGGTCTTCGTACAGCGGGGGTGTATACCGTTGCGGAGGGCAATTTACTTTCCCAGTTAATTACATCAGTAAATAGCCCGTTTTGTACCGACCTAAATTGTAGCGGCTCCTCACAGGTTATGCCCGCCAGCCAGCCTGCTGCGGTGGAACTATTGGCCCTAAAGGATACGGTAATAGCACCATCGTTATTAGAGGCAGTATATTCTCTTAACGTATTGGTTGAATTGCGGTCTAACTGATCAATTCGTGAAGCCGACGCATCGGCCCCATCAATTATATCCATAAAGCTAAACTGTCCTAAACTAAGGTTATAAATAGACAGCTTAATTTTTTTACCCGGTGTGGCCGGAAAGAATGTTTTGGTAAAATTGTTTGAACCCTGGTACAGGTTAAATAAGCCGCCTGCATTGTAAAAGCTGGTATCGCAAACCGTTTGTGCAGTACTGTTGTTTAACAAAATACAAGGTGCAAATTGCGTGTTGATAGTAGCTGCATTACTTCTGCAACCAGTGGTGGTATTGCGGTAAAAAGCCAAATGGCCTATAGGATCTATTTCTTTAAAACCCCTTACCACATAAGTTAATCCATTATTAATTGGCGTCCCATCGCCCTGCCAGTTTACAATATGGCCTGCTAGCGCACTTACGCTCAAAGTTTCGTTAAAACCATTGCTCTATCTCAGCAACGTATCGTTAAACGTAATAACTGGTATTGGTGGCAGGCCATTTACCCTAACCGGCACATCAATACTATCTATAATGGTACAACCTCTGTAATCGGTAGCGGTTACCTTAACCAGGGTGGTAACAGAGGGTGACAGCGTAACTAAGTTTCCACTGCTTTGTAAACCATTTACATTCCAAACAACATTGGTGTAAACATTGGCAGTGGCTGATAGGGTTACCGGGGTAAAAGGACAAACTGAATCGGTAAAAGATTTTGTGCTTCGAAGGTTGTTGATAATGACATAATTGATGCTATCTTTATTGGTTTCTGCGTCGGCCGACAGTATAGTTTTTGCAATAAACCTATGCGTGGTTCTTGGGTTAAAATCGTATGCCTCCAACACGTTTACCGGTTCCATTGCGCCGCCTGCCAGTGTACCCGTATTTTTTACAATGGTAAAAGGTATGGGCACATTGGTTTGACTATTTACAACCGACCCGGTTATGGTAACAGGGTTAGCGGAAAAATCGTGTTGTGCCGACGAATAATTGCGCAATGCCACGGTAACAGGTGCCGCACCATAAGTGCAGGTGGGGCTGGTTACCTGCACAATGCCCACGTCGGGCAGGTTACTTTCCTCCACCACTTTTACCAGGTTGCTAAAGGCTCTTTCGGCGCCTTGTATTGTATAAGATGACCCATTGCCGGTATAGTAACGGTTAGGCTCATTAGGATACTTAAGCGCAAACTGCCAACCCATATTTTCAGTATTATTTTGTCGAACACCTATGTAAAAATCGCCGTTAACGGTTATTGGAGTGGTTAGGTTGTAAATAGTTTCGTTGTCGCCATTGGTGCGTATTGCTGGTGAGGTATGAAGTATGCTGGACGGTGAGTTGTCGGAACCATTATCGTCAAGTAATCTAATGGTAATACTTGACAGGTAGGAGCCGAAAGGAATTTTTATTTGTGATATTTTCCTGGTGCCTGTTCCATAAATTTTAACTGCAATTTCATTGTTGGCCAGGCCATTAAATCCCGAACCAGTAAACTGGTTTTCTTCGTCGGCATAAAGTTGTACATAGCTATTGGTTACCAACTGTGTTTTTTGCAGCGTATTGTTTTCTACCCTTACATCGCCTGCTGCAACGGCCGAAAAGGTAATAGTTTGGTTGCCGGTGTTGGTAATATTATACCCCGAAAAATCAACTGTTTGGTCTGCACCTGCAGCAACGCTGGGCAGGGTAATTGTTTGGGTAAAAACGTTAGCACCAGCTATCTGCATAGTTACCTCAATATTGGATACGCCGGTAGTACCTTCATTTTTTACCCTAACCCTGTTGTGTTTAGGTGCGGTGGCCGATTTGGCAACCATTTTATCTACATAAGCATCGGACAGGTTGATGTCGGCATTTACCTGTCCGTAAAAAATATAACTAAAGCCAGGCACGGGCGCTATGTTTTTACGTATAGGTAAATCAGCAGGAAAAACAGCATGAGCTGTGGGGTCAAAAAATTCGCTGGCATTAAAAATGGTGGTACTGACACTTTTTTTAACGCCAATAAACTGGGTAGACGTGGCCTTAATACCGACCTGTGCAAAACGGGCAGTGGCTACATTGCCCGAGGGTACAAAAGTGCCATAGATAACCTGTATGTCGTTAGTAGTTTCGTATAATCTAATTTGAAACTCAAGGTTGTCGAACTGGCTTTGCGTAGTTGCGCCGCTGTTGTTATTATCCTTTAAATTTTTCCATTGTATAGTGGTTATCCTGTTGGGGGCAGTGCCCTCCGTTAGCAGGTGATAACCGGCAGTACCATTACCCTGCACCAGGTCCATAAACAAAGCCAATACTATGTTTTGATAATTTGAATTGGTGTTAGTAAAAACTGAACCGCTGGCGGAATTGTTGTTGGTAAATAGTGCAGCATGACTTCCCGGTTGTGCAGTACCAAAACGCAATATACCGTCGGAGTGTATGGTTGCCTGGGTAAAAACAGTACCATTAAAAGTAAAATTGAAACCAATATTAATGGGCGTTACCGAAGTGCCGTTTTCAGCATCCGTCATAGCGATGGTGGCACCGGTGTTACTTATATTGGTATAGGTGGTGTTAAAAAATTTTGTATTGGCGAAGCTAAAATTTTATTTGCTAAAGATTATTTCAAAGCTTAAAAAGGTTAAGAACAGCAGTATAATTTTTTTCATGTTGTGTGCATTTACAGCTCTAAATTAAAATATAAAATGCGATGATTTGTCATCCATAATAAGTATTTAACCGGGGCCAAAAATTCCTGAATGCAGGCAAACGGTTTACTTTTTAAATATTAGATTGTGAGTTAGAAACGCCGGTCAATTTTTTACCTTGCGGATGGATAAAACCGTTGATCCCTTTTATACTGTTGGTACTTTGTTTATTAAACAGTAAAGGCACAAATACTAAATGAGGGCAGCCTGCTTAATTAAATAAGGCAAACCCGGTACGATATGATTAAGATTTATGCGTTAATGGACTTGGCTAATTAATAATCTAAACACAAACGGCACCTTTTGTTATTTACATCCAATGTTTAAACTTACAAAGGTTGGCTTACGAAGTTTTCGCTACAAAACCCTGGGGTAGTGAAGACATTTTTTAGGTAAAAACTAAGATTTAATGGAGGCTATCATAAATGGGCAGTCTTTTAGTTTGCCGGGCATTATCTACCATTGTAGTAAAGTTTTACCATTAACCCGTAAAGCATCCAAAAAAATTTACAAAGTCTGCTGCGGTAACGGTGAGTGCCAACAGTTTCGTAGGTTATTACCGAAATATAAAAATAAAATGCAAATAATATTTGTTGTTATTAACTAACCTTTATACTTTCACCGTGATAAAAAATAATTGTAAGTTTTAGTAAAGAGGAAAAGCAGGGAAAATTTTTTTTTGTTATTTTAACTTTTTATTAAAACGCATTTACAATTTGTAGCTTGGCCTCCCGCTAAATTCATTTTTTTTATTGACGGTTTCGGGTAATTTGAATTTCAGTTTCCAATTTTCTACCTTTATTTATTCTGATTTTAAGTAGAACCCATTCGGTTTATTGTAATATTTATTCAACAATTAAATAATTGATGATGAAATCGCTATTGCCAGTTAAAAAAATAATTACCCCAATTTTCAAATTTATTCTTTTCTTACTAATCATTTTCTTAACGTCGAAAATTGAGGCCAGGGCAAAACTAAATTTGCCAGATACCATTAAATGGGTTTTTGATACTACCGTTAATGGTGTCAGTTTCTATCATATTATAACGCCTTGCAGCGGAAAAAATGTTGTATTCCTAAAACTTGTCAACAGTAATAGAAAC
>JBBRUR010000123.1:0-14692 GCA_038247635.1 Chitinophagales bacterium
ACAAAATGCTCCCAAAACGTCAGCCGCTCGGATTTATAGTTTGATCGGGCTCTTATAAATATAGGTGCCAGTTCATTTTTAGGGCATAAAGAAAGTAACCGGGACAGAATGTGCTGTCCGACCTAGGTCGTAGATTTGTTCATTGTTAGCTTGATGAGTGGTATTAGCAAACTAACAATAAAGGGGGCGGTGAGCCCCCTTTATAATACTTTTTTTTCGTTATCTATCTCGGATAATAGTGAAATAAATCCCTAACAGTAAAATTGCATAACCTTAACTATTGTGAAGATGACAAGGTAGTACAATACCTATGTGAAAAATTAAATGAAACCGATACCACTTAACAGATTTAAAAATTATTTACCAATTGGTATCATCTTAAATTCCGCAGGGGTCAGGTGTTCTGATGCTTAAAGGCACAAAATTTTAGAGGCATGGTATATGTGAAATGCGAGCATAAAATGAACAACAACGTGCCAGATGTTATTGTATCAATACAATACTTTAATAAGGTAGCTGCGGGGGCTAAGTGAAATATATAAGTGCAACGTTCAATGTAACAGCTATGGTGTTTATGTAATCAGCATTATTGATTACCGCCGCATTAAACTTTGTGTAGTTGGGTGTATTTCAAATGCTGGCACTTTAAAAAATTATCAGTTGAAAAAGTACAAAAGAAAGCCACTATTAAAAAATTCGGCACCCGCAATACTGCGGGATGCCCGGTTAAAAATTTTGAATAACGTTATGCGGCAAAAGTGAGTGACACAACCGGGGTTGAATAAAGATATAAAAGTAAAAGATAACAACTAAAGCTGAAAGGTGCTTGTAGTGCCGAAAACGAAGCTGACAGCGAGCTGCAGCCGAAGATTACAACGTTCTGCCCTGCTTGCAGCAATACCTTTGTTAGCAGCCGCTTTTCTGTCTGTCAATGAAACCAATTACCTGTTAAGTGTCGGTAATTATTGTCTGGCTCTATTTTGTCTGTCAAATAAGTAATTCCCAATCTAACGTCAGGAAAGCCCCATAAGCCATAATAAATTCCGTTGTCAGATTTTGAAATAATATAAACACCTAACTTTTTTCGACCTTCCCGTAATTTGTCACTCTCCAAAGTAGTTAACTGGTCACCCTTAGAAATACTGTCATTTAAAATTGTAATGTCCCCTTGTTTGTTAATCAAGATATTGTTTATCTCAGTCAGTATATTTTTGTTTTGTCTAATATAAATTCGGTACGAAGTGTCAATTAAAAATGGTTCTGTAAACTGTTGAACTACGGCAAAAAGAACAATAAAAAATGTCGAAAATATCTTTGTCTTTAGATGACCTTTACCAAACAAAATGGTCAGGTAAAAAATTAAAGCCGTTATAAGTCCGCAAATAATCAAAATTTGATAGGTACCTTGCTGTCTTCCGAAGAATAGAAAACTACCAAAGGTTAAAACAACCCCGATTAAAAGTCCTGTGTGTTTTAAGGAAAGTGTCATTATAAAGTGGCTGCCAACGACCGGGCTTGGCAATGAACTGGTATTTAAAATTCTTCCGCCGAAACCTAAGCCGAATGGCTTTAGTGCAACGGTTAACTGCATGGTTATAGTTTTTTACAGTGCTTCGCTACCTCACTCACACTAAGTGAGTGTTAAGTAAATAATACCTCAGTGTAATTGCAATATAGTTAGCCTTTCAGTGATGACATTTTTTTTTAATTTTTATAAAATTTGTGGTGTTTTATTTATACAGGGCTAATGTTTATCTAGGAGCGACGCTGCAATCGCTTCATTTTATTTGCCATGCGCTTCCCTATTTTTTCAGCCGAGTACGAATTAAAGTGGGTATTATCTCCCTTGTGCATCAAACCTTTGGACGATGCTACCGCTGTATTGGAAACGGTGGCTGGCAGCTTTTTTAATTGGCGGTTAATTGTTTTGTATTGCTTTTTATAACGGCCTAACTGGCCTGCTACAAATGGTACGTTTGTGCCGGCTTCGTTGCGCAGCTTTTCAATTAATATGGACAGTTTAGCAAGGTAGCCGTCTGCCTTTTCGGGGCTGCTATCGGACTCGCCCTGTAGCCAGCAGATACCTTTTAATTTGCCCGATTGCATGGCTGCCTTTAGCCGCAACAGCATATTGTTGTAAGGGTGCGTTTTGGTGGCTGAATCGTAGCCGCCCGGCACCCAGGTGTTAATGGAGGTGCCGCCAACAGCACAAGGTATTAAACCAATAACGTGAGTAGGGTTAGCTGCGGCCATTGCTTTGCCAAAAACCAGTCCGGGTCCCACCCCTGCAACAGACGGTTTATCAAAATGAAGCGGATGTTGTGCTGGTACCCATTGGTTGTTTTTAGTAAGCATAAGTATTGTTGAATTACCTGCCCGTACATATTGGTCGTCCATCGTTCCCCGGCCAGCCATGTTGCTTTGCCCAATTAAAAGGTATAAGTCTAACAGGGTATCATTAATGGTTAAGGCAACGCGAATATTAAATGTATCAACTGGTAAAGTATCCTGCAGTTGTATTGCTGAATTAAATACATCAACAGGGTTGATTTTGGAGGAATTTAATGCCGGAGAAAATTTAGGGTAAGTGCAAGGGTGTGTAAAAGCTCCATTAAAAAAGAGTAAAACAAGTAATAGAAAATAGTTCAAAGGGTAAACGTTTATGTGCTTTTGAAAAATAGAAATTAAAGATAGATCAGAATGGTGAGTTGTGAGTGGTGAGTGGTGAGTAGTGAGTTGGGAGTAGGAGTTGTGAGTTGTGAGTGGTGAGTGGTGAGTAGTGAGTTGGGAGTAGGAGTTGTGAGTTGTGAGTGGTGAATTGTAAGTGGTAAGTAATTAAGGGTAGTGAGTGGTGAGTAGTGAGTAGTAGGTGGTAAGTGGTGAGTGATGAGTGATGAGTGGTGAGTGATGAGTGGTGGTGAGTAGTGAGTAGTAGTGAGTAGTAGTGAGTAGTGAGTAGTAGGTGGTGCGTGATGAGTTGTGAGTGATGAGTGATGAGTTGTGAGTGATGAGTGATAAGTTGTAGTTGACATTTTACAATTGACATTACGTTTCACGATTGACTATTGACCTTTCACATTTCACGATTGACTATTCACTTTTCACTTTTCACGATTGACCATTCACCATTGACATTTCAAGTTCTACAATTGACTATTCACATTTCACAGTTGACCATTAACCATTGACCATTGTGATTTGACGTTTCACCATTCACCCTGAATGCTGGTTGATTTTTTATTGTTTAATTTAAGTTCATCATTCTTGAATTTTGCATAATTGAATTAACTTGTCCACTAAAATTACATGCATGATACAGGTAATAGAAAGGGCTATTGACATACTGGAGTTTGTGGCCCGGCATGGCAAAGAGCCGATACAATTAATAAGTATTGCGAAAGCAGCAAAGCTTAGTCAGCCTACCTGTGCCAATATTGTTAAAACCCTGGTGGAAAGAAATTTTTTGGAGAATGTAAGCCGTAAATCGGGATATATTTTGGGCGCAGGTGCTTACAAATTAACAGGCAGCCTATCGTATAGCCAGGATCTGCTTACGGTAGCCAAACCCATTATGGAAGAATTGACAGAAGAGTTGAATGAGACAAGTTTATTAGGAGTGATCCGCAACAATAAAAGATTTATTCTTCATACAGTGCTCTGCGACCAGGACCTGCAGGTACGGGCAAATGTAGAGGCGGACGTTTTTGGAACCGCAAGCGGCCGCACTATCGTAGCCTTTCTATCGGCCGGTGAATTAGACACGTTATTGGAAGCTACCGGCTACCCGTTGAAAGAAGTTTGGGCTGGCGCACAGACCGCCGAGGGAATGGAAAAATTAATAAAAAAAATAAGGAAAGATAATTTGGCTCAAACGGTTTCTTCAAAACACATAGTCGGTTTTGCCGTACCGGTTTATCGTAAAGAAAAGGTAATTGCCAGCCTGAGCGTGTTTTTACCCGAAAGCCGGCTCATCACTTCGCACAAAGACCGGATTATTAAAGCACTCAACGCAGCTGGCAAAAAAATATGCAATCGTTTTGAGTAGGAAGTGGGGTAGGTGATTGGCAAATATTTTTGTCCTCCACCCGTCGTTTTGCAGGTAGCAGAAATGAGTCGCCCAAAAGTATCCGTCATGCTGAATTTATTTCAGCATCCCCTGGTGGTCGGCCTTCTTATGATTAAGGGGATCCCGAAACGAGTTTGGAATGACGGCCTTCGGTTCAACTGCCCGTCATGCTGAATTTATTTCAGCAGCCCCTGGTGGTCGGCCTCTCTATGCTCAGGAGATCCCGAAACGAGTTCGGGATGACGGCCTTCGGTTTAACTGCCCGTCATGCTGAATTTATTTCAGCATCCCCTGGTGGTCGGCCTTCTTATGCTCAGGAGATCCTGAAACGAGTTTGGGATGGCGAGCGGTGGTTCAACTGCCCGTCATGCTGAATTTATTTCAGCATCCCCTGGTGGTCGGCCTTCTTATGCTCAGGAGATTCCGAAACGAGTTTGGGATGGCGAGCGGCGGTTCGGCTGGCCAATGCTCAGGGGATCCCGAAACGAGTTCGGGATGACGGCCTTCGGTTCGGCTGGCCAATGCTCAGGGGATCTTGAAACGAGTTCGGGATGACGAGCGGCCGTTCGGCTGGCCAATGCTCAGGGGATCGCGATCCGCCGCGGCGGACGGGATGACGGCCCTGATTTGCTAATAAAAGCCCTACAAACTATACCCCATCCATCAATCCCTTTATATACCCAATCCCAAACAAATTACCCTTCATTTCATAACCGGGGTGGTCGTTGTTTTCGCCGGCCATGGTGGGTACATGGTCGCTGCGGAGGGGGCCGGTAAAGCCGATTGCTTTGTAGGCCTTCATCATTTTGTACATATCGGTGGGGCCATTGTCGTGAAAGGTTTCGCGGAAGTTATCGGGGGTGCCGACCACGTCGCGGATGTGTACAAAAAAGATTTTTTTGCTGTTGCCAAATTCGTGTATCAGCGCATGTACATCTTCGCCCATGGTGGTGTAGGTGCCCTGGCAAAAGGTGAGGCCATGCGATGGACTATTGCTAAACGACAGTGCTTTGCGGATGGCTTCGGCCGAAGTTAATATTCGGCCAATACCATTGACAGGGCTAATGGGTGGATCGTCGGGGTGGAGCGCCATTTGTACGCCGTTGGCTTCGGCTACGGGCATTACCTGCTCAATAAAATACTGGTAATTGTCCCACACCTGTTGTTCGCTTATGGGGGCGTATTTGTTGTCGGGCTCCTGCAGGGCTTTTTGGTAATTGAAGCCGCTTACCAATGCGCCGCCCCGTTCGTGCAGGGCTTTGTTGGTGCGGTACCAGCCGGTGTACATAAAGTTGTAACAGATGAAACCCACTCCCAATCTGCCCATATTTTGGAGCATGGTTTGGTAAAGCTCAATGTCTTTTTCCCTGCCATCGAGGCCGAGTTTTATGCGGGTCATATCAAACTGGTCGCCTTCGAGACCGGTTAATGCAAAACCGTTTTCTTCAAATATTTGTTTTGAGCGGGAAAGGGATGCATAATCGTAAATGGGCGCTGCGCCGGTTAGTTCGGGTGCAAGTTTGGCGATGGCGTGCCGGATGCCCATCTGGCGGCAGAGTGCCCATTTTTCGTTAGGCTGGTTACCAAAAAATAAGAAGGATAATTTCATTTTGTTTGTTTATTGCCGCTAAGACACAACGACGCTAATAGGCGCTAAGTTTTTTTTGTGGCCGCTAACACGCTAAGGCACTAAGAGGCGCTAAGTTTTTTTTATTGCCGCTAAGACGCCAAGGCACTAAGGGGCGCTAAGTTTTTTTTATTGCCGCTAAGACGCTAAGGCACTAAGGGGCGCTAAGTTTTTTTTATTGCCGCTAAAACGCTAAGGGGCAAAGGAACACTAAGTTTTTTTGGGGCCGCTGAGACGCTAAGGCCCTATAAAGTTTTTTTTGGGGCCGCTAAGACGCTAAGGCGCAAAGGGGCGCTAAGTTTTTTATAGCCATAAAAGTTTTTTAAACCACCAAGGCACGAAGGCACTAAGTGACACAAAGCCAATTGTAAAACGATGTTGTTGCTGCCATATAAATGTAAAGTATAAGTGTGCGACGCAAGAATGACTCCATGAAAAACTACTGCTGGTAACCAAAAAAAACTTTCAATGGGCCTAAAAATAGCCACCTTTTTCGGTTATCTCTTTTATGCTGTCGCCTGCCTCTACCCAGCTATAGATCTTTTTTTCATTTTCTTTTATCTCTTCGGCGCGAACCAATACCTGGTAGGCTATGTCGCGGGGTACTATCAATACGCCGTCAATATCGCCGAGCACCACATCGCCGGGACGGATGGTTACATCGTCAATTTGTAACACGGTTTGATAGTGGGTGATGAGGCAACGGCCCAGGCTGCCATTGCTGGTGCGGTACTTGTAAAATACGGGGAAGTCGGCTTCTAGTATCTGGTGGGTATCGCGGATACCACCGTCTATACAGGCTGCTTTAACGCCTTTGCTGCGACTGGCAGCGGTCATTACTCCGCCCCAAAGCGTGGCCTTTTCGTCTTTGCTGGTATCCCATACAATAAAGGAGTTTTCTTTGAGGTCGTCGAGCATTTTGGTGCGGAACTCCATCTCGCCTTTTACTTTGGCATTGGGCGCACTTTTTACCGTAAACGCAAAACCGGCAATAGTGCGGTATTCGCGAAGTGGAACAATGCGGTTGGGCATTGTTTGGTTAATGAGGCAAAACTCGCGCAGCACGTCGTTTACGGCCCCGGTGTACAACTGCTCAAAGCGATTCAATAATTCGTTGTCGGGTATAGGAAAACCAGCAGTGGAGATGTACTCCCGTTCTTCAATAAAGGCTTCGAGGTTCATCATGCCCACTTCTTTTTTGTATTGCTCAGAACCCGATAAAGTGTGAGCGCCATTTTGTGTTGTTTCAATATTCATGATCGGTTGTTTTAAAATGATTTAATGATAGACGTTGTGATTATACTCCTGCGTTTGATAAAAATCCGCCGTCGACCGGCACTATTATGCCGGTTACAAAACCGGCCGCTTCGTCGCTAATAAGCCAGTTCATACAACCGGTTAGTTCGGGCGCTTCGCCAAAACGTTTTAGCGGTGTGTGCGCCAGTACACTGTTGGCCCGGTCAGTATAAGTTCCATCGGCATTGAACATTATTTTGCGGCTGCGGTCGTTTAAAAAAAAGCCCGGCGCAATGGCATTTACCCTGATGTTGGCCGGAGCCAGATAGGCCGCCAACCACTGCGTAAAGTTGGCGATGCCTGCCTTGGCTATACCATAGGCGCCTACTTTGGTTAGTGGCCGGTAACTGTTCATACTGGCTATGTTGATGATGTTGCCGCGTTTGAGACCGGCCATTTGCCTGCCAAAAACAAAGCTGGGGATTACGGTGCCCATGGTATTGATGTTGATGACCGAGCTGAACACCTCCATGCTTAGGTTGAAAAAGCCTTTTACTGAACCATCGTCCAGTAACTCTTTTTCGTTGAAGGTGGTGATGTTGGTGAGTGCTTCGTTTTGGTTGCCACCAGCGCCATTAATAAGCACATGGCATAGGCCCAACTGTTCTTTGATGGTGGCGGCAGCTTCTTTTACAGAGGCTTCGTTGGATACATCGGCGGCTACAGATATGGCGGTGCCGCCAATGGATTTGATGTGCTGTTCTACCGCCTGTAGTTTTTGCAGCGTGCGCCCCATTAAGGCTACGTGGTAGCCCTGCGCTGCCAGGTTAATAGCCATTTCGGAACAAAGGGTTCCACCGGCGCCTGTTACTACTGCTACTTTATGGTTGTTGTTGCTCATAGTTATTTTTTGATCCAGTTTTTAACGTTCTGGTAAGCAATGTTGCGTACCAGGTTTTCTAATAACGGCTCATCGTTGGGCAGCATACCATTGGTTAGCCATTCGCCTATTTTGTTGCATAGTATTCTGCGGTAATATTCGTGGCGGGTAAACGATAAAATGCTGCGGGAGTCGGTAGTCATGCCAATGCTGGTGGCCAGCAGGCCATAGCTGCTCAGGGCGATTAGTTGTTGGGTAATGCCTTCGTACTGATCGTTGTACCACCAGGCGGGTCCAAACTGTATTTTGCCCTGCACGCCATCCTGCGCATACGAGCCGGTAAGCGACGCAAACACCGCATTGTCGGCAGGATTTAAAGTGTATAAAATAGTTTTTGGTAAAGCACCTTCTTTATCCAACTCATCTAAAAAAAGACAAAGCGACGGAACATGAGCAGTACTACCAATGCAAGCATAACCACCTGCGGGGCCTACCTTACTTCGTAATACAGAACTGGTATAGCGGTAAGCGCCGATATGCAATTGCATCTTCCAATTTCTTTTGGCATATTCTTTTCCTAAAAAATGCAGGAGGTAAGATTGAAGGCTGATAAATTCCTCGTGGTCTATTGCTTCTTTATCCAGCACCCGCTTAAATAAATAAGTTGCATTCGATGTGTCGCATAACTTATAGGTAAAGCCGCTATCCAATGAATGGTCACTTAATAAGCAACCTGCTTCATCAAAAAAATTGAGGCGGTTAATAATAGCTGATTGATAGGTATTGAGATCAACTACTTCAATGGAAGTGATGATTTGTAAATTTTGCAGCCATTTATAAAACGAAGGCTGATTAAAACTTATAATACTATTAGCACGCAAAGAAGGTAAGCAGGTTACTCCGGTATTTTGTTTTGATAATTGAAGGTGATGTTCAAGACTATCATTTAAATCGTCGGAAGTACAAAGCATTTCAACGCCAAAGTTTTTTATAATGTTTAGTGGGGTAAATTTTTCCTGTGGCAACAATTCATTTGCATTATCCCAAATGTGTCGCGCATTTGATGGAGTTAGTATTTCATTAATGCCAAATAAAGATTTCAGCTCCATACAACTCCAATGAAACAAAGGGTTGCCTGCCGTTGCGGCGAAACAAGTAGCCCAGGCAACGAACTTTTTATACGCGGGTTTATTACCGGTAATTAATTCCTCCGCTATACCGTAAATACGCATTGCCCTGTGTTTGTACGGATCGTTTTGCACCCAAAGCTGGTAAATGTTCTCAAACTTTTTATTGCTTGCTAATGCAGCAGGGTCAATATGATTGTGCGGATCAATAATGGGCAATGAGGAAGCAACGGCATGATACAATCGCTTACCATATTCGTTCATTAAAAGAAAATCGGTATCGTTAAAAGCGCTCATTTATTTATTATATTTATCGTGTGGGTACAAGGCTTTTATCTGCAATTAATATAGGCGCATCATACACCGGCATATCTTTAAAAATATATTTATTGCCAACCTTGCTCCATTTATTGGCAGCAATTTCATACACCGATCCTGTAATCACATCAACATAAACCGGTTGCTGAAAATTTCCATTCAAAAAAGTAAAGCTGATATTTCTGGTGGTGTTGCTGTTGGTTGGTATATACTCGTCACTCCAAATTGCATACAATTGTTTTTTGGTTGTTACGTGCTCATAGCCAAAAACTGATACACTTCTATCGGTACTTTTTGCGTACCTGTGTTTTGCAGTATCCAGTGTTAGGTTAGCGTTATAAGTTGGATGCAAGTCTTCAAGCCGCTGCAATGAGTGATCGAATACGGCAGCAACATTCTGCATAGCATAATAAGCCATTTTAGGACGTAAAGCTTTTTTGGTTGAGTCCGACTCAATAATGCCTTTTACATTTAACCTGGTGATGGGGCCGGTTTTTGGATAGTTCATATCAATAATGCCGAGTATGCTTGATTCTATATTGTGCCCAAGGTCACCTAACATTCTTCTGATGTTCCATTTTGCCTGCGATAGTTCGGTCCAGTCATAATCACCCAAAGCGCCACGCCCCTGTCCACCAAAAGCAGGGGAGCCATTTTCGCCCTGCCGTAGCTTTACATTGGGTGCATATTTATCAAGCGTTCTTCTCAATTCAGCTACATGGCCATAATTCGAGTCAGGATTATATACATAGTCGTGGTAAGTCATATTATCAAACAAGTGCATCTTTTTCCGCGTATTGATAAACTTAAAAAATGCATCGGCAAAAGCAAGGTCAATGTGGCCCATAGCCAATCCTGATATTGTTGCTTCCGGCTGGTTTCTTTTTATAATTTCTGCGGTTCTGATATTCAATTGAGCTACCGCTTCAGCGCCGTTTATTTCATTATCGCCAAAGTTTGGCTCATTCCATATTTCCCAATCTTTCACTTTGTTTTTGTAGCGCTTCACCAACGCATCTACCCAGGTATCCCAGGCTTTTAATGCAACGGTAGATGTAGGAATTCCCCCGCTTAATGTTACACCGCCTCCGCCTTCATACACGGGATTTCCGTAACCCGTTTCTAACCAAACCTCAAAACCGCGGCTGGCTGCATCGTCAATAATCTTATCAAGCCATGCCCAATCGTACACGCCCTTTGTTTTTTCGGTTTTTGCCCAACCTGCCTGCATACGCAAGCGCTTTATACCTAATGGCGCTATGTATTCTTTGTATAGGTCATAGTCGGTCATATCCCGGTCAAGGGTTTCGCAACCTAATATCCAGTTAGAAGATTTTATCTCACCAGTGCTTCTCGATTTAATCGTACCGATATATTTGAAGGGGATTGTAAGATCCGTCTTTACCCTGTTGCGGGATGTATCGATAGACTGCGCCTGAAGTTGTACGGCCCATGGCAGCACAAACAGTAATTGCATAAGCGCTATATGTTTTACTAATCTAAAAATCTTCATAAAAAAATGTTTCAACTTATTCATTTCCCCCTTTAAATTACACACCACTTTAAAATGGGAATTATTTTTTTTATTGGCCACAGCAGTATTGCTACTATTTATCATCGTTCCCGCCTCGGCGGGACTCTTCTACTTGTAATTCCATATTCAGCAATGCACAATTTTATCCGGTGTAAAGTATAGCTAACAATTTCATCTCCTAATTCTCTCCTATCCAACTATCTCCCGCTTCTTATCCAATGGCACTACAACTACCTTTTCAACTTCAACCGGCTTACGATTTAAGAACCACATGATTGCTGCCAACACCATACAAATTAACCCCGCCGCCAGCGAATACTTTCCACTGTCCAGTTGTATGGAATGGATGCTCATGATTATAAACAGTAAACCCGATACCGCCAGCGATACAGCGAACAAGCCATTAAGTGCCCATTTAAATTTGGGCTCAATCGTTGGTTTGTCCTCCTCTGCTATAGGCGTAGCCAGTTGTTTAAAAAAGCCGGTAATGCGTTCGTAATATCCGCGGCGGTTAACTTTTGTTAAGCCAGAAGCAAAAAAGATGATCAGGCAAATGATGGTCTCAATAAAAGTGCCCATGTCCCAGCTAATCAGGTTTGGAATAAGGCTGAATACAATACCGGTAGCAGCCCCTACAAATACGGTAAGTATGGCACCGGCCGGGGTAGGCTTTTTAAACAATACACCTAATATTAGCGGTATACCAATGGGTATGGCAAAAATGCCGGTAAAAAGCTTGTTGGCTTCAAACGCGCCGCCAAAAACATTAACATAAATACCGCCCAGCAAAACCAACATTCCGGTTAACAGGGTAAATACTTTGGCAGCCCTAAGCAGTTCCTTATCGCCGGCTTGCTTTCTAAATATTCGTTTATAAATGTCGGTGGTAAGTACCGAAGAAATTACGTTGTATTCAGCCGTTAGCGACGACATGGTAGCCGCAAACATAGAGGCGATCATAACACCCATTAACCCCGTAGGCAGTAGTTTGGCCGATATACTTACATACGCCATTTCGCTATTGGCCAGGTTGGGAAAAATTACCCTTGCTGCTACCGCAGGTAACAAAAAAACAATTGGGAAAATAAGAAACAGGAATGCGGTGAGGTAGCCTACTTTGGTAGCCGATTTTTCGTCGCGTACACAAAAAAAACGCTGAATAAAGGTCCAGTTTTCGTTGTACTTTATAATAACCATCAGGCAATACACCATTAGCCACATGGGTGCGCCTTTGGGGCCGTTAAAAAATTGCAGGTTGTTGGGCACTTTGGCGGCTATGCCGCTAAGTCCGCCAGCTTCCGTCAACGATAAAGGCAACAGTATTAAAGTGGCAAAAATAAGTACCACAAACTGCACTGTACCCATAACCGTTACCGCCCATAAACCACCTACAATGGTAAACAGCGTAACTACAACACCAGTCATAACAATGGCCTGGTTTAGGTTTAGTGGCGTAACTACGGTAAGAAAAATACCGATAGCATACAGCCTAACCATATTGTCAAGCAGCCGCATAAGGATGCCGCCCCACGCAACAATCTGCCTTACCGATACATTGTAGCGAACCTCCAAATATTCAATAGGGCTTACCAGTTGCAGCCGTCTCCAGCGTTTGGCCAAAAACATAGAGGCTACAATACAGGCTGGCACGGTGGTGAGCATAACCGTTACAGCTACCAATCCATCGTCGTAAGCAATACCCGCGTAGGCCACAAACACAAACGTGCTAAACAGGGCCATAAAGTTGCTGATGCCTGCCACCACCCATGGTATTGTGCCTGAGCCTTTCAGGTAGGCACTTGCATCTTTTATAAACCAGCCAAAAAACAACCCGATACCTGCCATCAATACCATGTAAATGAGTATTGCCCAGTAATCCAGTTGCTGTAGTTCTAAGTGCATGGTTTTAAATTTTGTTTCTTTTTATATGGTTTACTTCTGTAGCAAAATCGCTTTTTTATCGGCTATCAACATAGGGTAATCGGGTACAGGTATGCCGGTAAATACCCAGGTACTACCCATTTTTGTAAAATTACTTTTAGGTATGTCGGTTACTTTACCGGTTATTAAATCGGCATAAACCGGCTGTGTAAAGTTGCCATTGTTAACCGTTATTGTAGTTGGTCTGGCTTCGTAACTGTCGGCTGGTTTTGCTTCGCCACTCCATACCGATACTATTGTGCCACCATTGTTTTGGTGTTTATATTGAAAGGCGAAAACAGTGCTTTGATTAGTGGTTGGTTGTTTCTTTAGCAGCACCAACTGGTTATCAAACAAACTAAATACCCGTTGAGCTGCATAATACACCATCTTGGGGCGGTCGATTGTTTTGTCGGGATTGGTTTTTAAAATGCCGTTGGTATTTACGCCCACCATGTGGTCGCCTGCTTCATAATGAATATCGCTTATGGTAAACAGGTTGGTAGCAATGCCACGCCCATGGTCGCCCAGCATACGGCGCAGGTCCCACTTGGCTTGTGTAAGTTCAGTCCAGTCAAATTGCCTTAAGGCACCTATCGGTTTGGCAGTAGAAGGCGCGCCATTTTCGCCCTGCATAAATACGATAGATGGCTTATAGCTCCACACCAGTTCCCGCAATTTTTCAATTTCCGGATAGCTGGTAGATGGGTTGAAAGCGTACCCATGATAAGTGAATATATCAATATACGGAAGCCCGTTATTGGCTTGTAGGTAATTCATAAAATCCTTTACAAATTCAAGGCGTGTTACGCTGGCCATGCCCAATGCTATCAGTCGTGCATCTGGTTGTATGGTCCGTACGAGTTTTGCAGTACGCAGGTAAAATTCACCGATCTCTTTGCCGGTATGGTCTTTATTCAGGTCGGGTTCGTTCCATATTTCCCACTCGGGTACCGACAATTTATACCGGCCAACCATGGCCTTTACCCAATTGTCCCATGCAGCCAATGCCTCTGGCGATGTTGGAATATGACCAGCCAGCTTTGCTTCGCCACCGCCTTCGTAAATAGGATTGCCATACGATAATTCTACCCACGGATATACACCTCTTAAAGCGGCGTCGGGTATAATACTATCCAGCCACGCAAAGCTATAAATGCCTTTTGTTTTTTCGCACTTGCTCCAGCCGCCCTGCAGACGAATGCGTTTGGCACCCAAAGGGCCTAAATATTTTTTATACGATTGATAATCGGTGTAATCGCGGTCGAGTGTTTCGCCGCCTATGCTCCATGTGCTGGCTTTTATATCTTTGGCATCGCGGGTAGCCAGTTGGCCGGCTTGTTTAAACCCGGCGGTGGCTACCTGTGCCGGGGTTTTGTAACTGACCAGCAAACCAGCTATTGCCAATAAAAAAAATGATGATTTTTTAAACATAGGGAAGCTTTAAAACGGGTTAAGCTTTTTGTTTTAAATTAATGATACTGCTAGTTTTTATCACCATCGATTTTTCAGCTATCAGCACCGGTGCATCGTACAACGGAATGTTTTTGAAGGCATAACTGTTGCCTTGTTTACTCCATGCATTCGCTGGTATGTCGTATATGTGGCCGGTCATAAGGTCAACATACACCGGCTGGGTAAACTGTACATTTTGTAATGTAATATTAGTAGGTGTGGTGGTAAAAGCATTGGAGGGTATTTTGCCATCCAGCCACACGGTGACTGCCTGTTTTTTTGTGCCATCCTGTGTGTATCCAAAAACAGACATCGACTCCTTCGACTCCGTAGTATAGCCAAACGCTGGGGTAAGATTAAGTTTGCTATCAAATATAGCCGCGATATTTTGAATGCCATAGTAGGCAACTTTTGGCCTGATGGCTATCAATGTCATATCGCTTTCAATCAATCCTTTTTTGTTCATCACTGTTTCTTTGCCGGGGTAGCGAATGTCGATGATGGTAAAGACAGACGTTTCAATATCACG
>JBBRUR010000124.1:0-14592 GCA_038247635.1 Chitinophagales bacterium
CATAAAGCTTAATTCTAAACTCATAATTCATAACTCCCTTACAACTCCCGACTATAGACTGCCAACTCCCAACTTACCGTTGGCTTTGCTCAGCCACCTGCGGCTCACTTCTTTTAAAAGTCACAATTTATAACCCTTAATTCATAACTCTTAATTCACAACTCTTATTTCACAACTCACCACTCACAACTAACAACTCACAACTCACAACTCACAACTCACAACTCTCAACTCACAACTCACAACTCTCAACTCTCAACTCATAACTCATAACTCATAACTAATAACTTCCTCCCGACCCCCAACTTAACACTTCTTCCCTCATCAATTGATATTAAAAACCATCGTAAACCATACATTTGCGCCATGTTTTTATTGACGTTTTGGCGCGAACTTATTTTTGGTGGCTTATGCACCGTTATAGCCATTCAAATTTTCTATTATGCCTGGTTTTTTCAACGCCTGGCATTTTTTAAACCAAAACAAAAAATCCATAACGAGCAAAAGCCGGTATCGGTAGTAATCTGCGCCCGCAATGAAGCTGATAACATCGTAAAAAACCTGCCTGGTGTGCTGGTGCAGGAATACCCAACCACCCACGAGGTTATTTTGGTAAACGATAACTCGCACGACGATACCAAATACCTGATAGAAGAACTGAGAAAAACATTTAAGCACCTAACCCCGGTGGAACTGACACAGGAAGCAAAAATGATTAATGGAAAAAAATTTCCGTTAAGCATGGGTATAAAGGCCGCCCGCAACGAAACCCTGTTACTAACCGATGCCGACTGTGTACCGGCCAGCGAACATTGGCTACAACTAATGCAGGATGGCTACCACAGTAATACCGAAATTGTATTGGGCTATGGGGCGTATCATAAAAGGCCGGGCCTTTTAAATAAACTAATACGTTTTGAAACCTACCATTCAGCATTGCAATACCTTAGTTATGCATTGGCAGGGCAGCCTTATATGGGCGTTGGCCGAAACCTAAGTTATAAGCGGGAGGTGTTTTTTAGAAACAAAGGGTTTTCGTTCATTAATCAAATACCCGGTGGCGACGATGACCTTTTTATTAATAAGGTTGCCCATGCAGGCAATACTAATATTGTAATTGATAAAGATGCACACACGCTAAGCGAACCAAAAAAGAGTTGGCAAGGGTGGTGGTCGCAAAAATTCAGGCACTACACTACCGCCAAATATTACAAAACCAGTCATAAATTTTTATTGGGTCTGTATAGCGCTACGCAATTCATGGTGTATCCTTTAGTTATTGCAGCAGCCATTTTTTTTAATTGGTGGATGGCACTGGCGGTGTTTGGCGCACGATTAATTTTGCAGGGTATCATCTACTTCAAAACAATGGATAAGCTAAACGAAAAAGACTTATGGCCCCTATACCCTTTGTTGGATATTTGGATGTGCCTGTACTATATCCTTTTTTTACCATCGCTTTTTAGAAAGCCTAAACGCACCTGGGCATAATGCTTTGTCATTTTTAGTTTTTAGTTTTTTAGTTTTTTAGTTTTTAATTTTTACTTTTTAGTTTGGCTCATAATGCAACAAATTCTACAATATTTTAGCGGGTTTACTAATAAGCAACTGGCGCAGTTTACTGCATTAAAGCCTGTATACGAAGAGTGGAACAGTAAAATAAACGTTATAAGCCGAAAAGATATTGACAGCCTTTACCTTAACCACGTGCTACACTCGCTAGCCATTGCTGCCACCATTGATTTTAAACCGGGCACACAAATTATTGATATTGGTACAGGTGGGGGATTTCCCGGTGTGCCACTGGCCATTTTTTTTCCAGAGGTGGAGTTTTTATTGGTAGATAGCATTGCCAAAAAATTAAAAGTGATTAATGCAGTGGTACAGGAAACCGGGCTGCTAAATGTAAACACACTTCATACCCGTGCGGAGGATATTAAGAACCAGCAATTTGATTTTGTGTTGTCGCGGGCGGTGGCACCGCTAAAAGACCTTTGGTTTTGGGGTGCTAAACTTTTAAGGCGTGGTGGCAAAAGCAGCGTGGCAAACGGGTTGGTATGTTTAAAGGGTGGTGACCTTGCAGCCGAAATTTCGGAAAGCGGGCTAAAGCCCAATGTTGTCAATATCCACTCCATTTTTCCCGAGCCTTATTTTGAAGAAAAATACCTGCTTCACGTTCCAGGGTAAGTTTTAATAGCAAGCTTTATAATGCTTTGTTTTTGTAGATAAATAGTTTGAACAAAGTATGACAAACTGCCGGTTCTAAACAGGCATCCTTTCCTTTACCCATGCCAGTGCAATAGCTAATTGCTGATTGTGAGTCAGGTTGGTATTATTAAGTTCAATGGCATCGGAAGCCTGCCTTAATGGGCTAAATTCGCGATGCGTGTCTATATGATCGCGGGTTTCGAGGTTCGCTCTTATTTCGTCAAAAGTGATGAGTGGGTATTTTGCCACCACTTCGTCATAACGTCTTTGTACCCTTATGGAAGGGTCGGCTGTCATAAAAATTTTTAACTCAGCATTCGGAAAAACGGTTGTTCCAATATCGCGCCCGTCCATTACAATTCCTTTATGCAAACCAATGCTCCGTTGGGCATCTACAGCAAAATGCCGCACTTCCTTTATTGCTGCCACATCACTTACCTTTTCGGCAACCACCATATCCCTTATCACGTATTCTACATTTTCGCCGTTCATTATCATGTCACTTTTGCCTGCCTCTTTATTGTATGAAAAGGTTAGCTTAATACTACTAAGCGCATCTACCACCTGTTGTCTATCGGCCCAATCTATATGATTTCGTAAAAAATATAAAGTAATGGCCCTGTACATGGCCCCGCTGTCAATAAATACATACCCCAGTTTATTGGCTAAGTCCTTTGCCAACGTACTTTTTCCGCACGATGAATACCCGTCGATAGTAATTATAATTTTGTCCATAAAAGTAATTAGCGAACGATTGCTGCAAATTTGCAGGTGAAATCATTACCAAAAAACAAAACCTGCCAGTACGGGGCATAAAAAAGCCGTCCCTAAAAAAAGACGGCTTTATATGTATTTGTCAGATCGTTATTTCTCTTTTCGTTCCTCTATCTCTTCCTCCTTTGTTTTAAGGCTAAAAGTTATCTTACCATTTTCCTTATCCAGCCCGGCAATCAACGTATCGCCCTGCTTAACATTCATATTCAAAATTTCCTCTGCCAATGGGTCTTCCAGGTATTTTTGAATGGACCTGTGTAACGGCCTCGCGCCAAATTGTACATCATACCCTTTATCGGCAATAAAGTCTTTTGCTTCGTCGGTTAGTTCAAGGCTAAAGCCAAGGGTTACCAAACGCTTCATAACACCTTTCATTAGTATGTTAATGATCTCAAAAATATTTTCCCTGCTAAGCGAATTAAATATTACCACATCGTCTATCCTGTTTAGGAACTCGGGCGAGAAGGTGCGCTTCAAGGCCTTTTCAATTACTGCTTTGCTATTTTCTTCAGCATTTTGTACTCGGTTTGCGGTGGCAAAACCAACACCGTCGCCAAAATCTTTTAACTGCCTTGCGCCAATGTTACTGGTCATAATGATCAGGGTATTTTTGAAGTCAATTCTTCTACCCAAACCATCTGTCAGTTGCCCATCGTCTAATACCTGTAATAAAATATTGTAAATATCCGGGTGAGCTTTTTCTATCTCATCCAGTAAAATAACACTGTAGGGCTTGCGGCGTACTTTTTCGGTCAATTGTCCACCCTCTTCGTATCCTACATATCCGGGAGGCGCTCCCACCAACCTGCTTACCGTAAACTTCTCCATGTATTCACTCATGTCAATGCGTATCAATGCATCTTCGCTGTCAAACATGTAACGGGCAAGGGCACGTGCCAATTCGGTTTTACCTACGCCTGTAGGGCCAAGAAAAATGAAAGTACCTATTGGCTTTCTGGGGTCTTTTAAACCTACCCTGTTACGTTGAATAGCTTTTGTAACTTTAGAAATAGCGTCTTCCTGGCCCACGACCATTTCCTTCATATCATCGCCCATGCGGCGTAACTTTTCGGTTTCAGCCTGCACCATACGTTTTACTGGTATACCCGTCATCATACTTACTACCTCTGCAATGGCCTCTTCATCAATTGGGTAACGCTTGTTTTTACTTTCTTCTTCCCATGCGGCTTTGGCTTTGTCCAAGGCCTCACCCAAACGCTTTTCAGTATCGCGAAGGGCCGCCGCTTCTTCAAAACGCTGACTTTTAACCACCTTGTTTTTCTCAACCTTTATATCCTCTATCTTTTTTTCGAGGTCAAGAATATCCTGTGGTACGTTTATGTTTTTCAGGTGCACCCGTGCGCCAACCTCGTCCAATACGTCAATTGCTTTGTCGGGTAACAAACGGTCGGTCATATACCGGTCGCTCAGCTTTACACAGGCGTCTATTGCTTCTTCGCTATAGGACACGCTATGATAATCTTCGTACTTGCTTTGTATATTGGTAAGTATTTGTATTGTTTCTTCCACTGTTGGCGGGTTAATAAGCACCTTTTGAAAACGACGGTCAAGTGCACCATCTTTTTCAATATACATTCGGTATTCATCCAGCGTAGAGGCGCCTATGCATTGCAGTTCGCCCCTTGCAAGGGCTGGTTTAAATATATTGCTTGCATCTAGCGAGCCACTTGCGCCACCGGCACCAACAATAGTGTGTATTTCATCAATAAACAATATCACGTCGCGATTCTTCTCCAGCTCATTCATAATGGCCTTCATTCTTTCCTCAAACTGGCCCCGGTATTTGGTACCTGCCACCAGTGCTGCAAGGTCAAGGCTAATCACTCTTTTATCAAACAAAACCCTGCTAACCTTACGCTGAACAATACGAAGTGCCAAACCCTCTACAATAGCAGTTTTACCCACACCCGGCTCACCAATCAATATGGGGTTATTTTTTTTACGGCGACTTAATATCTGGCTTACCCGTTCAATTTCTTTTTCGCGACCTACTATCGGGTCAAGCGATCCGCTTTCGGCCAATTTTGTTATATCGCGTCCAAAGTTATCCAATACCGGCGTTTTGCTTTTGGTGTTGGTTTGTTGCTTTGCCCGCTGCTGTTGCGAATAACTTCTTTTATCGTCGTCAAAATCGTCGTCATTATCTTCAGTGTACTCACTACGTGGTTCGTTACTACGTACCATACCAAGTTCGGTTCTAAAAATATCGTAGTCTACATCAAACTGGTTTAAAATTTGGGTAGCTATATTTTCTTTGTTTTTAAGAATCGACAACATAAGATGTTCGGTTTCAACCAATGGGCTTTTTAATGCTTTGGCTTCTAACACCGTAACCCGTATAACCTTTTCGGCTTGTTTTGTTAGCGGAAGGCTATTAATGTTGGCGATGTTTTTTCCTGTCTTATCCTTTACTGCCAGCTCAACCTCTTTGCGCAATTCGTACAGGTCCACATTTAATGTTTTTAAAATGCGGATAGCTGTATTTTCGCCCTCCCTGATTAAACCTAGCAGCAAATGTTCGGTTCCAATAAAATCATTGCCCAACCTCAAAGCTTCCTCTCTGCTGAACGAAATGATTTCCTTTACCTGCGCTGAAAAATTATTATCCATATGATTTAATTGCGTTGATACAATAATAACAAATATTTTTGAAGCATTCCATGCGGCCTTTTGCACACATGTTAATCTAATTGTAAACAGCTACAATGGTCAAAATTGATACCAAAGAGAAATTTCATGTTATAACGCTGATTGAGCCAAATCTATCTGCCAATTTAGCAGCAACGTTTTCAGAAATACTTACGAAATATATAGACCACCAGATTAAAAACGTCATTTTAAACCTGGCGGGCCTGTTTGAAATTGACGGTACTTCGGCTACCGTTTTATGGCAGGTACAACAAAAATTTTACGAGCAAAATGCCTCGTTTGTTATTTGCGAAATTCAAACAGGTATTGAACAAAAATTGGAGGATATGGATTTGTTGGAACTTATGAACATTACCCCTACTGAAAGTGAAGCATGGGATATTGTACAAATGGAAGAAATTGAACGCGAGTTAATGGATGGCCCCGACGATTTTTTTCTCAACGAACACGAATAAACTTAATTGGCTAACCTTTAATAAATATGGTCCATTTGCTACGGGCCGTTTCTTTTTAGAATATGACTGTTTAAAATTTGTACTTTTTATAATAACGCCTGATACAATATAAAGTTTTAAAGCGACAAGTACTATACAAAGAAGCAATAACTTAATAACTGAATTTAGTGTCTATAAATTGTATCACGCTTTAAAAAATAGCATTACTACCATGGCTTCATTTACTAATTCGTTCAGTTTAAATGCCAAATTGGTTGATATAGTTGAAAAAAAAATTTACACAGCTACTATATTGGTGGCCAATGGAACCATTACCGCTATAACACCAACCAGCGAACCGGCTGGTAATTTGCCCTTACCATTTGTTTTGCCAGGGTTTATTGACAGCCATGTACACATTGAAAGCAGCATGCTGGTACCCAGCGAGTTTGCAAAAATTGCAGTAACACATGGCACAGTAGCCACTGTAAGCGATCCGCACGAAATAGCCAATGTATGTGGTATTGAAGGCGTGGAATATATGATTACAAATGGCAACACAGTACCCTTTAAATTTAATTTTGGTGCACCCAGTTGCGTACCAGCCACCACATTTGAAACTGCGGGCGCCAGCATAGATGCCGGCCAGGTAGCCGGGTTGTTAGCAAGGTCCGAAATAAAGTACCTGAGCGAAATGATGAATTTTCCGGGAGTGTTGCACAACAATGAGCAGGTAATGCTAAAGATTGCCGCTGCTAAAAAATTAGGAAAACCGGTAGATGGCCATGCGCCAGGGTTGCGCGGCGAAACGGCAAAAAAATATATAGATGCAGGTATAAGTACTGACCATGAATGTTTTACTGCCGATGAAGCACTTGACAAACTTACGTTGGGCATGAAGGTGATTATAAGGGAAGGAAGTGCTGCCAAAAACTTTGATGCACTTATTGGCTTGCTAAACGATTATGAAGACATGATGATGTTTTGCAGCGACGACAAACACCCCGACAGTTTGGTTGAAGGCCACATTAACGTGTTATGCATGAGGGCGGTGGCGCAAAATGTTGACGTTTTTAAAGTATTAAAAGCAGCCTGTATTAATCCTGTACTTCACTACAAATTGGATGTTGGACTACTTAAAGTGGGCGACCCGGCTGATTTTATTACGGTAAAAGATCTTAAAACATTTAAGGTTTTGGCCACCTATATCAATGGTATTAAAGTGGCCTTAAAAGGTAAAAGCATGATTGAATCGGTACCATCCGAAATTATCAACAACTTCAATTGCAGTCAAAAAACTCCTGAGGATTTTGCCGCTCATGCGCTTATAGTACAGCACAACGAAATGATTGATGTGATAGTAGCACTGGATGGGCAATTGATAACCGAAAAGCTATCATTATCAACGCAGGTGCTACGTACCGAAAATGGTTTTTTAGAGAGTAATACCAGCGAAGACATTTTAAAAATTGTGGTGGTAAACCGCTATAACCAACACACACCCGCCATTGGCTGGATTAAAAATTTCGGTTTGAAAATAGGAGCTATTGCCAGCAGCGTAGCACACGATAGTCATAATATTATTGCTGTAGGGGTGGATGACGAAAGCATTGCCCGTGCCGTTAACCTTATTGCTGAATGCCGGGGTGGGGTTAGTTGCGTTGGCAAAGGCAATGATTTGGTATTACCACTACCCGTAGCCGGATTAATGAGCACTATCGATGGTTACAAGGTGGCCGAAGCCTACACCAACATCGATGCGGCCGCTAAAGCACTGGGCAGCCCGTTAAATGCACCATTTATGACATTATCGTTTATGGCGTTGTTGGTAATACCACACCTAAAATTGAGTGATAAGGGATTGTTTGATGGAGATAGTTTTTTGCTGGTAAATGATTAGTTCCGTTGACCCAACCTAACAAAAACAATCGTGAGGTAGTAATAACAATCTTTATTTAACTACCGCCTGATGGTTAAGGTTAGCGGCTAATAGCTAAAAGCTATTTAAGCCTCCTGCCCCATCCAAACCGCGCCATTTATACTATCGCGACTGGCACCTGTAACCGAGCTCAGCACATTGTATTCTTCGCGCCAGCGAAGCAAACCTATCAGTGCCATTATTAATGCTTCCTTATAATTAACAATTATTTTATCGGGTACCTCAACCTGTAAGTGTAAGGGTTTAAGGTATTCTGTTATTTTTTGCACCATGTAGGTATTGTGTGCTCCACCGCCGGTTACCAGCATACGCCTTGGCGTGTTGTCGGTGGCAAATGGCTTACATGCAAGGGCTAGTTGGTAGGCTATGTGCTCAACATAGGTATGCAGCGCATCAGCGGTTTCAAGCCCAAAGCCGTTTATAAGGGGCACTACCAGGTTAAGGCCAAAACTATTGTCGAGCGATTTTGGATATGGCTGCCGGTAATACTCCAAATCGTTCAAGGCAATTAACAGGTCGGGGGCCAGATTGCCTGTTGCAGCAACGTTGCCGTTATCATCATAATACTTGCCCAATTTAGCTACCAACACATCTAAAATGCGATTAGCGGCACATATATCAAAAGCTATAAAATTGTCATTTACGTGGCTGGAAATATTGGCTATACCACCAAGGTTTAGGCAAAAATGGTACTGGCTAAATAATAGTTTCTCGCCAATGGGTACTATGGGTGCACCCTGGCCGCCAAAGGCTATATCAACCGCCCTTAAATCGCTTACTACGTTTATGCCGGTTACAGCCGCAATAGTGGCACCATCGCCCAATTGCGCGGTCATGTTTTTGGCTGGTAAATGAAAAACAGTATGCCCGTGCGAAGCCACCAGTTGCACCCGGTGATCTAATTTGTTTTCCTCAATAAACCGGTTAACCTCCTGCCCTATCAGCCTGCCATATTGCGTGTGCAGCAACAAATAATCTATTGCCGACATGCCAGGCGCTTGTTGTAAACTTGCCTTCATTTGGGGGGTATAGGCAATGCAGGCATATTTAACGATGTCAAAATTCCATTTTCCCCCGTTTTCTTCAAATTCAATAAAAGCGATATCCAACCCATCAAGGGATGAGCCGCTCATTAAACCTACTACGCTGTACGTCATATCATTTAGTTATTGTTTTTGAGTGGCCCTTGGCATAATTACTGTAATTTTCGCGCCACAATCTACAACCTGAAACAGTATTAATACCATGGTAGTTAATTTAAGCGACCAACATAGTTTGGTTAGCAATTGGGTAGGCGAATTACGGAATGTTGACGTTCAAAGCGACCGGATGCGGTTTAGACGCAACCTTGAGCGAATTGGTGAAATAGCCGCCTACGAAATAAGCAAGGAGCTGCCATGGGAAGAAATAGAGATACAAACACCGCTGGGGGTTACTTTAACAAAAGCGTTGGTTACCCAACCAGTATTGGCCACTATTTTAAGGGCAGGTTTGGCTATGCATCAGGGCATATTAAATTACTTTGACCGTGCTGATAATGCCTTTGTATCGGCCTACCGCAAACACCACCGCGATGGCACTTACGAAATAAATGTTGAATATATGAGCTGCCCCTGCCTTGACGGCATAATTTTAATAATAAGCGACCCTATGTTGGCCACCGGCTCATCGCTGGTAAAATCAATACAAGCCATGGTGGCCGACGGGCAACCTGCGCAAATACATTTTGTATCGGCCATTGCCTGCACAGTAGGTATTGACTACGTGCAACGCGAAATACCCGGCATAAAAATATGGTGTGGAACTATTGATGACGAGCTTACTGCCAAGGGCTATATTGTACCAGGGCTGGGCGATGCCGGCGACCTTGCTTATGGCACCAAAATGCAACGCTAAATTGCGTTTTAAAAAATTTTGGCTGCATCAAAAAATGCATTTAAATTGTCTATCAACACAAACAATTGTGGTACAACCAATGCGTATTAATTTTATTTTTTTAATGTTGTTTGGAATGGTAGGTTTAGCGGCGGCGCAAGACCCACATTTTTCGCAGTTTTTTGCTTCGCCACTAACTCTTAACCCGGCTTTTACAGGCAAGTTTGACGGCGACTTTAGGGTTGCGGGAAACTATCGGAACCAATGGCCTACCATTAATCGTGCATTTGTAACTACTACCGTTTCGCTGGATATGCCTATTATGAAAAACAGGATAGCTGCCAACGATACCTGGGGCCTGGGCTTTATGGGTTACAGCGATCAAAGCGCCAATAGCGCGGTAAAACTTAATTACCTCACTGCATCAACTGCGTTTCACAAAGGCCTTGACGAGGAAGGATACCACCAGATAGGGGCAGCCTTTCAGGGCACTTATGCCAATATGATGGTGAATGTGGCTGACTTAAAATTTGAGGACCAGCTCACTTCCTCTGGTTTTACAGGTGTAACGTCGGAAGTTTTTAACAACGCCACGCTCAAAAATTCGTATTTCGATTTAAACGCCGGCATTTTATACAGTGGCAGCACATCCGACAACAATAATTTTTACGCAGGGGTTTCCATGTATCACATCAATCGCCCAAAACAGCAGTTTACTGGTGCATTTTTTCTTATCAATCCACGTACAACGGTACATGCAGGAGGTTTCTTTCCGGTAGGCCAATCCACGAGGTTACACCTTAGCGGCTTGTTTAGCTCGCAGGCCAAAGCCACAGAAACCGTATTGGGTGGTGCCTTTGAATTTGTAGTAGCCGACGCTAATGTGGAACAACCTGTAAGTGTATATGCCGGCGGATGGATGAGATTAAACGATGCAATGATACCGTACATTGGTTTGGAATACGGCAACTTTAGGTTGGGCGCTAGTTACGATGCAACAATTTCAAGCCTTAAAACAGCATCGCAAAGCCGTGGCGGTGTAGAAATTTCCATTATTTACGTACAACGATCTCCCAACAGCCGTGGGCTGCCTTGTCCTAAATTTTAAATCAAAGTTTTACGTTAGTTACCTATTATTAAAAACTTTGCCCTATTTAAACAAAGGAATAATTACCAGCCTCACCAGGATAACAATAATAGCAATCACGAAAATGATGATGGAAATACGGTTCATTCCATGCATGTATTTCATCCACGGGGTGATGGGCTCGTTGGGGTCCTTCTTTTTTAAATACAAATATTCTGCTACCTGCCTCCAAATACCCATAATGTATTGTTTTGGATTATAACGCTTGATTTAACAGATGGTTGTACAAAAGTAGGGTAAGTTTAAAAACCTATCAACGTCTGAAAGTGTAATTAAAATACTAAACCTGATATATTGATGAAGACAATTATTTTATCTGCGGTATTAGCATTCACTATGCTATCGTGCACCCAGGCACAAAAAAACAATAAAACATACGCCGTTACCCGTACCGAGGCTGAATGGAAAAAATTACTAACACCTATGCAATACCAGGTGGCCCGGCAGCAGGGTACCGAGCGACCATATAGCAACGAATATTGGGATAACCACCAAAAAGGTAAATATGTATGTGTTGGTTGTAGCCTTGAGCTTTTTACCAGTAACACTAAATTTGAAAGCGGTACTGGCTGGCCCAGTTTTTACGCACCCATTAGCGATAAAAGCGTAGCTGTATCAACCGACAATACGTTAGGCATGAGCCGCGACGAGGTACATTGTCCACGCTGCGGATCGCACCTTGGTCATGTATTTAACGACGGGCCAAAGCCAACAGGTCTGAGGTATTGTATGAACTCGGCCAGTATGACATTTGTAAAACAATAAATAATCCTTTTGCAAAAATTTTGCGGGAGTGAATATGTTTGGTAAAAAAAATGCGGGCTGACCCGCATTTTTTATTTTTGCAACACGCTATAATTATTTTAATACTGGTGAAGTAGCTGTAACACGTTTTTCGATAAGTGCGTAAGCACCAAACAACAATCCCGAAAAGAAAAGGTCGCCCACAATGCCGTTCAGTAAAAAGCTACCTGCAATACGGCCTTCATAAAAAGGGATGGCTGCCCAATAGCATGCTGCCAAACCTGCCAGTGTTTTAGGATACAAAGCTGTGCTAAATAACCAAACGCTGAAGTTTGAAATGGCAAAAAATAGCAGACTGCTCCAAACTGCGGCAAGGGCAATATTGGTAGCCGAACGGTTTTTAATAAATGTGGCCAGCCATGTAATCAATAAAAAAGAGCCATAGATAAAAAACTGGCCTTTTCCATAAAACCCTGGTATGGGCGTAAATAACTGCAGGCAAACATCGGACAATAGCAGGGCGGAAAGTGGTAGTAAAAAAGCCATTTTTTTATCTTTAATAACCGAACCGCCAAAAACAGCTATTGCACCTATAGCAGTAAAATTGGGATAGTGGGGAAAAACCCTTGTGAGCGCAGCAAAAAATATTAAGCCGGCTGCCGAAAAGAACAAGGTACTATGCTGTTTATTCATTTTTTTTTTCTTAGTTGGCAAATTTAGAAGAAAAAACGGCTTAGCCCAAACATAACCATTGCTTTGTTGATAATTGAAGCATAACTTCTACGGAACGAATGCCTTATAAATCAAACAATTGAGATCGGTGGAAAGGGCATATTCAGTATCGGCAAAAACAATAAACGCATCGCCTTTTTGCAACAGCTTACCGTTGGTATCTATTTTTGCGCTACCGGTTATGACTATACTTATTTCGGCCGAGCTGCTTTTACCTTTATAAGTATGGCCCTCGGTTAATTGAATAGCGCTAATGCCAAAATCGGGTACCGGGCAGGGGTAGTTATGTTCGCTGGCGGCACCGGGGCTGCCTTTTAACACGTGTGGTACTATGGGGTCAAAGCTGGTATGCTTTAATAGTTCGTACACATCAATATGTTTAGGGGTAAGGCCACCGCGTAATACATTGTCGCTATTGGCCATAAGCTCAACATTTTGACCAAGCAGGTATGCATGGGGCACCCCTGCCCCCTGAAAAATGCCCTCGCCGGGCTGTAAGTTTACAATGTTAAAAAAGTAAATAGAAAAAATGCCACGGTTAATATTTTGTAGCTGTCGACCATCTTCAAACACTTTGGCAGCCCAAAAACCAGGTAACAATTTTGGCATTGGCTCGCTTGCTGCCAACAACCTGCTTACCAGCGGATGTAGTATTTCATCCACCTGCTGTTGCGGCAATTCCATTACGTGTTGATACATGGCCTTATTACCACCTGCCTTAAAAATGGGAATTAAAAAATTAAACTCTGCAATTTCCAGGAGCGTTTTTTCAATCTCTGCTGCATTTTTAAAACCATGTAGCAACCAAAAATCGCTGAGGGCCACCATTACTTCGGGTTTGTGGTTACGGTCCTTATAATTACGATGGCCCGCATTTACAGGTATACCCTCCTCGTTTTCCCTGTCAAAGCCCTTTTCGGCCTCGGCCTTGCTGGGGTGCACCTGTATGGACAGCATATCTTTTACATCCAAAATTTTTAACAGAAAGGGCAATTCGCCAAATTGCAGGTGCACTTTACCGCCAAGGGTTTGAGTGGTGTTGTTTTCGATAATAGTTTTTAAACTTTGCGGCGCCTCGTCAGGCAGCAATACTGTTGAGGGTGCACTTGGGTGCGCTCCCAGCCAATACTCCGCACAGGGATGTTGCCCCGTATTGTCCATGTGCAATAGCTGGGGTATGTAATCGTACCCGCCCCAGGCGTAATGTTGTACTTTGCCTTTTAGTATATAAATTCCGTTTGTGGTTTGCATATTGTTTTTTAACTGTTTTTGTGAAAATAAATAAAAATGGCACAGCATAACGAAACAGGCAACGCCGGCGAAAAATTGGCAGTTAACTGGCTGGTAAAAAACGGTTTTACCATTAAAACTGTTAACTGGCGCCATAGCCACCTTGAGGTAGACATTATTGCAGTTAAGGGCGACACCCTGCATTTTATTGAGGTAAAAACCCGAACGACCACTCAGTATGGCAACCCCGAAGAAAGCATAACGAAAAAAAAGATGCAAAACCTAAAGGATGCCGCCGAAAAATACCAGGAAAAAAACCCCGGCTGGAAGTGGATACAGTTTGACGTTTTAGCCATTTTATTTAAACCGGGGGAGATTGATTATTGGTTTAACCAGGACGTGTACTTATGAATTATGAGTGGTCAGTTGTGAGTGGTCAGTTGTGAGTGGGCAGTTGTCAGCGGTCACTTGTGAGTGGTTAGTTGTGAGTGGTCAGTTGTGAGTGGTCAGTTGTGAGTGGTTAGTTGTGAGTGGTTAGTTGTGAGTGGTTAGTTGTGAGTGGTTAGTTGTGAGTGGTTAGTTGTGAGTGGTTAGTTGTGAGTGATTAGTTGTGAGTGGTTAGTTGTGAGTGGTAAGTTGTGAGTGGTAAGTTGTGAGTGGTAAGTTATGAGTGGTAAGTTGTGAGTGGTAAGTTGTGAGTGGTCAGAGGTAAGTGGGCAGTTGTGAGTGGTCAGTTGTGAGTGGTAAGTTGTGAGTGGTAAGTTGTGAGTGGTCAGTTGTGAGTGGTCAGTTGTGAGTGGTCAGTTGTGAGTGGTCAGTTGTGAGTGGTCAGTTGTGAG
>JBBRUR010000125.1:0-14449 GCA_038247635.1 Chitinophagales bacterium
TATGCGATAATTCTGCTGCGTTATATTTATCTAATCCTTTAAGGTCTTTGGGCAATTGTAAAGCTGGCGGCATACTTGCGCCCTGAACCAATACGGGTACAATGGTTTTCTTTTTTTTCAACGCAATGGCAATCTCCGTCCATACCCAATCTGAAGGGTCGCTGTCAAGTTCAGGTTTAATTGATGCCAGCCAGCCCGGACCAATTACTGCAATTACCACCTCGCATGCTTCAGTAGACTGCTTAATAGCTAGCGGAAAATTTTCTCCTTCGTCTATACTGTTTACATCAATAAAAAGATACTTTTCGCTGAAAAACGCTTTTAAACTATCAATCATTCTGCCGGTTGTGCCGGCCGTATCGTTGCGGCGGTAGCTTATAAATATAATGGTTGAGGCATTGCTGAAAGTTACAGATATGTATGGGTAAACGTTAGCCGTGTATACATTAAATAGTTCCTGACTGGTTTAGATACTTAGTAAACTAACAATAAAATGAAAAGGGAGATATTTTATATTAAGAACTCATCAAACTTCGCAAATTGTAGTGTTGGCATTTATTTATTTTGGGGCCGAACGTTGTTGCTACTATGATGCGGCCGTTGCTCCGATAGCTATCGGAGCACACGTGTGCCGAAGATACTTTTCTGACCATAAAAAAACACAGCCAAAAAACCTTTATCTGCCTATGTGTCTACCTATTGCATATTAAATTGTGCCTAATTGCTATTTGTAGTTTTTTCTTTGTGCGAGTTCTAAACGTATTACAATTATGAGGTAACGAGTTCTGATATTAGTCAATCATTTATATCACTGCAACTCCATCACCCACATACTCATCGCTGCTATTTTTACGGTCGAATGCATGTTGTACGTTGCTCCATTAGTAATGCTTAGGGCATTTGTAAAAGGGTTGGTCATCTCAGCATATTTCGTAAAATCAACTTCCATTTCTTTATCGCTGGTATTCATTACACACATAACCGTTTGCTTTTTATCGTACCTAAAATAAACATACAAACCATTATCGGGTACATATTGCATAGTGCTACCGGTAGTTATTGCCGACGATGTTTTTCTAAAATTGGCCAGTCTGCGTGTAAGCTCATACACTTCATTTTCGGCGGCTGTGCGCCCATCGGCTGTAAACTTATTATCCTGGTCTTCCTTCCAGCCCCCTTTAAAATCACCGCGCACCAGTCCATCGGGATTGCTAACGCCTTTCATCAAAATTTCGGTACCATAATATAGTTGCGGAATACCTCTACAGGTAAGCAGCCACATAATACCCATTTTTAGTTTACCCACATCTTCTCCAACTGTCGATAAAAATCGTGTCATGTCGTGATTGTCCAAAAAGATGACATTCTGCATTGGGTCTTTATACAAAAAGTCATTGCTAAGCGTTTGGTACAGTTTATTCACACCATCGGTCCAGCCAAATTTTTCGGTTAACGCCGGTGTAATTCCATAAAACAATGTTTGAAAATCCGTAGCGCCGGGAAGGTTACTTTTAAAGGGAATGGAAAGATTATTCTCAACAAAATAAGCCTGGTTTGCGGTGCCATGCACCCATGTTTCGCCAAACAGGGTAAGCTTTGGATATTCATCCATCAATGCTTTGTTACAACGGTTCATAAAAGGCAGGTCGTTGTATATGTAAGTATCAATGCGCCAGCCATCCACACCAAATTCTTCCACTGCCCAAAGTGCATTTTGTATAAGATAATTGGCCACATACGGATTAGTTTGGTTCAGATCGGGCATTTGCTTTACAAACCAACCATCGCTCATTATTTTTTGCTGCACTTTGCTGGCATAGGGGTCCATCTGCAATTGATCCTTGTAATTGGTTTGGGTAAAGTTAGGCCATTCGTGCAGCCAGTCTTTCATGGGTTTATCCTGCACAGTAAAGTGCTGCAGACCTACGTGGTTGTACACAGCATCCTGTATCAGCTTCATGCCGCGTTTGTGCAATTCGTTGCTTAGTTGTTTGTATCCATCGCTACCTCCTAACCGTGGGTCAATGGTGTAATGATCGGTAAAAGCGTATCCATGTTCGGTACGGTTGGGCATATCGTTCAGGTACACGGGGGTCATCCATAAGGTGGTAGTGCCAAGGTCGTGCAAATAATTAAGGTGGTTGATGATGCCTTTAAAATCGCCGCCGTGCCGATGGTACATACTATCGCGGTTCAGCGTTTGGTCGCGAAGCCCGAATACCCTATCGTTGCTTTCATCTCCATTGCTAAAACGGTCGGGCATTAAAAAGTAAATAAAATCTTTAGCGGTAACGCCTTGCGCAAAAGCGGTGCCTTTGCCGGGCCTTCTTGCTTTAATAGGAAAGGACTGCTGTATTGCCTTTCCCTCTTTTAAAATTGATAGCGTAGCTGTGCCCGGCTTTGTATTGGGAGCAATAGTTATATCTATAAAAAGATAATTGGGGCTATCGGCTTTGGTTACCTTTTTTACTGAAATACCGGGGTACACCAATTTAAAAGATGATGCAGCCGCACCAATATTATCGCCATGCAACATCAATTGCAACGATGTATTTTTCATACCAACCCACCAATTGGTAGGGTAAACATTGAATGACTGAGCCCACGAATTAAAATGGATGCAACAAAGAAAAAAAAGGGTAATTCCGTTTAATAATAAACAACGATTAATCATGGCTATCACTAATTATTAAACAACAAATACCACCAATAATCATACTTACACCACCTACCACCAGCGCGTACACACTTTCATGATTAAAAAGATTGCTTACAACATACCCTAGCACAGCCGACGCTATCAACTGTGGTATTACTATAAAAAAATTAAACACGCCCATGTAAAAGCCCATTTTATTAGCAGGCAATGCACCCGCTAAAATGGCATAGGGCATGGTAAGCGTTGAGGCCCAAGCCAAACCCACCCCCACCATTGGTAATAACAATAGCGACTTATCTTTTATAAACAACAACGACACAAGGCCAATACCACCTACTATAAGGCTTAACATATGCGTATGCCTGCGGCTGATACGCATGGCCAAAATGGGCAATAAAAACGCAAGTATGGCTGACACGCCATTGTACACCATAAACATTACCCCTACCCAATCGCCAGCATCCTGAAATGCCCTTGTGGTAGTATCGGTAGTGCCAAAAGTATTTTGAGCCACGGCAGCGCTGGTATAAATCCACATACTAAAAAAAGCAACCCAGGTAAAAAACTGAACAACGGCCAATTGCATCATTGTTTTTGGCATGGTAGCAATACCTGTCGAAATTTCGGTGATGATATGAAATGGTCCTTTTTTTACTTTCTTTTCTTCTTTCCATTTTGCCATATCCTCAGGCGGCAGTTCGGTACTGCTTACCACCGTCCATAATACCGAGGTAAAAAATACCACAGCACCTATATAAAACGAATATTTGACCGAGTCAGGTATGATGCCTTCCGGTGCCGTATTGCTAATATTCATTACATTGGTAAAAAAATAAGGAAGCAGCGATGCCACCACCGCGCCCACACCAATAAAAAAGGTTTGCATGGCAAAGCCGGCAGTACGTTGGCTTGAATTGAGTTTATCGCCCACAAAAGCCCTGAATGGTTCCATAGAAATATTAATAGACGCATCCAAAACCCATAAAAGAATGGCTGCCATCCATAAGGCAGAGGAGTTAGGCATTAAAAACAAGGCAATCGACGATAACACTGCCCCAAGAAAAAAGAATGGTCTGCGCCGCCCCCATTTTGGATGCCAGGTATTATCGCTAAAATAACCGACTACAGGCTGCACAAGTAACCCGGTTATAGGTGCTGCAATCCATAAAATGGGTATATCGTCAATTTTAGCCCCAAGGGTTTGGAAAATGCGGCTAACGTTGGCATTTTGAAGGGCAAAGCCAAATTGAATACCTAAAAAACCAAAGTTCATGTTGAATATCTGAGCCATGGTTAGCCGCGGCTTACGGGTAGGAAGGGTTGGCTGATTTACGGCCATAGTTTCTGTTTGCATTGCAATCGTTATAATGTGTATTAGTTACATGAAAATAAAAATAAACAAAAAAACACCCCTTGCAGAATGTTTAATTGTTTTAAATAAAATTAATGAGGCATATGTACGAATGGAGTAACAATCTCGTGCAATTATAAAAGGTTACCGGGCAATTAGGATAATATATCCTGTAAACTTTACTTCTGAATAACAAAACCGTCGGGCAATACAGCGTTCTTTTTCACTACTACAATCTCATCTTTTATAGTGTAAAATTCATGCTCGTAATCGGCAATACTGTTTCCGCCAATTATTTTTACGTCGTTACCAACGCGGCAATTTTTATCAATTATGGCATTTTTTATATAACATCTTTCGCCAACGCCAACTTTGGGTATACCCATACCTGCCTTGTTATTCATTTCTTCAATTGTTTCGTAAAAGTCGTTACCCATCAGGTACGAGTTTACTATGGTAGTACCATAACCAATACGCGAACGAATGCCAATTACACTGTGTTCTATGCGGCTGGCATGTATAATAGAGCCTTCGGCAATAATCGTTTTTTCGAGCGTGGTTCCACTAATTTTTGCCGGTGGCAACATGCGTGGCCTTGTATAAACTGAGTTTTCGTTATCAAATAGATTAAAAGGAGGTATTTCGTCAGTAAGTGAAAGGTTGGCTTCATAAAACGAGGCAATCTGTCCAATATCTTCCCAATAACCCTCGTATTGAAAACTACCTACCTTGTGGTTGTCAATAGATTTAGGGATGATCTCCTTTCCAAAATCTTTGTCGTCAGGATAGTCTTCGAGCAATAGTTTGGTTAACACCTCGCGATTAAAAATATAAATACCCATACTAGCCAGGTATATTTTTCCTTTTTTCTTCATAGCCTCACTGGTATCGCTTGCCCAATCCAATACCGCTTCCTGGGTAGGCTTTTCGGTAAACGAGGTAATAATATTGTTTTCATCTGCCTTTAATATACCAAAATCTGAAGCTTCTTTTTGGGCAACAGGAATGGTGGCAAGGGTTATATCAAAACCACTTTTAATGTGCTTTTCAACCATATCTTCAAAGTCCATTTGGTACAACTGGTCGCCGCTGAGTATTAAAATATAATCACTTTCAAAATTAAGGATGTGCTTCATCGACTGGCGCACAGCATCGGCTGTACCCTGAAACCAGTTACTGTTATCGGGTGTTTGTTCTGCGGCCAATATATCAACAAAACCAGTACCAAATGCACTAAAATGATACGTATTTTTTATGTGCTTATTAAGCGAGGTAGAGTTGTACTGTGTTAGCACAAACATGCGGGTAATGTTGCTGTTAATACAATTGCTGATGGGTATATCTACCAAACGATATTTTCCGGCTATAGGTACAGCGGGTTTACTACGGCTTTGGGTTAGCGGATGAAGCCTTGTACCGGCACCTCCACCTAATATTACTGCAACTACTGATTTAGAGAGCGCTCTTTTCATATGATCCCAGTTTTTTAGTGTTATGTCAATTAAAGGTTTGAATATACATCTATATATTGTTGCGCACTTTTATCCCAGCTATTATCGGCTAACATCATACGCTTTCTCATCCAGTTAAAGTGCCGGTCGTCTGCATAAACATTTACGCCCCTATCAATGGACAAGGTAATATCACTTATGCTTGCATGGTTAAACCTGATACCATATCCACCGGGGTCGCCCATATCAACCACGGTATCAATTAACCCACCGGTACTACGCACCACGGGTACGGTACCATACCGCATAGCATACATTTGGTTAAGGCCGCATGGTTCTACCCTGCTTGGCATTAATAAAAAATCCGCACCAGCATACATTTGGTGACTCAATTGCTCATCGTACCCTATGTAGGTATTAAAATAACCCTTATAATTGGTAGTCATGTTGCTTAATTGCCACTCAACATGGGGCTCGCCACTACCCAAAATTAAAAACGTTGCCTTTTGGGGTAAGCCGTGTATGGAGGCCATTATGCTATCGGGCAGCACATCTGCTGCTTTTTCACCTACCAGCCTGCCAATAAATACAAATAACGGAACCTCTATATTTAAACCAAACCTTTTGCACAATACCTTTTTATTGGCAGCTTTGCCTTCTTTTACTGTAGCCATGTCAAAGGTGTCGGTAATGTAGGTATCGGTTGCCGGATCCCACACTTCGGTATCAATACCATTTAATATACCTATGCATTTACCTTTTTCATATTCAAATAAATTTTGTAATCCGTTTGAAGATATCTTTAGTTCGTTTAAGTAACTCATACTTACAGTAGTGACCTTATCGGCACATTTAATTCCGCTTGCCAACGGATTTATAGTACCTGCCCACTCCAACATACCGGTTTTCCATTTATCATACTCGGGTATGTAGTTGCCTTTGTTCCAGCCTATCCAACCCTGGTATTGCGCATTATGAATAGTTATTACCGTACGCACTTTTGCCAGCGGGCGATAGGCGTAGCAATATTTCATCATAAAAGGTATAAGGCCCGTATGGCTATCGTGGCAATGTATAACTTGAGGCCGGTGCTGCCATTTGCTTATCCAGTTTACGGTAGCTATCTGAAAGGCGGTAAAACGTTCTACATCGTCGGTATAACCATATATTTTTTCGCGATCAAGCAGTCCGTTTATATCCACCAGGTAAAGGTCAAAACCAAGCTTATTGGTTTTTTCTTTTATGATGGTATAACTAAAGTAACGGTCGCCAAGGTAAGCGTCGCCTTTACTGTGTACCTCCCATTGGTTAGTTAATAAAAACCTGGTACGGTACATTGGCATAATCACCTTTGCATTGTGGCCATATTTTTTTTGGTATTTTGGCAGGGCACCTACAACATCGCCCAGTCCACCAGCTTTTGCAACAGGATAACACTCGGCGCTAATATGTAATATTTCCATTGGAAGGTTTAAAATAAAATCAAATTAACAATCATTTCCTTAACAGCAAACTATAATCAATATTTACTTCTTAAATAATTTCTTTTACTTTCAACTCCTAAATTGTAAAAAAATGGCGGGAGCAACAGGCGCAATGGCCTCATCACAAAGGATAGAATCCCAGGGTATTCCTACTAATTACGGTGCTTTGGGCACGTTGGTTACGGTATTTTTCTTTTGGGGTTTTATAGCTGCGGGCAACAGTGTTTTTATTCCATTTTGTAAAAACTATTTTAGTCTCGACCAGTTTCAAAGCCAGTTAATTGACTTTGCTTTTTACGGTGCTTATTACCTTGGTGCGTTGGCATTTTTTGCCTACGGATCGTTTGGTGGTAAGGACCTTGTGGGCAAATGGGGCTATAAACGAAGTATTGTTTATGGTTTATTGTTTTCGGCCATTGGCGCCGTAGCAATGATATTGGCTGTTAATGCTAACACCTTTACCGGCATGCTGGTTGGGTTGTTTATTGTTGCCCTGGGCTTTTCGTTACAACAAACTGCGGCACAACCGTTTGCTATAACATTAGGTGACCCCAGCACCGGCACCAGCCGGGTAAACCTGGGTGGCGGTATCAACTCGTTTGGTACTATGATAGGCCCTATAATAGTGGCTTTGGCGTTGTTTGGTTCAACGGCAGCACTTACCGATGCACAAATAGCCGCACTGACCCTTGATAAAGTAATTATTTTATATGCCTGCGTAGGCGGCCTTTTTATTGGCGCTGCTGCATTGTTTTATTTTTCAAAAAAAGTGCCATCGGGCATCATGATAGAAAAAACCGAAAAGGCTAACAAGGCGCTTTTTACATTGCTTATTATGACAGGGCTACTGATTGTAATGTTTGCCCCGGTGTTTAATAGTTACAAAACCGACCTTACCAATGCAACAGCTGAGGCCAGGTACCAAATGGAAACCTACCGCATGAAATGGTTGTTTGGTGCATTGGCAGTTATAGTGGTGGGGTTATTTACAAGTTACCTAAGGGCCACCAAAAACCAGGAAGGCTGGGGTGCAATGAAATATCCACAACTTGTTTTGGGTATGTTGGCTTTATTTTTTTACGTAGGTGCTGAGGTTACCATTGTTAGTAATTTAAGCGAACTGCTAACCTTTCCCAACTTTGGCGGGTACCAGGCATCGCAGGCGGCACCTTTTGTATCAATGTATTGGGGTAGTATGATGATTGGCCGCTGGGCTGGTTCCATTGCTGCGTTCGACATTAAGAAATCCACACAAAAAATATTATTAGCAGTTGTGCCCATTGTAGCCTTTGGGGTTGTAATTGGCGTTAACTCAATGGCTAAAAACGATATGAGTTTGTTGTACTTATACATTGTTTGCGTATTTGTACAAATACTGGCGTTCTATGCTGGCAAAGATAATCCTGCCCGTACATTGCTGATTTTTAGCATACTTGGCGCCGCGGCAATGATTATTGGTGTATCTACTACCGGTACCGTAGCTATTTATGCATTTTTAAGCGGTGGCCTTTTTTGTTCCATTATGTGGCCCTGTATTTTTGCCTTATCCGTTGCTGGTTTGGGCAAGTACACAAGCCAGGCATCGGCCTTTTTAATTATGATGATTTTGGGTGGTGGCATTATTCCGCCATTGCAGGGCAAACTGGCCGACTACCTGCAATCCAGTAACCCCGTGCCGGGCGCCGGCATTCACCAATCATATTGGATAGCAGTAGTTTGCTTTGTTTACCTGGCTGTATTTGCTTTTGCAGTAAAAGGTATTTTACGCAAGCAGGGTATTGACTACGATAAACCTGTTGTAGAGGCCGACACAATGGCGCTTGCACGGGAAAGCGTTCACTAACTTAAAAAGTAAATACGATAAAAATATGGGGTAAAAAAATTGATTTAATTGCCTTGCAGATTAACCTGCGGCATACACCATAAAACAGTATAAAAATAATAAGTAAAAATGAACCAACCTACCATGCCTACCAGCCAGCAGCTTGCCATAGGAATAGATATTGGCGGCACCAACTCTACATTTGGTTTGGTGGACCACCGCGGCGAAATAAAATACCGTGGAGCCATCTCCACTAATAAATACGATAATGTAACAGATTATATTGAAGCCTTGTATGATGCCGTGGCTCCGGCAATTGACCAGGTTGGCGGCACTAAATTGATACATGGTATGGGCATAGGCGCACCCAACGGCAACTATTACAAAGGCACTATTGAGTATGCCCCCAACCTTAAATGGAAGGGTATAATACCCTTTGCGGAACTTATAACCGAAAAATTTGGTTTGCCTTGCGCCCTAACAAACGATGCCAATGCGGCCGCAGTAGGCGAAATGATGTATGGCGCCGCCAAGGGCATGAAGGACTTTATAATGATTACCCTTGGTACTGGCGTGGGTAGCGGCATTGTAAGCAATGGCCAATTGGTGCTAGGTCACGATGGGTTTGCCGGCGAATTAGGACACACTATTATAATACCTGGTGGCCGTACGCATTGGGGAACCGGCATGCAAGGTTCGCTGGAAGCATATTGCTCCGCCACGGGGGTTCGCCTGTCGGCCATTGAACAATTGGAAAAAAATACAAATACCCCCAGCCTGATGAGGGACTATCCTGAAAAAGAGCTGGACAGCCGTTTGGTATACGAGTGTGCACAACACGGCGATACACTTGCTAACCAGGTGTACGCGTATACAGGGGAGGTGTTAGGAAAGGCGCTGGCTAATTTTGTTATGTTTTCCTCGCCCGAAGCCATTATTTTATTTGGCGGACTTTGCAAAGCAGGCGACCTGTTGCTAAAACCAACCCGCAAACACATGGAAGAAAATATGCTACCCATTTTTCAAAACAAAGTGAAACTTATTTTTAGTGAATTGAAGGAGGCCGATGCGGCCGTGTTGGGAGCTAGTGCGTTGGTTTGGGAAATAAAATAAGGGGTCAAAAAACAGCGTATTATTGGTTTGCCTTGCAAGGGTGCAACCTCTGCACGCTTCAAAACAACTTACCTGTGGCAGATAAAAGTGCAACCAATTTATTATTTTGGGCCAGTCATTTTAGCTTTGATGGTGCGGCCTGCCTCTAGCACCATAGAAATAGCACTCTTTTACTGAAGTGCTTTTTGCAGCTTTTAAAAATTGCAAATCTGAATATGTTTTAGTTTATCGGGCGTAACGTTTGGTGTTGAATATTAGTTGCCAAAATTCAAAGGCGACATACCAAAAGTCACAACCAAAAAAAACATCTGACATTATTTGTAATAAAAAAGTTGCCCTGCTAAAAACAAGGCAACTTTTTTATTGGTATATGGTACGCCACCTTTTATTTTTTCCGAAAGAAAATACGAATAGGCACGCCATTAAAATTGAAGTTTTCGCGCAATTTGTTTTCGAGATAATTTTTGTACGGTGTTTTAATATCGTCGGGAAAATTGCTAAAGAACGCAAACGACGGTACCCTGGTGTGCAACTGCGTTACATATTTTATTTTAACAGCAACACCCCTTACTACCGGCGCGTGGTACGATTCTACCGCTTTTAACATTACCTCGTTTAATACCGAAGTGGTTACTTTACGTATTTTGTTTTCGTACACCTCCAGAGCCTTTTCCATTGCCTGAAAAATGCGCAACTTTTCAGTAACCGATATAAAAATGACAGGGACATCGGTAAAGGGTGCCATTTTATCTTTTAGTTGCTTTTCATAATCGCGGGCGGTGTTGGTAGTTTTTTCAACCAAATCCCATTTATTTACCAGCACTACCAACCCCTTGCCTTTTTTATGTGCAAGGCTAAAAATATTAAGGTCCTGCGCGGTAATGCCTTTGGAAGCATCCAGCACAAGCAGGCAAACATCGGCTTCGTCCATGGCTTTTATAGCCCGTATTACCGAGTAAAACTCCAAATCTTCATTTACCTTGGTTTTACGCCTTATACCTGCGGTATCAATTAAAAAAAACTCCTTTTGAAATAGTTTATAGTGGGTATGAATAGTATCGCGGGTGGTACCTGCAATATCGCTTACAATGGTACGCTCCTGCCCCACCAATGCGTTTAACAACGAGGATTTGCCCACGTTGGGTTGGCCAACAATAGCAAATTTTGGTATCTCTTCCTCATTAATGGCATCGTCGTTGGCATTGTCCGGTATTTGGTCAGTAATTGCATCCAAAATTTCGCCGGTGCCGCTGCCACTTATGCTGCTTACAAAAAATATATTTTGAAAGCCTAGCGAATAAAATTCGGTTGCATCTAACATACGCTCGTTATTATCAACCTTATTTACCAATAAAAACACCGGCTTGGTGGTGCGGCGTAATATTTCGGCCATCGCCTGGTCCAGGTCAGTAAAACCTGTGGTAACATCTACCATAAATATTAAGGCGTTGGCCTCCTCAATAGCCATTTTTACCTGCTTACGTATTTCAGTTTCAAAAATATCGGAGCTGTTGGGTACAAATCCGCCGGTATCTACCACGTTAAAACTTTTGCCCGCCCACTCGGCTACGCCGTATTGCCTGTCCCTCGTTACACCGCTCGTATCATCTACTATGGCTTTGCGTTGTTCCAGTAACCTGTTAAAAAAAGTGCTTTTGCCTACGTTAGGCCTTCCCACTATTGCAACTGTAAATCCCATGATTGTTATTTATTTTCTTTCCTAAATGTTTGTTGGAGTTGTATTTGGTATTTGGCGGGGCAAATTTTACATTTTCGGCTTATACTACGGTAATGCTGCCCGGCCTTGTGCTGTTTGTTTTTGTGCACACCTCAATGTTTTACAACAAGGGTAAATTAATTGTGGTATCCATATTCCCGAAGTTTAAATTCATTGTCGCGCCATTTATCTTTGACCTTAACAAACAATTGTAAAAACACTTTTTCGCCAATAAAGGCCTCAATGTCTACACGGGCCAGCGTGCCCAATTGTTTTATCATTTTGCCACCTTCGCCTAAAATAATAGCCTTTTGGGTTTCGCGCTGCACAATAATATCGGCCTGAATTTTTACGAGGCTTTCTTTTTCCTTGTATTCATTTACCAAAACCGTGGTATGATAGGGAATTTCATCGCCGTATAGTTCAAATATTTTTTCGCGTACCATTTCGCCTACAAAAAAGCGGGTGGGTAAATCGGTCAAATCGTCCTCGTTGTAAAAGGCCTCACCTTTAGGCAGGTAACGCAAAATATGCTCAAGCAACTGGTTAAGGTTACGCCCCTGTGGCGCCGAAATACCTAACCACTCCTTACAATATGGCTTGTTGCTAAAAAACGTTTTTGCTTCCTCAATTTTGCCTTGTTTAGCGGTGTCAGTTTTAGTAGTAATTACTATGGCGGGTACTTTTAATTTCAACGATTGAAAAATGGTGTCTACCTCGTGCCAGTTTTCTTTTACATCAACAAGCAACAAAGCCACATCAGCATCTTCAAGGCTGCCTTTTACAGCCTTCATCATTTTTTCGTGCAGCTTGTATTTTGGTTCTATAATGCCTGGTGTATCCGAAAAAACAACCTGGTACTCGCCGGGCTTATTTAAAAAAGCCTTGATGCGGTGGCGGGTGGTTTGTACTTTCGGGCTTACAATGGCCATTTTTTCGCCAATAAGGGCATTTAGCAAGGTGCTTTTGCCGGCATTGGGACGGCCAAAAATATTTACGAAACCTACTTTCATGTTGTAACAACAAAACGTACGGCTTACTTCTTAGCCACGTTTTTTTATTTTGACGTGCGAAAGTACGCTTAATTAAACAAAGGCTTAAAACGGTTAGCCGCAATTGCTTACCCTACCCACGGATGCACCCATGGCGCCCGGTATTTCCTGGCCAATAGCCTGGTAGCCTCCTCATCTCCCATTACAATCTTTTTTATAGGGTTGTAGGCCAGTGGGCGGCCCAACTGCATACTCATATTGGCCAAAATACAACTGGCGGTAGATATATGGCCCTGCTCAATATCTGCTACGGGCAGGCGGCTATTTTCTATCGCCTGTAAAAAATTAATCATCTGTCCACGGGTGGCAGGGGCCGCGTTTAGTTCTATTTCGGGTTCAGAAACGTCTTCAGGATATTTTATTTTTTCGAACAATACATCGCCATGCAAAATTTTGCCTTGCCCTTCGGGTATAAAATCGTAACGCATGGTGCTGCATTTTAGAGTGCCTTTATTGCCATAAATAATGTACCACCAAGGGTACTCCAAATCGGCAGCGGTACCCCACGACCGGTGCTGCCAGTTGCAGGTAAAATCGTCGTACTCAAAGATGGCCGATTGTGTGTCGCTGATGTTAGATTTGCCGCTTTTGTCAACATAAATACCGCCAACTGATGAAACACGTTTGGGCCAGCCAAGGCCCAGCATCCACCGGGTGGCATCAAACATATGCACACACATATCGCCTAGTATGCCGTTGCCGTATTCCATAAAAGTGCGCCACCAGCGTTTGTGTGGCAGGCCATCATAAGGTCGTAGCGGCGCAGGGCCTGTCCATGTATTATAATCAAAAAAGTCAGGCACGGCCTGTTTAGGCGGATTGCCATTTGCCCGCATGTGGTAATAGCAACACATATCAACATGCGACACTTTGCCCAGCAGCCCCGCATCTATAATATTTTTCTTTGCCTCCAACAGGTGCGGTGTGCTTCTACGTTGCAGGCCAACCTGTACTACCCTATTGTATTTTTGGGCGGCAGCAACCATCGCCTCTCCTTCCAATACATCAACACTAATTGGTTTTTGCAGGTACAAATGGGCCCCGGCTTTTAAAGCATCAATAGCCATTAATGCATGCCAGTGATCGGGTGTACCTATCAATACTATATCCAACTGATTTTTGGCAAGCATGTGCTGGTGATTGTTGTACAATACCGGCACCTTTCCCGATAACTGGCGCTTGCTTACCCTTTTACCTGCAGCTTCTAATTGGTTTTTGTCAACATCGCATAGTGCAACCACATTTACCGGTGATACCTGTATAAGCCTCAGCAGGTCGCTTGTGCCATACCAACCTGTACCAATTAAACCAACACGGTAATTTTTGGGCGGAGCTATAAATGAAACGCCACTGGCGGCAATTACCGAGGCGGTTGCGGCAGCTGCTGATTGCTTTAAAAAATTTCTGCGGCTAAAATGTTGGGGCAACATAAGCAAGCATTTAAAAGTTATGGAATGAAATACCAAAGCTAAATGCATAACGTTCCGCGTGGACTGAGGAACCATAGCCAAAACAAAAGCCGAAGCTGACAACTTCCCGCCAGTTTATTGCCAAACCCTTTGTTATAGGCCGCCTTTTGGCCTGTACACCGCGGAGTGTTTGAGTATAATTAAGCGCCCCACAAAAAACGGCGACAAATATTGCTGGCTTCAAAGTCTCGCTTGCACGTTGTTTGCACCATGAGCGACTGCTCACCACCAGCAAACCAAACTACCAATGAAAGAAGGCAATTAGTCAAAAGAACTTTGTCCAAACGCCAGCCCCTTTGTCCCGCTAAATCTGCTACGAATGAATTAATAA
>JBBRUR010000126.1:0-14338 GCA_038247635.1 Chitinophagales bacterium
GTAACCACCATCCCAACAACTTTTGGCCCCTACTTTTGGACCAGTACTTACACGGGTTCAATTGCTTTCCGGTTCTTTTTAGGGGGTAGCGCTATTCCGGTTTATTTAGACAATGTACTGATGACGGAAGAAGCCAATTTATTGCCAATTGGCTTGCAGTCCTTTACTGGTAATCTAAATGGCAATAACGCCTTGCTCAACTGGGCCACCTCTCAGGAAATAAACGCAAAAGAATTCGGGATAGAAAAAAGTACCGACGGCACAAGTTTTTATGGAATTGGAACCGTGGCAGCTAAAAATGCCGTAAACGGATATCGGTATTCTTTTACCGATTACAATGTCCCGGTTGGTCAGTTATTTTATCGTTTAAAAATGGTGGATAAGGATGGCTCATCTAAATCCAGCAAAATCGTGTCTTTAAAGAAAGGATCAATTGCTTCACCAGTTATCAATGTATTTCCCAATCCTGCCAAAGACAATATAATGGTGAGCTATCCGGCAAAATTGGGTGCAACTGTCGTTATTGGTATTTATGACATACAGGGTCATTTGCTGATCAATAGAAATGTGAACGCTTCCAGTGAAGGTATAAACTCAATTAAAATTGGCGTAAATACATTGAGCAGCGGGATGTATTTATTGAAAATTACAGACAATGATGGTTTAAATAAAACAAGCAAAATTTTTATCCTGAAATAGCGATGGATGAATTAAAATATAGGATAAGAATTTGACTAAGCGGTTATTGATATTATTAACTTTATTCGCAAGCACTCAACTAATTGCAAGAGAAGTTGAAGCTAAAAACGAAGCAATCCGTTTCGATTACAATTTTTAAGGGGCAACACGGGTAACCGTTACACCTATTTCAGAATTCAGTTACCGGATAAAACCGGTAACTGAAACATCTGGTTCACTATTTTTTTATATTTGTTTCAGGATTAATAATTTTCGCAAAAGTAAAATGCTCCATATTGAACTTGCGTGGCCTCTAGTGGGAAAGACTGGTGATTTCTCTTCAGGAACTAGCGCCGAGGTAATTTAAAGACAAACGCAGTTTAGTAATTTTGTCTCAGTTGTACCACATATCCTCTATTACAGCTACAACATCAAGCATTGGAATCTTATTAAAGTAGAGGCTACTCTCGCCGAGAATGGCATTATTAAGTTTTCTTTAAAGGCAATGGCATGCCGTTATACTTTGTAACACAAAAGTCGTTTACTTACGAAAAGTACCAGGATGTTTTAGAATATGTAATAAAAAAAGAACCGAAAGCAGTAAAAAACATTGGCAACACCCAGCGGGGTAAACCAATGTACGCATTGGATTTTGACTCTAAAAAGAAAGGGGCTGAAACTATTTTTATTCAGGCTTTACAGCACGACAACGAGTTTACCGGCCCATTGGTGGTAGAGGCCATAATTTATTATTTGATGGATAATGACGAGGGGAAAAAACTGCGGTAAAATTATGCCTTTCAATTTATTCCGGTGTTTGATGCACATTATCTTCATTACAACCTGAATCCTTTATTAGAAAATCCGGATAGCAGCAAATCTGAAAAAATTAAAAGGACTGCCAATCCCAACCGTGATTGGATAACAAAAACATGGGTGGAGGTGGCAATTACCTCATAAACATAGGTCTACGACCCGATGGAGTTTTTGAACCAACTGTTGTTGCCAACATGAAAGAAGTTGGAAAATGGGTAAAAGCGCATGGCGATGCAATTTATGGAACCCGGGCAGGCGATTTTTCTGAAAAAGGCAAATATGCAAGCACACAAAAAGGCAACACAACCAACTTATTTGTATTCGATGATCGTATGCAAAAAATTACGCTGGAAAACAGTAATAGGAAATTGCTTAAGGTAAAAAACGAAAAAGGGAACAACGTTGATTTTATTAATGATTATTACAAAAATAAATCAGGCACAACCTACTTTTTTCTGTACCCTTACGGGGTTGCTTTTTGTAGTTTATAAAACTGCTTATTAAAGTTTTGTAACGATTGAAACCCACTTTCAAAACAAACCTGCTTAATGTTTTTATCTGTATTAACAAGCATTCTGCAGGCATAGCCAATGCGTACTACATTTAAAAAGTTGATGTAAGTTTTCCTGGTACATTTTTTAAAATAATTACAAAATGCAGGAACGCTCATGTTGGCAATACCTGCGTCTTTGGCTAAGCCAACTTGCCTTTTAAACGAATTAATGGTAAAGTCAACTATCTTTTCAATCTTACCATTGTCCTTAGCATTCAATTGCCTTACCATGCCGGTAGATAGTGTTGTATAATCGTTAGAGGCCGCTATAGTATTAATACAATTACACAAATTAATGATGCGTTGAAAGCCGGTTGTTTGCTCTAACTCTTTAATCAGTTTGGTGAGCATTTCCTTGCTGGTTCCCGAAATCTTTAACCCCTGTTCCGATATTGCAAATAATTCTCTGATGGGTAAACACTCATCGGTATAAAAAAAGTCCTTGCCCCGGCAGTCGCCCCTAAATTGAACAACAATTGCGCTTGGTATTAAATCCTTTCCCTTTTTTGAAAAGTATGCGGCAAATTCTTCGCTAAAAAAAATACATCACCTGTTTCAAACCCTCCAATATAATTACCAATAAAACTTAAGCCTGACCCTTCTGTAAATAAAATTAATCCTTATTCAATAGGATGGTGCCTTGGTACTTCAAAGTTTGGGGTACGGTAGGTGCGGCTAATAAATGAACTGTTTTCGGTAAGTGGCAATTTTTGGACGATCGGTTTCAATTATCTGTTTTTAATTTAACTTAATAATTGAAGCTAAGTTGAGCTTTAAAAATATTAAAATAGTTTCTAAATTTAATAAGATAATGGCAGCATAGAATTGGCTTCACTGCTAACTTTATCCTTTGTTATTAAAAAATTTCAGCAGAATATAAAAAGCCAAACCCGCTTCTGTAAAAAATAAAAACGAACTGCAGCCATAATTTATGAATATTAACTACTTCTGCCCCCGTTGGGGCGCCGAAAACTTACCATGGAATGAGTTTTGTGCAAAAGTTAAAGCCGCAGGGTACGATGGTGTAGAAACCGGAATTTCTTTTGACGATACCGAAATGAACGAAATTACCCAGGCACTGAAAAAGCACCAGCTGCTGGTAATTGGCCAGTACTATCAATCGTTCGAAAAGGATTTTGAGCAACATGCCACCAGTTTCCAAAAATACCTTCGCAATATAGCCAGCCTCAATCCGGTGCTGATAGACTCACAAACCGGAAAAGATTATTTCACCCTGGAACAAAACAGCCGCCTTTTCGCGATAGCGCAAAAAATTTCGGATGAAACAGGCGTGCCAATCGCCCATGAAACCCATCGAAACAAAGCCTTGTTTGCTGCTCATATTTCAAAGGAATTATTGACGGCTAACCCTGACGCACGCATTACCGCCGATTTTTCCCATTGGTGCAATGTATCAGAAAGTTTGTTGGAAGAACAGGACGACGCCATTGAGCTTGCCATAAGCCGTGCCATACACATCCATGCCCGGGTGGGGTACTGCGAGTCTGCACAGGTACCCGACCCACGTGTAGCTGCCTGGCAACCTGAACTAAATGTTCATTTATCGTGGTGGGACAAAATAGTTAACCTGCAGATACAATCCGGCATTAAAGCTTTTACCATAACGCCAGAGTTTGGGCCTTACCCGTACATGGTACATCATCCTGAAACAAATCAACCCATTGCCAGCCAGTGGAACATAAATGTGTACATGATGCAATTACTTAAAGAGCGCTATAAAATGTAATTATCAAACACTTTTTTATAACCAAAGCATGCCATATACGCTAACCGGTTATTCAGTAGCAACCTTAAATCTGCCGATATACTTTAATAAAAAATACATTCTGCTCATCAGCACTATTTATGCCCTTGGGGGTGTGCTGTTTGGTTTTGATACGGCCATTATATCGGGCATTATTCCCTTTATAAAAAGCTATTTTCAGTTAAATGAAGTGATGCCGGGCTGGGCTGTCAGTTCCATATTAATTGGCTGCGGCATGGGTGCAATGCTGACCGGTAAACTGCCCGATGTGCTGGGCCGCAAAATGGCGTTGTTTGCCTGTGCTTTTTTGTTTGCTGTCACCGGTATAGGCGTAGCACTTTCCCAATTGCTTTCCATGTTTATATTGTTTAGAATTGCGGGTGGCATTGCAGTAGGCGCCGCCGCCATTGTGGTGCCCATGTACAAGGCCGAAACAGTACCCGCTTCCTTTTGGGATAGGATGGTTGCGCTCTATCAACTGCCATCGTAATGGGCATTCTATTGGCCTACGTAGTAAACTATGCATTGTCTGATATTGGTGTAAACAGTTGGCGCTGGATGTTTGCTTTACAAGCCCTCCCGGCAGTATTTTTTTTGTTGCCTTGTTTTTAGTGCCCGAAACGCCCCGCTGGGTTGTTCAAAAAAATCAGCAAAACAAAGCATTTCACATACTTTTAAAAACGAAAGGCAAAGCCTATGCCCCGGCGGAGTTACTTAGCACTAGCCATAGTTTTAGCAGCCAATCTTCCGGCACGCTAAAAAATTTGTTTTTGCCCCGATAAGGCAAGGTGCTTATTATGGACATACGCATTGCCATTTTTCAGCAGATTACCGGCATTAACGCCATACTATATTATGCTCCCAAAATTTTTAACAACACGGGTGTAAGTGCCGCCATGGCCTCTATGCAAACCATTGCAATCGGGGTAACCATGCTAATATTTACCCTGGTGGCTATATGGTTGGTTAATAAAGCTGGCCGTAAAAAACTATTGCTTGCGGGCTGTGTAATTATAGCCATCTCACTACTGGCAGTAGCCGCTTGCTTCCACTATAATTTTTATCAGTATTACCTGGTGCTTATTTTTTTACTGGTGTATATCGCAGGTTTTTCGACCAGTTTAGGTGCAGTTACCTGGGTTATCCTTTCCAAAATATTTCCTAACCTTATCAGGGGGGCTCGTACTTTCTTTAGCAACGCTGGTGTTATGGCTGGCAGGCTTTGCCGCCAGTTTCTCTTTTCCTGTATAAAATAAACAATTTGGTACATCGGTAACACTTTCTTAGTTCGCTGTATTCTAAGTCATTTACCTTGTTTACATCAAATTTCGTGTTCCCGAAACGAAAGGGAAAACACTGGAAGAACTGGAAACGCAATTAATTGAACCGGGTGGTTGAGAGGAGAATTTGGGCGTTTTAACACGCTTTCCGCTATATCTTTTTGTCCGCCGATGGCGGACAAAAAGGATGCCGCTTCAATCGTTAACGCAACCGCAAAAAACACTAAAAACGTTACGTCATGATTAACGAACATCAGTTTATACCCAACACAAACATTACCGCAGACAATATCCGCTTCTACCACGATTACGGCTACCTCGTTGCCCGCGGCTTATTTTCTTTTGGCGAAACAGAAGAATTACAAAACGACACGGCAAAAATATTTAAAGGCGATTATGGACAGGTCTAAGGCATGTTGCCTGTAGGCGATTATGGACAGGTCTAAGGTTCCCGAAAAATTACACGAATGCATACATTAAAGCCAACTATTATTGCGCTAAGCTTATTGATAAGCTCCACCGCTTTTGCTAAAGAAGTGCATGTTGCTAAAAACGGGAATGATGCTAACAAAGGCACACTTGCTATGCATTTTAAAACAATAGCTGCCGCAGTTGCAGTAGCCTACGCAGGTGATACCAACCGTACATGGCGGCACTTACCGCGAGTGGGTTAACCCGCTAAAAGGCGACGAAAGTGAAGCGAAGCGGATCGTTTATTGTGCCGCCCCCGGTGAAAAAGTTGACATCAAAGGTTCGGAAGTGGTAGGCGGATGGCAGCAGGAAAAAAATGGGGTTTGGAAAGTAATTATTCCCAACTCATTTTTTGGAAATTATAACCCCTTTAAAGATTCTATTAATGGCGATTGGTTTCAAAATAAAGAAAGAATACACCATACTGGCGAAGTGTTTTGAAACGGCAAATCTTTGTTCAAAAAGGAAAGGCTGGCTAAAGTAATTAACCCTGTAGCAATGAACGACATTAAAGACACCCCAGGTTCATTAAGTACGTGGTATTGCGAAAGCGATGATGACAACACTACTATCCGGGCTAACTTTCAAAACGCAGATCCCACCAAAAATTTGGTAGAAATCACCACCCGCAAAACCTGCTTTTATCCTGATAAATCTAACATCAATTACATTACCACTACCGCGTTTACCATAAGCCAGGCAGCCACCCAATGGGCGGCGCCCACTGCCGAACAGGTAGGTATGATTTCCACCCATTGGAACAAGGGCCGGATTATTGAAAACAACATTATCGGCGACTCCAAGTGCAACGAAACCCTTGGCAAAGAGCGAAGCACCGGGCAAAATGTATGGTCGGCAGACAAGGACAACGTAAACCGCGATGGAAATATCCATTACATCGAAGTAGTGTTTAACGAATTACGGAATAACTGGAACAAAGAAACGGTACGGTCGCATAATGTTCGCAACAACCAAATTTTCAATTGTGAGCAAACAGGCATTTGCGGTAGCATGGGCGCTGTTTTCAGCACCATCGAAAACAACCACATTTATAATATTTGGGCTAAGCGACAGTTTGATGGCGCGGACATAGGCGGAATTAAATTCCATGCCCCTGTTGATGTAATTATTAAAGGCAACAATATTCATGATAACGGGCGGGGTATTTGGCTCCACTTGATGACGCAGGGCGCCAGGGTATCCCATAATTTATTATACAATAATGCAAAACAGGATTTGTTTGTAGAAGTAAATCATGGGCCTTATATCGTAGACAATAATATTTTTCTATCGCCACAGGCCATCAACAACCAGTCGGGTGGGGGAGCATATATCCAAAATTTAATACAAGGGGGTGGTGGTAATAAGGCCAGATTTAAATCGCTTTACCCCCTATTTTTTGCCGCACTCCACCAACGTAAAAGGGCTTACAACCATATTTGGCTGAGACGACAGGGTATACAACAATGTTTTTATTGGTGATGGTAAAGCCGATAGCAAATACGGATTGGAAGGTTATAATACCGCTAAACTGCCGGTATGGATAGAGGATAATGTTTACTACAACCAGGCAAAACAATACGATAACGAGGTGAAGCAGGTCAACGCTTACGTATGGGAAGCGATCCTAAAACATCGTTACTAAACAAATGGAACCAGTTGCATCTTTGCACCAACGTTTTTATAGCAGATGGTGCCTGTATGACCTCCACTTCTACACAAAATCCATCATTAACTTATATGGCACTAACTGCCAGGGCTGTTGACCATGCAGTAACTCAACTAAAAACAAATACCCTTTAAAACAGATAGATTTTAAACCATTTATAGGCAAAGAAGAACAGCTATAAAACAATTGGCATTTGCATCTGGCGCTTTGCTATTGGTACCTTCTTGTTTACAGGATAGCGGAAAAGGCCACCATTCAATTAAAAAAAATAAATATTGATGCTGACCGGGAAAAGGTTCTGCCAACATTATCAGAAACCATACTTCCAAAAACTAAAGCACCAGGGGCCATAGACATTTTTGCGCATCTTTTTATAATCAAGATGGTGAATGATTGTTACACTTCCAAAAACCAGCAAAAGTTCATGTCGGGTCTAAAATCTTTTGAAACAAAAGCCAGGAGCGATTTTAACAGCACATTCGTTAATTGCACTACTTCCCAAAAAGAAGCAATAGTAACCGGGTTGGAAGAAAATAAAAACGGGGACAATGATTTCCGATTTTTCTATTCATCCGTTAAAAAATTAACTATACAGGCGTATACAACTTCAAAATTTTATGTAACAAAAGTGCAGGTATATCAATTAGTGCCGGGTAAATTTCAGGAATGTGTCCCTATAGATAAATTTCAAGCTGTGTGATGATTCTACGTTCTGATTTTACTTCGCCAGGTTTAACTTGCGTATCCAAATATTCTGGAAACTGATGCGGCTGTTATGTTCCTGTAGCATTAAAGGAAGTTCTTCAGGGTGCCATTTGTATTCAGTATAATCGCCGTTGTTGGTGGCACCTTTTAAGGGTACATCATATTGTATCAACACCCCATTGTGAAAAACGGTAAGCTGGGCGGGCAACTTTAGCGACTTGTCGGCATTAAACCTCGGTGCAACAAAAACAATATCGAAACTTTGCCATTGTTCTGGTGGCAGGCAGGCATTTACCATTGGTACAAACTGCTTATAAATACTTCCCGCCTGGCCATTGTAATAAATCTTGTGCTCGTTGTTAAACGACGAGTAAATCTGCACCTCGTACAGCCCCATAAATAGCACCCCCGAATTGCCATACCGCAAGTTCTCGTGTACTTCCAGGGCGGGTATTTTCCATTCAATATGTAGCTGGCAATCGCCGTATGCCTGTTTAGTCACAATGCTTCCTGTTGCTGGTTCTACACTAAAATGGTCGCCATCTACTTTCCACGCAATAGGGCTTTTTACTTTCACGCCTTCCCATAGGTCAAGGTTGTTTTTGTCAAAAAGTATGGTGGCATCCGAAGGGGCCGTTTTGCCAATTCCAGGGCTTACGGTCGGTGGCAGGTCAGTCCAGTTTTCAAGATTGTTTTTTTCTTTTAGCTGGCCATTGGCTATTGTTGCCGCCAACAAAAAGGTGAGGTAAGTAAGCAAAAACCCCTTCAAACTAAAGCATCGTTGCATATCAAATTTTTAATTGTAAATCTACATCTGGTTGATTAATTGTTGATTAATGGCCAATTAACAGGGCCATAAAAAAAAATGATAGTCATTACTCCCGAAATAAGGTTGGCGTTCCTTCAATATTTAAAAAATGTTGTATACCAAATTAAAAACCTGTTCAGGCTGTATTCTTTTTATATTGGTAAACCAAAGGTGTTACGAAACAATTTTTATCTTTATCAATTACAAATGTTGACAAATAACGATGCGTAAAATCATAATCTTTTTCCTCTTTTTAATAAACCAAATATCATCTGCCAATGGGCAAGCGTGGCTTGCTAATCGCACCCAGGTTATTTACGATTTAAGCCAAACCGAACATAATAAAGTAACTAAAGATTTGTTAGCACAATGCGATGGATTTAAAGTAAGTATCGTAAAAAATAAACGGACCAACAACGTTGAGATCCCCTTCCAAAACCAACAGGTAGCAGTTGATTATAATTTTAGGGACTGGTCCTCATTTTTACAATCGCATCCACAACGTATCATTGCGCTTTTTATTGAACCAGAAATATCGTGGGATGAGGTGAAGTTGCTTTTAGTGGAAACCGGGTTGATGGATTTGGTGGTGACCAGCAGCGCAGATGGCTCATTTCCTTCGTTAGCTCAGGTGGAGGCGGCTAAAAAACAAGTCATCATATTTTCTCTGGCCGATGAAAACGGGTTACCCAATTGGGTATCAAAATTTTGGGACTACGGTTTAAAGTTAAAACCATCTTTAAACATTCCTACACTGGTCAATGACATCGAAAAAGGCGATTTTCGTGCTGATTTATTGATGATGGATTTTTTTAGCGGCTCTGAACTTTTTAAGGATCTGCAGAAAAGATATGTAAGTTCAGGATGGTCGGGCTGGCAGTATGTGCTTAATTATTTGCTGGACCTGTGGAAGCAGAATGGAAAAAGAGTAAGCTTTTTTGTTACTGACCCGGCATTACAAATTACAAGAGAAAAAGCCGGACTTGTTGATTCGTTCAAGGTTGTTTCGGGCAAAGTGCAGCACAACCTGCTGCCCCTGGATTTTGTAATTTGGGGGGGTGAAAAGCAGAAATTCACCCATGGCAATTTTAGTTTTCCGCTTGCACCCAATGAAAAAATTATATTAACGCCCCAAAGCCCCGGCTTCGGGTTTTCGCCATCTTCCATACAAGTCAATGGCAAAGACAGGCATAATCCAGTTAATTTTTTTGCCAATCCTGTTGATATAAAAAATCAGTTGCAGGTGTACTTTCCCCTTTCAAACAATACGAAAAACAATAGCAACAGTGGTATTTACGGTATTAGCCACGGCATACAATTTAGGCCCGACGCACAACGCGGACCAGTTGCATCATTTGGAACAAGGCGTTGGATTTCTCTTGCCCCTGCCAACGAATTAGGTATTATTCAATCTGATTTTACTTTTGCCGTTTGGCTAAAACTGGATAGTGCTGGTATAGAACAAAGTATCGTTGGTACTTACACCAGCGATCTTGGCAGCAGCATCCACCTTAGTTTACGAAACAGCATTCCATATTTTGGTTTTTTTGGCAACGATCATTTAGGTAAAAATCATCTTGAAACAGGCAGATGGTATCATGTGGTTTGGCGCTATATGAAGTTTTCTGGCGAGCAGGCAATTTATGTGAACGGCAGGCTTGATAGCCGTTCAAACAACCACCCCGCATACGAAGGAACGGATTCGCTATACATTGGCCGTACAACTTTGGTAGGAGGCAGATATTTTAACGGCCAAATGAGCAATTTTGTACTTTGGAACCGCGCCTTGAGTGAAACCGAAATTCTGTTACTCGCCAAAGATCTTGCGCCTCTTAATTCGGCTGTAGCTGCCACCTATTGGTATGGGGCAGGTGCTTTTTTACTAATACTGGCGGTGGTGGCTTTTATTTTTATCGCAAAAAGAATAACAAATAGATATCCAGCAATAAATAATCCAATACCCGTTGCCGGAGGAGGATTGCCGGAACAGGTAAAAGTTTTACCTACGCCCGAACCAGAAAAAACCGCAACGCTTGTATTAGAAGGGCTGGTTATTGAAACGGCCATAAATCCAATTGAAACAATTTTTGCCGAAGCGGTTGATACTACGTTGCCCGCCAAAGGTCAAATACAGGTTTTTGGAAAATTCAGGCTGATAGACACAGCAGGGGTGAACCGGGTTACAGAGGTAAGCCCTAAAATACGCGAGTTGCTGTTGGTGCTTTTGCTGCACTCGCAAAAATACGAGCAAGGTATTTCAACAGAGGAGCTGACCATGGTTTTATGGAACGGTTTCGATAGCAAAAAAGCAGCCAATAACCGCAACGTATCAATACATAAACTGCGTATGGCGCTGAAGGAAATGCCCGGTGTGCAATTGGTTTTTGAGAATAATTTCTGGAAAGTGAACCTGGATAGTAACAGGGTTTGTTTTGATTACCCTTTGTGTTTTGCGTACCTAAAAAAACTTACTAACCCGGTAAACCACACACCGGTATTACTTGCTTCATTTTATGCAGTTATCTCAAAAGGAAAATTTCTTCCCGAAGACCAATATTCGTGGTTGGATACCTTTAAAGAAAGCGTAGATACAGAAATAATAGAAGCACTAAATTTCGTTCTCGAAAAAAACCGGGAAATTTTTTCTAAAGAAGAATTAATTAACTGGATAGACTTGCTGATGCTGTTCGATCCTATTAATGAGGACATGATTGAAATGTTAATGAAGGTGTTGACCGACAATAAGTTAGCCAGGCACTACTTTAATAAATTTTCCCAGGAATACAAGCTTTATTACGGCGAAAAATTTACTCCATCTTTTTCTGAATTATTTGATTAGCATGGTTATTTTATCGCCATGTTATCAACATTAATTGCTTGTTAATTGCCTGTTTAACGTTTATTAAGGGTTGCATTAATAATTTGCTTCAACTTTCACATTTAAACGCTCTGCCAATTATGAAACTGCTATTGATTTTTATTTGCGTTTGGTTATCCCTTGCTACCATCAACGCACAATCCTTCAACCCTAAATTTTTTTGTTTCTCCGATGCTTTCTCCAGGTCGGAGTACGCTACTGACCCTGTTGCCCAGGCCAAACTTTTAAAACAACTTGGCTTTGACGGTATAGAAATGAATGCCGGCTCCCCGGAGCAAAACGATAAAAAACTAGAAGCTGTACAGCAGCAAAATTTAAAAGTGTTTATGGTTTGGGCCAAGGTAGATCTGGAGGCTAAGGAAGCTATTGATGCACGATTATACGATTTGATTCCTAAATTAAAAGACAAAGGCGCTACCGTTTGGGTGCATATTAATAGTAAAAGCCGCACCCCGTCAAATGCCACCGGCGATTCAATATGTATTTCAATACTTCAAAAATTGGCCGATTATGCAGACGATTATGGCGTAAGAATAGCGCTGTATCCACATCATGGCGATTGGTTAATTAAGGTGGGTCATGCGGTAGCCTTAACCCAAAAAGTTAACAGGCGCAACTTAGGTGCCGTATTTAACCTGTGTCATTACCTTAAATTGGAAGACCCGGCGCAACTTGAAACGGAACTTACCAAGGCGGTTCCCTACCTGTTTTCAGTATCTATTAACGGAGCCGATGATGGCGAAACCAACAAAATGGAGTGGGATCGATTAATTCAGCCGCTGGGCAACGGCTCGTTTAATGTTTTAAAAGTGCTTAAAATTTTACAACAAAATGAGTACAAAGGGCCTGTTGGATTGCAGTGCTATGCGCTGAAAGAAAAGCCGCAGGATCATTTAACAACATCAATGGCCACCTGGAAAAAATATATGAAAAAGCTAAATTGAAAAGTAAAGCAGTATCGGCTAAGCGAAGTAACAATTACACCAACCCAATTTTCGGGCAAAGTGACCTTTCAGCAATAACTACTATGTGCTTTGTCAGCCGTTTATTTCTTTTTTTTTGGTACCGGCGGCAGAATAAGTATCAAACATCGTCCCCAACGCATTGGGGCTTACTTGTACGGCAAACCGCTATTCAGTTTTTCACACCTTTTTTTACCAACAGGTTTTAAATCGTACCTGGGCAATTATTTTCAACTCTTTACCAATACATTAAATCTATAAAAATCATGTCTATATCCAGAAGAAATTTTTTACGCAATTCAGGTATTATTGCAGGCGGTGCAATTGTTTTTCCTACCATAATAAAAGCAAGCGCATTTGGCGCCAACGACAAAATTAGCCTCGCTATGATTGGGGTCGGTAACCACGGTACCAGTTGGAACCTTCCGCCTTATTTAAAACTTGACACGTGCAAGGTAGTGGCCGTGTGCGATGTTGATTTACAGCACGCACTAAAAGCAAAAAACATTATTGACCAGCACTACGGCAACCAGGACTGTAAAATTTACAACGATTTTAGAGAAGTTCTGCTAAGAAGAGATATTGATGCGGTACAGATTTCAACGCCCGATCATTGGCATGTGCCAATGTCCGTATTGGCTATTCAGGCGGGTAAAGATGTATGTTGCGAAAAACCCACTCAAACCATAGAGCAGGGCAGAATTTTGTGCGATGTGGTAGCTAAGCACGATCGTATTTACCAAACCAGTCTTGAGGATCGGGCACTTTCCCAATACCTGCGCATGGCCGGGCTGGTAAGAAATGGCCGGATTGGAAAATTACAAAAGGTTGTTTGTGGGCTGCTAAGTGGCCCGGTTAAAATTAAGCCCGAAGACCTGGTAGTACAGCCAGTACCAGAAGGGTTTGATTATGATTTATGGTTAGGCCCTGCGCCCAAAGCACCTTACTTTCCAGGTCGCTGTCATGGCAAATTTCGCTTCAATTTTGACTATTCGGGAGGCAATATTACCGATTGGGGCGCCCACATGATGGATACCGCACAACGTGCCAACGGAACTGAAAAATCCGGGCCAGTTTCTGTAGACGGAAAAGGCGTTTTTGCTACAGGATCTTATAACACTGCCGAAACCTATAATCTTACCTATTTATATGAGAACGGTGTTGTTATGGATGTACATTCTAATACCAGGGAAATAGCTTGCTACGGAACTGACGGATGGCTTAAAATAAGTGGATGGGCGGGGCCGCTGGAAGCCAGTTCAACAGAGATTCTTAATTCAGAAATCAAGCCGGCCGACATACATTTGGTAACAGCCCCCAGTGAACATGCTAACTTTATTCAGTGCATCAAAACCCGCGAAGAACCTTTTCATCCGGTAGAAGATCTTCAACGTGTTTCAACCATGACCCACATGGGAAATATATCGATGCTTTTGGGTAGAAAACTAAATTGGGATTTGCAAAAAGAAGAGTTCATTAATGATGCCGGGGCCAATGCAATGCGCAGCCGCGAAGAACGCGATCCATGGAAATTAAAAAAATTATTAAAGTAATTAATTTAAAACGTCATGCACAATAAAGCGCCGCAACATTTAAATAAGATGTCATTATTATTTTGCGTGGCGCGCCATAAATTGGCATTTCTTTTCGGGCTTGTTTTATTAGGTGTTTTTAACACTAATGCCCAATCGTTAATTACTACAGACTTTAACCGCGAATATCCCTGGTTAAAAGATTACAAAAAGGCAGAAAA
>JBBRUR010000127.1:0-14112 GCA_038247635.1 Chitinophagales bacterium
CTACTACTTCCTATCGAAAATACAGGAGCAGATGGAGTAATGGTATAAGCACCTGCTGTTGCGGTAGCCAAATTACCTGCTGGACTTCCGGAGTAGGCTAAAGTAACAGAACTAATATTGTCAGAGCCAACTAAAGTGCCTGATGAAATGGTAAAAGTGGTTGCACCTGCAGTAATAGATGTTGTACCGATATTTTTTGATTGAGCAGAAGCCGTTAATGTAACGGCTAAGCGATTTATATTAGCTGTTAATGTTGGTTGGGTGATGGTATAGTTTCCGATAACACCAATGGTGAATGAAGCAGTGTAAGAACCAGTTTGAATTATTGCCTTAGCTGTTCCTACTGTAGCAGTAGCATAAGCAAAAGTTGGGCTGCCTGTAACAGTAGCTGCATCTCCATTTTGTAAACCTACAAATGCAAGTGCTCCAATGGTTACCGAAGGAGTAGTTGTTCCATTATAAGTGGTGCTTGCTGCCGATATACCCGAAATGGTTAATGTTCTGGCAGCAACTGTACTACTTGCTGTTGCTACGTTTACAGGTGTTGCTCCAGTACTGCTGAGTACAATATTGCCAGTATATGGCGAACCTGCAACACTTGCTGTGGCCAATAAACGAACAAAAATAGTTGTTGTAGAAACTGTTGGCGCACTACCCACTAACAATGGGCTACCATTGTTACCAACACTACTGGAAAAATCTGATGCAGTAGACACTTCAAAACCCACCGGGGGAGTAACTGTAATACCTGCTGACAAGGAAGCACCAGATACAGTAAAACTTGTAGTACTACTTGCCGCACCATAAGTAGTATTTACGGCAGCCAATGTACCGTTTGCAGTAATGGTTGGTGAAACAGGCGCAACAGGTGTACCTATTGTAGTTGCAGTGGCTGTGCCATTACCAGCTGCATTTACCGCTCTTAATTGAACATCATAGGGAGTGCCATTTGTTAAAGGAGTTGTTCCATTTGTTGATAAAGTGGTAATTAAAATGGGAGAAGCAGTTGTTCCTGTTTGTCTTGTTAAAAAAGTTGTACCACCATCAGTAGAATATTGATAATTTGTAATAGCTGAACCTCCAGTAGCACCTGCAGTAAAAGCAACAGATAATTGCGTATTACCAGCAGTAATACTATTAATGGTAGGTGCACCTGGGGTAGTAAAAGGGGTTACGCTATTTGATGCACTACTTGCTAAACTTGTGCCTGCAGAATTTGTTGCCGTAACAGTAAAAGTGTAAGCGGTACCGTTTGTTAAACCAGAAACTGTTATGGTACCACTACCTGCCTGAGTTAATGTACCAGTAATACTGCCGGGGTTAGATGTTGCAGTATACGAAGTAATAGTAGCACCCCCGTTTGATCCGGGTGCGGTAAAAGGAACCGATGCTGTACCACTTATTCCAGTAACTGAAGCTGTTCCAATGGTAGGTGCACCAGGGACGGTAGCTGCCGCAAATGCACCAGTTACACTAACATTATCAATTCCAATACCTTGAGAATTACTTCCTGTTGTATTTATATTCCAACGTAAATAAATATTACCAAGATTGGCTATATTTAACCCAGTAATTGAAATACCTGTCCTATTAACTACTGTACCCGTAGTAAAGTTGTATGCACTTGTTCCTGTCGGAAATGAAGCTGCGGCAATATCACCAGCTGTAACTGCTATCCACGTACTTCCGTCCGTTGAATAAAAAAACTCAACCGAAGCAGCAGCTGTATTTATTCTGTAGCGTTATGCATCATAAGAAACTGTAAGTGAAATTAAATTTGAGGCATTGGTGTTGGCATAAAAAGCCATAATCGAATTTGGACTAGCATATCCGCCCGAGGTCATAAAACCAATTGATCGGTCTGAAGTTGTAGTTCCATTCCCCCAATTATATCTTGAACCAGTAGTAGGAACACCAGACGAAGCAGCTTGCAAAGTCGCAGTAAAGTTTCCAGATGCAGACCAAGTTGGTGAAGCTGCTCCCGCAGGTGATATTTTCCAATCTGAAGGCAAGCTAGCCGTTGCAATAGTTCCCATTCCATCAAAATTTTGTGTAACTGCCGTTGTGTTAGGTATTGCAGTCTGCCCCCAACCCTTCACTCCCCCAAAAACCAGGGCTAACAATAAGGTTGTTCGTAAAATACTGCGTAAAAATGTGTGTTGCATAAAAAATGTGTTAGAAAAGCGTTTTATGTTTTGTGTAGTTAATATACCTGCCGCAACAAATGGTTGCGGATTTTATTTACATTATAATTTACTGGCATATAATTATATACTAAACAATTAAATAAACTGTTCAGGGCAAATATGACAGTGCAAATTTGTTGGTTGGCTTTTAGCCTATGGCAGGTTAATCGTTGCGAAAACTTCTTCGGTAATTGTTTAACAGGCCGTAAAAATAACCTTTTGAGTACGGCAAATATTTCAACTTAAATTAACTTTCTGTTACTATTCTGCCAGGAGCATAAAAATTTTTTAATATTATTTTTTGTAATGTGAGGCAGGGAGAAGGCACTTTACTTTTTTGAAAAAACAAGTTGATGGCATCCAACTTCGTTCCTCAAAAAGTTATTTTGGCAGAACGCCAGCCAGGCATGCAAAAAAGTATTTGGATTTGTAAACGTATTTTCGGAATATTTGATAGTTAAATGATTATTCGGTGTATCCTTACCGATGGCTTCGGCTACGCTCAGCTATCGGTAGGAAGGCTACGCTCAGCCACTGGCAAGGCTATGCTCAGCCACCGGTGAAGATCGGTTTACAATTCACCTTTGGCTTCAACTACGCTCAGCCAGCAATATTTCATCTTTTTTAATTTTTAATTTTTGCAACTGGCTTCGGCTTTTTTCATTTTTAATTTTTAAAGTTGCCTACGGCTACGCTCAGCCAATAGTATTTCTTCTTTTTTAATTATTAATTATTACCGTTGGTTTCGGCTACAATCAGGCATCGGTATTTCTTCTTTTCTAATTTTTAATTTTTAATTTTTATTAAAGTTGCCTTCGGCTACGCTCAGCCAACGGTATTTCTTCTTTTTTAATTATTAATTTTTATTTATTAATTATTACCGTTGGTTTCGGCTATAATCAGGCATCGGTAATTCATCTTTTTTAATTATTAATTATTACCGTTGGCTTCGGCTACGCTCAGCCAACGGCACTTCATCTTTTTTAATTTTTACTTTTTACTTTTTACTTTTTGCAACTGGCTTCTGCTACGCTCAGCCAACGGCGCTTCATTTTTTTTAATTTTTAATTTTTAATTTTTAATTACTATCGTTGCCTTCGGCTACACTCAGCCACCGAATCTTCATCTTTTTTAATTTTTAATTTTTAATTTTTACTTTTTATTCCTCACCACGCCATATTGAAAATGAATTAAAAAACCTCTGCCTGCTTATGGCACAAAAAGAGGCTACCTGTTTTAGGTAACCTCTTAGCTTTTATTAGTGAGCTGCGTAAACAAGTTGCCCGCAGGGGCATTTATGGGGCAACTACTTTTTGTATAATCGTGTTTTCGCCATTAATAACACTTAACTGGTAAATACCCGACGCCAGTTGGCTATGTAACTGCAGTGTTTGGCTGGCGCTGCCACCAATGTGGTTAAAGGTGTTTTGGTACACCTGCTGCCCTAAGTTGTTGTACAGGGTAATGGCGTACTTACCCTTTGGCTGGTTGGTAAACTGCAAACCAATTGTGCTGCCACTTACGGGGTTAGGATATACTGATATACCTGCGCTGCCTTTGCCAACCTTTACATTTACTACCTGGCTGTATTTAAACGTTCCACCTTTTTCTATGGCTTTTATACGGTAAAAGTTATTACCATTGTTTGGCTGCCCGTCTAACCACTGGTAGTTGTCGGTGCTAATAATGGTTCGTGCAGTTTGCATACCCGCTTTGGTAAACGTTCTGCCGTCAATAGACTTCTCTATCTGGTATTGTGCTACGTTTTGTTCTGTACCCATGTTCCACTCTACCTGTATTTGCGTACCTTTTTCAAAGGCTTTTACGTTGGTAAAGTTTATAGGCAGTACTACAATACTTCTAAACACTATCCTAAAGCGGTCGCCTACATTGCTGGCGGCATTGCTGGTTATGGTAAAGGGTACCAACGTTTGCTCTGTAAGGCTTATGGGTGTTTCGGTATTTAAAAACTTGTCGTGCAACCAGGCCTGCAATCCCGGTGCGTCAAAATTGGTTGGGTCAAACTGCCACTCGTAGGGCTGCACTTTCATTTTAGCCATACTAATTGGCAATGTATCTGCCAGGGCTATCAAGGGGCGGCCTTCAATGCTTAAACGTGTGCCATTGCGCAGTACCGATACCTCTTCGTCAAAGTTGTTAAATTTCATTGCGTCTTCTGGTCCCACACCATCTAAAAAATTGACGCCAAATTTAAAGGCAATACCATCGGCTATGCGGCGTTGCGCTTCGGTGGTAGTAAAGTATAATAACATTTGAAGCCTTTCTATGGTGCCATTGTTGGTGCGAAATACATCCCTGGTATTGACAGCCGATTTAGAACTTTCTGCAATTGTTAAAGTGGTTCCATTTGGCTTTATCCAAAAGGCCTGACCACTTTGAATTTGCCGGGAAGTTGACAAATTGTAGCCTCCATTATTAGAACCATCTGTGGCCTGTACATTAATGTAACCACCGCGGGTTCCAAAGTTTGGATCATAAAATATATAATCCTGCGCTGCATAATTAGGTCCTAAGCCGTAAACCAACGACCAGTCAATAGCCGATGCAAATGGATTGGCTATAAAATTATACTCGTTAGGCTTTAACCCGGTAAAGGTCTGATCGCCAATTTGCAAACTTCCGGTGGTGCATAGGGTTGTATTACCGTTGCTGGCGTTTGTATTTAAATCTATTGACCGGTCGCCTCTTAAAAAAATCAGGTATCCTTTTTTAGGATCAAAGGTTAGCGAGGTGGTATTGGCAATTGGTGACCATGCAGTGGCTGCGGCATTTAATTCAAACATTGACGGATTGCCTGACTGGGTAGCGTCAAAACCATTGGCCCCGGAGGTACTTCCTGTAATTTGGGTGCCATAATTTGGTACAGGGTTGTTTCTGGTTGTTCTGTTTGGATTATTGGTTCCCTCCTGCCAGTTATCGCGAATAAAAGGCTTGCTGCCACCAGTTGTATTAACCGTAGAACCCAACTGCCGGTAGGCCCTGTTACCTAAACCTGAAATATAGCGTTGCACTGTAACGTTGCTGGCATTATTTAACTTGCCAGTAACCTTGCCAATGGAACCGGTACCCAATGCCGTTGATTTAATTGTTACCTGCTGGTTATCAAAATCGGCTGCGCCGGCAATGGTTAATATTACGCCCGGCTCAATAATTACCTGCGAACCTGTAAACATTTTAAAAGTGGCTTCACTTGCCACAGTAAAATTTATATCAATCGCCAGCTCATTGCCAGTAGAAACAAATATTTTATTGGTGAAAAGCGGGTGAGCCGTCGTATCCCTATAGTCTGACTTTTTAAGGTTGTATTGCCAGGTAGTTGTGGCCGAAAATTTACCGCTGTTTCGGGTTCTGAAAATAGTGGTGGCGGGGTTAAAGTTGGTTGAAACGATTTGAACGTTTGAACTGGCTGAAACCGCACTTCCTTTAACGGCACGAACCCTGAAGTAGTAGGTGGTATTTTCAAATAACCCTGTTATGGCTGCACTTACTCCGTTTACAGACAGGTTGTTATAACCACTAACCATGCTGCCAGCTTCAAAAGCCGCCGATCTGCTTACATCCAATTGATAACCTGATACATTGGTTTGACCGCTCCACGGTGCAGTAAAGCCCATATGGGTAATGTTAATGCCTGCGGCGGCAACGGGTGCAGATGGTGCAACAGCTATTTCGGGTAATACAGCATTGTATTGTGCAAAATTTACTCTTGCATCGTTGCTAATCACGTAATTATTGGCAATTAACTGACCCTGAATATAATTATTATGCGTGTCTTCAACAGTAGCTGCCGGTGCCAGAATGGTACCTCTGATAGTATTGCTTCCGGTAATTGTTATAGTGCCGGTATTGTTATAAAAGTTGTAGATGATAAAAGCACCATGACTATCCTGCAATCGGTCAAAGTTTCCGGCATTCCAGGTAAAGTTGCCGGTTTGGTTAACGTTTATCACCAATGGGGTATTTCCGCTGGGCTGGGTTTCAAAAACAAGGTAATGTAGCGCCTGCAAATCGGCACCGGTAACATTCCATACATTGGTTGTGCCGCTAACAATTTTTAAACGGGGATTTACTTTATTATCAGCTTCCCACGTAGTGGCATAATATAAATTTGCGAAATTGAAAGAAGAAGTTCCCTCGGCACCTGTTACATACCTGGCCAATTTAGCCGATGATTCGGCAAGGACGTTGAAGGACGAATCGAAATTTAAACCGGTAGATGCAGTTACCAACGTTGCCTGTTTTCTTTGCAATTCCCACCTGGGCGTTTGGTTAAAAGCATCGTTGCAAATAGAACTGCTGCTTAAATTAGAAAACGGCACAATACGTAAGTTTGTTAGCTGTGCTGGATTATAGCAATCGTTATAAATGGGGCTTACGCCAGTTGTATTTCCTATTCGTATCTCACCCTTTTTAAGGTTGCCAAACGTTCCACTTCGCAATAGCATCCGTCCTCCCACTACCATTGCGTAGTTATCATTATTATTTGATCCAAATGGATATGATCCGGTGGAGTTTTCGGCAACATCGCCCCGCCCGGCTAAAATGACATTGCCGCCCATGGCTACCGCCGAATTAAATGTACCTGCAAAGAAGGTTACATTTTGCTTTACAAAAACGCTATAGCCCATTGCAGCCTCGGTGGGTCTAAGTTGTGCCTGAACGGGCCGAATGAAAAAGGCGGATAAAAAAATAACCAGGTAAAGGTTTTTCATAATTGTTCTATTTAAATTATAATAAAATGATTGGGTTTATTTATTGCAATCATAACGATGATGTACTAAAAGAAAGAGTTGCAACTATAAAAACCGTTGTTCTGATAGTAGACTGCTCCTGTTTTTAGAAAACAGGTTCAATATTGGAAACCCAGGTATACGTGAAAGGAGAAAGAGAAAAGACCTGGAAATAAATGGCAGGATTTAAAAACAACTTTCCCGCAGCGGGACAAAAAAATTGATCCGGTAGCACAAACAGTATTTTGCAATAAAACAAGGTACCTGCCTGCAAACACCCAAAATAACCAAAGTCAGCTTCGGAATCACAGGCTGTATGTACCTGTTTTCCCAATACGGTATGGGTTTTTCCAACAGGTGAAAAACGCAAAAAAGAGTAGTAGAATTAGCTGAGCTATCGTCTACTATTTAGAAAAAAAAAGTAAAAAAAAATAAATTTTTTTTTGATTTAACAAGGTTTTAAGGGGCAGGAAGGAGGGGATTATAGGCAGAAGGCAGGAGGGAGGAGGCAGTGGGGAGGAGGAAGGAGGCAGGAGATAGTAGGCAGAAAGCAGGAGGGAGGAGGCAGTTGGGAGGAAGGAGTGGGCAGGAGATAATAGGCAGAAGAAAGGAGGAAGGAGGCAGTGGGGAAGAAGGAGTGGGCAGGAGGCAGTGGGGAAGAGGGAGGGGTTTATAGGCAGGAGGGAGGGGTTTATAGGCTGAAGGCAGGAGGCAGGAGGCAGTGGGGAGGAGGAAGGAGGCAGGAGATAGTAGGCAGAAAGCAGGAGGGAGGAGATAATAGGCAGAAGGCAGGAGGGAGGAGGCAGTGGGGAGGAGGAAGGAGGCAGGAGATAATAGGCAGAAGGCAGGAGGAAGGAGGCAGGAGGAAGAAGGTATTAGTGGAAGGCTGCGACCCTCTTAAACTGGCTCTTCATTATCTAAAATTTAAAATTCAACATTTAAAATAAAAAAACTTACCTCTATTCCACTACCACCTTTTGTGTATTGGTCGTTGCCCCGTTGGTTACACTTAATTGATATATGCCTGCTGCCAGTTTGTTGCTTGGCTGCAGTGTTTGGCTTGCGCTTCTGCCAATATGGTTAAACTCGCTGCGGTACACCTGCTGGCCAAGGTGGTTGTACAGGCTAATGCCATATTTACCTGTTGGCTGGTTGCTAAACTGAAGGCCAATGCTGCTGCCATTTACCGGGTTGGGGTAAACCGTTATACCGGCGTTTCCTTTACCCATTTTTACATTTACTACCTGGCTGTAGCGGCCGGGGCCGTTTTGCTCCAACACTTTTATACGATAGTAGTTGTTGCCGGTGGTGGGCGCAACATCCACCCATGCATAGTTGATGCCGCTGCTAATGGTTCGTACGGCCTGTGTACCACCTTTGGTAAACAACCTGCCATCGGTTGATTTCTCTATTTCGTACCACTTAACACCTGTTTCGATAGCAAGGTTCCATTCTACCTGCACTGCGCTACCCTTTTCAAAGGCTTTTACCTGCGTAAAGTTTACAGGCAAAACCACTGTGCTGCGAAATACCACTTTAAAGCGGTCGGCGGCTGCCGAAGCCGCGTTGGAGGTTACCAAAAAGTCAACGTCGGTGCGGCTGTTTAGGCCAATAAAGGTTTCGCTTTTCAAATACTGATCCTGTAAAAATGCACCGATGCCCTCCACTTCAAAATCACCGGCATTACATTGCCAGCGATAGCTTTTCGGTTGCAGGTTTTTTAGATAGATGGGTAGGGTATCGTACACCGTCAACGATGGGCGTGCTTCAATGGCCAGTGATGTGCCGTTACGTAAAATGGAAACGTCCTCATCAAAATTGGTCAGCTTATCAGCGTCTTCGCGGTCTATGCCGGCTGCATACTTTGCCGCAAACTTAGCCACCACGCCATCGGCCACCCGATAACGTAGCGGTGCATCAGCATATAGCAGCGACAAATACAACCTTGCAGTACCGTCGCCACCTTCCCTAAATACATCGCGGTCGTTATTACCCGATTTATCGCTTTCATGCACTGTTATGGTCGATACCCCGGCTGCGGGTTTAACCCAAAAAGCCTGGCCCGACTGAATGTTGGGGGCTGCCGCATTTATAAACATATTATTAAAAGTGGTGGTGGTACCATCTGCCTGTACGGTTACATAGCTACCACGCTGGCCAAGGTTGGGATCGAGGTAAACAAAGGCAGTGTTGGAAAACGCGTTGCCGCCCAAATTAGACCCATATAGTGCCGCCCAACTGATAGCAGACGAAAAAGGGTTGCCAATAAAATTGTTTTGCAGGGGCGCCAGGCCTCCAAACAATTGATCGCCTTTTAAGAGGGTACCGGTGGCCCGAACGGTGGTATTGCCATTGCTGGCATTGGTATTTAAGCTAATAGAACGGTTACCTCTTACAAATAACAGGTAACCCTTTTTTGCATCTAAAACGGTGGCGTTGGTATTGGCAATTGGCTCCCACGCGTTTCCTGCTGTGTTTAATAAAAACAGCGATGGGTTGCCGCTAATAGTAGCATCAAACCCATTGGCGCCCGTTTTTGACCCGGTTATATGGGTGCCATAGCCAGGCTGGGGGTTATTGTTGGTAACGGTGTTAGGGTTGTTTGCGCCCTCCTGCCAGTTATCGCGAATAAATGGTTTTACCCCCGAGGCGGTATTAACTGTGGGGGCAAGCTGGCGATATGCCCGGTTATCAACCCCCGAAATGTACCGTTCCACCGTAACTTTTGTAGCACCGGTAAGGTTGTTGCCATTGAAAGTAAGTGCGGCTATAGAACCTGTACCAACAGTGGTTGACCTTATGGTGACCGGCTGATTGTTGAAATCGGCTGTACCGGTTACAGTTAACCGTTTACCAGGATCAATTACCATGGCTGCCCCGGTATTTAAAAATAGCGCCTTACCCGTGCCAATAGTAAAATCGCTTCCAATTGTTAGGGTATGGTCTTTACGTATCATTATGTCGTTGGTGGCCAACGGAGGCACCAGGGCAGCGGCGTATGCCGAAACGTTGTATCGTAACCAGTTGATTGCCGATGCTGTGCTGACCGCGCCATTACTTTTATAGTCGATAATACTGTAGAAATATATTTTAAAACGGTCTGCCTCCTTGCTGGACGCAGAACCGGTAATTGAAAATGGATATACCGTGATGGCGGTGAGGCTGATGGGGGTATTGGTATTAAGAAACTTGTCGAACAATTCCGCACGTAAACCGGCTACTGTAAAATTAGATGGGTCGAACTGCCACTCATATGCCTGTGTTTTCATTTTTTTTATGTCGATGGGTAACGTGTCAGTCTCTTCAATCAACGGCCTTCCTTCAATACTTAGGCGGATGGTATTGCGCAAAATGGATACCTCTTCATCAAAATTGGAGAATTTGATAGCATCTTCACTACCGACCCCGGCTAAAAAGGAATTGCCAAATTTAATTGCTATACCATCGGCTATGCGCCGGTCGTTAACCGCACGATAGAAATACAACGATATCTGTAAACGCTCTATAATGCCGTTGTTGGCACGGGCAGCGGTGATAGTTTGGATTGATGTGTCCGACTTTTTTTGCAGCTCGTTACCTGGCTGCCCAATGGCATACTTAAACGGGCAGGAAGTTAACAGGCAGGTCAATACAACCATCAGAAGTTTAAAAGTACTTGTCATTAATAACCGCATTATTGCCTCTAAAGTTAGCGTAATAACACCATAATTTAAATAGCCTTACTGATTTTGCAGGCCCGTTAATAATTAACCATTTGGTGCAGGTGCTATTGATAAACAACCGGTTGGCAGGTAGGTGGGTTGGTGGTTGGGTGGGTGAGCCACTGCTCGTCATGCAGAGCCCGGCCCGGCATCCCCTGGAAATGAGGAGGGCTAACACCAGGGGATGCCGAAATAAATTCGGCATGACGGGCGGGATGCCGGTTGGTGATTGGTAATTGGTGGTTGGGTGGGTGAGCCACTGCTCGTCATGCAGAGCCCGGCCCGGCGTCCCCTGGAAATGAGGAGGGCTAACACCAGGGGATGCCGAAATAAATTCGGCATGACGGGCGGGATGCCGGTTGGTGATTGGTAATTGGGAGTTGGGCGGGTGAGCCACCGTGCGTCATGCTGAGCTTGGCTCAGCATCCCCTGAACATCGGGAGGGCTAACACCAGGGGATGCCGAAATAAATTCGGCATGACGGGCGGGATGGTGTGACACAAAAAAAGAGGCTACCCATTATAGGTAACCTCTTAGATTTTTTTTTGAATTGTCAAATGTGGCTTCGGCTTCGCTTAGCCACTCACCACTCACCACTCACCACTCACCACTCACCACTCTCTCACCTCTCACTATTCCACTACCACGTTTTGTGTGGTAATTGTTGCGCCGTTGGTTACACTTAATTGATATATGCCTGCTGCCAGTTTGTTGCTTAGCTGCAGTGTTTGGCTTGCGCTTCCGCCAATATGGTTAAACTCGCTGCGGTACACCTGCTGGCCAAGGTGGTTGTACAGGCTGATGCCATATTTACCTGTTGGCTGGTTGCTAAACTGAAGGCCGATGCTGCTGCCATTTACCGGGTTGGGGTAAACCGTTATACCGGCGTTTCCTTTACCCATTTTTACATTTACTACCTGGCTGTAGCGGCCGGGGCCGTTTTGCTCCAACACTTTTATACGATAGTAGTTGTTGCCGGTGGTTGGCGCAACATCCACCCACGCATAGTTGTCGCCGCTGCTAATGGTTCGTACGGCCTGTGTACCACCTTTGGTAAACAACCTGCCATCGGTTGATTTCTCTATTTCGTACCACTTAACACCTGTTTCGGTAGCAAGGTTCCATTCTACCTGCACTGCGCTACCCTTTTCAAAGGCTTTTACCTGCGTAAAGTTTACAGGCAGTACTACTAAATTGCGGAAAACCACTTTAAATCGGTCGCTGGCTTTTGAACCTGCGTTTACATCAATGGCAAATAGAACAACCGTTCTATCGGTAAGGCTGATGGTTGTTTCGTTACCAAGGTATTTATCCTGCAGGTATGCCTGTAAACCTGGTGCGCTAAAGTTGCTGGGGTCAAACTGCCACTCATAAGGCTGTTCTTTCATCTTAGCCATACTTATAGGCAATGTATCAACCTGGTCAATCAACGGGCGACCTTCTATACTTAATCTTACACCATTACGTAATACCGCAACCTCCTCGTCGAAGTTGTTAAACTTGGTGGCGTCCTCAACACCAATTCCTGCCGAAAAATTGTTTCCAAATTTAAAGGCGATACCATCGGCTATGCGGCGCTGGCTATCGGTAGTGGTAAAAAATAACGACATATTTAACCGCTCAATAGTGCCATCGTTACCGCGAAATAGATCAATATTATTCGTAACCGACTTATCTACCTCTCTAATGGTAATACTTTGTGTAGTAGGCATTACCCAGAATGCCTGACCTGATTGAATATTATTTACTGTTCCTAAAGAATACAGGTTATTGTTAGTTCCATCAGGTTGTACAGTCATATAATCACCCCTTGTTCCTTTGTTAGGATCAAAAATTACCAGGGCATTAGTACCATAACTGCCTGCTGCATGAATAGAAGCCCAATCAATAGCACTTGCAAAAGGATTAGTCACAAAATTAAAATCGTTGGCTACAAGCCCGCTAAATGTCTGGTCGCCTACCAGCAAACTACCTGTGGTTCTGAGGGTGGTATTGCCGTTGCTGGCATTAGAGGTTAAATCTATATTACGATCGCCACGCATAAATAACAAGTATCCTTTTTTAGCATCCAGGTTTGTAGTATTTGTATTGGGAATGCCTACATACGAATTGGGAATGTTGGCACCATATATAGTGCCGGTTCCACTGAATAAAACAAACAGAGAGGCCGAACCTGTAAGTGTTGCGTCAAAGCCATTGGCGCCGGTTGTACTTCCTGTTATGTGGGTTCCGTAATTTGGAACGGTATTGCTTATTCCACCAATTGTGAGTATGTTCTGCCCTTCCTGCCAGTTGGCCCGGATAGAAGTGGAGGTATTAACAGTTGATCCTAACTGGCGAAAAGCACGGTTTGTTAACGCTGAAATATACCGCTCAACCGTAACATTGGTGGCGTTGCTTACATTACTGCCGCTGGCAGCTACCTGGCCAATTAAACCGGTGCCGGCGGCGGTTGACCTAATAGTAACGGACTGATTATTAAAATTGATAGCACCCGTACCACTAAGCACCTGATTAGGGTTAATGATTAAAGTGCCGCTACCACTGGTTAGCGTAAAGGTGCCACCTACTATAAAGTTGGCATCAAGCGTGGCTGCACCGCTAATTACTACATCGGCAATGCTACCCGAGGTGGGTGCCGCAAAACAACTCCACATACCCGCATCGCTAAAGTTACCTGTGCTTGTAAAAGTGTTGGTGTTAGTGTTGGCTACAGTAATGCTTCCGGTAGCGGTGTTGGTGCCACCTGTACAGCCTCCGGTCATGGTTACAGTGTAATTAAAGGTGCCATCTGCTGTAGGCGCGCCGCTAATCGTTACCACGTTAGCAAACCAGTTGCCACTTACACCTGATGGTAAGCCGCTGAAGCTGGCACCGGTAGCACCGGTTGTTGAATAAGTAATATTGGTAACTGCAGTGTTTAAACACCTGCTTTGCGCATCTGTACCGGCTGCGGAGGTTAGTGTTATCACGTTGGTTGGGTCTACGGTTAACGTTCCATCCACATACGTAATGCTATAATTAGATGAACTAAATGTACCGCCCGCAGCAGCAGAAGGAACAATAGGATATGTACCGACTGCTGCACCTGATGCCGCACCTGCACTTGTTAAGGTAACAGAACCAACGGTTTCACTATTTTGCAAAGCACTTGTTGTAAATTCTGTACCGGTGAAAGTGAAAGTAGTACCAAAGCATTTACTTTGGCCAGATGCTGTTATAGTTAATGATGCAGTGGTAATATCGGCTGTTAAACCAGTTGGCTGCGATACTGTGTAGTTTGCACCTGGGGCTGTATAACCTGTTACCGTTACTGCTATACCGCTACCAACCCCCGCCTGTGCGAAAATTGCTGATGGTGTGCCTGTTACTGAAAAACTTTCACTGTTCTGTAAACCAACATACGCTGGTGTACCGCTAAGGGTAGCAGTTGTTAAACCGTTGTACGTTTTGTTATTTGCTGTTACTCCTGTA
>JBBRUR010000128.1:0-13552 GCA_038247635.1 Chitinophagales bacterium
AGATTTCGTCAATGATGGAAAGTTTAAGGTCGAAACCTACTTTTTGATACTCATTTTTTGGACTGTCTTGTTTTTTCTGAAGTGCCATAGTTTGCTAAAAAGTTTAAATTTTTAGTCAACCTATTTTAGGGTTTGTCAGTGCCCGGCTAATAGTTAAAAATACCCAAAAACATTTGAAGCGGGTATTGATGGTAACTTATACACCCCACCCGGATAAAACTAATTATATAAAAGCCTAAACAGATTAATGTAAAATAATAAGTAGCATTGTTTTAGCTGCTCACAAAAAATAACAGCTACCTGTTATTTGTAATTTAAATTGTTTATAGGGGGTAATGTAGGTATCATGTTGCTAAATAACTGGCCAAATGTATAATGGTGTAACGGCCCCCCGGGCTGGCCCACCAAAATAATTTTGTTGGGCCGGCCTTAGCACGGGCAAAAGATGTTACCTGAAAATAAAATGCCCGTTTCCAAAAAAATGGTAGGTTTCCGCTACTGTGGCAAAGCAGAAACGGCTGCAGAAATAGCCGGCATTTCGTATAGAACAAAAATAAGTCTTGCCCTAAAATAAGTAAGCAATTATGGAAATAGTGGCATCAAAAATGTTTGATAGCACAGCCCAAACCTTTTTTGAAAACAGCTATGGTAGTTGCAATACAACGCATTAATATTTAGCCAGTTGACTTTGCATGCGCCTTACCCTGTCTTCCAGTTTTTCGCTGCTCATATCTTCGCGTATGCTATCTACTTTAATGGGAAAGCAAAACGGGGTCAGGCGGGTAGGGTAGGTAAGGATTATGGCGCTTTGTTGTATGCGTAGTAACATGCTGCGAAGCCTCGCTTCTTCCATTTGCTGCTCCATTACTTCGGCGTATGCCTGCCTTAATAAAAGGTTGCCGGGGTCGTACTCGTTAAACACGCTAAACAGCAGGCTGGCCGAGGCTTGCAGGTGTTTTGCCTTTTTTTGCTCGCCGGGGTAACCCTGAAAAATAAGGCCGCCTATCACTGCTATTTCCCTAAATTTTCGCTTGGCCATTTCGGTGGCATTTACGCTGCGCTGTATATCGGCAAAAAGATCATCGGTAGAAAACAATTCATACACATTAGTATCGTCAACCGGTATGGGTTGGTCGCTTAGCAGTTCAAAGCCATAGTCGTTCATGGCAAACGAAAAAGTGATGGGCGTTATTAAGCTAATGCGGTAAGCCAGTATAGCCGCCATTGCTTCGTGTACCAGCCTGCCCTCAAAGGGGTAAACAAACAGGTGAAATCCATCTTTGGTTTCTATCTGTTCAATCAGCAATTCGTTTTCGCCAGGTACGTGCGATAGTTCTTGCTGCAGGGTAAACAAGGGTTCAAGGGCCTTTATTTCTACATCTGTATTTTCGGAAAGGGCCTCGTTAAATTTTTTGCGCAGCAGTTTGCCAAGGTTGGAAGATAGCGGCATACGCCCACCTTCCCAACTGGGTATCATTGATTTTTTTGCGTTCGATTTTTTTGCCAGCACTGTCATGTCCTTAATCATCAAAAATTCGAGGTTGCGGCCGGCAAGGGTAAATACGTCGCCGGGCTTTAAACGCGATATAAAATATTCTTCAATTACACCAATATAGCCGCCGCCAAGGTATTTTACCTTTAGCATGCTGTCGCTAACAATGGTGCCGATATGTAACCGGTGGCGCATGGCTATGCGGCGGTTCTTTATCCTGTAAATGCCATCAGTATCCACCTCTACTTTTTTATACTCGTCGTACACCTGCAGGGCGTTGCCGCCATTAACAATGGTGTTTAGCATTTCCGTCCATTCATCAATGGTCATTTCGGCAAAACAAAACGTGCCTTTTACTTCGTGGTAAATTTTTTCGGGGCTCATGCCCTCGCCAATAGCAAGGGTACACAGGTATTGTATCAGTACATCAAAACAAAGCAGGCGTGGTTCGCGGCTTTCAATTATGTTTTGCTGCATACCGTATTTAAGGGCGGCGGCCTCCACCAGTTCAAGGGTGTGGGTGGGTAAAAAATAAATTTTACTTTTTTTGCCGGGTTGGTGACCGCTTCGGCCTGCCCGCTGCAAAAAGCGGGCAATCCCCTTGGGCGATCCTACCTGTATTACGGTTTCTACCGGGCGAAAGTCCACCCCAAGATCGAGGCTTGCCGTACACACCACTGCCTTTAATGTGGTGGTATGCAGGGCTTCCTCCACCCAATTGCGAAGCTCCCGTTCAATACTGCCATGGTGCAGCGCAATAGCGCCGGCAAGGTCGGGCGCCAGTTCCAGTATTTTTTGATACCAGCGTTCGCTCATACCACGCGTATTAATAAAAATAAGCGTTGTTTGGTTGGCCCGTATAATGTCAATTGCCTTTTGGGCCAGGTTAATGCCAAGGTGGCCTGCCCATGGATATTTTTCTATCTCGTCAGGTATCACCGATACTACCTCGGTTTCTTTACTAAGGTTTGCCACTACTATATTGCCTGCCGATAAATGATTTTCGCCGGTAATATTTTTAGTTGGCGCAAGGCCTAGCGGCGCCAACAATACCTGCATAGCCTGTAACAAGTTACCTATGGTTGCGCTTATACCCCAAATAGATAATGCCGCCGGATGATGTATTTGTTTAATTTTTAATTTTTCATTGTTAATTACCTCCGCAGGCACAACTTTTTTCAACCCCACTAATCTCGATATCGCCAGCTCTATTTGTACGCCACGCTTGCTACCTATCAGTTCGTGCCATTCATCTACTGCAACTATTTGCAGGTGTTCAAATGTTTTTGGGTAATGTTTGGTTGCCAGTAAAAGATGCAAACTTTCGGGAGTAATAATCAACACCTCGGGCATGTTGCGTTTTTGTTTTGCTCGTTCGCTTAGGTCGGTATCGCCATTTCGGCTGCCAATTTTCCATTGTAGACCCAGCGAATCAATCACCTCCTGCATAGCCCGCTGAATATCTTTGGCAAGGGCACGCAGGGGAGTGATCCACAATAGTTGAAGGCCGGTTTTGGTAATGGTTTGGTAGTTGGTTGGATGCTGGTTAATAAAATTAATGACCGCTCCCAAAAAAACCGAATAGGTTTTTCCAAATCCTGTAGGTGCGTTTACCAGCCCGCTTTTTTGGTCGCTAATGTATTGCCATGTTTCGTGCTGAAACTGGAAAGGTTTCATGTTTTTTTCCAATAGCCACCTGGCAACAATTTTATACCCTGGGGTATTCTCTACTTTCAATAAATGCTATTTAGTAATATTTAAAACCCTTCGAACGCCCATGTTAAGTGGCAATTATGGGCAAGGTATTTAACTGCAAGGGGTTTTTAGCTTTTTTTAAAGAAGTCAACTTAAACAGTCATTAATGCCCTATTTGGAAGTATGATTTGGAAGTAAAATGCATTTGAAAATAACGTCAGCCTACAACGTTTTTAAATATTCAATTACCGCTTTTCTTTCGTTGTTGGTTAGGTCATCGCCAAAATAGTGGCCATAATTGCCATAGCCTTTAATAGTAGTATTGTATGCTTTCTTTTTCGGCTTGTCTTCGGCGGTATATTTCCAACCAATTTTTTCGTAGTCGTATTTGGGGGTTTTAAAATCACGTGTCCAATAGGCTGGTCGTGCCTTGCTATTTAAAAGCGCTTCAAGCGTAGGTACCGATCCATTGTGCAGGTAAGGGGCGGTTATCCAAACACCATCTAACGGCGGGGCAATATACCCCTCGTACGGAACCAGTTTTGCCGGGTTGGTGCCTTTGGTAAACCAGCTATTGTTAAACCAGTTGACCATTTCGGGTTTTGAATAATTGGCTTTGAACAAAGCCGAGTCGGTTTTAATGGTGCTTTCGGGTATTAGCAGGTTTGGGTAAAAAACATCCTTACCATATGTTCCATGGCATTTGGAACAATTATCTTCAAACAATGCTTTGCCAGTTTGCGCCAGTTGGTCGTTAATTTGTTTGGGATATTTGGGTGGCTGAAGTGTGTATAAAAAAGCCAGCACATCGTTAAAGTGACTATATACTTCCCGCGCCTCTGCAGTGTCGGTTACGGTAAGCAGGTTACTGGCCATTAAAAATTTGGCAAAATCGCCGCGACCAAAGCCATTGTAAAACATGGCGTTTTTCTTTTTTAATAGCCACCATGCGGGTACATCGGTAGGTATAACTTCCGATCCAATTTCCATCAGTGGCTGATCGCTCCACGCAAAGGTTACCGGGTCGCGGTGCGATACAAGTACCCCGGCCAACCGGTCGGCTGCATTTACGCCCCTCACCTCGGTAGTTAATTGTCCGTTTAAGGCTTTTGTTCCCTGTAAAAAATTTTTTGCTGCCACGTATTTATCATGGTCTACCGATATAATCCGGTCCAATAAAAAGCTGGCCATTTTAGGGGCTGCAGCGCCAACCGAAAAATCGATAAAGGTGTTTCCAAGCCCCACATACAACTCGCCATCAAATACCTGCCCATGGCACGAGAGGCAGTTTGGTGCCACAATTTTTTCGCCGTTGGGCGCTGTTAAAGCTGTAAAATCATAGTTTACAAATTCGTTATCGCCGGTGCGTCCAAGATAATTTTCTTTTTTATTGCCAACCGTTAATTTAAACAGGTTATAGGGAATGCCACTTTTTAAATAATCGCCGGTAACCAGGTATTGATAGCCAACTGCCGCATTGCCGCCTGGCTGTGGGTTTTGGGGAAGTTTAAAAGGTTTCTCATAATCGCCCGAAAACGATAGATAAGCCAGACAACTTGCCACTAAAAAAACAAGGATAAAAATCTTTTTCATGCTATAAAACCACTTAAATGTATCTATAAAATTGGTGTAGTCCAGTCCGGTTAACAAAGCCCCCAAAGTTAAGTTTGCGGTTCGCAGTGTTTAATTTTTTAACAGATCTATGTTAATTAATTAATGGCCAGGCATTTTATGCTGTAAACGACAAGTGTACTTTTAAAAGAAGAAGGAGCTATATAATTAATAAAATAAAGTTGTAGGTAAACGTGCTAATTATAGATAGCATGCAGCTTTATCCACTGGTTATGTTGGCTTTTAGGTATTTTTAATTTTAAAATATAATGTATAAAGCTTTGCAGGTAAACAGATTAAAATTTTTTTAGAAAAAAGTGAAAATAAATTTGCTTTATTTTTAATTTTTTTTTAATTTCAGAAAATTGTCAAAAAAATTAATAGAAGCAGTTTTATCTATAGACGTTTTGTTGGTGAAAAGTAGGCCCCTTTCCAGGGGCTTTTTTAATGTAGTAAGAAGGGCGGGCATTTTTTTTGAACTGGTCAATTGCTCCCTCATGGATATGTTCAATACCAAAATTTTTTAGTAGAAAAATTAGACAGTAGAAAAATCCGGGTTATAAGGTTTATTTAATCTTTCGCTATTTGTAAAAAGGCGTCACCTAAATAACTAATTAGGTCGCCTGCAATCAAAGCCTCCTTCGATGTGTATTTCGCTGCCACATCGCCCGCCAAACCATGCAGGTAAACGCCCAGTATCGCTGCTTTGTGTGGATGATATTTTTGCGCTAAAAGAGCCGTCAAAATTCCGGTTAGTACATCGCCGCTGCCAGCAGTGGCCATGCCTGCGTTGCCTGTTGTATTAAAATAAAGTTTGCCATTGGGTAAGGCTATACAGGTGTAATAGCCTTTTAACACCACCACCACCTGCCACTTTTTTGCGGCCCCCCTCGCCAGGTCTAGCCTTTCAAAGTCGTTGGCAGGTTTTCCAAAAAGGCGTTCAAACTCCCTTGGATGTGGTGTTAGAATGCTATTTTTTGGAATGAGCGACATCCAATCTGCATTTTTGGCCAACAGGTTTAATCCGTCGGCATCTATTACCATTGGCAGGTGTGTGGCAGTAAGTACCTGCCTGAATAAAGGAGCAACAGTATCAGCAGTACCTAACCCCGGGCCAACGCCAATAGCCTGGTATACCAGAAAATCAATAGTAGTAAAGTTGTCGGTAGATTGTGCCATTGCCTCAGGAAAGGCCGTTTGTACTATGGGTAATCCCCACTCGGGCACCAATACCGATATAAGCCCGGCCCCTGCACGCAGGCAGGCTTTGGACGATAAAAGGCAGGCGCCCATTTTACCTTTGCTGCCTGCAAAAACCAGTGCATGGCCGTAAGTGCCTTTATGGGAAAAGGGTTTGCGGGACGTATATATTTTTCGAATGGTTTTTTTGCTTACCAGCCGGGTAGTTACGGGTTCGTCGGGTTTAAACTGTTTGTGAAGCCCAATATTTAGCACTATTGACTTACCAATGCATGGTGCATTTTCAGGTACCAGTAAAGCCAGTTTTAGCCGTTGAAAGGTGAGGGTAAAAGTGGCATTAATGCAGGGATTGCCCACCGAAGTTTGATTGATATACAAACCCGACGGAACATCTATTGCGACAATTTTATTAGCCGATGCGTTAAGGTAAAGTACGAGTTCGGCCCAAAGCCCATGTAACGGGCGGTAAAGGCCGCTTCCAAATAAACAGTCTATAATTATATCGCCCGGTAGTATTTCGGGAAACATTTCGGGGTTTTGTATATAATGAATGTGTGTGTTTATTTTATGTAGCCGCTGCAGGTTGTGTTGAAAATCGTTGGTGCCGGGTTTGCCCAATTCTACAATATACACTTCAACGTTGCTGGTATGGCGTTTTAGTTGCCTTGCAATGGCCAACCCGTCGCCGCCATTATTGCCTTTGCCACAAAAAATTTTGAAGGTGTTGCCTTTGTATTGGCGCGCTAACCAATCGGTACATTTTTGGGCGGCCCGTTCCATTAGGTCAACAGAAGTTACCGGCTGGTTGGCAATGGTAAACTGGTCCCAGGCTTTTATTTGTTCGGCTGTATAAAGTTTCATGTGTAAAAGAAATTATTGGCAAAGCGGGTGGTGTGTGGTGAATAGTGAGTGACGAATAGCGAAACGTGAAAAGTGAAAAGTGAAAGGTGAAAGGTGAATAGTGAATGTTATAGTGAATAATTACTGGTCAATAATGAAACGTGAATCGCAAATAGTCAATAGTAAATAGTGAAACAAAAAAAGTAAATAGTGAGCAGTGCATGGTGAGTAGTTTTTTGTGGCGGACGGTAATTTTTCAAAACTCACTACTCAAAACTCATCCAAGACAACTCACCACTCACAACTCACAACCCACCACCCAAAGCTTATCATTCCCCACTCACATTCCCCCATTCAAAAATTTAGCATTTAAAATTTAAAATAATTTCACCACTCACATTCCCCCATTCAAAGATTTAGCATTTAAAATTTAAAATAATTTCACCACTCACATTCCCCCATTCAAAAATTTAGCATTTAAAATTTAAAATAATTTCACCACTCACATCCCTCCCTTCCTCCATTCAAAATTTAGCATTTAAAATTCAAAATAATTTCCCCACTCACATCCCTCCCTTCCTCCATTCAAAATTTAGCATTTAAAATTCAAAATAATTTCCCCACTCACATTCCTCAATTTAAAATTAAGCATTTAAAATTCAAAATAATTTCCCCACTCACATCCCTCCCTTCCTCCATTCAAAATTTAGCATTAAAAATTAAAAATAATTTCACCATTCACATCCCTCCCTTCCTCCATTCAAAAATTTAGCATTTAAAATTTAAAATAATTTCACCACTCACATCCCACCCTTCCTCCATTCAAAATTTAGCATTTAAAATTTAAAATAATTTCCCCACTCACGTTCCTCAATTCAAAATTTAGCGTTAAAAATTAAAAATAATTTCCCCACTCACGTTCCTCCATTCAAAATTTAGCATTTAAAATTCAAAATAATTTCCCCACTCACATTCCTCCATTCAAAATTTAGCATTTAAAATTCAACATAATGTTACGTCTCACATTCCTCAATTTAAAATTAAGCATTTAAAATTCAAAATAATTTCCCCACTCACATCCCTCCCTTCCTCCATTCAAAAATTTAGCATTTAAAATTCAAAATAATGTTACCTCTCACGTTCCTCCATTCAAAAATTTAGCATTTAAAATTTAAAATAATTTCACCACTCACATCCCTCCCTTCCTCCATTCAAAATTTAGCATTTAAAATTTAAAATAATTTCCCCACTCACGTTCCTCCATTCAAAATTTAGCATTTAAAATTTAAAATAATTTCCCCACTCACGTTCCTCAATTCAAAATTTAGCGTTAAAAATTAAAAATAATTTCCCCACTCACGTTCCTCAATTCAAAATTTAGCATTTAAAATTTAAAATAATTTCCCCATTCACGTTCCTCAATTCAAAATTTAGCATTTAAAATTTAAAATAATTTCCCCACTCACATCCCTCCATTCAAAATTTAGCATTTAAAATTCAAAATAATTTCCCCACTCACCACACACAACTAACGCTTGTACATAATTAAAGCTTTGTAACCAATATGCAAAACAATTGTGCCTACCTTTACCCTCACAAAAATGTATTAGCTACAAACCGAACTATCGCCGTGGGTAACACCATGGAGGAAAGTCCGGACAGCATAGGGCAACCCACCGGTTAATAGCCGGGTTCCGGTAACACGGAAACAGATAGTGCCACAGAAAATAACTACTGGTCATTTATTTTTCGTTTGAAAAATGAGTGACTGGCAAAGGTGAAAACGTAGGGTAAGAGCCTACGGTCGTAAATGGTAACAATTACGAAGGGTAAACCTTGGGTGCTGAAATGCCACGTATAGGACTGCCTGAGGGCGGCTCGCCCAATGGTCCAGGGTAGGCAGAACGAGGCCGGCAGTAATGTCGGTCGCAGATAAATGATAGTGTTGAAACAGAATCCGGCTTATGAGTTTGTAGCTTCTTAATTTAATCCCTGCATTTTGTGTGGGGATTTTTTTTGTGACCATCGTTTATGCGTGCGAGTTTAGTATGCGCTTATACAAACAATTGTTAATGACCTTTTAAAAGCAAATTGACAAGGCCGGTACGGTGTCCATAAAATTTACCATATCCATACCAGCATTGATATTTGAAGATTGGAGTTGCCTTATTATCCATATAATTTTCGTTCAGGTATTATTTGACGTATAAAAGTGCTACGTCCGCCCTATTGCCAGCCCGATGAAATCATTATGACAGGGCGTTAGCCGGGCGGACAACAATAACTGAAAACAGCTTTAAAGCTCGGCTCAAAGCAGCTACTACCATTGCCAGGGTCAACCACCTCCTGGTTTGCATAATAGTGCATTTAAGCCAATGCATCTGTGTTTGTAAAATAATAGTAGTACAATATTGCCAATAACCATTTGCTTTTCTTTGTTTCGAAAAAAAAATTTATGCTTATAAAAATAATATTGAAAGGCTAAAAAGTGCGATGTTTTGAATTTGATTGCGTGCAGTGCCTGCAACCATGGTGCTGGTAAAATGCCCCCTGTTTACCAAAATAGATTTTCAACATGGTCATGCGCTTACATTTACTTAACCAGTTAAACAACATTAAACCTGCACAAATTTATTTTCCCTATTTGGTATTCATTAAATGTTGAAACTAAATACCTGCATTATTTTGGCCATCCATTTTAATTTTATTGATTTAAGGTCACTCACTTACGTTAATCCTCTTTCCTTCTATTACTTGTACTAGTTATTTATGGTGTTTGGCATAATAACAACGAAGGCAAATGAAAAACGTGGGTTCGGATGCAGCACCGCTTCGTTCACAAAAAATAAATACTCCTTCTACCGTTACGTAAGTAAACACACTACCGATAGATAGAAAGAACATCAATATAATTTTTTTGATCTTTTGTAGTCTTCACTTATTAATAATAGCCAAAACATACATTTCTATGCGTGGTAAACGTAAGGAAGCTGGCGGCTTCGCTTATGCAGCAATAGCGCGGGGGTGTAGCCTGGCCACAACCACCTTTCGGCCAATACCTTTGTTGGTACATTTGCAATAACTAAATACCGACAAATGAATGAAATAAAGGAGCAAGTAAAGGAATTGTTTGACCGCATTCCCAGGCGGCACACTACAGACAATGTAAAGGAAATGTACAGCATATTGGATGCGTATGAAGATTTGCTAACGGGCATGGAAACCAATGAACACTATGAAAAGCAGGTAGCCCAATTTTTTGAAGCACTCGACCCCATAAGGGCAACCACTAAAAAGTCCAATGATAATAAGGCGTCAAAAAAAACTAAAGATGTGCTTTTTGATGAGGCGTCAGGGGCATTGAAAGACAGCATGGAAGCATTGATGCAATTGTAGAATGGCCTGCGGCTACGCTCAGGAAACGGCTCCAACGCTTGGGCAATGCGTAAACCGGTGGTTTAACGAAGCCGAAACCACCGCCTTTGCCGTCGGCTTTGCTCAGGCAACACCTACACGGTGGTTGAGCGTAACAGAAACAACCGATTGATGTAGCTAAAACCACCGCGTAACCTAAACCAAGCCGAAGGCAACGCGATGAATTATTTTCTGCATCTTAAGTATGTAATTGCCTGCCTGTTTGCATCAGGGTAATTATATTGCTAACCGTATGAGAAATACCTTCCTTTTCCTGTTTCTTTTTGTTGCACCGGGTGCAATGGGCCAAAATAATTTACAACACCTGCAAAAGCACAGCAACCAGGTAATGGTGTTTAGAACGTCCGCCATTAAGGCAGAGCAATATTTTGCAAAGGATAGCATTCCGCTACGCGAATTTGAAACAACAATACCCGCTTATATTTTACCCACCGGTTCAATAAATTTTGACACGTTGCCTGTAGCTTATTTTGTGCTGGCCAGCATTGTTGACAACCAGGTGGTGGCCGAGGTTATCAGCATTAGTAACCTGTTGGTTTACCCTGTAAATAACAGGTATAATATTCAGTTAGCTATAAGAAATAAAGATGCCGCCTTAGTAAGCGATGCTAAGGTGTGGGCTAATGGCCGGGCTGCTAACTATAACAAGGAGGCTAACACCTACCGGCTGCCACAACGAAAACTGGAGGGCGCTTTTATTAAAGTGTATACTCCCGGCGATACGCTGTTGTTTGACCTTGAACTGGACGGTGAACCTCCATAACCGGTATTACAGCAAAGATGGCGGAATTTTAAAGCCACACGGGTAGGCTGGTTAGTAACTTATATACCCGTTAAAACGGCTTTGTTATTTAAACATAGGTGGTATAAACCGTACAAAAAACCGGGAAATGGTTATATGCTTTTTAACCAGCCAAAATATAAACTTACCGATACGGTAAAGCTGAAAGCATACATTGTAAACAGGCATAAAAAGCGCTACCGCAAAGCGCTGAATTTTTGGTTGGAATACAGCGCAAAAGGAAGACCGCAAAAGCAATTGTTGTCACGCCTGACACCTGTTTCGCCGGGTTCCTATATTTATTCTTTTCCCCTTAGCGATACGCTGGCTTCGGACATTCGGTACAACGTTGTCTTTAAAAATCAGCAAGGAAAGCCGGTGATTTCCAAAATATTTTCTACCGAAGACTATGTATTAGATGAGATAGGCAGCTTCAAAATGCGTTCGGTAAGTGATCAGTATTACGCTGGCGATAGCATGATATTTTATGCATCGGCCAAAGATGCCAATGGTTTACCGGTGTTGGATGGAACAGTGCAATTGGTTTTAACCTCGTTTGTTATTAATAATTTTTATAAAGACACGGTATATGTGGCCGACACTTTATACAACCAAAGTAAACCGTTGGCTACGGAAAATGAAACCCGGTTTAACCCACATTGCAGTAAAATCCCTTCAAATGTTAAATTTTGGAGTTTTTTAAAAAAAAATCCATCCTCCCACAGTGCTTTATCCGTACCCCCCTACGAGCAAGATTTTTTTATTGCAACTATAAGCGGTTAAATGAATTTGTAGTACTCAAGGGGTGTTCGTATTTGGTTAAGCTATTCCACCTTTGTCGCTTGTATTTTAAAAGCACCATACGCAATCATCCTGACACCGGCAGACTAAGTGGTTACTACCGCCTGGTAGAAAGTTATCGCAATGGCGATAACAGAATATGCCACCGCACCATTGTGAATGTAGGTTTTATGGAAGATGCCACACCGGAGCAGCTCAATAAAATACAGAAACAGTTAACCGAAAAGTACGAACGCAGGCAGTCTTTGTTTGAACAGGAAGAGCAAGATCTCCCGATAGTTATCGGGATAAAGAAGTATGTAGAAGACTTGTGGCAGCGCATTATAGCTTCCAAAAAATTAGACCTTCAATTGGTAGAAAAGCTATCCAGGATGGTCAACGCGGATACCCTGCAGCACAGCAATGTAAGAGAGATAGGAGCAGAAAATATTTGCCATACTACCTGGCAAAAATTGCAGCTTACAGAGTTGCTGTTGGCTAATGGCTTTACCGGTGACGAAGCTGCATTAGCTTCCACACAAGTCATCTCCAGGGCTGTATATCCGGCCTCAGAATTAAAAACCACGCGTTGGATAAAAGAAAATTCTGCCGTGTGTGAGCTCACGGGATATGACATGGATAAGCTTACTAAAGACAAACTCTATGAAAGTGCCTTGCATTTGTATGAAGTAAAAGATAACCTGGAAAAACATTTATCCAACCGCACCAACGAGCTTTTTGATTTAGAAGACAAGATTATTTTTGCCCGTGCCAGTATTCCGCCTTTGCAGGGTGTTCTTCACCTGCAAATAATACTCGTGTAGATGAACCATGGAGAAAGTATATTAATTTCCAAGATGCTTTACAGTGAATATTACCCCCACTATTTTACTGCTATTATACTTGAGTGAAAACATTTGCTTAAACCAGAAAAGTATAAAAATTTAATTATATCGGGTTTGAAGTTTTTCCGCCTTTGCAGGGTGCTCTTCACTTGCAAATTACTGCCGCCATGTAAGCCTGATAGTAAAAAGTAAGTAACCTGCTGCCATGCTTTTCAGCGAATTTTATTGTAACTATTTTACTGCAATTATACTTGAGTGAAAACATTTGCTTAAACCAGAAAAGTATAAGGATACGGTTCTGTCGGGTTTGGAATTTTTGGTAAAAGAAAACCGCCTGAAAGCATATGCATTTTGTATTTATGAGTGCTCACATATATGTTATATGGCAGGTGAAGGCTGGTTATCTACCTAAAGAAATCCAATTATCATTTATGAAGTACACAGCACAAATGATAATAAAAGATTTAAGAAATAACCACAACGAAGTATTAGAGAAATTTGGAGTAAAAGCAAGTGACCGCGCTTTTCAAATATGGGAAAGAAATGCTTTGAGTGTGTGTTTATGAAGCAAGCGGTCTTTATACAAAAATTAGCGTATATCCACAACAATCCGGTAGTTGCAGGCTTATGCCAGTTTCCTGAAGAGTATAAATATTCTTCGGCAGCCTTTTATGAGAAAGGAATAGGTGAATGGGATTTCATAACACACTATAATGCCTAGTGTTATTTGTTGGTGAAGAACAGTCGAGTAGGCAAGGGCATTTCAGCCCAAGCCTCTCACAGAACCGTGCTTGAAAGTCTCCCTTCACACGGCTCTTCTCATTCGGTGGAAAAAGAATTAACCACGTGATTGAACTAAACTTGATCGTCCAA
>JBBRUR010000129.1:0-13513 GCA_038247635.1 Chitinophagales bacterium
AAATCCAATTCAAATATAAATAACACTTAATATGATTGGGCGATTATCATAAAATCTGCCGCTGGGTCTAATAAACGTCATGAAATTAAATAAACCAACATAGCCAAAAAGCAAAATTGCTGTGTTTTCTTGCAGACACTACATATAATAAATACTATTATTTTTTGCCTGATAATACCCAATTGTAAAATTAAACTAAGTAGACTCAGGGGTTACAGGGCACGTTTTTTAACAGTGCAAAAATTAGGAAGCTTTTATACAATTCACCTGAAAACGATCAGCTTTTTTTGCAGAAGGAGAAAGTGATTGAATATGTGCTGACATGAATTGGCGATAATTACTTTTCGTTTATTTATCCAGATTTTATTTTTCTACTAACCCTTAATTTTTTGTTGAAACAACCAAGGGAAACCGCGATATTTAAATTACCTTTTCAGCACACTGATTCAAAGCCCAAACTTCTAAAAAAATAAAATGAAAAAGAACTCGCTGCCTTTAACGGCTGTATTGTTATTGCTTTCTATAGTAAACTACACACGCATACCCGGCCATGAAAATGTGCGCACCATTTTGGTAGTATCGTTGCTTGCCATAGGCGTGTTGATTGGTGTTTTGATTGTGCAGGTTTTTACCCGCATTAAAATGCGGCAGCAATCTTAAAACATCAATACGTTCCCCTAAATTTATGATCGCCTTTTCGCTCGTTTAATTTCTTTAGCGGTATTTGCAAGCCATTGGTATTTTCCATCCAATCGTACAGTTCTTTGCGTAGTTGCAGGCCCACTTTATCGTATGCTTTATCGCGAATGAGGTTGTTCATTTCATTAGGGTCGTTTTCAAGGTCGTACAATTCGTTTATATCCCACACACCATTGTAGGTAATGTATTTGTATTGGTTGCTGCGTACCGCAAAAGTAGTGGGTGTTTGCGGAAATGCCTGCTCCCAGTAATATTCGTAAAAAACTTTATTGCGCCAGCTAACTTTTTTGTTTTGCAATAACGGCAAAAACGATTGACCCTGCATTTGCGCAGGTTTGGTAATACCCGCCAACTCCAGTAAAGTGGGGGCGAGGTCTATATTCAATATCATTTGCGGAACAACGGTGCCCGGCTTTACCATACCGGGGGCCCATACTAATAATGGTACCCGCATGCTTTCTTCGTAAGCGTTACGTTTGTCAATTAATCCATGTTCGCCAAACAAAAAGCCATTGTCGGCCATATACACCACCATGGTATTTTCGGCAAGGTTATTTTTTACTACCCAGTCCAATACCTGCTGCACGCTTTCGTCTATGGCCATTAATGTTTCCAGGTACAGGTGGTAAAAGTTATCAAAGGGTATTTGACCATGGTACATATAATCCACTCCGTGCCAGCTATAGCGTTGTGCCCGTACCCATTGCGGAATGTCGTTGTAATTAACCCTGTTAGCAGGCGGTGTTACCTTTCCATAATGTTTGCTGCTGTCGGTGGCGGTCAGGTACATGCTTTGTGGGCTAATAATTGGCAGGTTTTTGTATTTGCCCTGGTGGCGTTTGGCCGGCATAAACTCTGCATGTACACCTTTATGGCTAAGATATAAGCTAAAGGGCTTGTCTTTTATACTGGTCATCCAGCTGATGGCATGGTTGGTCAATTCATCGGTAATGTAATTGTCATCGCTCATCTTTTCCCTTTTGCCATTTACGTTAAGGTTGTTGGCAAAATACTTTCCCTGGCCTTCAAAGCTTACCCATTCGTCAAAACCAGGTTGAGGCATATCGCCGCTGTTGCCCATGTGCCATTTGCCCATGAAGGCAGTTTTATATCCCTGCTTTTGTAAGTATTGAGGATAGAATGTTAGATTGCCCGGCAGCAACGCTGAATTATCAACAACGGTATGTGTGTGTGCATACTGGCCGGTTAATATACTAGCCCTGCTGGGCGAGCAAAGAGAGGTGGTAACAAATGCATTTTGCAGGTGGGCACCTTCGCGGGCCATGCGGTCCATGCCGGGGGTTTCAAGACCGGGAACTGTTTTCATAAAACCCATAAAGTCGTACCGGTGGTCGTCGGCCAAAATGTAAATAATGTTTATGGGCGTTTTTGCCTTTTGGGCCAAAAGCATTTGAGCCGTGGCTAACAACAGTAGAGCTATAGCAAGCAAAAATTTTTTCATAAGCAAACAAGGTAAAGAAAGTTGAAGCTGTTGCCAACCGGTCGGTAAATTTTCGGTTTTAGTACAGCTTAATTTTAATTAAAAAGATCCTCATTTCCTGCAAATTTAAATGTGGGTATAAGTGCTTCTACCAGGCTTGTAAACTTAGGCCCTGCGGCCTGGTTATTAAATTCCCGATCTCAATCGGGACTTTTTTTAAAAACCGTTTTGCAGGTTTTTGTTCTCACTTTAGAAACGCTTTGCCGTGTACCATACCGGCCAGTATCCTTTTGCAATAACTGGTATCAGGTGATAGTAATAATGAACGGGTTTTAAATTTTAAATAAGTGTAAGCATACCCCGCAATACGTAACGGCTTTTTGCAGCAATTTTATTTTGAAGGGGCTAAATATACCTTGACCTATGGGGTAAGGGGTTTTAAATTAATATCATGTTAAAACCGTTGGCTTTGTTGCTTATAATCCGCATTTAATTTGGCCCCGATAGTTTACATATAAGTTGCGTTGCAAAAGCAGGTTTGCCATACATGCTATGGTCAATTTGGTTGATACAGTAAAAGTGAGTGACACAACCGGAGCTAAATAGCTATTCATATGCTGGCTTCCAAAAAATCCTCCACATATTTTGCGCTGCGCCTTTGGGTTTTACAAAATAGGGGTATTGGCCAGTGAGTTTTAGCCGGGTGGAGTAAAAGCGTACCTGCCCAATTTGACGGGCCTAATGCGAAGTTGATTTATTGACGGGACATGCCTGATTGCTAAAATTTGTTAACAGTTTAAGCAATAAATTAAATAGAGGTTGTAACCATTGACAAATCGTTTTTTTTGCTTTTTGCCGGTAAACCTTTTTAATTGCCCAACGTTTATATGCAAAATAATAGTGAATGAAGGAGCATATTAAAAAAATACAGCAGGCTATTGAACCTTACCGCCAACAGATCATTAATCATAAAGTGTACGGCGTGATAGACGACCTGAACGATATGCAGATTTTTATGAAGTACCATGTGTTTGCTGTGTGGGATTTTATGTCGCTTTTAAAAGGATTGCAGACGAGTTTAACCTGTGTGCGGGTGCCATGGTTTCCAAAAGGATTGGCCGATAATAGGTTTTTGATAAACGAAATAGTAGTTGGCGAAGAAGCGGATGTGGATAGTTTTGGCACCCGTAAAAGCCACTACGAAATTTACCTTGATGCCATGGATCAGGCGGGTGCGGACGACCGCCAAATAAGGGCTTTTATTTATGAGCTAAGCCATGGAATGGATTTGGAAGAAGCACTGCTGGTGGCCAATACACCGTTGGCAGTTCAGCGGTTTGTGAAGTTTACTTTTAACACCATTGCCACCAAACACGACCACCTGATGGCCGCTGTATTTACTTTTGGCCGCGAAGACCTGATACCCGAAATGTTTGTGTCAATTATAAACGACCTTGATAAAAAGTTTCCCGGAAGTATAGGCATTTTTAAATATTACCTTGACCGCCATATTGAAGTAGATGGCGACCACCACAGTAAACTTGCTTTGCAAATGGTTGAAAATTTATGCGGTACCGATGAGGCCAAATGGAAAGATGTTGAGGCCATTACAATTGAAGCCTTAAAAAAGCGTATACAATTGTGGGATGGTGTTTACCAGCAAATTGTTAAGCAAAAACAATTAAAGCCTGCCGAAGTTTTTGCGTAGTTTTTTGTTTGTGATTATAAGTAAACAGGCTACCTTTTTTGGTAGCCTGTTTGCGTTTATGTTATTTGTAAAATGAAATTGGTGGTACTGGTGACATGTTATTTGTAAAATGCCGTTGTAGAAGTGAGTGGTGTGTGGTGAGCGGTGAGTAGTGAATTGTTAATAGTGTGTGGTGAGTTGTGAGTGATTAACTTATTCTTAATCACTACTCACCACTTGCAGCTCACACTTAGCCCTAGTATCCCCACTTTTTCATAACAGCCAGGCAATCTTTAATGGCCTCCATAGGAGCCTGGCCCTGGTAGGCTTCCTGCTCTATAATGAGGTATTTGGTGCCGCCGGCTTTCTTTACAAAATCAAGGTTTTCCTTCACGTTTACAATTCCTTTTCCAAGTACGGTGCTCTCATATTTTTCGCCTCCGCTTTTGGCCGTAATCTCGTCTTTAACGTGTAACGATGCAAACCGGCCAGGATACTTTTTAATTACATCAACTGCCTTAGCGCCACCGTTATATAAGTTGCCCATATCCAGTTGTTGTATCACTAGTGTAGGGTCGGTATTGGTTAAAATAATATCGAACACGCTTTTTCCGTTGAATTGCTGGCTAAACTCAAAATCGTGGTTGTGATAGCCAAACTTCATGCCCGATTGCCGGCACAATTCGCCCGATTTATTGAACACTTCCATGTAACGCAGCAGGTCGTCGTAGGTGGTACGCAGGCTGGCATCCAGCCAGGGGCTAATTACAAATTCCTGCCCTACAATGGCCGCGTCTTCCACGGTTTGTTTCCACTTGTCGGTAAACTGTTTTTTATCTGCATCCCAATGTTCTTTACCCATAACGGTATGGCCACTTGGCATGTTAAGGCCCAAATCCAATAAAATCTTTTTAAACTCTACGGGTGTAAAACCATAAAATTTGCGGTCAACATAATTGGCATGTTCTACCTGCGTGTATCCCATCATAGATACCTTTTGTAGTGTATCCATTGGGTTGGCTGTCATAGCGTCCCTAACGGAGTACAATTGAATACCGGTAATCATACCCGTTTTTTTGCGGGCAAAAACATTATTGTCTAATAACATGGTTCCGGCAAGCGCAAGGGAACCGTTTTTAAGAAACTGGCGGCGGGTAGCAATCATAGTATAAATATATGTGTGTGATAAAAGTATTTAATTGAGGCGAAAGAAAAGCTTTTTAATTTTTAAAAATGGTTGAGGATGTTTAACAGGTTGGCGCGCCAATAAAAAGCTTTGGCAAGCCCAATTAACTTTTTACAAAAATTAATGGACTTACCAAAGTAAAGTTTTGTGATGTATTATTTTAGTAATCACCAGTTTAATGAAGGTTGCTTAATACCGGCAGACTGGTTTTGAATTTAGCTACCGGATTTGAAATTTGTAACTGGTACATTCCATTTACTAAATTACTTTTTAAGCGGATTGGAACAATTTCATTTCCCTCGGGGTGTTGCACCTGGTTTTTGTAAATGACCTGCCCAAGGCTATTGACCAATTGAATATTATAGCTGCCCTTTGGCTGGTTGATAAACTGTAATTGAATAGACCTGCCATTGACAGGGTTTGGTAATACTTTAAACGAACCCACTGAAGTAATTGCGTCTTTCAATATATTGTTTGATAATATTACCATAAAGCGCCGTTCGTTTATAGAAGCTGCGCTGCCATCTGCGTTAAATTTGATATTGACGGGTTCGGCCAGGCTAATGGGTTTTATGGTATTCAGGTAATTGTCTGCAAGGTATCCATACCTGGTTGGCAGCAGCGATAGATTTTCAGGCGAAAACCGAATTACATATTCTTTTTTTTGCAGGTTCCACATTTTTAAAAAGAGGGTATCGCGGTCTGCCACTGTTTGCCTGCGTTCCAACATCAGGTCTTTTTCGTTACGAACCAACCCTATATTTTCAGTAAAATTAGCAGGCTTTAAAGCGTCCATTTCATCAACCAAATTAGAAAAGCTGTTGCCATACGACGCCATTGCTTCGTCGAGCGTGGCGGTATTATTATCTTTTTCGGTAACCAGTAAACCAACCCTTAATGCTTTTGTGGGATTTGACGACCTAAAAACATTGGTTATGGGATTTGTTTGGGCACTTTCATTAATGGTAAGTGTGCCGGGTTGGCCATTTGAGTTTACCAAAAAACCCTGGCCCGGCTGTATAAACCGGCTTACGTTGCTTATAGGTGTTGGTGTTACATCATAGCTGTTTCCGTTATAGCTAAACAGCACATAACCGCCAACGCCATTACTTCCGCCCAATTTAGGATCCCATATATAAAAACTATTAGGAACATTTATACGGGTAAATGCATTAAAATCTACCGGGGCTGCAAAAGGGTTTCCGATGGCGGTGAACCCTTTGGCAAAAACATTAAAAATTTGCAGTCCCGAATTTAATTTACCCGTTGCCCGCAAGGTGGCATTGTTTGGTGGAGTACCTGAGTTTGCTGTAACACTTCTGTTACCCCGCACAAAAAGCATGTAAGGGCCACCGCTAACAGGCGTGTTATTGGTATTAGATAATGGCAGCCATTTATTGGATGGATTGTCGTACCGTAAAATAGAGGGGCCGGCACCATTCGCAGCATCAAAACCTCCTCCATTTCCAGTTATCACGGTTCCATAACCGAGTGCATCATACTGTTCAAATAAAGAGGGATTCATGTTGCTTTGGTCGCCTTCCTGCCATGCGCTATTTATGGTTTGATTGCCTTTTACAGGCGATCCTATTAGCCGCCATGCCCTTCGGGCGGGTATAAATCTTTCTACGGTAACGGTTGCATCAATAATGCCTCCAATTGGGCTCACAACGGCTGTGTTATTTTCATTGCTTTTTAAACTGATGTTAGAATTGGTTAGGGTGCCGTTTTTTACCTCAAGGCGATTAAAAATATCAATACGATTTTGAATGGAAATATTGCCCGCGGGGCAATCGAGTGTTAGGCTTCCTATCTGTGCCTTTTGGCCGTTGGCCGAAGGATAAAAATGTAAACGTACGTTGCCCGCCTGTTGCCCTTTTATAGTAAGAGAAGAGGCGATAGTACTTTGTAAAAATCCGTTCTCGCTTTGGCCATCTGCTAAAATAAAACCCCCGGTGGTAAGGCTGTAATTTTGCAAATCGAGACGGTCTTTTGCACGAACCTTGATTTTGCCCTCGAGAAACCAGTCGTTTGTTAACTGATAAGACGATCTGTTAGTTAAGAAGAAAGTATTATTTGCACCAAAATCGTTAGGCCTATTACCACAGCCATCAGTTAGCGATCCCCAGTTGCCTAAATTATTCAAATCGCCGGTAGGTTTGCTATAAAAGACATACGATCGTTCATTTTGCCAGATAAAGTCGGTACCGGCACCAAGGTTATCCACCACGGCAAATATACCGTCGTCGCTATCTGCAAACCTTGTATAGCAAACGGAAGCGATACCATTATTGTCTGTTATACCATAGCTGATCTTATCTTCTTCACAACCACTATTACTCCTTACAGTAAAATTAACCAGAACACCTGGAACAGGTAAATTTTCAATGGTGGTAGCCTTCACATTTATGCAATGTTCCTGCCCTGGCAAAACTGACTCAGGCACGTTTAAAAAGGTAAGTTTTGTAACAGAGCCAGTATTTGAATAAAGTTGCCCCGGCGTGTAGGCATACTGATCGCGATCGCTGTTGCCTGAAACGGTAACTAAAAATGGTAATGGCGCCGTAAGAACCCCTGATAATGCCGGGGAACCGAAAGTGGTAGTGGTACTAATTTTTGCAACTGAATACCCGGTATTACCCACAGGTTTAAAAATGGAAGGATCAAAAGTTTGCCCTGCTGACGTGAGGCCGCCAATAGCCGCGTTAGGTATAAAAATGTTTAATGAGTTGCTACGATTTCGGAATGTACTTGTACGGAAAAAAAATATGACTATATAATTGTTGAGAAGCTGGCTCAATGGAGGAATAATTGCTGTAGATAAGTGGCTACGCCAGGCAATCCCGGTGGTTACTTTGGCCACTAAAACTGGTTTATTGGCTATAGCTACCGCGCCTAAAGTGCTAATATCAATATAATCAGTACTATTCAGGGTTTTTATATCTCCATTATTCAAAGTAACTGTTGTGCCGTCTTCCGCTGCCAAAAAACGGTAGATGCCTTCCGCCAGGCCAAATTTTTTACCCCAGGTATTTACCGGTGGCATCATTTCGTAACTGGTATTTACCGCCACAGGCTTATCCGAAACAATGTGACTTCCGGAAACATCGGTTCCATTTATAGAAATATACGCTCCCTTATTCAGCGTTGTGTCAATTCTACTATAAGTAAACGTTCCTTTATCATTGTTTTTTATTTCAATTGCAAGGGTTGTTTCATCAGCAGTTGATAATATCCTTGTACTGGTATTATTTGTTACAAAAGGTGTAAATGGAGATCCTCCAGGTTTGTCAACTACATAATACTCTTTTCCTAAAACTGCCGTTGGGATTGCCTGAAAAACTTCGGTAGACTGTTGCGAGGTAAAATATCCGGTTATACTAACTGGAGTGGTGGCGGTAACATGTATGCCGCTTAATAAAACCACATTAATTTTTACGGATTGTCCAGAATTTGTACGCAGGTTTATGACCTCTTGTACGTTAATGGGAACCGCCGGAAAAGAGTTTGTGGTTGTGTATTGTATAACCACATTACTTGCCTCATAGCTTATAATATCCAAAAAAGTTTCCGGAGTTGTTAAGCCTGCATTATCAAAGCCAATAGTTAACCAAAAATCTGTGCCTTTGTTAGTTACAGGTTGTGCCGAAGTTGTTATTGACTGGATTAGAAAAATTGGTAATACCAGCAGCAGTTGTAATTTTTTGCTTAGGGTACAATTGAAAGTTTTCATATGTTGACGGATTTAGTGAAACAATTTTAAAGAATTTTTTTTCAAACGTTTAATGGCGTTAACAATGGGTAATAAAATTTGCTTTTACCTCTAGCCAGCTAATATTTCTACTGGTTTTTCATTCAATATTAAATTGGAAATATTGCGAAATTAAATATAGACTATAAAATTATAAGATGATACCAAGGATAACAAGCGTATTTGTTAGTTTACGCCAGAATTTTGATTAGCTTATCGAAAAACATTTACAGGTCTAAAAATATTTTTAGTTGGCACAAAAGTTAAAAAATAGCCGATCTATCTATTGCAAGATAGTTATATATGACCCACAAAGGGCGTGATTTTTAAAATTTTAAAGCTGGTAGTTTGCAGCGTAAACAGGAAACCGGTATTTGAAAGTAACAGTATTTAATACAATAGTCAATATTTAATGTTGACACGACTTTCGCTAAATAAAAATACCCCCTACCAGTCCATAATAATGGTTGGCACGGGGTACTTATAACAAAGATGCTTTTATTTGATAGCAGACCGTTTTTTATTTTCTGCTCTCTTTTTTACTGCATATCCTACGCCAGCTGCAACAAATAAAGAGAGGCCAAGGTCTACCGGTATTTCGGTACCGGATGGAGGTGGATCAGGATCAGGGTCCATTCCCGGTCCGCCCGGTACACCCTGGGCAATAGCTAATACCGAAAGGCAACAGAAGCCGATGGCAAAAAAAGTTGCTTTCACAAATGCTTTTGATTTCATAATTGGTGGGTTTTAGTTATCAGTTATTATTGGTTAAGATGGTAAATACCGAGCGGACGTTGCCCGCAGGATTAGCAATTTGCAACTGGTAGGTGTTAGTGCCGCCGTAAGTGCCAATATTTATTGGCAGGGTAGCGGTTCCGCCATCGTAGGTAAACTGTTTATTGTAAATACGCTGTCCCGCAATATTTACTACGTTAATGGTATAGATACCTTTGGGCTGGTTCATAAACATAACGCGAATGGTATTGCCTTTAACCGGATTGCTTAATATTTTAAACGTACCGCCTTTTTCAGTAATACTTTCCAGAACGGAATTTCTGCCAGCATAAAGTACTACCATGAACCGGCTAGCATCAGATGCTGCATTTGCTCCTAACGCTAATTCAATATTTGTTGAATTGGTGAGGTCTAGCGGTGTTCTTGTTTTTAGCAAGTTGTCCACCAGCACGGCCGATTGTATATTGGCTGCCGATAAATTTTCGGGTGTAAATGCTATGGAGTACTTTCTTTGTTCCATATTCCATAGTTTCAAAAAGATAGTATCTGTGCCATTGACCGGCTGCCTTCTTTCTACCATTAAAGTTTTGCCATTTCTTGTCATGCCAAGGTTTTCGTTAATGTTCGAAAGCTTTTCCGGATCATACGCATCAAGGTTGTTTGAATAGTTGAGACCGAAACTGGTCAACGCTTCATCCACCACTGCTTTGTTATCTCCTTTTTCATCAACCATCAGCGTCATTTTCAGGCCGCTCACCTTGTTGGCCGAACGGAATACGTTGGTGGCTGCCGTGGCAGACTTATCACTTTCTTTTATGGTAATGCTACCAGCCGCACCTGTTGACTGTACCAGAAAGCCCTGGCCTGATTGTATCAATTCACTTTCGGGGCTAACCGGGGTTGGAGTAACCGTATAACCCACTCCGTTGAAACTGAGTAATACATACCCACCTACGCCACTAACTCCACCAAGTTTGGGATCCCACAGGTAGAAATTGTTTGGCACATTGGTACGCGTAATGGTAGCGTAATTGATGGGCGATGCAAATGGGTTTGGTATACCGGTAAAACCAGTTGCGCTAACAGCAAAGATTTGATCGCCTGTTTTCAGTGGCCCTTTTGAACGAAGAACAGTGTTGTTGGCTGGTACATTATTGAAGCCCAACGTAACGCCGCGGTTGCCCCGTACAAAGGTCATGTATGCATTGGCATTTATATTGGTTGCATTGGTATTTGGCAGTGCCATCCAGTTATTTGTCATGCTATTATAGCGTAAAATTGAATTCATACCCGACTGTGGGTTAAAGTCGAAGCCATTCGCTGCGCTACCCTGCGTAATATGTGTACCAAAACCCGGGCTAGGGTTGGTATTGGCCGACGAAGTGGTGGCCCCTTCCTGCCAGGCGCTGTTAATGCTTTGGTTTCCGCCAACCGGTGCACTCATTATTCTCCATGCCCTGCGTGCGGGTATGTACCGTTCAACTATTACATCGCCCATAACATTGCCGGTAACCGGTGCAACTCTTGCGGTAGCGGCAGCAGAACTTTTTAGGGTTAATTCATTACCGGTATTAAGCGTTCCGGATACAATATTTAATACGTCAAATATGGCCAGTGGTGTACCAATGGTAGCCGAGGCACCAGCGCCAGATCTGTTTACCATCAGGATACTAAGCATTCGTCCGCCCATTACAAACCGCAGCGTGCCCGCGTCACCACCAGTATTTCCAGTTACCATCAGGCCCGATGTTGGTGTACCATCTATCATACCGGTACCAATTAATTGCGATATCGATAAGGTGAAACCTGAAAGGTGCAAAATACTTCCTGCCGGTAAATCCACAATACCACTAACGGTCCAGTTAAAGGTTAACGAGTAATCAGGAACCCGGTTTGCCAGATGGTAGGTTTTACCTGCGCCAAAATTGGGAGGATTAGCTCCACTTCCATCAAGGTTTACACCCCATGAAATTACGTTATGAAGATCGCCGGTTGCCTTAGAGTAAAAGTCGTTTGCAACCACAACGGGAGTCCATATAAAAGATGCAGGGGGAGAAGTAATCGTTCCAACAGATGCAATAATATTGTCCGTACCAACAGCCGGCCCGGAATAGCAAAAAGTAGCCACTCCCGATGCATTGGTAAATGCAAAACCTGAACTGCCTGTGTTGGTTCCTGTAATGCCAAAATCCACTCTCACGCCCGATACCGGGCTATTAAATTGATCTCTTACAGTTACGCTAAAGCAGTTACTTATACCGATAGGGCTGGTGCCTGAAGGAGGAGCGGTGATGGATGAGATTGTTGACACCGTTGCTATAGGTGCAAGCGATTGACCGCCTGGATAGCCATAGGAGTCTGCGTCATCAAATCCATACACAAAAATGCCAAAAGGAAGGTTTGTTCCATTTATAGTATGTGTTCCGGCAGTAAGATCAAGCTGCGCCCCCAAAAAACCAGATGTGCCAATAGCCGAAAACGCCGCAGAAGGTATGGTTACACCATCTAGTTTTAATGCGCCCACAGCGCCCGGGGGAGCAACTACATTAACAAAATTAAGCCGGAAGCCCGATGCCGGAGTAGCAAACGTGTAATTTCCCAAAAACTGTTCAAAGGGCGTTATCAACATCATAAAAGGGTCAGATGTAACGCCATCGAACGAGGTGCTATTTGAATATTGGGCTACCAGAATTGGTTTGGTGGATGTTATTTGCGATGCGGTAGTTAATATGGTTTCAAAAAGTTGGCCCCGGTTCAGCGTTACCACCAAGCTACCATTTACGCTTACCAGCGTGTTGTTCTCCGAAGCAAGAAAACGGAAAGTGTCACCGTTTATCCTTGTTTTTAAGGGTACGCTTACAAAGTTTTTTCCCCATGCAGTTGTGGGGGGTAACTGTTCTACTACAAAATCACAAAAGGTAAATCCAGGCGGAATATTGGCACATTGATGGCTTCCAAAAACTGCTATTGGTTTATTTGATGATATTATACTGCCCGATAAGTCGTTTGGCGCGCCACCAGTATTGCGTAATTGATAGGTTTGCCCCTGGTTTAGCAAAATTGAATAGGCAACGCCAGCCAGCCGCCCATCGGTAGTTACCGTGGGTGTAATGGTTACTGTAGTAGCATTTTGAGCAGCTACCAACGCAAACTGGGTTCCATTAATTATGTTGGAATTTTTGTAACCAAGCGCTATATATTCCGTGCCTAAAATATCAGTAGGTAAAGCCAGATAAGCGTCGGTGGTGGCCTGTCTACGGCTTAAAGCATATATTGTTACCTCCTGAAGCGCAACAACATGTATTCCGAGGTTGCCGATTACATTAGAGTTTTCCAGACTAACGCTTGCCGGAAGATCTACTGTAGTTATTGTACCCACCGTGACGCTAAAAGGTACTGAAAATGCCACCCCTGGCACGCTAACTGTGCCCGTAGTATTTTGTTCTGCACTTATAAATAATTTATACTCGTCAGCTCCTAAATTACCTGGAAATGCAAGCCAAAAATCGTTGCCTTTACTATCCAGTGATTGCGAAAAAGTGGTTGTTTGTATACAAATTGAACATAACAACAAGCATAAGGCCTTTAGAAGGCCCAGAAGTTTTGGTACTATTGCTTTCATTTTGCTGGTTTTAGTTTTTATTTAATTATTGATACATTAATTTTTATAAAGTTGAAATCTTCTATTGTGACCAGTTGTGTTGGACTTATTTCGGCGGGATCGGTTATTAATGCAATGTTTGAGGAACTATTGCAAGCGGCCTCCACGGTTTGTCCTTTTTGTAAGGTTATTTGCTTTAAACCTTTATAGCCTTCAGTTTTTTTTGTTTCTTGCGTAATAGCAAATAACTCTTTCCACGATACAGTAACCGTGTTTCTATTACTGTTGACAAGTTTTAGGAATACAACATTTTTTCCGCTGCAAGGCGTTATAATATGATAGAAACTGACACCATTAACGGTAGTATCAAAAACCCATTTAATGGTATCTGGCAAATTTAGTTTTGCCCTGGC
>JBBRUR010000130.1:0-13113 GCA_038247635.1 Chitinophagales bacterium
ATCACATGGCATCTGCCCCTTTCGGGGCAATACGTTGGCAGCAAAAAATGTACGCGATATATTTTGTCCCGTTGGGCCAACACCGGCAACATCATTGCAACCAGTTAGGCGCACCCTTGGCAAACACCTGCAACACCCTAATAACACCATGGCACACCTACGGCGTACAAATCCGTATCGATTAATTTATGCTACCAACCTGTTGGGCCGCTGGCCCAAAAAACCAATATCACATGGCATTTGCCCCCCCTTTGGGGCAACACGTTGGTAGCAAAAAATGTACGCGATATATTTTGTCCCGTTGGGCCAACACCGGCAACATCATTGCAACCAGTTAGGCGCACCCTTGGCAAACACCAGCAACACCCTAATAACACCATGGCACACCATGGCACGCCTACGGTTTGCAAAATCGTAATGTTTCATTAATGCTACCAACATGTTAGGCCGCTGGCCCAAAAAACCAATATCACATGGCATTTGCCCCCTTCGGGGCAACACGTAGGTAGCAAAAAATGTACGCGATATATTTTGTCCCGTTGGGCAAATATGTAACCTTTCAATGGCCCCATGTGCATTTTTACCATAGGGTATACACCCAGGCAACAGGGGGGGACAGTAAACGGGTAACCACCTTCGGCTTCCCTATAAAATCTTTTTATATAGCTAATGAGATGTCGCATCTTTAATATCAACGTTTAAAAAAGAAATCTCCGCCAAAAAAAAACCCAAAAAACATTTCTCAACCATCAACAGATAACAAAATGAAAAACCTATTTTCATTTACAAATTATCACTCCATTCATGCCAAACGATTTGTATTACCAGGTGGCTTTAACCATGGTGCCAAACATTGGTGCCATACAGGCTAAAATATTGGCAGATCATTTTATTACGGCCGAAAACATCTTTACTGCTAAAAAGAAAGACCTGGAATGCATTGAGGGAATTGGTTCAATAAAGGCCGACTCAATAAAGAAGTTTGACAATTTTAAAGGTGCTGAGGCAGAATTATTATTTATAGAAAAATACCAGATACAGGCCTTTTTTTTAACCGACAATGCCTATCCCAAGCGGTTACTTGGCTGTTACGATCCGCCCACTGTTTTGTATTACAAGGGCAATGCTGACCTTAACCAAACCAAAATAGTAAGTATTGTTGGCACACGCCACAACAGCGATTATGGCCGTGCGCTAACCGAACAACTGGTAGAAGGTTTGCAAAGCCTGAACGTGTTGGTACTTAGTGGCCTTGCCTATGGTATAGATGCGATTGCCCATAAAGCTGCCGTACATAACAATTTATCAACCGTGGGCGTACTGGCACACGGCCTCCATACCATTTACCCGCCGGCGCATGAGCCGCTGGCAAAACAAATGTTGCACAATGGCGGGCTGTTAACCGAATTTGGGAAAGACACGGCCCCCGACAGGCACAATTTTCCGCGGCGTAACCGGGTAGTGGCAGGCATGGCCGACTGCACCGTAGTAGTGGAAACAGCGGTAAAAGGCGGTAGCATGATCACCGCCGAACTGGCCAATGGTTACAATCGCGATGTATTTGCCTACCCCGGCAAAACAACCGATAGCCGAAGTACCGGCTGTAACCATCTCATAAAAAACAACAAAGCCATACTGCTTACCGGCCCTGACGATTTGGTGGAACAAATGGGCTGGGTCAATAAAAAGAAACAACCAAAAGTTCAGCGACAATTATTTTTAAGCCTCACCCCAGGCCAGCAATTATTGGTTGATATTTTAAAAGAAAAAGACAGCCTGCACGTAGATGAATTGTTTTTAAAAAGTGGCATGAACAGCAGTATGGTAGCTGCCACCATGTTGGAGCTTGAATTTGAAAATATTATTGCCTCGCTGCCCGGTAAAATGTATAAGCTGCTGTAACATTTACTGGCCAAATAGGGTTGTCGCCAAAAAGTAGTTCCAAAAATTTCTGTGCTGCTCTAAAATTTACTTACCAAACATGGTTGTCTCCAAAAATTCGTTCCGAAACTTGCCGCCGGGATCGTATAGCAAAACAAAGTTTTTAAAAGCAGTCATTTTAGGGTAACGGGTTTGTAGGGTGGCGGGCGCCATCGCAAACAACTTTCCCCAATGCGGCCGTGGCTTAAATGGCTCCAAAGCATTTTCAACAACAAGCAATAGTTGCATTACTTCGGGTATATGTTGTTGCCAGGTAAAATGGATGGCCACACTATCCTGCTGGTAACAGGGGCTCAACCATAACCCGTCGGCGGCTATGGTTCTTATTTCCGAAATAAATAAATGGGGAGCCAGCTTTGGGGCAAGTTTTGCAATGGCTTGTATAGCAGCTACTCCATATTGTTTAGCAACAAAATATTCCGATTGCAACTCCGTGCCACGGCTGGGGGTAAAACCCCATTTAAAATGTGGCAACCGCTCAAACCATGGCCCCGGTATGCCCAGTTGTTTAGTACAATTTTCAGCGTCGGCATCGGGCAATGGATGAACAGGTTGCGTTGCCGCACCAGCACCAAACCATCCCTCCACTTTTTCAAAATTTACAGCTTGCTGCAAGGTGGCTTTTATCCAAACGGAGTTTACTACTTCATTTTGCCAATTGGTAAAAAGGCTAACACTATACGCCGCCGAAACAATTTCTTTAAAATGAGCGTATAGTTGACTGTATGGTAAATTTTCAAAAACAAACTGCCTGATGCTAAATGCCGGCTGCAGCCGCAGCGTTATTTCAGTAACTATTCCAACCGCACCAAGTCCAACCACGGCTGCCCAAAAATTATCTCCATCGGCCTCAGCAGTAACCCAACTTATTTCTCCATGCGCATTTACCCATTCAAGTGCCACCACATGTGTGGCAAGGTTGCCATTGCCAACACCCGAACCGTGTGTAGCGGTAGCTATAGAACCAGCCACCGAAATATGCGGCAGCGAAGCCAAATTGTGTAATGCAAACCCATTTTGGTGCAGGTAAGGACATAACTCTCCATAGGTTATACCCGCCTCCACTTTAACCAATTGGTTAACGGTATCCAGCACCAGTACTTTGTTCATGGCCTTTAACGACACCAGGTTTTCATCGCAATCAGCAATTGTATTAAAGCAATGTTTTGAGCCCAATACTTTTAACTTTGGCCATTGCCTTACCAACTGTTGTATCTCCCCCAAAGTTTTAGGGTAATGAATATTTGCTGTGCTATAAGTAACATTGCCCGACCAGTTGGTTAACCTTTGCTCCATCTTTTCACCTTTAAATTTTCCCGGCTTATTGCAAGTCTTGCTTTACTTTCTATTTATTAATCAGCTTTATATTGTACTCCTGTATTAACGGTGGGTTTTCAGGAGTCAGGGTAAAAAATACCTCTATGTTCTTTATCTCACCTTCCAATATAAACGAGCCGCGTAACGCATTTTCTGGTGTCATTTTACCAATGCTTTTTATGGCACCTGCCTGTTTAAAAATAGCGGTCGCTTCTGTCTGAAGGCTACCAAAAAAATAGTCCATAAAAAAGTTAACGGCAAAAATACCTGAGGCTTCTGCATCGGCCCATGCTGGCAAAAGCTTAACCAGTTCGTTTTTCCGTTGCTCTAAAAATTGAGCACCTTTTATGGCAAGTGGCTGCAATTTTGTCATGGCCAAAATGGTGTCTGCCAACATAGTATTAAAGGCCGATGCGGGGGCATAGGTTTCGTTGGCAAACGAAATAATGGCAATGCCATAATCGGGGTAAAAAGCCCAGTTACTTCCAAAACCCGGCAGCCCACCGCTATGGCCAATGCTTACACGGTCGTTACAATCTTTGCTAAACCCAAGTCCATAACCATAACTCCGTACCGCTGGGCAGGCCCGTCCGCTGGCATACCTGTAACCCGCATTTAATTCCGGCACATTCCATGGATGGTGCATTTCGCGGGCTGTACTTCTTTTTACCGGGCCTATTTCATTTGTATTTTTTGGTGGCCATACTGATTGATGAAACGAGGCATATTCAACAAAATCGTCAAGGTTGGTAATCATGCCACCCATAGCGCCATACGCTCCATCGCCCAACAACGGTTGGTTTACCCATGTTTTGTTTACCCAGCGGTAGCCCAGCGCCAGTTGGCTGCTATCCACTTTTTTATAATCAAAAAAAGTGTGCTTCATACCCAGGTTAGCCAGTATAGCGCCGTCAATATATTTTTGATAGGGCATGCCCGATACCCGCTTAATAATATATCCCAGCATAGCATAACCCATATTGCTGTATTCGTACGCTATCCCCGGCACATTGCTAAACGATATGCCTTTACGTATCATATCCAGCATCTCCTGGTCGCTTACTTCCAACTGCCTGTCGCCCCAGGGGTTGTCTTCGGGAAACCCCGCCCCGTGCATTAGCAAATGCCTAATGGTAATGCTCTCTGCATCTTTACTCAACAAACGCTGGCCCAGCATTTCGGGTACATACATTTGCACCGGGTCATCCAGTTTTAGTTTGCCTTCATCCCTTAATTTTAAAATTGCCATGGCTGTAAAACTTTTGCTCATGCTGGCAATTCTAAAACATGTTTGGTTGGTAACAGGCGTTTGCTTTTCAACGTTTGCGTACCCCGTAGCAAACGAATGCACCAATTTTCCATCGACCAGTAAGCCATAAATAAACCCCGGAAACTGGTGGCCGCCAGCATACCGCCGGGCTATTGTATCCAACTTTGCCGATACTTTCTGTATCGCTGCGACCCTGTCGGCAGCCGGTTGCGCCATTAAAGGTTTACAAAGTAGCAGGTAAAAAGCTATCAGAACAAAAACAGCAAATGATGATCGGTACATATGGATTATTTAACAAAAATATCAATTAGTAATAAAATGCTGCTATCTGTAAACAGCAACATCATTTCGCTTAAATGTAAGCAGTAAATTGTATTGTTACTAACTGCTCTTTAAAATCATTTGCTTGCTTTTTTAGCAGTTTGCAATACAAATTGCATTGCTTTCAGTACTAATATCTGTAACACCAGGGGTATCGCCATTTTACTATTTAATAACATGGTTATCAAAATCCAATTTTGTCAATTGAGGTTCAAATGTATCTTTGCCTATGGCAACTAAACTCACTTCATCCCTCACTAAAAAAAATATAAACCGTTTTTTTGGCGAGGGCCTCACCTTTGACGATGTTTTGTTAATGCCCGCTTACAGCGAGGTACTGCCCCGCGATGTTGACATAAGTACGCAGCTTACCAAAACCATACGCATTAATACACCTATGCTGTCGGCAGCCATGGATACCGTTACCGATGCCAGCCTGGCCATTGCCCTTGCACGCGAAGGTGGCCTTGGTATTTTACATAAAAACATGAGCATTGAGCAGCAGGCCGAGCAGGTACGCAAGGTAAAACGCAGCGAAAGTGGAATGATCATTGACCCGCTTACGTTAACCGTTGACAGTACCATTGGCGATGCATTGCGCATGATGAAGGAACATAAAATTGGTGGCATACCCATAGTTACCGCCGACAATAAACTGGCAGGCATACTTACCAACCGCGACCTGCGTTTTGAAACCGATAAACGCAAAAAGGTAAGCGAGGTTATGACAACCGAAAACCTGGTGACAGCCCCCGCAGGTACCGACCTAAAAAAAGCTGAAAAAATATTACAGCGCTATAAAATTGAAAAATTACCCGTGGTTGATAAGCAGGGTAAGTTAATTGGTCTTATTACTTTTAGAGATATACTGCAGCTACGCAATTTTCCCAATGCAGGCAAGGATACGCTAGGCCGCCTGCAGGTGGGCGCTGCCCTGGGCATAACCAAAGACCTTGCCGACCGCGCCGCTGCATTACAATCCGTTGGGGTGGATATTGTTACGTTGGACAGTGCCCACGGCCACAGCAAAGGCGTTATTGATGCATTAATATCGCTAAAAAAGAACTTTAAAAACCTACAGGTAATTGCTGGCAACATAGGCACTTTTGCCGGTGCAAAGGCCCTGGCCGATGCAGGTGCCGATGCCGTAAAAGTGGGCATAGGCCCCGGTTCAATTTGTACCACCCGCATAGTTGCCGGTACCGGCGTTCCGCAACTAACGGCCATTATGGAAGCCGCCAAAGCTTTACAAGGCCGCAATATTCCGCTAATAGCCGATGGCGGTATACGCTACACCGGCGATATGGTAAAGGCGCTGGCCGCTGGCGCCAACGCAGTAATGATGGGCAGTGTATTTGCCGGCACCGAAGAAAGCCCCGGCGAAACCATTATTTACGAAGGCCGCAAATTTAAAAGTTACCGCGGCATGGGCTCGCTGGGCGCCATGGTACAGGGCAGCAGCGACCGCTACTTTCAGGACCCCGAAGATGATGTAAAGAAATTTGTGCCCGAAGGCATTGAAGGCCGCATTGCCTTTAAGGGTTTTATAAGCGAAGTGGTGTACCAATACAACGGCGGCCTTAGGGCAGGCATGGGCTATTGCGGTGCCAACAGTATTAGCCAACTACAACAGGCCACCTTTGTAAAAATTACCAATGCAGGTATGAACGAAAGTCATGCACACGATGTGGTGGTAACCAAGGAGGCGCCTAATTATAGCCGGCTATAGAGCATAAGTTGGGAGTGGGGAGTAGGTAGTTGGGAGTTTGGAGTGGCCTTTAGCTTTTAGCCATAAGCTTTTCATAAAATCCAAAATTGAATAAATACCTGGCTATATCTGCAGCTTTTTTTTTGAGCCGGGCAGTATAACATCTTTCAACATTGTTGCGTCGCACTCGTGTACGGCAAACCTTTATTCACCTATACATTTAATAAATAACTTTTATCATTTATCGTTATCATTTGTGCTAAAAAAATCCATCAACCAGCCAACCCCACTTGCAACAAACCTTCCCGGCATACACCCAATGCTTTTAAGTTTGGCTACTGGTTTTTTGTTGTTTATTTCATGGCCAATGAGCAACCTTACGCAGTTTATTTTTTACGCGTGGGTGCCCCTGCTGTTAATGGCCGAAATGCAAAACCGTTACCGCTTTTTTTTGTATGCCTTGCTTAGCATGTTTATTTGGAACGTTAGCACCACCTGGTGGGTATGGAATGCTTCGCCCGGGGGCTCAATTGGCGCCTTTATCCTAAACAGCTTTTTTATGACACTGCCCTGGTGGGGCTTTCACATCATCAAAAATAATTTTGGCCGCAGGCTGGGCCTGTTAAGCCTGGTGGCGTTTTGGATGAGTTTTGAATACATACACCTTCACTGGCAACTAAGCTGGCCATGGTTAACCCTGGGCAATGCATTTGCCACCAACCCAGGTTGGGTACAGTGGTACGAGGTTACCGGCACAAGCGGCGGCACCCTTTGGATAGTTTTATTAAACATCAGCTTTTTTGAACTCTATCGCAGCTATGCCATCCACAAACAGCAAAGGACAAAGCAAACCCGCCTCAAAGCCATTGCACTGGCAGCCTTGTCGCTGGGGCTGCTAATTATTCCTTTTGTCATTTCTTTTTCAATAAAACCCACTATTAATGACAGTATCCGGTATGCTGCCACAACAAGCAACATAGTAATTGTACAACCCAATGTTGACCCCTATAACGAAAAATTTGTGGCCGGAAATACCGATGCCATCATACAGCGAATGATTGACCAAAGCGAAGGTCAAATTGACGATAATACCAGGCTGGTAGTGTGGCCCGAAACCGCCCTGCCGGTTCCGGTGTGGCAAGACCAGGTTTTGCAAAACCTGTATTACAAACCTGTAGTCGATTTTATTGCCCGGCATCGTAACCTGGTATTAATTACCGGCATAGAAACCTATAAAAACTACGGTACCAATAAGGCTACCATAACCGCCCGAAAAAACGAAAACGAGGCCACCTGGTACGATGGTTTTAATGCCGCCGTGTTAATGCAGTTTGGCCAACCGCCCATTTTTTACAATAAAAGTAAACTGGTACCGGGCGTAGAGTCGCTGCCCGATTTTTTATATTGGCTGGGTCCGGTGTTTGAAAAGTTTGGCGGTACAGCAGGTGGCTATGGTAAGGACACTGCTGCGGCCGTTTTTAGTGCCCACGGTAATCCATACAAAGCTGCACCAATTATTTGCTACGAAAGTATTTATGGCGAGTATATTGCCAGCTATGTAGCCAAAGGCGCCAACTTGCTAACTATTATAACCAACGATGGCTGGTGGGGTAATACACCCGGCTATAAACAACACCTAAACTATGCCCGCCTGCATGCAGTAGAAACCCGCCGTTGGATTGCCCGAAGCGCCAATACAGGTATTTCGGCAGTAATTGACGACCGTGGCAACCTGTGGGAAACCCGTGGCTGGAACGAGCGTGCTGCCATAAAATTTAACATACCCCCCACCGATACCATCACGTTTTTTGTAGCGCGTGGCGATGTGCTTTCGCCGGTGGCCATGGGGGTGGCAGGGTTGCTGATATTATTAAACCTGTGGTTAATAATTAAAAAAAGGTTTTTAAAAAAGAGGCATACACTGTAAAAGCCCGCTGGTACAATTTTATACAACTTATCTTTTTATCTTAAACACGCAGGCAATGTTACAAACGTTTACGTTTCAAAATACTATCATTAGTTATGCTGATTATGGCAGCGGTCAACCCATTGTGCTGCTGCATGGTTTTGGCGAAGACGGTACCATCTGGCAACACCAAATAGAATTACTATGCACGGTGGCACGGGTCGTCGTTCCCGATTTGCCTGGTAGCGGCATGTCGGGTCTTTTGCCACAATTGACTAAAACACCAATAACCATAACCGACTATGCCAATTGTGTATATGCGCTGGTGCAACAGCTTCAACTACATAATATTATTTTGCTTGGGCATAGTATGGGTGGCTACATCACCCTTGCTTTTGCCGAAAAATATGGCAGCCTGCTAAAAGCATTCGGCCTGCTGCACTCTACCGCATTTGCCGACAGCCCCGAAAAAAAAGAGGTGCGCAAACGCGGTATAGAAATGATACAGCAATACGGCGCTTTCCCTTTTTTAAAAAACACCCTCCCCAATTTATTTGCCGATAAGTATAATAAAGAGCATTTGGAAAAAGTAAATGAACTTATTGACCGCGGTAAACAGTTTACAACTGAGGCGCTAACGCAGTATTATACGGCTATGATGAACCGGCCCGACCGTACCCTGGTGTTACAAAACAGCAAGGTACCGGTACTGTTTATAGCAGGCGATCAGGACGTGGCTGCTCCGCTGCCCGACCTTTTGCAGCAGGTTCACCTGCCAAATATTTCGCATTTTTATGTGCTGCCACAAAATGGCCACATGGGCATGTGGGAGCATGCCGATGTGTTTAACAGCCACCTGTTAAACTTTATAGGTGCACTGTAACCGGTATTTTTAGTTAAATGGTTACCTGCATGCAGCGTTTTATAACAACCTGCAAAACATTTGCTTAGCAGGTATTTTATAGTAAAAAGTGGTGGTTTTACTTTTAACAATTACCAATTTTTTTGGCGTAACAATGTTTGAATGTTAATTTATTTAACGGCAAACTGCTATCAATTCAAGTTTCGTACATTCACTTCTTATCATTTAATTGGTTTATAAAATCAGCTGCTTAACTGCAAAGTTTACAGCATGGAATGTTTAAAAAGATATGAAGAAACTGGTGTTCCTGTTACTGATGTTTGTAAGCGTAACTGCTTGCTACGCGGGCCATATTGCCGGTGGCGAAATTTACTATCGGTATTTAGGTGCCGGCGGTGGAGCAAACACCTTTAGGTACGAAATTACCTTGCGTTTGTTTAGAGAATGTAATCCCCCCGCAGGAAACGTAGGAACGCAAGTTGCCCCTATGCCCCTTAATGTAACTATAGGCATATTTAACAACGCCAGCCCTTTTGCTATAGTTACCAGTAACGATGTTGCCCGCAACATTATACAGGAAGTAAACCTTACCCAACCCGGCCCATGCATTACCAATGCACCACAGGTATGCTACCAGGTAGGCTATTATACTTACACTACCGATTTACCTGCGTCGGCAAGCGGTTATGTGCTATCCTTTCAAACCTGCTGCCGCACCAATGGCATCAACAACATATCGGGCAATTCAATTGGGGCAACCTATACTGCCGAAATACCACCCACAGCAGGCATCGGCGCAATTAATAACTCCAGTGCCGTATTTGCTTTAAAAGATACGACGCTGGTGTGTCAGAATTTACAATTTACGCTCGATTTCAGCGCTTCCGATACCGATAACGATTCGCTGGTATATTCTTTTTGTGCAGCTTATAACGGCGGCGCCGCGTTGGATGCCAGCCCCAGGGTACCAAGCAACCCGATATACGGCAATATTAGTTATGCGCCTTTTGCCTCGGGCGCACAACCGCTGGGTCCCGAAGTAAGCATTAACCCAAATACCGGAATTATTTCGGGTACTGCGCCAAGTGCAGGCTCGTACGTAATTAATGTATGCGTAGCCGAATACCGGCGGGGTCGGCTTTTAACTATTCATCGTAAAGATTTTACCTTAAAAATTGGCAACTGTTCAATAACCGAGGCCAGGCTACCCCAACCCGGATATCCAACTTTATGTAAAAGCAATTCGTTCACGTTCGAAAATTTATCTTCTTCCTCTAACATAACTTCCTACTCGTGGCAGTTTTTTGATCCCCGGTCTGGCAAAGACACCTCATCAAGCCCCACACCAACGCATACCTACAGCGATACGGGGGTGTATAAGGTAAAGCTTACTGTTACCAGCCAAAGCGGTTGCGTAGATTCTTCCACTTCGCTGGTATATGTGTTTCCCGGTTTTAATGCTAATTTCAACATCAATGGTTCGTGCATTTTAAACCCCTATAATTTTACCGACCAAACAAATGCTGTATATGGAGTGGTTAATAAATGGAGATGGGAATTTGGCGATCAATTTACAACAGCAGATAGCTCAATTCTTAAAAACCCTGCATACCGGTACAATGCGTTGGGCCAATACCCGGTAAGGTTAATTGCCAGCAGCAGCAGAGGCTGCACTGATACCACCACAAAAGTGATTAATGTGCTGGACAGGCCATTTTTGCGCCTGCCTTTTACTGATACGCTCATTTGCAGCATAGATACTTTATCACTTCGCGCCGAAGGTACCGGCGTTTTTAGCTGGACGCCCGGTTATAACATTATTCAAAGTAACAGCGCCAACCCGCTGGTATATCCAAAAATAACCACGGAGTATGTGGTAACCCTTAATGATAATGGATGTACTACCAGGGACACGGTAAAGGTAAACGTGCTGGATTTTATAACGGTAAACGCAGGCAACGACACCAGTATTTGCCGTGGCGACATTGTTAACCTGCAACCTGTAACTCAGGGATTGCAATTTTCGTGGTCGCCAGGCAATGGCCTCAGCAATCCCCTTACCCGCAACCCGCTGGCAAACATTAATACAACAACCAGTTATCTACTATCGGTAAACCTTGGCAACTGCCAGGCTAAGGATTCAGTTACAATAAAAGTAGTACCATATCCCTCGGCGGTGGCATTGGGCGATACCGCTATTTGTTTTGGTAGCTCAACCCAACTTTCGGCCACCATTTCGGCATCGTCGTTTGCATGGTCGCCGGCAACAAGTTTACAAAACAGCAGATCGTTAACACCGGTGGCAGGTCCTACGGTAACCACCAATTATATACTAACTGTATTTGATACGCTTGGCTGCCCCAAGCCAGGGTACGATACGGTGGTGGTAAGAGTAGTGCCGCGAGTAAGGGCATTTGCAGGGGCCGATACAGTGGTAGCGGCCAACCAGCCTTTACAATTAAATGCAACCGGTGGCACTGTTTACCGTTGGTCGCCTGCCTTTGGACTAAACAATCCAAATATTAATAATCCCATTGCCACGCTGGGCCCCGAAATTGGCACCATTAGGTATGTGGTTCAGGTAGGCGTACCCGAAGGCTGTGCCACCACCGATGATATAAATGTGCGGGTATTTAAAACCGGCCCCGACTTATTTATCCCAACCGCTTTTTCGCCCAATAACGATGGAAAAAATGACATTCTAAAACCCATTGCTGTCGGTTTACGCAGCCTCGAATTTTTTAGAGTTTACAACCGATGGGGCCAACTCGTGTACACCACTTCGGAAATTGGCAAGGGCTGGAACGGCAAGTTAGCCGGCGTTGACCAGGCCAGCGGCACTTTTGTATTTTATGCGCAGGCCATCGATTACCTTGGCAACCCGGTAATTAAAAAGGGTACGGTGGTGCTGATAAGGTGAGTTCAGAGTTATGAATTATGAGTTATGAGTAAAGCATAATGGTTAATAGAGGGAACAGAATTACTTTCTAAGCTAGTTCAATCGTCTATAACAGTGTTGCTTAAAAATTTGTAAGTCAACTAACAACATCTACATGATCTTATTACCCTAACTTTCAATTCGTAATTTTCTCTAAATCATCAATCTTAATTCGTAATTCTTAATTCTTAACTCATATCTCTCTACAATTCATAACGCCCAATTCATAATTTATAATTCTCAACTCTCTTTCAACTCATACCTCATAACTCATAATTCACAACTCACAACTCATAACCCATAACTCATAACCCACAACTCATAACCCACAACCCATAATTCATAACTAATAACTCATAATCCACAACTCATAACTCATAATCCACAACTCATAACTCACAACCCACAACCCACAACTCACAACCCACAACTCAAAACTCACAACCCACAACTCATAACCCACAACCCACAACTCATAACCCACAACTCATAACCCACAACTCATAACTCACAACCCACAACCCACAACCCACAACCCACAACTCACAACTCACAACCCACAACTCACAACTCACAACCAACAACCCACAACCCATAACTCATAACTCACAACTCACAACTCACAACTCACAACTCACAACCCATAACTCATAACTCACAACCCATAACTCACAACTCACAACTCACAACCCACAACCCACAACTCATATGTCCGAGCCTGAAATAGGGTTACCAAATTTTAACAAAAAAACGGTAAACCAATGGCAGTAAAAGTAGCAAAATCAGCGCAAAAAAGTAGCTTGAGGCAGGTTAAGCAATTCAGTGAAGCAGTCAAAAGACAAGCAGTCAA
>JBBRUR010000131.1:0-12933 GCA_038247635.1 Chitinophagales bacterium
AGAGGTTAAAAGCTGACTGCTGCGCAGTACGAAAATGATAAAATGAGCTGCCTCCAGCACTTCTAATGCACGTTACAGGAAACACCTGTCCACAAAATTTGGTAAGCCCAAACAAAAAAGCCTCCACCATAAAGGCAGAGGCGTTTAAAAATGCTGTGGAAGAAGGTCTCGAACCTCCACGAGGTAGTTAGCCAAAGTACAAAGTTCAGTGGTCGACCCTGGTCGGCAATCCCGGTTTGCAACGGAACAACCGGCTCTATACTTCGTTTATCCGTTTTTCCTCACCCCCGAGACAAGAGGGCATGTCTGCCAAAAATTTCATCACTCCACAGTATATCAAAAGAACTTATTTTTATTGGCCTAATGGCCAATAGCTGTAGGGGGAGGGGTCGAACCTCCACGAGGTGGTTAGCAATAGCGCAAAGTTCAGTGGTCGACCCTGGTCGGTTATCCCCATTTGCATCGGAACAACCGGCTCTACACTACGTTTATCCCATGATCCTCACCCCCGAGACAAGAGGGCATGTCTGCCAAAAGTTTCATCACCCCACAGTATACGGCGTATTACCTTTGTAACACGCTTTGGTACCAAATTTGATATTGCAATATTAAACAGAATTGCCAATACCTTGCAAATAATTCAATAAATATTTTTAAATTATAGAAATTATTCAAATATTTTTGTAAATCTGTTGTACCTATCAAAAATACAATATAATTATGGCAGCCAAATTAAATCTTGACAAACTTGATCACCAAATCATTTATGAAATGATGGAGTCGTCCGAAATTTCGTATGCCGAACTTGGTAAAAAGTTATTTGTGTCAGGCGGAACCATTCATGTACGCATAAAAAAACTACAGGAACTGGGTATTGTAAAAGGCACCCGCCTTAATGTAGATCTTAAAATGCTCGGCTACGATGTCATTGCTTTTATTGGCATCTATCTCGAAAAAAGCTCGCTATACGACACTGTTGTAAAAGACCTCGAAAACATTCCCGAAATAACCCGCCTTAATTACACCACTGGTAACTACAGTATGTTTGCCGAAGTAGTTTGTAAAGACATATCGCAACTCAGGTATGTACTGCACGATCAGTTGCAGAAAATAAAAGGCATAGAACGAACCGAAACCTTTATATCGTTACAGGAAAGTTTTAACAGGAATGTGGTGGTTACTAATAATATGCCGGTGTAAAGTCATTTTATTTATTCTGTAATTAAAACTCTCCGCCTCCTAACAAGGTATACTGTTTTTGCGGTACCTGCGTGTAACGTGCTATTATCATTGATTTTCGGTTAAAATATAATTTGAAGTCTTTGCTTACACTTTACCATTATTTAAATTTTGCCGCTAAATCCATTTTTTAAATTTTGCCGCCAAATCCATTTTTTAAATTTTTTAAAAGCTAATGCCCGGGCTAAATTCTACAGGTTAAACCAAAGTAAAAAAACCCAATAGTGGCTTACAACCCACTACGCGTAAATTAAAGCATACCATTAGCCAATACTCTCCGGTACGCTTCGTTAAGCCCTATATGTTGCCGCTTTTGTTACTTAATACCACCCTCAAAAACATTTGCAAAACAAGTAAGCACCAAATATCAACAAATAGTTATTTAATTGTTTTGTAACAGGTAGACGAACTTTTTGATAGCCAAATTTTATTGTCTTGTGTATGATTGGTAAGTTGTAATCAGGTATTTACCTGTAGGTGAAATTCCCCTTGGTTGTGTTACAAGCTATGGCTATTACGGGCGCTAATTTTAAAAGTTTTTGCGCAAATGACGCTGTAACATGCCATTTGTTAAAACAAACAATCATAGGCCGAAAGTAACCTGTGGGGTACTACAAATAAATAGGGCAGGTAAAATTACCATTACAGTTTACAACCATTTCCATATAATTTTGATCTTTCATATTCGGCCCTGTTTAATGGTAATGTTTGTTGCCGCTCTATCGGGTTTCGCTTAATATAAATACCAAATGGCTAACCAGTTAACTGATGTTCAACTAAATACCAGGCAGTCAACCAACAAAATAAATGCAGGGGAGTTATCTGCTTTTTGGCAGCGTCAGCTTGTTGGCGCGCCAAACAGGATAAATATATATGCCGATCATTCAATGCCCACAGACAAAGCAGCTCAGTTTGCAGCGCTGCCGTTTTATGTATCGAAACAAACCATTGAAGGGCTTTCCTCTATTGGCCTCCAAAACACATCAAACCTTGAGTTGGTTTTTTTTGCGGCTTTTAAAGTGTTGTTGTACCGGCATACATTTCAAACGGACATGGTGGTGGGGTATGTAAATGATGCTAACATAGTTAACAAGCAAGTAACCGTTAACCAGTTATTACCCGTTAGAACAATTATTGATGAAAACCAACCATTTGCGGACTTTTTGCATCACCTACAAAAAGCCTTAGACGAAGCCCTTGAACATAAAGGAGCATTACCTAATTTTTTGTCATCAACTGCTGCATCTGCAAACATTGATCGTATTTTGTTTGACCAGGTCGTGTATCATTTCAAAAAAACTACTGACAATTTTATACAAAACGACGCAGCACCTCGTGCTGAATTGGCAAGCACTTTAAACCCGGCAACAACAGAGCTATGCTGCATACTTTCTCAAAATAGTGAGGGCATAAATGGTATAATTTATTACAATTGCGCGTTGTTTGATGCTGAAACCATTAGCAATATCGCCAAACGATACCAGGTGCTTCTTGATGCCATAGTATCAAATCCCGGCGATCAGATATCGTTAATCAACATTCTTCCGCCCGCAGAGCTTACTACCCTGTTATTTGATTGGAATAACACAGCAACCGATTTTCCGCACAAATGCATTCATGAGTTGTTTGAAGAACAGGCCGCACTTACCCCCGATGCCGTAGCGGTAGAAATGTATGATAGCCGAAACAGTGCTTTTATAAATAAAAAACAGCTCACCTATGCTGAACTAAACCAAAAAGCTAATAAAACCGCACATTACCTGCAGAGCCTGGGTGTGACTACTGAAACAGTAGTAGGCATTTACATGAAACGTTCGCTTGAAATGGCGATAGCGCTGTTAGGTATTTTAAAAGCCGGTGCAGCCTATCTTCCACTCGATCCGGCGTATCCCAAAGAGCGGCTGGATTATATTTTAAAGGATTCCGGGGTTGGCATTTTATTTTCGCAGTACAGGCTTATCACCAAACTTCCCGCCTTGCAGGTAAAAGTAATTTGCCCCGATGCAGAATGGAATACCATAAATACGTATAGTGACAGCAAACCTGCAACGTCCGTAACACCGCAAAACATTTGTTACATAATCTATACATCGGGTTCAACAGGTATGCCCAAGGGTACGCTGATTTTACACAGCGGCGTAGTTAACTATTTACATTGGTGTATAAAAGCGTACCGCGTAAAAGAGGGAAGCGGTTCACCCATCAATTCATCTTTAGCTTTTGATGCTACAGTTACCAGTTTTTTATCGCCCTTATTGGCCGGAAAAAAAGTGTTGCTTTTACCTGAAGAGGGCGAAATAGAAGCCCTGGTGGATGCGCTTGAACGGCAAAACAATTTTAGTGTTATAAAAATAACACCCGCTCACGTTGAAATACTGGGTAGCCTGCTTAGCGCCGAAAACAGCGAAAAACAAACGCAGGCATTGGTGATTGGTGGCGAGGCATTAACCGGCAAAAGCCTGGGATTTTGGCGAAATTATGCCCCCTCTACCCGGCTAATAAATGAATATGGTCCTACCGAAACGGTGGTGGGTTGTTGCATTTACGATATCCCGGCCATAAAATCGTTATTGGAAGATATACCCATTGGCCGCCCCATAGCCAATACACAAATGTATATTTTAGACAATCAGCTTCAACCCGTGCCCATTGGTGTACCGGGCGAAATTTATATTGGTGGCGAAGGCCTTGCGCGGGGCTATTTAAACCGTGCTGAATTAACGGCTGAACGATTTATTACTAACCCTTTTGGCGGCAGCAAATCGGCACGCCTTTACAAAACCGGCGACATTGCCCGGTATTTGAAAGATGGAAACATTCTATTTTTAGGGAGAGGTGACAAGCAGGTTAAAATTAGAGGTTACAGAATTGAATTGGGAGAAATTGAGTACGCTATACAAAAAACAGGCGAGGCTGCACAGGCAGTTGTGATAGCGAAAGATGATAAGGACGAAGGAAAGCGTTTGGTAGCCTATTATGTACCAAAAAAACAGCAGGTAAAAACCAGGGAAAAAGAGTTGCAACAACAGTGGGTAGCCAACTGGAAGGATATTTATGAAGCCGAATATAGCCAAACGGAGGATGACGCTGGCGTTGATCCTGAATTTAATCTTATAGGCTGGAACGACAGCTTTACCGGCGCACCAATGCCCGCCGCGCATATGAAGCAATGGCTGAATGATATTGTTGAAACGGTATTACAAGGCAAGCCTCAGCGTGTATTGGAAATTGGTTGCGACACAGGTCTCATCTATTTTCAGTTGGCGGGTAAGGTTAGTAAATACATAGGGTTCGATCTTTCAGAATCATCTATTAAACAAATTAAAAACAGGATCAGTAAAAAAAGCAGGGAATATGGCAACACCGAGTTGTACACTGCGCCGGCACACCTTGTTACACTGACCGAAGCCGAACAGGTTGATACTATACTGCTCAACTCCATGGTACAGTACTTTCCAGGTGAAGGTTATTTGAACGAGGTAATGGAAAGGTGTATGTTAATGATTGGCAACAAAGGCAGGATCATTGTTGGTGATGTTCGCGACCTTCGGATGCTTGAGTTTTTTAAGGCTCAGCTAAGGCTGCAAAAAGCTGCGAATAATATAACAACTAAGGAGTTTACCACCGGGTTGGAACAGGACGTTTTAAAAGAAGAAGAATTATGCCTGTCGCCAGCCTACTTTTTAAGGCTCAAACAATTGTATCCGCAGATAACCCATATAGAGATACGATGGAAAAACGGTGACTTTGAAAATGAATTGAGCCTGTATCGCTACACAGCAATAATTTATGTTGGCATACAAAAACCAACGGCAGCAGTCAATTGGTTGAAGTGGAATAATATAGAAGTTAAAAACAACACTTTATTTGATGGTGCCAACGAAATTGTTGGCGTAACAGATGTTCCCAACCCCCGATTGTGGAAAGACGAGCTATTGAAAAAGGGGTTAGAAGATATTTTGACGCAGACAGTTGGCGACCTAAAACATTTATTGGAAAGCAATCAAAAAGATCCCGGTAAATTTAGCGCCCTGGTTAATGAGGCCAAATTAAGGGGTTATACACCCAGGCTGTTTGCGCATATAGATCCGCTTAAAATAAATGTGGTTTTTGAACACGGAGCTTCAGATTATTTTGTGCCTTTACCAGTAGAGGAAAACTTTACAAAGGAAGAGGTGGTGGCCAATACACCTTTAATGTCGGACATCGTGTTGCTGATGCAAAAACACATTCGTAAGCAACTGCACGATACACTACCTAAATACATGGTGCCGGCTGACTTTGTGGCCATTAGCCGCATTCCGCTTACTACCAATGGCAAAGTTGATTATGCGGCATTGCCTGCGCCGGGATCGCAACGTGCCGAAAATACAAAGGCATTTGTAGCAGGCCGAAACAAGCTTGAAACAGACCTTGTTTCGCTATTTGGGAATGTGCTTGGTATGCAAAAGTTAAGTATCCAAGACAATCTTTTTGAACTGGGCCTTAACTCCATGCAGGCGTATCGTGTATTTGCTCAAATTAAAAAGCTTACTGGCAAACAGCTTCCACTGTCAATATTGATAGAAGCACCGTCGGTAGAAAAATTGTCTGATTATTTAAATGGTAAACAGGCAAGTCTTCCCTGGTTGTCGCTGGTAGCGATACAACCAAAGGGCACAAGGCCTCCCTTATATCTAATACATGCCGGTGCCGGAACAGTGTTGTTTTACCGGGAACTGTCGCTGCACCTGGGGGATGATCAGCCGGTATATGGACTTCAACCTGTTGGATTGGATGGTAAAAAGCCTTTTCATAAAAGTGTTGAAGAAATGGCAAATCACTATGTAAAAGAAATAAGGGCCGTAAACCCCAACGGACCGTACCTGTTGGGAGGCTATTGTTTTGGGGCAATACTCGCTTTTGAAATGGCCCGGCAATTAATTGCTGATAATAAAGTAGTTACGCTGCTCTGCAATTTTAACGGTGCGTCTCCGGTATACAACGAAAACGCAAACGGCCACACCGCTTTGGAAAACGAAGAAGAAGCTGGGCTGGTACCAATGGATGTACAGACTATAAAAAAGGTGGCAACCCTTACCCCAGCACCAAAAAATACAAAAGACAAGATAATTGGCGGTTTAAAAAAAGTGAGAAGAACCGTATTATTTGTTTGGCGACCCGCGCTGTATGCCCGGTACACTGTTTGGCTTGTGCAGTACTACCGGTACTTTCAAACGCTTGGCTTAAAGGCTCCCGAAAATTTGCGTAAGTATTACTTTTTGCTCAGTAACACCGAAATGGTACGGGCTTATAAACCTACCCTTTTTAAAGGCTCCATGGTAATATTCCGCTCACCCAACATCTATCCCGATGCTCATTTGGGTTGGAGCGATTTTATAGATGGGGAAATAATAACTGAAGATATACAGGGCCATCACCTTGACAGAAGACAGATTATGAATGAACCCTTTGTGCAACATACAGCCGATAAACTAACAGAATATATAGAACTGTTTTCTTCTAAGGATTATTAAGATTTTCTTGCAACGTTCTCGCAAATTCGTTACCGTTTACCGGATCAAACATGTTGGAGTGTTCGCCTTTTACGTCAAATACTTCTATTTCGGCAGCATACTCCTTCCAACTGTGTTTTGTTTCTTCATCAAGAAGTATTTTCATATACCCTATGTTTTTGCTTGCATCAAGAAAAAAGTAATGCTCTTTTGCATAAAACAAAAATATCTTTCCGGTATAGGGTAACAAACAATAATTTTTACAGGCCGCCACATACACGTCCGCCGATTCAGTAAACACCTCAAGCCCTACAATTTCCACTTCGGTTCTGTTGTCCTTCCTTCTTCTTAATTGGGTAATTCTGGACCGCACACTATTTAACTTATACCTAAATGATTGCAGCGTGTGTTTTCGCAACATAAAGGTTTGAAAATTGACTTTCAACATCATCTTGTCAAACGACCTCTGAAATAATTCCGCTATGTGATATAAATTTTGAAAAGTGGCAGGTACCTGTTTCACCCTTTTGCGAAGGATGGTATCGAAAAATGAAAGTGAATGTATTGGCAAATTTTGTTGCTGTAATTGCATAGCCATTTCAAACGCAATAATACCGCCAAGGCAATGGCCTGATAAAGCATACGGCCCTTCGGGATTGTGAAGCCTGATTTCGTATATAAATATTTTGGCAATGCCCTCTATGGTTGTAGGAAACTCCTTTAGGGGCTTGCCACCGATAGGCGGTTGTAATACATATACCGGCTGGTCGGCATCCAGCATTTCTACAAACTTTTTAATTTTGAGTGCCGTTCCGCCACCCCCGGCTATAAAGTATAACGGAGGCTTTGTTCCAGTAGATTTTATTGGTACCAGGTACCTGATGTTTACTTCAGGCAGCGATGGATTAGTGATTTTGTCAACATAATTATTTATGAGACTTGCTACTGTGGGGTAAATGAAAATATTATTTACCGGGATATCTATATTCATTTTCTCCCTTATTTGCCAAACAAGGCGTATGGCATATAATGAATGACCACCCAGGTCGAAAAAGTTATCGTGAATGCTAATTTGTTTAATACCTAAAAGGTTTTCCCAAATTTTAATCAGGTTGATTTCGAGTTCGTTTCTCGGGCCAACATATTCTTGCTCTTTGCGCTGCATACTATCGGACTCTGGCAGCGCCGCCTTATTAATTTTGCCATTTTGCGTTAGCGGAAACTGCTCTAACTCATACCAGGCAGTTGGGATTAAATAAGCTGGTATTTGTGTTTGTAACCAGGTTTTAAACAACTGCTTATCATACAACGGCCCTGTAATTAAATACCCTGTCAAATAGTTTTCGCCCTGGCCATTCGTTCTTGCAACAACTGTTGCGTCAACAATCATATTGCTTTGTTTCATCGCTGCCTCTATCTCGCCGGGTTCAATTCTAAAGCCTCTTATCTTAACCTGTTCATCCTTTCTGGTTACATAAACCAAATTACCATCTGGCTGCCAATATCCTAAATCACCGGTTTTGTACAGGCGTTCATTTGCTCTGTCCGCAAATGCATTGGCAATAAACTTTTCAGCCGTAAGCGAGGGGTTATTTAAATACCCTTTCGATAATCCGGCACCGCCAACGCAAATTTCGCCGGTAACACCAATCGGTGTTAGCTGGTTTTGTTCATTTAAAATAATGGCGATACGGTTATTTATTGCTTTGCCTATTGGCAAAGTGCGGTTTGTAGCGGTGTTTATTGGCCAGGTTAGTGAAAACGTGGTATTTTCTGTTGGGCCGTAACAGTGAATGAGCGCTATGGAAGGATATGTGGTTCTGACCTTGTTGATATGATACTCCGAATGCGCTTCGCCTCCCACCAAAATGGTACTTAAGGTTTTAAAAACGGTAACATCCGCATCAACCAACTGGTTAAACCAACTTGTTGTAAAGAACGTGAGGTTGACTTTACGCGCAACTATTTCCTTCTTTAAATAATTTACGTCAAGCAGTCTAGCCTCGGGCGATAATACCAACGTTCCGCCGTTAAGTAGCATGCCCCAAAATTCAAAAGTGCTGGCGTCAAATGATGGTGATCCGGTGGCCAATAATATGTCGCTGTTTGACAGGTTTACATAGTCTGCACCCCTAACCAGGCTTACCACATTGCTATGGGTTACCATAACACCTTTTGGCTTGCCTGTTGATCCCGAAGTGTACATGATGTTTGCTAGGCTGCCCGGCAAAATTTCTTCGGTAAGATTTTGAGCAGAAAATTTGTTCAGTACGGACGTCAAAACTTTCAAATCGACAACCTCAATGTTTTCTGCAGGTAGCTTTATGGTTTTGTTGGTGCCTGTGAGCACCAGCTTTGCATTAATGTCGCTTAGCATAAAAGCTATTCTCGCTTCGGGATAGCCTGAGTCAATTGGTACGTAAGCACAACCGACTTTCAAAATGGCCAAAATGGCTACGATCTGTTCAACCCCATTATCAATTATCAACGGTATCATGGAACCGCTGGGTATGTTTTTAGTTTTTATAAAGTAAGCCAACCGATTTGCCTGTTCATTTAACTGCTGGTAAGTCAATGCCTCGTCTTCAAATAACAATGCAATTTTTGCCGGATACATTACCACCTGCTCCTCAAATACATTTATGATGGAGGAAGCCTCTGAGTAGTTGACAAATTTACTGTTGATATCAAGCAGCAAAAACTTCTCTTCATCGGCGGCAAGCATTGGCAATTCCCCAATGCTTTGTTTAGACCTGGCAACAATGGATTGTAGCAGATTTTCATAATGCGCATACATCTTGCCAATGGTGTTTTGAGCAAAAAGATCACTGCAATATTCAATAGTCACATTTATTCCTTCGGGGGTTTGCACCAGGTATAATGTAAGGTCAAATTTTGACGGGACGTGCTTGAGTATCTCGCTTTCTGCCCTATCCACCTTCACTTCGCCAAGCTTTAAGGCCCCTACCTCCGGCGTATTCTGCAGCACAAACATTACCTGGAACAATGGGCTACGGCTCATATCGCGGTCTTTTACCACCAGCTCTACCACTTTCTCAAAAGGTACTTCCTGGTTATCGTAGGCTTCTAAGGTGGTGGTGCGTACTTGTTGCAACAGGTGTTCAAAGCTTTCGTTGCCATTTACTTCGGTGCGCAGGGCAAGGGTGTTTACAAAAAATCCTATCAGCCCTTCCAGTTCGCTTTGCTGGCGACCGGCTATTGGGGTGCCAACGCATATATCGCCCTGGCCACTGTAGCGGTACAGCAATACTTTAAAGGCGGCCAGCAGGGTCATAAACAAAGTGGCACCATGCTGTTGGCTTAATTGCTGCAGCCCTTCTGCTACTTCTTTGCTTAAGCTAAACCCTGACAACGCACCACGGTTGCTTTGCAGGGGCGGACGTTTGTAATCCGTGGGTATTTGTGATGCCGCTGTATTCTGTAGTTTCTCTTTCCAGTAGTCTAGTTTTTTGTCCCAGGCTTCACCCTGCAGGTGTGTACGTTGCCACACGGCATAGTCGGCATACTGTAACGGCAGTTGTGGCAGTTGGGCTTCTTTGTGATTAATGTAGCTGTTGTACAGTTCGGCCAGTTCTTTAACCATAATGGAGGTGCTCCATCCATCGCTGGCTATATGGTGCAGGGTAGCTATCAGCAAGTGCTCCTGCTCTGCTAACTGTATGAGTGTTGCCCGCAGCATGTAGTCTCTGCTAAGGTCGAAGGGTTGCGCTATGTTTTGTTGTATGTACTGCTGAAGTGCAATTGCATCTTCTTCGTATTTTTCTTTACTAATGATTTGCAGCTTCCAGTCTTCCCAGATTTGTACCCGCTGGTAGCCGGTGCCGCCTTCATCATTGATTGTTGTTCTTAGTACTTCGTGCCGTTTAACTATCTGCTGTATGCTGTGTTGCAGCGCATCGGTATTCAACGTGCCGGTAAGTCGTAATACCGAGGGTATGTGGTATTGTAAGCTGCCGCCCAATCGATCTATAAACCATAACCGCTCCTGGCTAAAACTTAGGGGTATTTGCGAAGGACGTATAGATAAAGCAGTTACGGGGGCAAATAGCGCTTCATTTACCTCGTCGTTAATATGGGCCGCAAGTTTGGTTATGGTAGAATGTGTAAATATTGCTCTAATGGATATATCTGCTTCCAGTTCTTTTCTTATTGCCGAAATCATCCGCATCGCCAGCAGCGAGTGCCCGCCCAGTTCAAAAAAATTGTCGATGACACTAATCCGGTCAAGCTTTAACAGGTTTTGCCAAATAACCGTCAACTTTTCTTCGGTCTCATTTTTTGGTGCTACATATTCGTTGCTAACAAGGTTAGCGGCAACAGGTTCGGGCAATGCTATTTTATTGATCTTGCCACTGGCAGTAAGCGGAAATTCACCAAGCTGTATCCACATATATGGCACCATAAATTCAGGAAGCTGCTCCTGCATTTTAATAGTGAGTTCTTGTTTATCTATTGCTTCATTAGCGATCACATAGGCCACCAAAGTATTGTTTCCATCGCTGTCGCGGCTGGCAATTACTATACAATCTTTTACTAACCCGGTTTGCTTCAACACGGTTACTACTTCTCCCAGTTCAACACGGTTGCCTCTTATTTTAACCTGGTCATCTTCGCGGCCGAGGTATTCTAACATTCCATCCGCAAACCATCTGCCTATATCACCGGTCTTAAACATCATCCCGTTGGCAAAAGGATTTTGTATAAAACGTGCATCGGTAAGCTCGGGCAGGTTGAGGTAGCCCTTTGTAACCGATACACCACCAATATATATCTCGCCCACCACACCTTCCGGCAGCAGACTGTGTTTGTTATTTAGAATATACACCTGGGTATTGCTAAGAGGCTTTCCTATAGGGGCATACTGTAAAGAAGAATGTATTTCCTGCCAGTGATCATGTAAGCTGGTATCGTAAAAGGTAACATCGGCCGAAACTTCGCTGGAACCATAAATATTCAGCAGTTTATGTTTTGAAGAAGGGAATATTTTATAGAAATCTTTTACCAGCTCAATAGGCAATGCTTCACCACTGCACGACCAATAATGTAGGTCAGGCAGGGTTTCGCCGTCGCTTTGAAGTTTACTCAAAATGGCCTTCAACAACGAAGGAACCAGTACTATTCTTGAGATGTGTTGGTTTCTTAAAATTTCGACCAACCTATCCAGGTCAGTCAATTCATCTTTTTTTATAACTACAGATGGGATGCCCCTGCATAAAGCGCCGAATATTTCCCAGATATGGTCACCGAAACCTATTGATGTTTTGATGGCATTTCGTTCGCCTTCCACAAAGGGGTATTGCTTCCACATCCAATGGAGCCTGTTAATCATACCTGCCTGAGTTAATTGTACACCTTTAGGTTTGCCGGTTGAGCCTGATGTATAGGTAATACAAAACACATCGCTATCTGGCGATGAAGGCGTTATTTCCAGTGAAACCGTTGAACTTGTGTCGAGGTCATCGACAGTAACAGCCAATATAGCCGGGTTGTTTGCAAATAATTCTGCAAAAGCGGTTTCTGTTAATACAACGGTTGCTGCAGTGTCTTCCAGTATAAAATTTATTCTTTCTACAGGATAGTCAACATCAATTGGCACATAAGCCGCCCCGGCTTTTAGCACTGCTAAAATTGCTACAACCATGTTAATGCCACGAGGTATGCATACGGGCACGAGGCTCCTTTTATTTACCCCTTTACTTACTAAATACTTTTGTATCCTGCACGATTGCTCCTCCAGGTATTCGTATGGAAACTCCCGCCCTTCAAAAATGATTGCTGTAGCCTTAGGTGTCCGGTTGGCCTGCTTTTTAAAAAGGTCAATAATGGTTTCTTCTAAATGATAGTCAGCCGTTGTATTGTTTAATTGCTTTGTCAGGTACTCTTCTTCACCTGCAACCAGCATATCAATTTGGTCTATTGAATGCCGGGGCGCTTCTATAACAGCGTTGACTAACCTCTCAAAGTGCGCCATCATTTTGTTGATGAAGCTTTTCTTAAACAGGTCGGTGCAGTATTCAAATGTAACAGCCAGCCCCGATGGTGTTTCGTTTATGTACACCGTAATATCAAACTTGGCTGTAGTATGCTTTGGCGATTCTTCTGCCTCAAGGCGAAGTGCTAAATCGCCAAGCTTTAAAGCCTCCACCTCGGGCGTATTCTGCAGCACAAACATTACCTG
>JBBRUR010000132.1:0-12495 GCA_038247635.1 Chitinophagales bacterium
CCACCGGTTTAACCACCGCATGGGATGTAGCAACACCTGCATCGGTGCAAACACCCGGCACCTACCGCCTGATTGTTACCAATACTAATGGTTGTAAAGACACCGCTTTTGTAATGGTTAGCAATTATGCAAAACCCGATATTGGGGCTGATAAAACCATCAGCAAATGCCCGATAGAAACGGTTGACCTGACAACGTTATTTACCACCACCGGTTTAACCACCGCATGGGATGTAGCAACACCTGCATCGGTGCAAACACCCGGCACCTACCGCCTGATTGTTACCAATACTAATGGTTGTAAAGACACCGCTTTTGTAATGGTCGGCAATTACGCAAAGCCGGATCTCGGTGCCGATAAATCTGTTAGCAAATGTGTAGGCTTCACTACCAACATAAGCAGTTTGTTTACCACCACGGCTCTTACATTGGAATGGGATACCCCTACACCCGAAGCTGTTGAAACCGGTACTTATCGCCTGATTGTAACTAATACAAATGGTTGTAAAGACACGGCCTTTGTAACGGTTACCAATGCGGCTAAACCCGCCCTTGGCGCAGACAAAAGCATAACGGCAGCTTGTGCTAACGGTAGTGCTGATATTACCAGCCTGTACAACACAACAGGTTTTAGCAATGTGGTATACAATGTTGCCACCCCGCAAACCGCACCTGTTGGCAATTACCAGCTTATTGTAACTAACAGTAATGGTTGTAAAGACACGGCTATGATTACCGTTAATGAGGCGCCGGTTACCACTGTAGCCACCATGCCCTCCATTACCAAAACGGCCAGCCGCGAATGCACCGATGCCGAAGGCTGGACCCATTACTACAACGACAATGGTACACCTACTGACTTCAGTGACGACATACGGGTATTGTCGATAAAGAAAAACGGTAACAACATTGGAACCACCGGCGATGGCACTTTTAGCATTACCGTGGCAGCTACCGCAGGGGCCGGAACCAACAGCGCCGTTAAAGTAAACAGTCCACTGGTTGAAGGAGGCGTTGATTACTACACCATGAACCGCTACTGGGAGGTTACGCCTACCACGCAACCCAACAGCCCGGTAAATGTCAGGTTCTATTTTAACACTATCGACCTTTCGGATATCAATGGCGATTTTCCCGGCAACGGACTGACGCCGCCCATGCTAACCTTATATAAGTTAACCGGCGGAAATCCCGACCCCACCTCCAACTGGGCAGGCGCTACGGCAGTGCAATATTATGATTACGGACCGCTGCCATCGATTGGCCAATGGGTGTACACTAACCTTGGTAATAACCTGCTGCAGGCCGAATTTTTAACCGACGTATTTAGCGGCGGAGGTGCAGGTGGCAGGGCCTTCCAAACCCTACCCATTACCCTTGTACAGTTTGAAGCAACAGCGCAACCAACGCAGGTAAAACTTAGCTGGCGTACCGCCTCAGAAATCAATACAAAGGCGTTTGTAGTACAGCGAAGCCCTGATGGTCGCAACTTTGAAAACATTGGGAGTGTAGCGGCGGCGGGCAACAGTTCAGTAACTCGCAACTATGCCTATAACGATGCGCAGGCCATGCAATTTAGTGGCCGCACCCTATATTATCGGTTGTTGCAAACCGACCTGAATGGCCTGCAAAACTACTCCGACATAAGGAGCGTTAAAATTGGTAAGCCATCCAATGTACTCACCCTACAGTTTAACCCGGTACGAAACGAAGCTGTATTAAAATATGTTTCTACCACCACCGGCAAAGTGCAGGTGCGGATAATAGACATTGCCGGCAGAGTGCTAATGGTGCGCCAGGAAAGTGTAATGGCAGGCATTAACCAGCTAAGGCTGCAAACGGTTACCCTTGCCCAGGGCATTTACCAGGTGCAGGTAATTACCACCAGCGACAACCAACAGGCTCGCATGGTAAAAGAATAAAAACAATTCGGGGATGTTGTTTTTTGACAGGCGGCCAGTTGGCCGCCTGTTTTTTTGTATAGGTGATGTTGATCCAAACAATTAAAATTTTCTGGTACAGATTGGTTGATTAAAAACATCCAGGTGCATTCCATCAGGTTCATATTCGGCCGGTGGGGCCACTTGTGATTCTCCACCACCGATCCCTCCAGGTGCTGGGATGGAACCTATAAAGGCGTACCGCAAAGTACCGCAGGGTACGTGTTCAGTATTAGTGATGGTACTGTATGCGGTCCGGTGTTAAGAAAGGGAACGGTGGTGTTGATTAGGTAAGAGGCAGGAGGTATTAATGCCACAAATATCAGCATGTGCTTAGTACGATCATTATGGCTGAAGATGTATCATGACTTCATTATTTTCTTCAAAAATTAGCACTCTGTCGGCTACAACCCTTAACAGTATTGAATTGTTACTTTTTTTGGGTGATCCAGGTCAGTTACCAAACGTTGGGGTTAAAATGCTGCGCAACACCAGCAAAAATTAGGTTACTCAAAAGCAGGCGTGCTAAGCTGAGTTCCCTTGGCTGGCGCGCAGAAGCTTTGAAGGAGACCTTGGAACGACTAAAGCATAATATAAGGAAACGAGCCCAATGTTGATTTCTTCAATAACCGAAAATTAAAATCCAAAACTTACTTTATTACCATTCTTTTTTCGGCAGGCGTTTTTTTCTGTGTGTTCCATGGCAACCAGGATTGTTGAAATTTTTGGTCAACCTGTTTTAGGACGAGATAATAAAGCATCGCCACAAAACAACATCCGCATGTATAACATGACCCGGAAAAACATAAGGAAAAACAACAGATCCCTGCACAATACAAAGGCGGGTAAGGGCAGGTATGTCCTTTTGCCAACCAACAACTTTCAAATACTGCCACTCCCCACAAATACAGTCAAAAACAAACAGGCGTCTCAAAGCACAAAGGCTACTAATCCACTATGCTAAGTGCAGGGCCGCTGACTGGCATCGGTCACCAAACAATAAGCAAAAGCCCCGATGTTGTATTGCAGCGGGGCTTTTTTGCAGGGGCTTTCGGCTATTGTTCTTAATGTTGTGCGTAGCCAAGTTTCCGATTAAATGTCTTTCAAAATTCTAAGGAAGTCTCCTAAGACATCATGAGCATTTTCACCTTCATTTTTTAAAGGATTGTCGTGCATTTCGATGTTCAAATTGTCGCAAAGAAAAATGAAGCTTTTATTCTTAGGCACATCATCATATTCGTTCAATTTAAGGAGCTTTAGCTTTTCAACAAACGAGCGAATACTTCCTCGTGAATTAATCTCGTCTTTAAGTTCAAAGAAATATTTCCGTGTAAAAATACTTTCGAGGACTTTTCGGCACTTAACACAAAGCTCTAAGTAATTGTCTATTAATTTTTTAGAAGAATATATCGCTTGAATTTCTCTTAAATCTTTTTTATTGGCGTTCTCAATAAACTCTGAATAAACATCGCATTCTATAATGGTGCTTTTTTTAACTCCATTTTCAACTCCGTCAGTTACAATTCGCAAGGGTTTTGGTTTATCAAGCTTCTGGAAAATCCACTTAAAAAATTCAGATTCATGTGTTAGTATAATCAGTTGGTTAATGACCTTTTCAATTTTTGCACCTGCAGCAGTGATTAAATGCGGGTTCGCTAATAATTGAACAGTTCTCAATCTCCTGTCCGAATCAAAGCTTGAAAAAGGGTCATCAAAAACAATTATTTTATCACTCAATTTCTCGTCGTGAAGCATCAATGAATAAAAAAAAGCAAAAGCCAAAACTCTTTTATCACTATCACTTAAAGTGTTTTTAAAATTGGGCTTATCTGCTGCGTTCTCAATAAGAGAAACTTTGTGGCATTTGAAGAACTCTATGGAAAAAATTCTTTCATCTTGTCCAACTATTTTTTTTATCGGCTGAAAATCGCAAATGGTGAAGTCTGCTTTCAGTTCTTCCAGAATTTTGTTTATTGATTTGAGATGAATACCAAAGACTTTTTGGCTGTATAGATGGAGTTTCTCTCTCGCTTTTTCTCTTTTCTTCTTTATGCTTTCTTGAGCAATATCAATGTCATCATATTCTCTGATGAAATCATCCCATTCAGGTGAATGCCTGGTTTTTGAAAATTCAAACTCTTTAATTTTTTTGTTTAAAGCCGTAATATTTATCTCCGCACTCTTTGGAAGAACGTTACCTTCTTTTATTTTAAGGATTCGTTCCTGAATTCTTTTTAATTCTTCAATTATAGCATCATAGGATTCAAAATTAACAACGTAAGTATTGTCTTTAGTTTTAGTATTAAACTCGCTTGTAGCTGAGTCTTTCAATTTTTTCAAATAGTCTTTTGCTTCTTGCAAATCGAGCACAATGTTTATTGAAGCTAACTTATCTTGGATGGCATCAACGGTTGTGGATGAATTCCACTTTTCGAATTTTGAAACCGCTTGTAAAATGTTTAATTGAAGAGTTCGATATTCTTGCGAAAACAATTCTGAATAAGCTTCAAGTAATTCTTTTGAAGTAATGTTTAGTTCCTGTCCGCAAAAAACGCAATCCTTTTGTTCGTCTTTGGTTAAAGCCAAACCTGTTTGAAGAAAATCTTTTGAGTGCGCAGGATTTTTCCAAGTTTTGAGAATATGCTCTGTCACCAGTTCCACATTTACCTGAATGGAATCGGAAAGTATTGATTTAGTATTTTGAGCAAGAACATTGTTGATAATACCTTCTATTGCTTCAAATATTCCGACTATTTTTTCCTGATTGTTTGTAGTTTTTATTGTCGCTTGAACTTCCTTAATTTTTACTTCGACATTTTCGAACTTAGGAAGTGCTGCAAAATCTTTTGTTGTTATTTCCTTTTTGAAAACTCTATCAAACTCAGTTGTTTTACTCCTTTTTGTAGCGGTAAGCGAATCCATTCCTTCTTGAAGTGTGCCAATTTCAGTCGCCAACTTTTTCCCTTCAATACCAATTATAACGCTGTTTAACTTCTTTTGATGTCCATATGTTATTTCATTTCCCTCAAAAATATTTTCATTTATAAACTGGGTATCAAAAATCTCAATATTCTCAAAGCCATTATTCCATTCTTTACTTGGAAAGCGAAAGGGGTTATTTTTTTCATCAAAAATTCTACTTGTTGTTCCCCTTTGGAACCGAAAGTTTTCCTGCCCTTAATAAAAGCTTCATCTCCGGTTTTGAATGACCACAAAATATCAGTTAGAGTGCTTTTTCCTCCGGTATTTTGTCCAAAGATTATTGTGTTCTTTCCAAATTGTTTGCCTCCTATAATACAGCAATGAAATCTTCCTACATTTTTGATATTGGTTATTCGGGAAATCATAGAAGTTTTGTTTTGGTGTTGAATATTTGGTTTCGTACAACTCTCTAATATACGCATCGTCATTGCATACACAAATATTTGAGATATAAAAACTTGCGTAAATCATGCTTAGGTAGCTGGATTGACGTAACTAACCCAATCCAAAAAACGCCGCACGGAGGCTTCTTTTCAAAGATTTATTTTGTCATTATTGTTGTTCTTCACCAACAACTCACCTCCCTTTGCTTTGCACATGAAGAACACCTGCAAAGCGAATGGCTTTGAATGAAAGCCTGGCAGGACTAAAAAGTTGCTTATAAGCATGTGAGATATGGCGGGTTCCTTTGGCTTTCGCTCCACAGCTTTGAAGGAGCCTCCTTCAGGACTTAGGAACGGTGGTTTTGATCAGGTAAGAGGCAAAAGCTATTTGCCCAGCAACTTATTGGTTATAAAACCCATGAATTTTTCGTTCTCTTCGGGGTAGGTCCAGTGGCCGGTTTCAAGGGCGAGGAACAATTGCTTGGGCGCTGTTATTACATTGTAGGCAGCATACATACTGGTGGGCGGACATGTTTCGTCGTTATAGCCCCATGCATAAAATCCTTCCACTTTTAATTGCTTTGCAAAATTTACCACATCGTAATAGGCAACGGTGGCAAGCTTTGCGGGTGTATTGTTAATGGCAATATTATTTGCATCAAAGTAATGAGGCCAGCCACCTGCACGGCCTTTTAAATACCCGGTTACATCGCTAAGCGCGGGGTACAGGGCCGACAGGTATTTTACCCTGTTATCCAACGCTGCTGTTACAATAGACAAGGCACCTCCCTGGCTGCCGCCGCATACACCCAAATTGCTTCCATCATACTGCGGCAAATTTGTCAAAAAATCATTGGCCCGTACGCAACCGAGGTATACTTTTTTATAATAGAACCGGTCTTTGTTATCCATGTTATAAGAAGGGTAACCATTCAATGCATGGGCGCCAAGGTTACTATATACTACATCGTCCATGGTTACCGGTATGCCGTGAATGCCAATTTCCAATGTGATGATTCCTTTTTCGGCAGTAGCAATATCGCCTCTGTACGCCCTAACCCCAGCGCCGGGTACCTTTAGCAGGGCCGGAAATTTACCGTCTCCTTTCGGTACACATAAAATACCATACAGCCTTGCATTACCCGCGTTTTGCAGGTTTACCTGGTACACATTTACTTTTTCGGTACATCGCTCTGGCAACAAAGTCATTCTCGCATCAATAGCAACTTTTGAAAGCTCTTCCTTTGATCGGTTCCAGAATGTTTTAAAATCTTCGGGCAGTGTAGCAGTTGGTTGAATGGTGAGTGGTTCAAAACCTGCGGTAGCCAGGTTGCGGTATGTTTTGCCATTTATGGTTGTTGAAACAATACATCTTAAAAAACCGGGAGATTTTAGCGTGCCCCCACTAATTGTTTTTTTGCCGTCTGTCAGCATTGCTGAATCTTTAATAACAGCAGGCATTTTTTCAGGACCAATTTCGTACCTGATGGTTGCATTGGGTACTGGGTTACCATACTGCAAAACCATTACATTAAATTTTACCGGTTCACCAATTTTATAGTTCCAATTGGGGTGATCGGGGCCTACAATTATTTTTACAAGCTGCTCTGCGGGTTGAGCTGCTAAACAAATAACCACGGATGGCAGTAAAAAGGCTGCAATACAAACAATCGCTTTTTTCATAATGTTACTTTTCTGGTATAAGCAACCAATATACTTTTAATTAAGCAAGCCAACGTATGGCGGTAAAAGATTGACAATAATTACCAACCAACCGTTTATACAAACACTCTTTGCTTTCCACTCTGCTAACTTTATATTACATGCGCTATTACGCTTACACAATCAACAAACTACTTATGCTTTCTCTTAAAAAATTTGCCAACACTTACCTGCTGGTTATATGCGTATTGACCAGTGCCGTTAGTTTTTCGCAGGGTACCCGCCTGCTACGGCAGCCTGCTATCAGTGCCACTCAAATTGCATTTACATATGGCGGCGATATCTGGACCACACCACTTAATGGTGGAGAGGCCCGCCGCATTACCAGCACCGCAGCAGTGGAGGGTAACCCGCACTTTTCGCCCGATGGACAGTCGCTGGCTTTTAACTCAAACCGCGAAGGTATTGCACAGGTATATGTAGTGTCCGCACAGGGTGGAACGCCCAAACGACTAACATGGTACCCGGCGCCATCATATCCGCGTGGGTGGTCGCCCGACGGCCAACAGGTTTTGTATGCCAGCACCCGCGAAACTGCGCCTACTAATTATAGCCGCCTGTGGACGGTACCCGCTACCGGCGGACCATCAAAAATACTAGCTGCTCCCTGGGGGTCCGATGGTAATTATTCGCCGGCAGGCAATAAGCTAACCATAGATAGGGTAAGCCGTTGGGATGTGGAATGGCGGCATTATCGCGGTGGCCAAAACACTCCGTTGCAGGTGTTGAATTTGGCCACTTTGCAGGAAGAAGACATCCCTACACAAGGCAGCATGGACATTCACCCATTGTGGATGAACAACGAAATATATTTTTTATCGGACCGCGATTTTATTATGAATGTGTGGGCCTACGATACCCTTGCAAAAACCGTTAGACAGGTAACCCGCGATACCGCAATCGACATTAAATGGCTGGAGGGAAATGGTAAGGATCTGGTATACGAACAAAACGGGTACCTGCACCTGCTTAACCCCGTAACCGGCACAAGCAGGCAATTAAATATTACCGTTACCGGCGATTTTCCCTGGGCCGAAACAAGGCTGGAAAATGTGACCAATTCAATTAGCGAAGCATCCCTGTCCCCTACCGGCAAACGTATTTTGCTTGAAGCACGTGGCGAGATATTTACTGCACCAGTAGAAAACGGCGATGCCCGAAACCTTTCGCGAAGTTCGGGTGTAGCAGATCGCAGGCCCATTTGGTCGCCCGATGGAACACAGATCGCCTGGTTTTCGGACAAAGACAGCGCCGCCTATGGCTTATACATTACCGACCAGGAAGGCACAAAAAAGCCCCGCAGAATTGCCCTTGGCGATAGCAAACTGGCGTGGGATGCTACGTGGTCGCCCGATGGTAAAATGATTGCCTTTGCTGATAACACCGTGCAGGTAAAAGTGCTGCAACTGGCTGGTGGAAAAATTACCACGATAGACACTGGCGGTACTAACCTCGACAGGGGAAATATGGGGCTTAATTGGTCGCCCGATAGTAAATGGCTGGCCTATACAAAATCGCAACCCAACAATTTTAGAAGCATTATGGTATGGAGCGCCGACAGTAAAAAAACCAGGCCGCTAAGCGATCCTATGGCCGATGCCATCTCGCCTGTGTGGGACCTCAACGGCAAGTACCTATACTTTTTAGCCAGCACCAATGTGGCACTGGGTTCGGGTTGGGCAAATACCAGCTCGCAACAGGCACAGCCTACGTTTGGCGCTTACCTCACCATATTGCGTAACACTGACTCCAACCCTTTTCCCCTTAAAACTGATGAGGAGCCTGATAGTACCGCGAAGAAAACAACGAAGGATACTTCGTTTTACAAATCAGTAAAAATAGATTGGGATAACCTCGACCGCCGCATTATTGCCATGCCCATACCGGTAGGCGAATACGATGGACTGTTGGCCGGGCCAAAGGGCAATGTGTTGATTATTTCGGGACCTGGAGTTAGCAAGTATTCGGTAGCCGATAAAAAATTGGAAGAGCTGGCCAAAGGTGCCCGCTTTGCCGTGTCGGCCAACGGCGAAAAATTACTGTTCAAAGCCGGGCCCAATTGGCGGGTAGTATCGACCGCCAAACCAGCCGGGCCAACCGAAGGCATAGTGGGCATAACACTGCGAATGGAGCTAAACAGGTTGGAAGAATGGAATCAAATTTTTAGCGAAGCATGGCGCTACCAACGCGATTATTTTTACGACCGTAACATGCATGGCCGCAACTGGCAACAGGTGTGGGAGCAGTATTCGCCCATGATACCATACATACGCCATCGTACCGATCTTACTTACCTGCTAGACCAGCTAGGCGGCGAAACCTCTGTTGGCCACAGCTTTGTTTTTGGCGGCGATTTTCCTGCGTTGGATACATCAAGGGTTGGCGTATTGGGCGCTGATCTTGAAATGGCAAATGACAAGTGGAAGATCAAAAGAATTTTTACCTCCGAAAGCTGGAACCCAGGCGTAGTGGCCCCGCTGGCGCAGCCGGCCCTGAGGGTAAAAGAAGGTGATTACCTGTTGGCTATCAACGGGCAGTCATTAACCGCCACAACTGATCCCTATGATCTTTTAAATGGTACCGCTAAAATGCAAACGCAACTAATGCTTAACAACAAACCCGATACCGCGGGTGCATGGACGGTGACGGTGCAACCTTTAGAAAACGAAAATAGTTTGCGCCAATTAGCCTGGGTAGAAGACAACCGCCGAAAAGTGGACTCCTTATCAAAAGGTACACTGGCCTATGTGTGGGTACCCAATACCGGTGGGGCAGGTTTTAATAATTTTAACCGTTACTACTTTGCCCAGCAAAATAAACAGGGCGCCGTGATAGACGAACGTTTTAACAGTGGCGGATTGTTGGACGATTATATGGTAGACCTGATGGTACGCAGGCTGCGGGCAGCCCTCACCAACGAAGTACCGGGTGGTAATGCATTGCGGTTACCCGCAGGTATTTTAGGCCCAAAGGTTTTATTGATAAACGAAATGGCAGGCTCTGGTGGCGACTTTTTTCCGTGGATATTCAGGCAGCAAAAGGTGGGCCCGTTGATAGGTGCCCGCACTTGGGGCGGGCTCGTAAAATCGTCGGTGCATTATTCGTTTGTAGATGGTGGCGCCATGACGGCCCCCGACAATGCCGTATTCGACCCTATAAATACTAAATGGGTGGCAGAAAATACAGGTGTCGCTCCTGATATTGAACAACGCATCACCGCCGCATCAATGGCCAAAGGCATCGATCTGCAGCTACAGAAAGGAGTGGAAGAAGCCTTGAAATTGTTGGAGAAAGAACCAACGCCAACGGTAACGAAGCCAACCTATTCTACACCGGCAGTAAAGCGATGAGACTGGTTGTTACCCCGAGCCTGCTAATGTCCGTGGGCTACAACAACGGCTAATGGATTATGGCCTTTGCAGGCCTGCCTGACCTTGCCGGGCCATTAGGAGTCCAAGGCGTTGCAACACCAAAAACAGGAAGCCCATGCAAAAGACTTCGGAGTGTTTTGCACTTCTATCCGGCAGAAATTGGGTATTATAACATTTTTCTTTCCTGGGTAGGTTTGGGGCTTTTCTCTTCTCGTTTCCCAGCCTGTAAGGTCGGGGCAACAGGTGTCAAAATTTTATAAAAATACTATTGACACAAAAGCGTGTCAAATTTTTTAAAAGAAATACAAATGGAACAAAATCATCACTGTTTTTTTATGCAACACATAAACTTGTTTATGCGAAAGTTTTATGCCTGCAAATGAGAAGGCGGCCACAATATCCCAGAAAATGTTATTATTAGAAGAGACTTTAAAGGACTAGCTAATCTTACAAATGTTTTTATTAATATTTTTAATTATTGGATTATTATTGACAACTCAAATATTCCTTATAAATTTATTGCTGAAGGTGCTATAAATATACCGGTAACTATTTATGACAATTTAATTTGGAATAAAATTAAAATTAAGACCCATGAAAAATAACATACTGGAGAACTCAGACATAAAAGAAAGGGTAAAGAAAGGTTTAGACATGACATTTGAAAAACTACTTAAAACTAAAAGTCAAACAAATGGCATTCTCGTGCTTTCTCAAAATGGAATCATCAAGAAGGTAAAGGCTTCTGACATACGTAAATAAATAGTACATCCGCCAACAGAAGTATTGCTACGGGCAGGGCACCACGTTGTTACCTTCGGCTATAGTTCGCTCAGCTTAAGTTTTAGCAATACCTTTGGGTTTTTGTTTGTTTTCTTTCACTTTTGTATCTTTATTTAGCTGCGGTTGGGGGCAGACTCAGCAATGAATTACTTGCCTGCCGCAATACCAAATTGTTGGCTTTAAGCCTTTGAAAAATTAGTAACCTGACTAAATTCAATTATTATAATTTATGGGATTTCTATCAAATATTTTCGGACAGAAGCAAAATGAGAAGCCTACTCCTGACTTAGCATTTTACGAAGAAGTTGTTGACAGCATTGCATTTTCAGATACTTTAAAAGACGACTTAAAAGCCAGGCTAAAATTAGCATTTGAAGACCCAAAATCTTTTTATGACGATAACAATGAGTTTATATTATCTGAACGTGGATTAACATATCCAAAAGATGCCCTATTAACACCAAAATTTGTTTTGATAGACACATTGCAAAACAATGGAGAAATGGCTGAAGTAGATTGGAAAGAAGAAGAAATTGAAGTACGTATCGTCTTGAACGAAATAAGAATGGCAAAAAACTATGAATTTACACTTTCTAATGATGAATTATACAATGGACACGACACTGGAGAAATAATACAATTAATTAATGAAAAAGAACTAAAAATTCAAGGATATTCCATAGAACTTCTTGACATAAATTCAGACAGCTATATTTTTACTATAATTACTTTAGGCGATAAACAAGTAGTAAAGATGATGTTTGAAAAACTAAATGGCTACTGACAAAAACCTACTGCCAACACAAGTATTGCTACAGGTGTGGATGGACGGTGAAACTTCGGCTGTAGTTCTTTATTTGCAGCAGTTCCAGCAGACGAATGAAGCCAAGTAAAAGTATTTTTCTTCAACTATTAAATCATTTTTGAGCCATGGTTCCAGGCTGGACATTCATTGAATTCCACACCTGTAGCAATACTGTGCGTTAGCTGCCATTTAAAAATGCTCCTGCTTTGCTACAATATACCTGGGCTTCTCTCTACGGCTACAGAGAAAGACATACGTAATGATTTTAGGCAAATGGCAAAACTTTACCATTTGACCTTAAGCATCTATTATAAGCTCAACATTTAATGATTACAACACCTACAGCAATACCCTAACGACGGGCTCAGCCTGACAGCGTGTTTTGTCACCCTGAGCTTGTCGAAGGGCTGGGCTTCGACGGGCTCAGCCTGACAGCGTGTTTTGTCACCCTGAGCTTGTCGAAGGGCTGGGCTTCGACGGGCTCAGCCTGACAGCGTGTTTTGTCACCC
>JBBRUR010000133.1:0-12495 GCA_038247635.1 Chitinophagales bacterium
ACTGACAACTCACTTTTCAAGTTTAAAGCTACAAGTTTTAAGCTGCAAGCGAGAGGTTTTCACACAATTACACTTCATGTTTGACGTCTCACCTTTGAAGTCTCACTTTTGACGTCTCACCATTAATCATTCACAATTTCAAGTTTCAAGCTACAAGCGAAAGGTTTTTACGCAACACGCTTCACGTTTAACGTCTCAACTTTGACAGCTCACTTTTCACATCTCACTATTAGCTTTCAAGTTTCAAGCTACAAGTTTCAAGCTGCAAGCGAGAGGTTTTCACACAATTACGCTTCACTTTTGACGTCTCACTTTTCACGTCTCACTATTAATCATTCACAATTTCAAGTTTCAAGCTACAAGCGAAAGGTTTTTACGCAATTACGCTTCACTTTTGACGTCTCACCATTAATCATTCACAATTTCAAGTTTCAAGCTACAAGTTATAAGCTACAAGCAAAAGGTTTTCACGCCATGCGCTTCACGTTTGACGTCTCACCTCTGCACAACCATTCACAACTCACTTATCACCGTTGACCATTCACCTTTTACTTTTTAATTTTTAATTTTCTAACGCCTGCAAAATATCGTTTAGTATATCATCTTTATGCTCCAAACCAACCGAAATACGGATTAGGCCGGGGGTAATGCTTACTTCGTTGCGCTCGGCTTCGGTTAATTTGGAGTGGGTAGTGCTGGCGGGGTGAGAGGCGATGCTGCGGGTGTCGCCCAAATTGGCCGTGAGCGATAACATTTGCAGTGCATTCAGGAACGCCCGGCCACTTTCCAATCCACCTTTTAGTTCAAAACAAACAATACCGCCGCCGGTGCTCATTTGCTTTTTAGCAATTTCGTATTGAGGATGGCTGGGTAGTAAGGGATATTTTACAAAGTTTAGTTTGGGATGTCCCTCCAGTTTTTCAGCTATATACATGGCGTTGGCAGCGTGGCGCTCCATACGTACGTCCAATGTTTCGAGGCTTTTGCTTAATACCCATGCGTTAAACGGCGATAGTGATGGACCTGTGCTGCGGTTAAAAAGGTAAATTTCTTTTATTAGATCGGCACGGCCAACTATAACGCCGCCCAACACCCTGCCTTGTCCATCTATCCACTTTGTGGCCGAATGAATTACCAGGTCGGCACCAAACTCAATTGGCCGCTGAATAATGGGCGTAGCAAAACAATTATCAACGTTTAGTATTACGTTGTGCTTTTTGCAAAGTTTGGCAGCAAACTCAATATCCAAAATATCCAACCCAGGATTGGTAGGCGACTCCAGGTACATCATTTTAGTATTGGGGCGTATGGCGGCTTCCCAGCTTTCGGGGTTGTCGGCGGCTATATAGCTGGTTTCAATTCCATATTTAGGCAGGTACTTGCTAACCAATGTATGCGTGCTGCCAAACACTGCATTGCACGATATCATGTGATCGCCCTTTTGTAGCAAAGCCATAAACGAACTAAACACTGCGCTCATACCCGAGGCAGTAGCAAAGCCGGCTTCGGCGCCTTCAAGGGCTACCATTTTATCTACAAATTCCTGCACGCTTGGGTTGCTAAAGCGGGTATAAATGTTGTCGGCAGTTTCGTCGGCAAAGGCGGCCCGCATTTCTTCGGCATTGTCAAAAACAAAACTACTGGTAACAAATAGGGGCGTTGAGTGCTCCATTTCGTTTGTCCGTTCAGTTTGGGTGCGGATGGCTGTTGTTATTCGGTTGTGTTTCAAAGAATTATTTTAAATGTTGAATTATAAATTTTGAATTTGAGAAAGTGAGTGGTGAGTTGTCAGTAGTGAGTGGATCTATTTTGAATTGGATGGAAGAAATTATTTTGAATTGCGGGAGGAAATTATTTTGAATTGTAAATTTTGAATTTTTAATTTGAAGGGAAGAAGTTATTTTGAATTGTAAATTTTGAATTTTGAATTGAAGGGAAGAAGTTATTTTGAATTGTAAATTTTGAATTTTGAATTGAAGGGAAGAAGTTATTTTGAATTGTAAATTTTGAATTTTGAATTAAAGGGAAGAAGTTATTTTGAATTGTAAATTTTGAATTTTGAATTGGAGGGAAGAAGTTATTTTGAATTGTAAATTTTGAATTTTGAATTGGATGCAAACCATTGTTAGAAATGAGTGTAGAAACTTATACATTTCACGTTTGACGTTTCACGATTACCTTTTCACGCTTCACCATTCACGCTTCACCATTCACTATTCTCCATTCACCATTCGCCTCACACCATTCACAATTCAACATTTAAAATAACCTATCTGACCATTTAAAATTCACAATTCAACATTTAAAATAACCTATCTGACCATTTAAAATTTAACATTCAACATTTAAAATAATCAATCTAACTATTTAAAATTTAACATTCAACATTTAAAATAACCAATCTAACTATTTAAAATTCAACATTCAACATTTAAAATATCCTACATCACCTTCACTTCCCAGGTAATTTTTGCGCCGGCCCGGCGGATGGTTTCGGCTACAGAGCAATATTTATCCATACTAAGCTCTACTGCACGTTGGGCTTTGGCGTGGTCTATATCGCCTGTAAGCTCAAACACCAGGTGTACGTCTTCCCATAACGATGGTTCCTTATCCTTTTCCCTTTCGCCGGTAATCTTCATCTTAAAGCCTTTTACCTCCTGCCGCTGCTTATTTAAAATAGAAACGATATCTATACCGCTACATCCACCCAAAGCCATCAATACGGCCTGCATGGGGCGAATGCCAAAGTTAACGCCGCCGTTTTCGGGGTTGCTGTCAAGGCGCATGGTATGGCCAGCCGTGTCGGTGGCCTCAAATCCAAAATCGCCTTCCTTTCGTTCCAAATTAATTTCTATCATCGCTAAAAAATTTACGCAAAGGTAAATTATCATGTACTTTCCTTGCACGTTTACAACACATTAGTTTGTAAGAAGGTTTCATTCTATTTTACCAGTGGCACTGTGCAAGACAGCAAAGTTGACCGAACGGGCAATAAAGCACAACTTATTGGCCTGATGGTGTAGTTCATTCAACAGCGAAAGTTGCTTTGCTTTTGCGATTGTAACCTCCGGTCTAAGCATTACTTCGGTAAACTGGCCACTGCCATCTTCATTTTCTATCATTGTTGCGGTGGGCTGGTCGGTGTAGGCTACTACCACAATGCCATGAGTGGTGCACAGGTGCAAAAACCACAACATGTGGCAACCCGATAACGAGGCCAGCAGCAACTCTTCGGGGTTGTACCTGGTGGGGTCGCCCAAAAATGAAGGATCGGAAGAGGCAAAAAGATTGGGCTTGTTGTTGATGGAAATAGTATGGTTTCGCTCGTACCCACGATAGGCGGAAGTACCGGTGCCGGTATTGCCTGTCCACGTAAGGGTGCAAGCGTAAGTGTGCATCTTTTTCATAAAGCAAAAGGTAGCACCGGCTGCCTTTAAGCAGCCAGTCGCTAACAATATCAGCCCTTTTTATTTCGCAGGTCAAGGTTTTGAAAAAATAATACGCGGGCCACATGAAAGTTACGATAGCGGTTGCCCGCAGCCAGTTGCTGAAACAGGTTCATATAGCCAAACTGAAGGTTGCTTTGTTTGGTAAACTGATATTTAAACCCAACAAAAAAACGGTTCTGATCAAAGTAATTAAACACGATTTGTTTGCCAAAATTTATATGCAGTTCATCGTTTACTATAAACGAAAGCGTGTTGGGCGCCACGCCTTTTTTTGACAGCGGCACATCGAGCAAAATATTATACCGAACCCTGAAGTTGAAATTATTTCCGTCGCCAAGAGTGGAATCGTTTGCAATTTTTCGGCGAAAGCGTTCCTCGGTCCTTATCCATTGCATCACCTTCTTTTTTCCATAATTGGTATGCCATTGTATCTGTTGCCACGGCCTGTGTTCGGGCAGCGATACTTTTGAATGATTATCGGCCGGAAAGAAATTGATAAAGGCGTAGCCCGCCGTAAGCTTTGTATCGTTGTTAAGGTAGTAGGTAAGCCCAAAGCGGTTGAGCGATACTGATAAGTCGTTTACAAAATCAGCTTTGGTACGCAACTGTATATCGACCCAAAGGCCCCATTTGTCAGTAAAGCGTGCCTGGTTAAAATAACCCGTCCATACCTGCTGTTGGGTTGCTGTTATTTTGGGCTGCTGGGCGGTGGCGTACACCTGCAAGAGCAACAAAAATAATAATAGCCATAGGCATTTCATAATGGTAAATGTTTTAAATGATGGTGTCAGAATAATTTTTCTGTTACAAATTAAAAAATAAAAACCTCCTTAAAAGCTGTCTAAAATTATTTACGAATTTCCGGATAAACCCTAAAGATCATAAAAGTGATTCCGATAAAGTGATTGCGACGCAACGAAGATGCTATAAAAACCATGTGCTGGTATCCTAAAAAATATAGGTTTAAACAGCTTCTGAGCTTATCATGTTCTGTTAAAATAAATAAAAATTTGCGTAGTAGGTGGCCAATAAAACGCTACTATACATGTGTGCAACCTGTATGGCCACAAGGGCAGGCTGCAACCATGCTACAATGAAAACTAATTGCCGGTACCCAAAAAAATTACTCGCGCTTACTGGCTGCAAATCAGTAACCCTACCTGTTCAATAAACCCTCAACCGTAAAGGCTACATAATACAGCCCGCCAATGGTTGGGCCACCCGCATGTTGTATGTACCGGTTATTAAACACGTTGGCGCCCCCCACTTTTATGGTAGATTTAGTGCTGGGTATGTTATACGATACCTGCGCATCAAAGGTGCTGTAAGCGGCTATGTTGCCGGTTACCAGCGGGCTCTCCCACAAAAAGGCATCCTGCCATTTCCAGGCTACGCTAAACCCGATGTTCTTTACCACTTTGCGGTTGCCGAACGACAGGTTGGTGAACCATTTGGGCGTGTTAAAACCAGTCACAAAAATATCGCTGATGCTGTTGCTTTTTATAGCGTTAAAACTGAGGTTTCCGCGCAGCGTATACTTTTTTAAAAAGCTATAGGTTATACCCAGCGATGAGCCAAAATTGCGGTAGGCATTTTTTGCATTGGTATACACGCGGTAACGCTCCTGACCATTGCTGGCGGCATTGTTTCCGCTGGCAGTGGTGGCATCGCGGTTACGGTCAAGCATAGCCAGCACGGCTGCATTGCTGCCTACGGTTTGGCCATTAGGCACAAATACCTGTACCTGCCCTAAAAATCCATCGTAGCGGTTGCTGTAAGCATCTACATCTACCACCAGTTTGTTGTTAAATAATACGCTTTTGTATCCCAGCTCAAATGAGGTTATCTGCTCGGGCCGGGCATTGGGCAAATTGGCTACCTGTAGCAGGTTCCTGCTTTCCAAAGCTGCCGCATCGGTATTGCCGAGGGTGGCTACTGCCGCATTAAAATTAATGACCGATACCTGTGTATAGCTGTTTTCTAAATAACCCAGGCCCTGGTTAATGTACGGCAGGCTGCCTATCCGTTTTACCCTGCCATTGTTTACATACGACAGGGCCTCGAACAATGCCGGAAAACGATACCCCTGCTGAAACGTAAACCTGAAATTGTGTATTTTTTTAAGTGTGTATACAGCGGCCAGCCGTGGGGTAACCTTTGGTTTAAACTCGGGGTTATAGTCGTAACGCAGCGATCCAAATAATTTTAACCGGTCGTTTAAAAGCGTTTTACTAACCTGGGCAAAAGCGCCAAATTTTTTGTAATACACATTGCTGCCAAAGCTGCCATCGGCCAGCGGCGTGTTTCGGTCGGCAATGGAGCGGCCAAAGTCCACAAAATTATTTCCGTCGGGTATTACCTCGTACACACGCGCATCGCCACCAATTAAAAGGTTAAAAATTTTGATGGGCGCCGATAAATCCCACTGCGCTTCGGTATGGTACATACGGCTTTTTTGAATTAGCGCCGCACCACCGGTAACCGGCGCATTGGGTATGGCGCCAGATCTGATATCCCAATTATTGATCTTAATGATAGTGTTGCGCAGGTCGTTAAAGGCTTTGGTGCCGGGCTCAACCCTGCCTGCATCGGCTGCTGCCCGTGCTGCGGCGGTAGCGATGGTCAGGTCTGCACCATTGCTTAACTGGCTAACCAAAGCAGCTTTAAACTTACCCTCCCAGGCATTGGCACTGCCGCCACTGGCAAGGTCAAGGTTGTCGGCCAACGGTTTTAAGTTGTAAGAGGCACCGGTATTTTCAATAGAAATATAACTGCGTATGGTGTAGTTGCTTCCCTTCAATTGTAACTGGTGGTTTTGTACCAGCACGTTGTCGAGTTTTATTTTGTTGCCCCTTTGAAACACGCCATCCATTTTGCCAACACGATAGGTGTACAATAGTTCGCTTTTTTCGCTTAGGCGGTAGTGCAGTGCCGCATCAAATTTAAGGTTGTCCACCTTTGGGTTTACCAGGTCATTTTCCCAATAGCCGGTACGGGCTACCCGCAGCGTTTGGTTGGGCTGCCCATTAATAGTTATGCCGGTTATTGACACCACGTTGCTGCCTTGCAGGGCATCGTCGCCATATTTGTTCCAGCCGTCAAAGGCCAGGTTATTTGCCCCGTTAAGTGCAGCAAAGTTGGGGTTGGCACTTCTGAGGTTATTGGGGTTTTGGTCCAGCCGGATATCGGACCGCCAGTCGGTACCCTGCATGTACCCCACATTAACTTTAAAGGCAAACTTGTTGTTGAATGCTTTGGCATAGCGCAGCGCAGTTTCGGTTAAAATTGCCGGATCGTTGTCAATACCATCAACATGATTAAGGCCGGTTTTGTGGTAAACACTTAGCCCCTGATACAAAAACGGGCTTTTGGTTAGCAGGTTGGCCATACCGTTAATGGCGTTCATACCGTACAGGGCCGATGCGGCTCCCGGGGTAATTTCTACACTGGCAATGTCTAACTCGGTGGGGCCAATAGCATTGCCCAAAGGCACGCCCAGTGTAGCCGCCTGCATATCTACCCCATCTACCAGTTGCAAAAACCTAAAGTTATTGGGTATGTTGAAACCGCGGGTGTTGGGCACTTTAAAGGTGAGGCTTGAGGTAGTCATTTGCACGCCCTTTACTCCTTCCAACGCATCGTAAAAGCTGGGCGCCGGCGACTCCCTGATTGAGCGAATGTCGAGTTTATCGATGGCCACCGGCGACCGCAAAATGCTTTCGGGTACCCGGCTGGCCGTTACCACCACCGCTTTACCCAGTACGGTTTGGGTTACCAGTTCTATTGCCAGTTCCGATGAGGGGCTTTTAATTTCGAACTCCTGCTGCTGAAAACCGATGGATGAAAACACGAGTATTAGGGGGAATTTACTTTTGGTACGAAGCGTAAACACACCGTTGCTGTTGGTAACCGTGCCGGTAGTGGCGCCCTTAATCTGTATGCTTACGGCTTCCAGTGGCTTTTTTGTTTGCTGGTCAAGCACGGTCCCCGATATTTGAATAAGGCTGGTGCCCTGGGCAAAGGAAAAAGTAAAAAGTAAAAAGTAAAAAGCAAAAAAGAGAATGCCGCGTAATAAACCGTTGTGGATACCGGATTGTGATGGCCTGGTTAATTTAGAAGAATAGAATGCCTGTTCCATTGTTTATGGAGAATTTTTGATTGATGAAAATGAATAAAAGTTTGTAAAGAATTATGGGAGCCGGGTCAACATCGGCGTGGGCTACTTATAAAAGTTATTTTATGAACGATTGCTTCAAAAGCCATTAGTCTACTATTTTGGTAGACAAATGTAGGATGGAAACTTTAATTGCGAGGTAATTTTTTGTTTTAAAGAAATTTTAGTGAAAAAATTAATGACTATCCGCAATCTGGTATTGATATTTTGAAACCGGGCTTTATTGCTGTTTTCATCAGTCGTTGCAGCCTGCCTCTATGACCATTAAGACTGCACTTGTACCGTTGGTAATTTTATGCAGCCTTTCTTATCATGATTTTATAAGCGTCGAGCGTACCAAATAGCGGATAATCATTAAAAAAATTGAGCTTTAAAATACTTATCGTACTATTGCGATATAATTATGGGAGCAACAAAATCGTACGGGTTTAGTGTAAGCGAAAATAAGCTGGCAAAAATTGCAAAGGCATTGGCACACCCGGCACGTATTGCCATTTTAAACCTGTTGGCCAAACGGTCGGCCTGTATGTGCGGCGATATAGTTGATGAAATTCCACTATCGCAGAGCACCGTTTCGCAGCATTTAAAAGAACTGAAAGAAGCAGGTTTAATTACCGGTGAAATTGAGGGAGCAAAAGTTTGTTATTGCATAGATGCAAAAGAGTGGAGGTCGGCACAGGCAATGTTAAACCACCTGTTTGAAACCTTTAAGGGTGATAGTAATTGTTGCTAATTTTTTTTGAAAATAATCATCGTAATATTTCGATAGTACATTCCCCATCTTTTTCGGTTGCGGAGAGAGGTAACAAAAAAAATAATGATCATCTAAAACAAACACTATGCAAACGCAGGAACAGGTAAAAGACATGGTAAGGCAGAAGTATGCTGAAATTGCTTTACAAGATAAAGGCACCAACGCATCGTCGTGCTGCGGCGCAGGTGGCTGCAGTACCGAAGTGTATACTATTATGAGTGAAGACTACACAGCGTTAGACGGCTACAATGCTGATGCTGATTTGGGTTTAGGCTGTGGCTTGCCTACCCAATTTGCAAAAATTAAAAAGGGCGATGTAGTAATTGACCTTGGCAGTGGCGCCGGCAACGACGCATTTATAGCACGTAGCGAAACAGGCGAAACCGGCAAAGTAATAGGTATTGATTTTACCCCGGCTATGATTGACAGAGCCAGGCAAAACAATGAAGTGCGAGGTTTTAACAATGTAGAGTTTAGGCAGGGCGACATTGAAAATATGCCGGTAACTGCCAACACAGCCGATGTAATTGTAAGTAACTGTGTGTTAAACCTGGTACCCAATAAAGATGGTGTTATTAAAGACATATACCGGGTACTAAAGCCAGGTGGTCACTTTTGTATATCAGATATTGTATTAGAAGGTGAGTTACCAAAGCAGATAAAAGAAACCGCTGAAATGTATGCCGGCTGTGTTGCAGGCGCAATACAAAAGCAGGTGTATTTAAAACTGATAGAGGCAAACGGTTTTAAAAACATTACCGTTCAAAAAAATAAAGCCATTATTATTCCTGATGATATTTTAAGTAATTACCTGTCTGCAGCACAGATTACAGCCTTTAAACAATCGGGTACATTTATTACGAGCATAACGGTGTACGCGGAGAAGGAGGCTCCTAAATTTCCCGAAGGGGGACTTGAAGGCGCCTGTTGCGGTAGTAATTGTTGTAACTAATGGCCCCCTAAATTTTGTAAAGGGGGAAGTTGCAAAAGCAAATTTCTTTTGGCTAATGCAAGAGGAGAAAACTAAAAATAGAATATGTCAGCAAACAATTGCGCCCCGGCAAGCGAACGAAAGAAGTTAAGTTTTTTAGACAGGTACTTAACCTTATGGATATTTTTAGCCATGGCGATAGGCGTGGCTATAGGCTACTTCTTTCCTTCCTCATCAACCGTCATCAATTCATTTTCGGCAGGTACCACCAACATACCATTGGCGGTAGGCTTAATACTTATGATGTACCCGCCCTTTGCCAAAGTGCGGTACGAAAAACTAAAAGAAGTATTTAAAAATACAAAGGTATTAGGTATGTCACTTTTTCTTAATTGGGTAATTGGCCCGATACTCATGTTTATATTGGCCCTATTGTTTTTGCACGATAAGCCCGGGTACATGGCGGGCTTAATACTTATTGGCCTGGCAAGGTGCATTGCCATGGTAATTGTTTGGAACGAACTAGCCGAAGGCAGCCGCGAATACGCAGCAGGGCTTGTAGCATTAAACAGCATTTTCCAGGTGTTGTTGTATAGCGTGTATGCTTATGTATTTATAACGGTACTACCACCACTATTTGGCATTACCGGTGCTGTAGTAAACATAACCATTGGGCAAATTGCCGAAAGTGTTGCCATTTATTTAGGTGTTCCTTTCGCTGCCGGTGTATTAACACGTTTACTGCTAAGAAGAGCAAAAAGCGACACCTGGTATCAAACCAAATTCATCCCGTTCATTTCGCCCATTACCTTAATTGCGTTACTGTTTACCATTGTTGTAATGTTTAGCCTTAAAGGCGAGCTGATAGTGCAGATACCTTTTGATGTTTTGCGCATTGCCATACCGCTGGTTATTTACTTTGTCATCATGTTTATGGTAAGCTTCTTTTTAGGCAAAAAAATGGGCGCAGATTATTCAACAAACGCCTCTATAGCGTTTACCGCCGCAGGCAACAATTTTGAGCTGGCCATTGCTGTAGCCATTGGTGTATTTGGTATTAATAGCAACCAGGCCTTTGCCGGTGTTATTGGCCCTTTGGTTGAAGTACCGGCGTTAATTGCATTGGTTAATGTGGCCTTTTGGCTACGACGTAAATATTATACTTCGGCCCCAAAACAGGTGATGACTACATAGCGTTTTTTATGAACCAAACAGAAGATTCTTTTATGTTACATCGTTGCGTCGCACACTTGTACTTTTCGTAATTCTATTTGTCGTTGCCAGTGATTAATTTTTGGTATCCAAAAAGCTCTTTGAAAATGACACCATATAAGCATCAATGAGTTTTACGCAAAGAATACATAAGGGGCAAAGGCGCCGCAAAGGTTGCTCTTCTTTTCGCCTTTGCGTGGAATTGCCTTTGCGTGAAATAGTACATGTAATACTATCATCATTAATGTGAATGTAAATTTGCGGGGCCCAAAAATTCTGGAATGATAATAAGCAGTTTCCAAAAGTGTCATTGGCAGGAGGAACAACGAAGCAATCTGATTTCGAAGTCGTAGCTGGCTTCAAATTGTCTGGCAGATTGCTTCGTTTCTGCCAATGACAAGATATGGTTTGCCGTATAAGGGTGCGACGCAACAATGCCGCCATAAAATTAATGATCACCCACAAAAAATAATAAAATGAAAATTGCTTTATTCTCCGACATACACGCCAACTTTCCTGCATTGGAAGCCTGTTTTAAAAGCATTGAACAAAAACAACCAGATGCCATTTATTGCCTCGGCGATTTGGTAGGCTACAATATTTGGCCTAACGAAGTGATTAATGAAATAAGAAAACGTGGCATTCCAACCATTGCCGGTAATTACGACCAGGGTATTGGCCTTGCGAGCGATGAATGTGGGTGTGCGTATAAAACAGATGGAGAGAAGGATATGGGTAAAATTTCCATCAGCTTCACCAACTCCATTGTAAAGCCTGAGGAACAAAAATATTTAAGAACGTTACCGGCACATATAACCGTAACATTTCAGCTAAATAAAGACAAGCTAAACTTGTTGTTAGTACATGGCAGCCCGAGAAAGATTAATGAATACCTGTTTGAAGACAGGGATGAAAAGAGCCTGTTACGAATAATGGAACAGGCCAATGCAGACATTATGTGTTTTGGCCATACGCACAAGCCCTACCACAGAATACTTTCTACAGAACCAGCAGGGCAAATACATTACCGACATGCCATAAATATAGGTTCGGTAGGCAAACCAAAAGATGGAAATCCGCAAGGCTGTTATGTAATGCTTACTATAAACCCGGATAGCAGCATAACGAACAAAAATGCCGTGCAGGTACAATTTATACGTTTTGATTATGATGTAGAAAAGGCAGCCAAAGCGGTGGAAGACAGCCCATTGCCAAATGAGTATGCGGAGATGCTGCGGGGAGGGTATTGATTATAAATTATGCGTATGAAAAGCGACCGATTATAAATTTCAATTGGTAAAATGTATTATACCTTAAACCCATAACAAATTAGCCAGATTTGTATAGGTTGGAAAATACTAAGCTGAACTTAAAAGGTGCTAGTTGTTGGGAATGAACTAAAGTTGAGATGGTATATAATTATTTGGAACCGAGTGGTAGCAAGCGTATCATATTTAACTGATTAAGAAAGAGCCATTTTAAAAAATTTATAAAAGCACCCATTATAAAACATTTTGTCTTTGTTTGCTGGATGATAACATTTTGGTTAAGCAGCTATCGCCAAAATGCCGCCTTTAAACAAAACGACCTTTATATTGAAGCAGTAGGGAACGGCCTGTTTTCATCCTTAAACTACGAACTGCAAATAACCAAAAGCCCGGGGCCAGGTATAAGATCAGGGGTTGGCTTTTATTCCGATCATGCATTTTACCTTACCCTGCCTATAGCAATTAACTATTTTTTCCCATTAAAACGACCGTCATCTTTCATAGAAGCAGCCATGGGTATTACCCCAACAAGAATAGACGGAAAACTTTTTGGCAAGTCCGATATGTAAATTCCGGTGATGTTGACCCACCATTCCGGGCATGTTGACCCACCTGGGTTGCAGGCAATAAAGTAAGAGCTTTTAGATGGTTAAAAATACATTTGATTATTGATAGGTCATTTGTTTTTTTCGTCTTAGCGATTC
>JBBRUR010000134.1:0-12322 GCA_038247635.1 Chitinophagales bacterium
CCCCAAAAATGAATGAAATACTCAAAAGTTTATGTGGCCAAATGAATGAAACAAAAACCATTTATCCACAAACAGATTTAATCATTATTTTCAAAACGGGTTAGCTCTTGTTTGCGCGGGATCAGGAGTTCTGAAATTAAAAAACACTTTTTCGCCCAATATAATGTTGTAACCATAATCGCAATAAAAAGGCGGCTGCAACCAAAGGCCGGGGCCCGCATTTGGAATAAGCGTATACATCAACCGATTCGTTGCCTGTATGTCGGCTTCATCAACCGCGTTCAATGCTTTTATCAATTGACGTGCCTGCAGCCGTTCGGCCGATAATTGCTCATCCATTGCATTGTACAACCCGCCGGCCAGCATCTTTTCCTTTTCTGTTTGCATGCTTCGTAGATTTTCATTATTAATCAGTTTCCTTTATTTGTGCTTCTGTTGCAGCTATACGACAGACCCAAGGGACCACGAATTCTTCAAAAGCTTCCTGACGTTCCAGGTGTGTGGTAAGGCACCTCAGCAGAGATGAAAAATGCTGGCGTATCTCTTAGAAAAAGATCTCCCAGCACTAACACCTTCTACAACACTTAGTAACATTTTAGGAATATTTGGGAGGAACGATATTAAATTCTCCTAAATTTTATAACCATAAATCCCGATAGTAAACCTTATTAATTTGTGGGCAAGTAAATCATTTGGATATAAATTATCATCATGCCCTCAATCTTATATCTTTTTAATTTTTAATTTTTACTTTTTACTTTTTACTTTACCTCCCATCCCCATCTAAAAGGTTACCCAGCCCACCCAAAATACTACCCTCTTCTTTGCGCCGGGTAGTGCCATAGGTTAGTATACGGCTGGCTAACCGGCTTATAGGCAAGGTTTGTATCCAAACTTTGCCCGGGCCGCTCAGGGTGGCAAAAAACAATCCCTCGCCACCAAATATGGTGTTGCGTATGCCGCCTACAAACTGAATATCGTAGTTAACCTGTTGGGTAAGTGCTACAAGGCAGCCGGTGTCTATTTTAATGGTTTCGCCGGGCAACAATTGTTTTTCAAATACATGGCCTCCTGCATGTACAAAGGCCATTCCATCGCCTTCCAGTTTTTGCATAATAAAACCTTCGCCACCAAAAATGCCAGTGCCCAATCGCCGCTGAAAGTCAATACCAATGCTTACTCCTTTGGCTGCACACAAAAAAGCATCTTTCTGGCAAATTATTTTTCCGTCAAATTGCTGCAGGTCAAGCGGAATAATTTTACCGGGGTAAGGCGAGGCAAAACTTACCTGCCTTTTGCCCTGCCCCACGTTGGTAAAGGCTGTCATAAAAAGGCTTTCGCCCACCAGCAGGCGCTTACCTGCGCCTACCAGTTTGTTTAAAAAGCCGCCACTTTGTTGCTGGCTTCCATCGCCAAAAATGGTTTGCATTTGTATGTAATCGTCCATCATCATAAAGCTGCCACTTTCGGCAATGGCGCTTTCGCCAGGGTCAAGTTCTATTTCTACATACTGCATTTCTTCTCCATAAATACGGTAGTCTATTTGGTGGTTAGCTATCATGTGGTTGTTTTTAGTAAATGTAATAAAGCATTATGAACGGTGTTGACCGTTTATGCCCGGCCTTACGCCACAGGTAAAAAAAGATGGCAAATAGCCACGGTTACTGTAGAAGGATTTTATTGCTGTGAATATAGGATTGCGCTGCGGCATTATTTTTTGTCTTAACTGCCCGCAATACACTAAAAATGTATGATAATGAAAACCTGGAAACGCTTGTTTAAAAACAAGCATTCCCAATTAAGGCCGGTTTGGCTAATTGTATTTGTAATTAATGACGCTTACAGTTTAATTTACCGGTTTAACCTCTGGCGAAAATACAGGCGGAGGTAGCGGGGAAAGCTGAACAGGATTTTCGGGCCTGGGAGCCTTAGCCGGATGCTTTCGACCATTATGGCACGAGTAGCAGGTCACCTCGTTCATGTAAGGAATATCGAGCCGCTTAACATCGTCTTCAAAATATTTTTTGTTGATGTCCTGCGTCATATCCATCATGTAGCGGGCGTACTTTTTATGATCGAGGGAATCGTTAGCAAAATCCCAATCCTTTTTTTCGTTATCAAGCCGAACATGGCAAAAACCACATTTTACGCCCAGCGACGTTGTAAAATGTTTCATTACGCTATCCATGTCGTCTTTCGTAATATCCTGCGGAAGTATTTTCAGGTTTTTGTACAGCGACTCCTTTGGTTGCATAAATGAAAATAGAAACGTAACGGAAGCAATCAGCGAGGCTATCACTAGCAAAGACTTTTTCATATAAACGGTTTTATTTTTCGAATATAAGCTGATAATGACACACATTGACCAAAACGCGGTGAGCAACGCATATGTGTAGGCAACAAGTGAAACCAACAGGTGCAAAGTAGGGTTAAGACCGTGTCTTATATAATTGAAGTATTAATCCATCTGAAAACCAATAACGTGCTGTAACGTTGCTGAACTGTTTTGCAATTGATTATTTATAAAAGACTGTCACATTCTACCTAAAAAAATTAAAGCCGACCCCATAAATGAGGCCGGCTTTATATTAATCATATATAACGTATTACTGGTTAAAACCAACTTCGTATCCACGTTTCGCTGACTTTGTTGCCCAACCTTGCAAAACGGCGGCTTACTTGTAACCGGTGTTTTACCATGGTTACTATTACCAATGGTAAAAATAAAAAGGTTAGGGGAGGTATACCCAATATGCTAACCCAGCGGCCGCCATACTGCCTGCGCATTGGGCGCCTTAAACGCTCGGCTATCAGGTACATGGCGGGTACAATTATCAGTGTCATAAAAAAGGCGAATGCCAAACCAAAAATGATGGTCCATGATAATGGCTTCCAAAATGTAGCACTGTCGCCGCCAAAAAATATATGCGGGTTCAAATCGCTAAACAGCGTAATAAAGTTAATGTTAAACCCAATGGCCAATGGTATAAGGGCCAGGATGGCTGCCAGTGCAGTAAGCAACACCGGTATTATACGGGTTTTACCCGCCTGTATAACGGCTTCGCGGGTTTTTAGGCCACGGGCACGCAGTTCGTCGGCAAATTCAATTACCAGTATTCCATTTTTAACCACTATACCTGCAAGCCCCACAATACCAATGCCGGTCATTACCACGCTTACTTCCATGCCGGTTATTGCAAAGCCCAGCAATACACCAATAACGCTAAATATAATTTCTGTTAAAATAATAACCGGTTTGCTTACCGAGTTAAACTGCACCACCAGTATAAACAAAATAAGGGCCAGGGCTATTAATAATGCGCCCGATAAAAACGATGCAGTTTCGGCTTGTTGGGCAGCTTCGCCTGTTTGCCCAATAGTAGTATCGTCAAACTTTTTATTAAAATCGGCAATAGCACTGGCCAGCAACGTGTTAACCTCGTTAGGTGTAAAGCCCGTAGAAACAGTGGAGTACAGTGTTATGGTCCGTTTAACATTTTTACGCTTAATACTGCCGTAAGTGCTGGTGTAGTCAACATTAACCAACGAGCTAATGGGTACTTGTTTTACCTGGCCCGAGGCCATGTCTCTAAACACTACCCGCATGTTTAACAGGTCGGGCAGGCTTTGGCGCTGCACCTCAAGGTTGCGCAACTGTATTTTAAATTCATCTTCGCCCTCTTTTATTTTCGATACTTCGCGGCCAAACAAGGCGGTACGCAACTGGGTGCCTATTTGCGCGGTAGATACACCGGCTATCATGGCCCGCTGCCTGTCGATACTGAGCGTTATTTCGGGATTGGTCAGGTCCACATCCAGCTTTAATTCTTCCACGCCTGGTATTTGTTTATTATCCAAATAATTTTTAAGATCAACGGCTGTTTTGGTAAGGTGATCAAAATCGTCGCTCACTATTTCAATATTAATTGGCGGATCAGTTGGCGGGCCTCCTGACTCCTGGTCTACCGATATAGCAGCGCCCACAATCCCTTTGGTTACGGCCCGTATGGAGTCAAGATAAGGAGCCGTATTTACGCCGTCGCGTTTTTCATATTCAACAAACGACACTTGTATACGCCCTAGTTCGGCACGGGTGCTACGGTCGCCACTGGCTGGGTCGCTGGCGCCAACCGCAATGTTAGAAATAACACTTTCTACCAGTGGATTTTGTTTTCCGTTTTCCATATTAAGTACCTTCATCACCCGCTTTTCTAATACCTTGGTAATGGAGTCGGTATAGTCTACACTGGTACCAACAGGTAATTTAAGATAAACAAACACCTGGTTGGGATCGCCTTTGGGAAAAAACACCACCGGTACCTTACGTAATACAAATGCAAACACTGATAACACAAATAAACCAATGGTGCCCAACAACAAATGCACTGGCCTCCAGCCGGTCAAACTCCACCGCAGTAAGGTCTCATACCTGCTCATTAGGGCTGGTAAAGCCCTGTTTTGAAAATTATGTATAGCATCCGTCAATACATAAATGTTTAGTAAAATTAAAAGGGCAAAAAACAATAACAGGTTACCGGCAAAGGTTATGCCCAGCACATCTAATACAATACCCAACCCTACTATAACCCAAAAGGCCGGCTTTTTAAAAATGTCCGACTTTTTAGTGGGCACTTCGCTATCGGGGTGGTTCATAAAGTCAACCGCAAAAACGGGGTTCATTATAAAGGCCACAATAAGAGAAGCTGCCAGGGTAAATATGAGCATGGTAGGCAGGTAAATCATAAACTTACCTATTATGCCCGGCCAAAATAATAATGGAAAAAACGGAGCAAGTGTTGTAAGGGTACCGGCCAATACCGGTATCCAAACTTCGCCGGCGGCAATACGCGCCGAGAGGCTGGCATTTATTTTGCCCTTGCCTTCCATAAAAATGCGGTGCGTATTTTCAATTACCACAATGGCATCGTCTACAATTATACCCAGCCCAAACAGCAGGGCAAACAATACCATAAAGTTTAGCGTAATGCTGCTACCCGTTATCCATTCGGCCGCAGGCAAAAACATAAAAGCTACAAACATGCTAAGCGGTACCGACAATGCCACAAAAAAGGCATTGGTAAGCCCCATAAAAAACATTAGTATTAGCAGTACCAGTACAAAACCAATTACAATACTGTTTACCAGGTCGTTAAACGAGGTGCGGGTGGCCTTGCTTCGGTCGCCGGTTATTACCACCTGCAGGTCTTTGGGAAATTTTTGATCTTTTAACTCTTCCACGGCCTTCTTTACATCGTCCGAAGTTTCTATCAGGTTTTCGCCTGCACGCTTTATAACATTAATGGTAACCACGTTTTTTCCGTTGAGCCGTGCATAGCTTTCATTTTGCTTTACGGTATCTAAAATCTGTGCTACATCTTTAAGGTATATAGGCGCCCCCGAAGTGTTGCGAACTACAATATCCCTTATGCCGTACACATCTTTAAACTGGCCTTTTACCTGCAGGGTCCGCTTCATATCGCCTACCTCCAGCAAGCCGCCCGATATGTCGGCATTCTCGCGTTGTATAGCACCCGCAATATCGTCGAAAGTGATGTTGGCACTTTGCATTTTAAAATTATCCACGTTCACCTGAAACTCTCTTTCGGGTGCGCCAACAATATCTACACGGGTAATTTGTGACAGGCCTTCAATCTTATCTTCCAACTGATCGGCAAACGATTTCAGTTTTAGCTTATCATAATTACCGCTTAGGTTTACAAACATAATTGGCTGTTCACTAAAACTTATTTCCTGTACTATTGGCTCCTGTGTAAGGTCATTAGGCAAATCCTTCTTAGCCTTATCCACTGCATCCCTTGTTTTTTGCAGTGCCACATCCACCGAAATTTTTGTATCAAACTCAACGGTTATGGCCGAAAAATCCTGGATGGACGAACTGTTTACCTTATTAATTTTAGCCCCGGTTATGCTTTTTATCTGCTTTTCTATCGGCTGGGTCACCAGGTTTTCCATATCCTTTGGCGAGTTACCTACATAAATACTTTGTATATATATGGTAGGTATTACCACGTCAGGAAACTGCTCCTTGGGCAAAGTGGAAAACTGGTAAATACCTGCCAGCGATACAAAAATGATGAGCAGGTAAATGCTCGTTTTGTTCTTGATTGACCACGTGGTAGGGCCAAACTCCTTGAACTTGTTTTTAATATTTTCTAAAACACTCATAATGGTATGTTTATGCCAACGTTATTTGTTTCGGTATCGGGCACTGGGCGGCTTTACCTGCATTTTGCCTTTATATTTATTGAGGTCAACTATTTGTAGTATTGTACTTCTATTGCTGGAGCCACTACTTAACTATAACCGGCATCTGGAATTAATTTATTATGCTTAAACCAGGTGTTTGTTTATATATTATTCTGCTACATTTAGTGTCTGTCCATCGTACAGGTTTTGATAGCCTTCTGTAACAATCACATCGCCTGCCTGTAAGCCCTGTGTAACTTCAATATTACTACCATACAGCTCGCCCACAACTATGTTTCGTTTACGTGCCACCAGTTTATCTTTTTCCATAACCGCCACAAATACAAACTTGCCGCTTTCGTCGGTTTGCAACGTGTTTACCGGCACGGCAATGGCATTTTCTTTTACATAATCCTGTATGCGCACCATAGCGGTAAGGTTGGGCTTTAGTTCCTTACTGCCGGGCAGTTTAGCCTCTACATTAAAGCCACCGGTTTGGGGGTTAATGGTTTGGCTAACCAGCGTAATATTCGATTGGTAGGTTTTACCAATATCGGGTATCGAAATTTCAACAGGAACCCCTTTACTAACTCTTGCCAGGTAGTTTTCGGGTATATTGGCAACTATTTTAAGCTTTGATTTATTTACTATTTTAATGCCTTGCTGGGGTGCGCCGGTAAATGTTTCGCCTACGTGAATGTTTACTTCGTCGGCCACGCCGTTAACATTGCTTACTACGGTAGCGGTGTTTAATTGTTCCTGTGCAGCCTTTACGTTTTCCTGTTGACTGCTAAGGTTACTTTCCAGGGCCTCCATATTAGCCTTGGCCTGTAGCAATTGTATTTCGGTACCAATGTTTTGATCCCACAGGTTTTTTTGGCGCTGGTATAAATTTTTGGCAAGCGCCAGTTGGGTGCGGGTAGCATTCAACCCGGCTTTTGCAGCCAGGTAGCTTTGCTTTACAATAACATCGTCCAGTTTAAGTAAAATTTGCCCTGCCTTTACATAGTCGCCTTCTTTTACAAATATGGCCCTTACCTGGCCACCCATACCGCGTGGGGTTACGTACGAGGTGTTTTCTGCATCAACCTTACCCTGAAGGTCAATATAATGTACAAACTGCTCACTCCGTACCGTATCTATTTTTACCAACCTTGCGTTATCGTTGCTGGCGGCGTTGGTGTCAAGTTTGGCTATTTCGGTTTCCATTTGCTTTATATCAATACCCAACTGAACGTATTGCTTCTTTAGAGCCTCCAGCTTTTTATTTTTTTCAGCCAATGCGCCGTTCCCATTTTTGGCCCCTTCACCACAGGCAGCAAAACCAAGGGTAATAAGGGCCAGGAAAGCATATTGTATAAACAGTTTCATAAAAGAGAATTTAAGTTTTTTGGTTTAATTAGTCAAGTTTGCCCAGGCTACTCAGGTAGCTAATACGGGCAACAATTGCACTATAAAGGCTATTAAAATAATTTGATTGTGCAGTTTGCCAGTCGGTATCCGACTGCAACACTTCAAAGCTAGAACCAAGGCCGGCCTCAAATTTCTTTTTGGTGGTATTGTACACACTTTCGGCCAGGGTTACGTTCCGCTCCTGTGCATCAAGGGTTAGCAATGCATTACTAAGGCTTTGTTTGGTAATGGTTTGCTGAAGGTCAATTACCTGTTTTAAATTATCCATGGTGTTATTAACCTTTTGCAGGTTAAACTGTGCCTGTTGCACTTTGTATTTGCGCTGAAAACCATCAAAAATGGGAACACTTAGGTTAAGTCCCACCTGCGATTGCCTTAACCAAAACGTGCTGTTGTCGGTAATAAACTTTTGCCCCTGGCCCTGCACAGTATACCCTAATGAAGTTGAAAGGGTGGGCAACCCGCCTAATTTAAAGCGTTTTACATTTAACTCCTGCAGGCGTTGGGCATACGTAAGCGATTGAAACTCTTTCCTGTCTTCGTACTTAAAGTTATCGTTTAAAATATCGCGTTTTAAATCGTTGGTGCGTAGGCTTTCGCTAATAACTACGGTATCGCTTTGCGATATGCCAATAGCATATTTTAAAGCAGCATAGGCCAGTTTAATGCCGTTATCCAGCAGTGTCATAGAGGTTTGCAGATTGGTTAGTTGCACCTGTACCCTGTCAAGATCAAGTTTTTCGGCAAAACCATTAACATACATAATTGAATCATCGTGGTATAATTTCTGAAGCCGGTTAATACCACCTTTCAAAAACTGCAGTTGTTTTTCGGCAATTAAAATGGCATAGTAACGCTGGTAGGCGCTGTCTTTAATTTTTTCCTTTACCACGTCAAGGTTAGCCTTCGAAAAACCAATGGCAGTTTTGCGGGCCTGAAGCCCCACAAACACGTCGGGCTGAAACAGCAACTGGGATAAATTGGCCCCTACGCTGGTGTTCCATGGCTGAAAAAAGCTTAGTGCCTGTAACTGAGGGCTGGGTATTTTAGTGCTTTGCGGCAGTAACCCTTCGTTTATTAACACGTTGTAAACGCCCCCCTGCGATCCATCGGGAAACAAAATTAGGGGCAACTTGAGGTATTTTGTAAGACTGGCATTACCAGTTATTTGTGGCAGGGCCTGCCCGGTTATTTCCTTATTTTGAGCTTCCTGTATTTTAATGTCCAGTGCTGCATTTTTAATTTCGATTACGTTTTTAAACGCAAGGTCAACGGCCTGTTTTACTGTTAGCTCATACTTTTGTTGGGCACTGGTACTGCCGGCAAAACCCAACAATATTGCTATCAACAAAAACAAATACAATTTAAGCTCTTTCATTAGATGTTGGTTTTAGTCGTTCAGATGTGTACTTTATAATTAGTTTATGAGCTTTGGTAGTAGCCAGCCCATATAAAAAATGCTCCAGCGATTGAAGTTCAACCTCTACGATACTATATTTTGCTGCGGGAAATACCTCCTGGTTAAAGGGTAAAAACATGTTATTAAGCCGAAGGCGTGTAACGATATCCATATTCAGGTCGCTTCGGTATAATCCATCTTGTATGCCCCAGATAATGTTTTTATAAATCATATCGTACAGGTAACTCTCCTTAAACTTCAAAAATTTGGCAAACGATACGGGGTGAAATTTTTGCAGATCCGAAATAGTGGTTGGGTTAATATCCCCCAACATTTCCTGCACCATATCCATCGATAAAAATATTTCGTGAATGGCGTTGGTTGCAATCTTGTTATCCAACTCGCACCTGCTTGAGTTACGCTGCACCTGTTCATCCATTACAGCATCTACCAATTCATCTTTATTTCCAAACGACAGATAAATGGTTTTTTTGCTAATACCACACTGCGAAGCAATCTCATCCATCGTTACACTGCGTATTCCGTACCTCGTAAAAAGGTCGTGCGCCTTAATCAATATTCGCTCTCTTGGTTCCATAATTTTTAGTCGGCGGCAAAACTATGGAAACTTTCAAGGTTGCCACAGTTTCCAAAAAGGTTTTGATGTTAATTTTATGTGAACGGCTTTTATAGCCGCCAAACATTGCGTTGGCTGGTGCAAACAGCTTACAAATGCAAGTCCTTTTTGCAAATAACATATAGTAAGTCTATCAATTTTTTTGCCAACAGGGTAAGCCTGTGATTAGCCCTATTACCTGCTTACAGATTTACCGTGTCAAATACCGGGTTATGCAATATTGTTTTTAATGTAATTTGCCTTCAAGTACCAACAGTTTATGACGAACGATACCCCGGACCCCGGTCTCAGATGGCATTGGAAAAAATTCTTTCAATATTTTTTGCAGGGCCTCATTATTTTAGCACCTATAACCATTACTGTTTGGGCCGTCATATCGTTGTTTATTTTTATCGATAACATTCTTCCCAACTTCGTTAATTTCATTTTTCCAGGTTTTGCAAGCATAGGTAGCCAGGGCGAATTAAGAAAAATTCCGGGCATTGGTTTTATAGTGGTAATTGCGCTGGTGGTATTGGTTGGGTGGGTATCAAGCTCGTTTGTTGTTGGGCGTATTGTTGATCTGTTAGATCATATTTTGGAACGTACGCCGGGTATAAAGTTTTTGTACACTTCAGTTAAAGAATTTTTACAGGCTTTTGCAGGCAACAAAAAAAAGTTTGACAAACCGGTATTGGTTAATGTAGATGGCGATGATGTTTGGCGCATGGGCTTTATGACCCAAAAGGATGCTACCAACTTTGGCCTTAGCAACCATGTAGTGGTGTATTTACCGCACAGTTACGCACTTAGCGGCATTGTATATATTGTGCCTTTGTTAAAAGTAAAAGTACTAACCCATACCACCCCTGCCGATGCCATGAAATTTTCGGTAAGCGGAGGTGTAACAGACCTTCACGAATTATAATTACTTATGAAAAAAATAATTGCGTTTGTATTGTTGATGGGCATAAGCCTGCAAAGTTTTTGTTGGGGCTTTTATGGTCATCAACGCATTAATTATTACGCGGTTTTTTTACTTCCCCCCGAAATGCTGGTGCTGTTTAAGCCAAATATTCAGTTTTTGACCGACCATGCTGTTGACCCCGATAAAAGGAGGTATGCTGTAGCCGACGAAGCACCCCGTCATTTTATAGATATTGACCATTATGGTCAATACCCCTATACCGAATTGCCTCGTAAGTACGACGATGCAGTAAAAAAATTTGGCGAAGACACCGTAATTGGCAACGGTATTGTGCCATGGCATATTCAAATTATGCAGGCGCGGCTTACCAACGCATTTAAAGAAAAAAACCAGGCTAAAATTTTACGATATGCAGCCGAAATTGGGCATTATATATCCGATAGCCATGTACCCCTGCACGCCAGCGGAAACCACGATGGACAGTTGACTAACCAAAAAGGCATACACGGTTTTTGGGAAAGCCGGGTACCGGAATTACTTGCCGAAAAGCAGTTTGACTTTATGATTGGCAAAGCACAATATATAAGCAATATACCCGGCTATACCTGGGACCGTATATTGGAAAGTGGTGCCGCCTCCGATACCGTTTTAAGAGCAGAGGCTGAGTTAAATAAATTATTTGCCGGCGACCGAAAATTTGCTTTTGAAGAACGAAACGGCAAAATTACCCGACAATACTCTACCGCTTACACACAGGCTTATAATAACCGCATTAATAATATGGTAGAAAGGCGGATGCGGCTTAGCATTTTATCGGTAGCCAGTTTTTGGTACACCGCATGGGTAAATGCCGGTCAGCCCGATTTAAAAAACATAAACAATTTGGCCTTTACCGCCGAAGACATTAAAGAGTTTGAAGCCCTGAACAGCGATTGGCGCACCGGGCAAAGCAAGGGTAGAGTGCATGAGTGAGTGGTGGAAAGTAAAAAGTAAAAAATTTGAGACGCGTTTGGGAATCATTGCCTATGCGGAAAAACTGTCAACATTTAAAATTCAGCATTTAAAATAAATAACTATTGAGCCTGGATCGCCCTGTTTTGGTATCAACGTGTTGGCCGATGGCCCAAAAAGGCCCTCACATTTCACGTTTCACGATTAGCCCACAGCTCGCCACTTACAAATCATAGCTGCCAACGTGTTGAGCCGTCGGCGCAAAAAAGGCTTTCACCTTTCACATTTCACGTTTTACGATCAGCCCGCAGCTCACCAGTTACAAATCATAGCTGGCAACATGTTGGGCTGCTGGTGCAAAAAGGCTTTCACCTTTCACGTTTCACGTTTTACGATCAGCCCGCAGCTCGCCACTTACAAATCATAGCTGGCAACATGTTGGGCTGCTGGTGCAAAAAGGCTTTCACCTTTCACGTTTCACGATCAGCCCGCGGCTCGCCACTTACAAATCATAGCTGCCAACGTATTGGGCTGCTGGTGCAAAAAAGGCTTTCACATTTCACGTTTCATGTTTCACGATCCAGCCCGCGGCGCGCCACTTACAAATCCTGGCCACCAACGTATTGGGCTGCTGGTGCAAAAAGGCTTTCACATTTCACGTTTCATGTTCAGCCCGCGGCTCGCAACTTACAAATCATAGCTGCCAACGTATTGGGCTGCTGGTGCAAAAAGGCTTTCACATTTCACGTTTCATGATCAGCCCGCGGCGCGCCACTTACAAATCCTGGCCACCAACGTATTGGGCTGC
>JBBRUR010000135.1:0-11974 GCA_038247635.1 Chitinophagales bacterium
ATAATACCGGATTTTGCTGTGGTATTTAAAGTGCCTATTACAGGTGGTGAGGCGGCAAATACGCCTGATGCATTGCTTATCTGCACATTAAAAATATTTCCTGAATTATAAACACATTTTCCCCCGTCGTAGGTAAGTTTAAAACCGCTGCCATTGCAAATGGGATTGGAAGCATCGTGGCTTGTAACCAGTATAGCCTGTGGTTCAACCGAAGCCGTTGTGAATGCTGAAGTGTTAGAGATACTCCATTTACCATTTTCATCAAGGCTGCGGATAAAAAGGTTGTGGGCGCCTATACTCAGGCAACTGATATTGACAGGTATTATTTTATCTGCCACATCTTTCATTTGGGGATTGATAATTAAAGGTGCTGCAAGACCAAAACCCGGGTCGTCATCAATAAAATATTCGCTTCGTACAATATTGGGCGAATCAATTGAAGCCACTTTAAAAAACGGCACCTGGTTACTGATGCTCCATTTACCACCAGCATCGCGGCTGCGAATAAATATGTTATGAAAGCCATTAGCTATGGTGCTCAAATCTATGGTGGCGGCCTGGTTGGCAATATCGCTGCCGGGCGTAGTAGTAATATTGGTTCCCAATCCAAAGCCTGGGTCGGTATCTATAAAATATTCTACACGGTTAATACTGGCCGAGGCTACTGAATTTGTTTTGTAAAATGGCACCTGGTTACTAATGCTCCATTTTCCCCCGGCATCGCGGCTACGGATAAATAAGTTGTGAAAGCCATTAGCTACAGCACTCAAATTAATACTGGCTGATTGATTAGGAATATCGTTAGCTGCCGTTACAGGTATTCCTGTAGCCAACCCGAAGCCGGGGTCGGTATCTATAAAATATTCCACCTTATTTATTTGAGCAACACTCAGGTTTGAGTAAAGCAATAAACCGGTAAGCAGAAGAAGAAATATGTTTCGGGTAAAGCATGTAGAATTAGCCATGAAGTAAATTTTTACCTGGAAACCACATGAGCATGAATGTGCTTTCCAATGAATAAAACGTAGTTTATAATAGATTATCCTGCCAAAGGCATAAAACAGTGACTTAGGTTTGAGCAAATAATATAATACTCCAGGTCATTGTGAGTAGGAAAAGTCTGTCCCGATTTTTTTGGGAACGAAGCAATCCTCTTAATTATCGGCGATCTCCCTAAATTTCAGGGGATTGCTTCGTTCCCCGCAATGCCAAGGCTTGATACATAAAGTCACTATTTTATCCATTGCTAAGAATGAGAAAGTGCTTTTCTTTTATACAATCATTCTTTTTTGGTTGCCGGCAATTGTGTTTTATGGCATCATCGTTGCGTCGCACTCTTGTGCTAAAGGAGCCTGAATAGGCAGCTTGGTTTTGAAATGTAAGGCAAACCGTTTAGCTACCCGGCGATGTATAAACCGTTCGGTCCTGTGTGTTTTCAACTCCCCTTCGGGGGATTTAGGGGGCTACTAATTATTGCTCCTTGTGCTAAACACAATATTCATACTGCTGCCGCTTGGCGTAGTTGGTACCTGCAATTTATAAATAGAAGGAATAGCTGGGGTAACAGCCAGTCTGAAAGGGCTGGTGCCACCAAATGCGCCAAGGTTCTCTCCGTTTAATCCCGCAGCAATAGCCGGACTGCCCGCCTTTAACTGGTATACATTATCTACAAAACCTCCTCCTGCGTTTACAAAGACCGTGTTCATATCTACATTATTTACATTGCCATTACCTGCAGGTAAAAAACCATTACCACTAAAATTATTCTGGAAAGTGGTGCCGCTAAAACCTTCGTCAAAATTTATCATGCCTTTGTTAAAAATATTGTTCACAACCAGACTATTCACAATACCCATTTGGACGCACCCGCCCGGCTCTATGGCACTTATAACGTTGTTCCTGATTACTGCCGAACTTGAACCACGAACTGCTATTCTATTACCAATAATGTTATTAGTAATTAAAATATTTTGAGCATCGCCGCGTACATCAATGCTGGCAAACCAGCCGCCACTAATGGTGATATTGTCAGCATCCACGATAAAAAGCGAACCCGTATTTTGGCTAAGGTTGCACTGAGTGGCCGTAACAGAGGCGCAATTAAGCAGTGAAATATTGCCGACACTCCCAGTAAGAATTTGAAAAGAACCTGCATACCGGATACTAAACACAGAGCCGTTTGCTGCCACATTATTTACAACTACATTTTCCACAAACCCCATCTTAATATCCTGTTGAAAGCCTGGGTTGTTGGGTACAAACTGCCCGGTGCTTACTATGTGTAGTTTTTTGGTCATTGTTAAATTACCATAATTCGTATTGCTTGGCTCTAAGTGGATGGTATCTCCGGCAGCAGCACCATCATGTGCGGCTTGTATGGTGGTAAAATTGGCAGTAATGCCGGCAATATTGTTTACCCGCCAAATTTTTGCATTTGCTGTTACAGCAATAAATGCGGCGACGATCAGAATAGAAATCTTTCTCATAACGGTAGTTTATTTTAGGTACTTAAATTTTGTGTTTACTTGTAATTAGTAATTATTAAATCCTTGCTAATTGCAAAACGAGGTTTTGCGATTTTTATGTTGAAGTTTTTTATTAATGTAACCTGCTCTGTCATGCCCAACTTTACGGTCTATTTCATCAACGTATCGTCTTAAGGCGAAACCCGTTCATCGGCATATCATTGATTTACTTTTATCAATTGCTTTGGTGGTGCCCGTCAATGGCAAACAGGTAAGCAATAACAGTTGGTTATAAATTCCATCAGCGTTGGTAGCTTCATTTTAGATACTGCATTTCTATTATGAACTAACCTTTGCTTTTAGACTAAAACATCATAACAACCTTATCGCACCCCGCAACAATTCAATTTTATTTTCTTTTTCAAACTGCTTCAAAATGCGTGATATTACTACCCGTGTGGTGCCCAGTTCGTTTGCTAAATCCTGGTGAGAAAGATTTAGCATTTTGGTTTCTTCTATTTCACTTTTTTGCTTCAGGTATTCCATTACCCTTACATTGATATGTTCAAACACCACTCGCTCTAATGATCCAATTAATTGATCGTACCGGCTTCTGAACATCCGCATTACATACTTGTTCCATGAAGAATATTTGAGCTGCCACTCCATGATTAGGGTGGATGGAAAAATGAGCGCTTCTGTAGGTTCTATTGCCACTCCATGCGAAGTACTCTTATTATTAAAATAAGCTGCTGCCAACGACATTGTACAGGTTTCCTGGGCACGCACATAATACAACAAAACCTCCCGGTCTTCTTTCTGCTGGTAAACCCTGATGGCGCCGTTGATAACTATTGGAAGGAATTTTATGTATTGCCCATCACGAACGATCACATCACCTTTTTTAAGGGATACCATGTTTCCTTTTTGCATAAGCTCCTCCCTAAGTTCGCGGTCGGAAAAAAAATTCAAACTTTTAGATAGGTCAACAGAAGTATCCATAATCAAGAATAATTGAAGGTGAATAAACAAATACAACCACTGTCTTAATAAACTTCCCTGTATTTCTATGAAGCATTTTTTTACCGTTGACAGGTTTCTTATTCTTCAACAATGAGTGTTTGCAGTTGTTGCGCCATTTCAGGCGTTATGCTAACTCCATGTACTTTTTGTGCATGTGCTGCCGCCTGTGCTAATACTTCTTCATTAGTATCTGCGTGAATAACGGCGTCGCATTCGAAGCCGGAACTCGAGCATTGTAATGTTTTCATGATATTTTGTTTAGAAGTTAAAATTGTATTTCCACCACAACTTACTTCTCTCAAAAGGCAAACACGGTATCAAAAGATACATAGCTAAAATAAATTTCTTGCAGGTGTTCATCTACCACATCTGATCAATAAAACAAAACTGGGAATTAAGCATACTGCAATCAATAGCTATATGTAGCCCCCCTAATTCCATTAGAAATATTTCGAACAATAGTTCCTGAAGTGCAACAAATGAATATTCGCCTGAAATAATTGCCTTTTTGATAATGTTATTTCGAAATTTTTGACGCTATGAAATGATGAAGTAAAGTGAATTACTTCGCAAGCCTGACGGTACAGGCACAACCGGGGATGCTCAGAATAATAAATGCCCGGCCAATATTATTTAGCTTACAGCATTGTTCTTTTGTGATATGCAGAAGGAAATTATTACCGAACGATCACCTAATCAATTTATCCTTATGCGCCCTGGCAAGTGCCTCACCAAGTGAGTGTACCTGTAACTTTTCATATACTTTTTTAACATGGTTATTCACAGTAAAATAATTAATACCTAACTCGTTGGCAATCATTTTATAACTCTTCCCCTTTCCTAATAATTTAAAGGAAGTTTTCATTATGAGGTTCTATAATGATTGATAAAATAGGAGAAGTTTGCAGCGGCACTGCCGCTGCCATAATACCAGCTTACCGGGGCTTCGAATATATTCGCAGGTTTCCATTTCCGCTCATAATCCGGTTACTGTTAATGTCGTTTGCATCTGCTGTTCTTCCCTGTGTTATGTAATAAAGTTTGGCTGCGTTATCAGCAACGTTGCCAATATCTGCTGCATTGGCAATTCTTATTGCTTCACGAAACGACTTACCGCTTTCCCAGCTTTGTAAAAAGGGTAACAAAGATGCTTCTGAATCTGCATAGATGCCTTCGGAGCCAGATACACAGGCAAAGCCGGCATCCTGCCACATATCAGCATGTGTATCTCCAAAACAGGCTGTTGAAAAAACCATTCTGAATTTATTACGCGTACTCTGCGGAATATCATCCAACGCGTCCAATACGTCTTCCATTCTTTTTTTGCCATCTGCAAACACTACTTTGGATGTATGACCGTGTGTGCAAAAAACCAGGTCAATTGCTTTTGTACCGGCACGGTTTCCTATCTCCATCAGCTTGTCTTTTAATTTAGCCAGTGTGGCATCTGCTCCATCTAAAAGATGCAGTTGCCTGTAATCGTTGCCCAAACAACTACTTACAGCAGCAGCAGAGCCTGCCTCAATAAAACCATACAGCAGCTTTTCTGCAGGTGTATAATCATTCTGCACTAAATGCACAACCTGTATTATATCACGGGCTGCTTTTTCAATTGGCTTTGAATAATTGGGCGGCAGAATAATAGGAAGAGAATTGTTTCCAACTCTTACAAAAGCGCCCTGGTGGTTTTGAGCTCCATCAATAACTTCGAACTGAAGGTTTAACACATCAGGAATATTAACGGGACCCAATAAAGTATTCAGGACACCTTCTCTGTCCTGCCATTCTGTTGAGGCGCCGGCAAATTTTCCACCAGTAATTGTTAACTTATTGAAGATTTGATCATTTGAGCCACCCGGGCCCAAATCAAGGTCTTTAATTTTTACCCGAATATTCTCGGCGGGTAAAAGGTCGGCGTAAGAGACACGTCCATTAATTGGAAGACTTGGCATTTCTAAAAATTTAATTGGTTAATTAATGATGTAAAGCTTGCTTCAAAAAAAACATTCTACAATGCCTATTTATAGCCATGCAGCAAGTAATTAGCTGCATAGAAAATGCCGTACTAGTGTGCTCCGATCACTGAGAATCAATAACACATGGATGCTGCACAAAACAATGCATTCTGTGCAAAAAAAATTTACTTTGGCTAAGGTGTGTGAAGGAGTAAGGGCCTGATTCAGATGAGTCGGTCTTTGTGCGCACGTGCAAGCGCCTCTCCCATTGAATGTACATGTAACTTCTCGTATACTTTTTTAACATGGTTGTTAACTGTAAAATAACTGATGCCCATTTCGTCGGCAATCATTTTATAACTAAGCCCTTTTACAAGCAGTTTTAAAACCTCGTTTTCTTTTATGGTAAGATGGTAATTGGTAGTTGCAGCCTGCTTTTTAAAATGCCTCATCACCTTTAAAGCTATGGAAGGACTCATGCCAGCGCCACCTTTCATAACATCGTCTATCGCGCCGGTTATTTGTTGCACGGAAGCGTTCTTTAAAATATAACCTTCGGCACCGGCTTGTAGTGCGGCAAACACTTTATCGTCATCATCAAACACGGTTTGAATGATGACCTTTATTGCCGGAAATTTTTCTTTAATTATTCTTACACCGGTGATACCGTCAGTACCCGGCATTTCAATATCCATTAAAATAAGATCGGGTTGCAACTCACTGAGTTGAGCTATGGGATCGTCGCAATTTTCGAAGCCGCCGATATACTGTAGATCTGTCGAGAATGAAAATAATGCTTCCAGGCTTTCCCTTCGCTGCCTGTTGTCGTCGTATATCACAATTCTTGTCATTGTATAAAAGTAGTGTAGGTGTATTTAGATAGTATGCCTAATAATAGCTATTGGATAAATACATTTTACCGTTGTGCCCTTACCCACTGAAGAAATAATATTGCAGGCGCCTTTTATTTGCTTACTTCTTTGCAACATATTGCTCAGGCCGTTGCCCACTGTGACAATAGTTTGGTCAAAGCCAATTCCATCGTCGGCAATAGTTAGGATAACAGATTGGCCAATCTGGCGTAACGATATGGAAGCTGTATTTGCTTTGCTGTACTTGGCAATGTTGTTCATGGCCTCTTTTGTAACCAACAGAATATTTTTCCGTACCCGGGGGTTTTCAATGCTATTATCAAGCTCCTCGTCAATATCAAATGTTGCATTGATGCCTTGCCCGGCCAATAATTCCTGGCTGTAATTTTTAACCCGGTTTGTAATCGAATACTTTCCTTCCTCAACAGGTTTTAGGCTCCAGATAATATCACTCATTCGTGAAGATAATGCCTTGCCCTGTTGCGAAATTTTATGCATCAAATCTTTCGATTCCTCTTTTTTGGTTTCGATGATGCTACCGGCCAGCTCACTGTAAATATGAATACTGCTTAGGGTAGACCCTACATCGTCGTGCAAATCGGCAATAATACGTTCCCGCTCCCCGGTAATGGCAAGTTGTTTATCCAGCTTTCTTTTCAGTTGCAACCGATTGGTAAAAAACAGAAAAACCAACCCCATTATGCCTACAAATCCAAAAAGTAAATTAGTTAGGGTTTTACCCTTTCTTATTTTTTTATCGCTGGCAACATTGGTGGCAGTTAGCTGGTTAATAGCAACGTCTTTTTGTTTAATGTTGTTGAGGGTGTACAAATTATTGCTAAGCTCAAGATTTTTAATGGTAAGTACACTATCCTTTACACGCTCCTTTAATTGCATGTAGCGGTAAGCAGTTTTGAAATCGTTTTCGCTGGTAGCAATTTCTGAAAGTGCCTGGTACGATAAAATTGCAGAGGCCGATTTATTATTCTTTTTACCCCACCAAATACTGCTGTCGTAATACACTTTGGCCAGGGGTATGTTTCTAAGTTTTAAATAGGAATCACCCAGCTTTCTATAAAACAGGTCCTGTTGATAAACCTCCCCTTTTACTTTTGCTTCATACATACTTAGCTTATAATAGTATAGAGCAGAGTCGTAGTTTTTTAAACCAAGGTATACATCTCCAAGGCCTGTATAAGTATAGATCGTTCTATAACTGGTGGCTATAAAATAGGGCGGCCTCATTAATAATAAATAATTTTCTTTTGCCGCAGCATATTGCTTCATTTCAATTTGCCAGTCAGCCACAGTTTGTAAACTTGAAGCGATGGTATTGTTGCTCTTCTGTTGCCTGGAGATTTGCAAAGCGAGGTCAAAATACTCCTTAGCCCGCCCCATTTGATGTTGATTTTGAAATATTTGGCCAAGGGATATTTTTACATAAGGAGATTGGGAGCTCATTATTTCGTAAGGCGAATGTTGGTACAGACTATCAGCAATAGTAAAATAATTGACGGAAGATGGTAAGTCGCCCAAAGGCAGGTAAATACGGCCTTTGGTTTGGTACAAATTGGGCAGGTATTTTTTATTGCTTATGCTACCAATTGCGGTAAAACTAGCATTACAATAAAATAAGGCACTATCGTAAACGGCTTCGTTTAAGTATACATTGGCAAGCAGGTGTAGCGTGTTCACTACGTTGTTACTATCGGTTGGGGCAGGTGTATGATGCAAGCAGGTTTTAAACCACCTTTTTGCTTCCGTTAAATTACGGGTTGCCCAATAAAATTCTCCCAATGCAAAAGCAAGATTGGTTTTTTCGTTGTTTTTATTACTTGCCAGGTATTTTTTGAAAGCAACATCCGGGTCAATTTCTTCCTCCTGCGAAAAAGCAGGAACCGAAAAAATAATCATAAATAAGCAGCACAGTTTTTTAACCGACATCACCACGGTTGAGTATTAAAGTTTATACAAAAAGGGGGACAAATAAAAGTAAACGAAACACTACGAAATTGCAAGCCTGCATTACCCGTATTTTAATATAAAAATTTGCTTTTCAGCAGCATAGCATTTTCAGGTAAAATACTGTTATTGATTGCCGGTGTGTAAACCTTAAAACATTCCATTCACAAACAAAGGGATAGATACTATTTGTAGAGGATTACTGCCTAAAATTATGCCAAATGGTAAAACAAACCATTAGTAATAAAGGAAGGAAAATTGCTGTAGCCTGTCAATGACTTAACAGCAGCATATTTTGTTTTACCTGCTGCCCCTCGGTAAGTTTTACTGCTTTTAGCAACCATTGTAAAAAGAAGCCGGGGCTAACAACCCTGCCGGCAATTTTTAGTACGCTGTTATCGATGGCGCTGATATAATTAGTGTGTGCCTGCCCCGAAACAGTGGCTAATGCCACGCCATTGGCCCAACTGGTTTTTCGGGCGGTGGTCATACTAAAGTTCAAAACTGCTTCCTCGTTTTTGTTGCTTAGCTTTTGCAGTAAACGCATAGGCCACCATATTTTAGCCAAAATAGTCTGCACCTGCTGGCTTTGTGCTGCAATAATTTGGTTGATGGCCATAAAATCGGCCTCAAGGTCATGAATTTTATCGCCGGGAGCGGTTTGGGCAGCTGCAATACAAAGGTCCAGGTTAATGTGGGTATTGATACCCAACAGCAGGTGTTGAAATACTACTACACGTGGGTTACTGCATGTATCAAAAGCAAACTTCCACGCTTTGCTACAGGGTTGATTGTTTTGGTAAGCCTGCCAGGCATCAATATACCTGTTGGCAAAAATCACATCCAGTTGTTCCATACGTGTACCGTTTTGAAAACCATTTTGTGCAATAGCAGTTTGCACTGCCACCGTCATGCGCCGGTAAAGGCAGGCAAAATAGCCAGCCGGATGGTCGCGGCTGCTACACCAGTCAATAATTTGGGTGAGCTGTTGTATTACGTCAGCAATGGTTTTGGCAGGCATATATCGCTATTTTATTTTAAAATTATTTAGTACCAAAAGCACACATGAAATTAGGTTGATAAAAAATGGTAAGCCCTTGCCTGCTGATTATTTCAAATGCAAACAATGAATAAGTGCCATTATACTAAATAGTTGATTTCAGCAGCATGGCTCGCAGTAGTTACCATGCTAACTATGCTGTAGGCCAATGTACGAAATGCTTTATTTTAAGCAGCATAGTATGTAGTAATTAATTTGTGTCGATTAGCCTTTAGCTGTATACCACTACTGAAGTAAAAGAGTGCGACATCTGTTCGGCTGGCCCCGCCCGGCTTAAGCCAGTCGGACAGGCAGATGGACGGTCAACAAAGCCTTCATAGATATTCCGGTGCCTGCTAATAAAAAACTCGTTTGTTTAAACCGCCGGGTTAACAATAAACATTTGCTAAAATAACCGCGAAACAACAAAAATGATTTGCTTTTGCAGGGCAATACCCGTTTTTTGTTGTTCCATACCCAAAATAAAAAATAATAGAATGAAAAAAAGATTTTACCTGTTAGCGATTGTAGCGATTATTGGTAGTAGTCTGCCCCTGTTGTTTGCACAGCCTGCCGCGCCTTTACCGGTATCGCCACAAGTAATTATTGGAAAACTTAACAACGGGCTCACCTACTACATACGCAAAAACCAAGAGCCCAAAAACCGGGTAGAGCTAAGGTTGGTGGTAAATGCAGGTTCTATTTTAGAAAATGAACAGCAACGGGGTTTGGCACATTTTACCGAGCACATGGCCTTTAACGGAACCAAACGTTTTAAAAAACAAGAGCTGGTTAATTTTTTAGAAAAAAGCGGCGTGCAGTTTGGTGCAGATTTAAACGCATACACCAGCTTTGACGAAACGGTGTATGAACTACAACTGCCTACCGATAGCGTTGAAGTATTTAAAAAAGGTTTTGACATACTGGAGGACTGGGCACACAATATAAGCTTTGAACCCAGCGAAATAGATAAGGAAAGAGGTGTGGTTATAGAAGAATGGCGGCTTGGGCAAGGTGCCGATGAACGGTTACGCAAAAAGTATTTTCCGGTTATTTTAAAAGGCTCAAAGTATGCTGAACGTTTGCCTATTGGTACAAAACAAAACCTTGAAACCTTTAAACACAAAACCCTTATTGACTTTTACAAAACATGGTACCGTCCTAATTTACAAGCGGTGGTTGTTGTAGGCGATGTTGATGTTAAGGAAGTAGAACAACTGATAAAAGAACAGTTTGCGACAATCCCCGCAGGTATTAATGCAGTGCCACGAAAAAAGTTTGGCATACCCGACCATACCGAAACGTACACCAGTATTGTTACCGATAAGGAGCAACCCTACAATGTAGTACAGCTTTTATACATGCACCCCGAAATACCGGCTGCCAAAACCGTACAGCAATACCGTGCTTCTATTGTGCGGCAATTGTTTAATAGTATGATGAGCGCCCGCTTTAACGAGATAGGCCAGCAACCCGACGCCCCGTTTTTGTTTGCCTATGCAGGCTACGGCAATTACATTGGCAATAAAGATGCCTACCAGATGTACGCAGTTGCAAAAGATGGAAAAAAGATAAACAGCAGCAGCGAAATATTGCTTCGTGAAAATGCCAGGGTTTTAAAATTTGGCTTTACCGAAACCGAGCTGGAACGGTCAAAAACGGAAATGATGGCCAGCATTGAAAATCAATACAATGAAAGGGACAAAACAAAATCGGCCGACCTTGTAAACGAGTTGGTTAATCATTTTTTAAAAAACGAACCTATACCGGGCGTTGAGTACGAATACCAATTATACCAAAAATATTTACCTGTCATTACTGTAGGCGAGGTAAATGCCTTGATAAAACAATGGGTAAAACCCACCAATCGCGTAATAATTGTAACGGCACCCGAAAGCGAACAAAAAAACCTGCCGACAGCAGCTAAAGTATTGGCGCAGATAAGCAAACCGGTTACAGGGCTTACAGTTTATATAGACAAAGTAACTACCGGCAACCTGTTGGCTGCCGAACCTACCTCCGGTACCATAACCAGTGAGCGTAAAATAGAAGCACTTGGGGTAACAGAACTAACCTTATCCAACGGTATTAAAGTGGTACTAAAACCTACCGATTTTAAAAACAACGAAATTGCTTTTTCGGCCATTAGCGCGGGTGGCACATCACTCTACAACAATGCAGATTATTTATCGGCAGCTACGGCAAGTAACATTGTTGTTGACGGAGGCGTTGGCAATTACGACCAAATAAGCCTGCAAAAGTATTTGGCGGGAAAAAATTTGTTTGTTAGCCCATCTATTAGCACTTATGCTGAGGGTATCACTGGTTTTACAGTTCCGAAAGACCTTGAAACGGCGCTTCAATTGGTTTACGGCTATATGACCGAACCTAGAAAAGATACCAGCATGTTTAGGGTATTTACTCAGCAAATAGAAGCAAGCCTGGTAAATAAAAACAAAGACCCCAACTCGGTTTTTAGCGATACCGTGGCCTATGCAATCAGCAACTACCACCCAAGAAGCCGCCCTTTGGAATTGAACCGGCTTAACGAAATTGAAATAGACAAAGCCTTTACTATTTATAAAGAGCGCTTTGCCAGTAGCGGCGATTTTATTTTTACGTTTGTGGGCAATTTTTTAATTGATACCATTAAGCCTC
>JBBRUR010000136.1:0-11904 GCA_038247635.1 Chitinophagales bacterium
ATCAAAGGTAAATGATGAAACGTAGGCCGTCAAACGTCAACCGTGAAACATGAAACGAGGGTTGCCGTTGGCTGAGCTTGGCCGAAGCCAACGGACGTGTATGGTCAATTGTGAATGGTGAAACGTAGGCCGTCAAACGTGAAAGGTGAGATGCCGTTGGCTGAGCTTGGCCGAAGTTAATGGACGTGAATAATCAAAGGTAAATGATGAAACGTAGGCCGTCAAACGTGCTAGGTGAGATGCCGTTGGCTGAGCTTGGCCGAAGTTAATGGACGTGAATAGTTAATGGAAAAGCAAAGCAAACCCACGCGCATCAAAAAGCAGGATAATAATTACCCTGCTTTTAAAAATACATCTACAACAATTAGTCTGTCCAGTTTCCGTCTTTTACCTCGTCGTATACCATTTCAATGCCCTGCTCAAGGGCAATGCTGGCGGTCCAGCCAAGGCCGGTCAGTTTACTTACATCCATTAGCTTGCGCGGAGTGCCGTCGGGTTTGGTAGGGTCGTTGTTAATTTCGCCCTCGTAACCTACCACTTTTGCCACCATTTTGGCAAGCTCCAGAATGGAAAGATCGGTGCCGGTACCTATGTTGACCAGTCCGTCACTATCATAATTTTTCAATAAAAAATAACAGGCATCGGCCAGGTCGTCCACATGTAAAAATTCGCGAAGCGGTGTGCCGCTACCCCAAATAATTACTGCGGGGTCGTTTTGTTTTTTAGCCGTAATAACCTTGCGCAAAAGGGCCGGTAATACGTGGCTGTTGTTAAGGTTGTAATTGTCGTTAGGCCCAAATAAATTTGTTGGCATGGCGCTTATAAAATTGCAACCATATTGAGCCCTATAGGCATCGCACAACTTAATACCTGCAATTTTTGCAATGGCGTATGGCTCATTAGTGCTTTCAAGCAAACCGGTTAACAGGTATTCTTCTTTAAGCGGTTGCGGCGCCATTTTAGGATAAATGCACGATGAGCCCAGAAACAACAACTTCTCCACCTTATGTTCGTATGCCGAGTGAATAATGTTGGCCTCTATCATAAGGTTGTCGTACAAAAATTGGCCCCTAAAGGTATTGTTGGCTTGTATACCTCCAACCTTTGCAGCTGCCAACACAACATAAGCAGGTTTTTCTTCTTCAAAAAAACTGGCTACGGCTTGCTGGTTACGCAGGTCAAGTTGTGCAGAAGTACGCGTAACAATTTTTGTATATCCTTTATTTTTTAGTAACCTAACTATGGCGCTACCTACCATACCGCGGTGTCCTGCCACATATATTTTGTCGGCCGTGTTCATTTTATTCGTATTGATTTTTAACGCTAAAGCCGCTTTCTTTTAATAATACTTCTTTTTTAAAGAAGGCTACATCGGCGTCTACCATTTCTTTAGCCAGTTCGGCAATCGTGTATTTAGGTTTCCAGTTTAATTTTTGCTGGGCTTTGGTGCCATCGCCAATCAACAGTTCAACCTCAGTTGGCCTAAAGTAACGGCTATCTACCTTTACCACCACCTGGCCTATAGGTAATTTATAATCGCCATTACACGCCTTTATTTTGGCAACTTCGTCTGCATTTTCGCCCTCAAATTCCAGTTCTACCCCTACGTTGTCAAACGCCAGCCTAATAAAATCGCGAATAGATGTAGTTACACCGGTGGCAATAACAAAATCTTCTGGTGTTTCCTGCTGCAGTATTAAATACATGGCCTCCACATAGTCTTTGGCATGGCCCCAGTCGCGGCGGGCATTCAGGTTACCAAGGTAAACAGTTTCCTGCAGGCCAAGGGCAATTTTTGCTACTGCGCGGGTTATTTTGCGGGTAACAAATGTTTCGCCACGCAAAGGCGATTCGTGGTTAAATAATATACCATTACAGGCAAACATTCCATACGCTTCGCGGTAGTTTACGGTTATCCAGTAGGCATATAATTTAGCTACTGCATAAGGGCTACGTGGGTAAAAGGGAGTGGTTTCGCTTTGGGGTACCGCCTGTACCAGTCCGTACAATTCAGAAGTAGATGCCTGGTATATTTTTACTTTTTTGGTAAGACCCAACAGCCGAACGGCCTCTAAAATGCGCAGCGTTCCAATACCATCGGCATTTGCCGTGTATTCGGGCATTTCAAAACTTACCTGCACATGGCTCATAGCGGCCAGGTTGTATATTTCGTCGGGCTGTACTTCCTGTATAATGCGGATAAGATTGGTTGAATCGGTCAGGTCGCCATAATGTAAAACCATTTTTACATTGCTGCTGTGTGGGTCCTGGTATAAATGGTCAATACGGTCGGTATTAAACATCGAGCTTCGTCGTTTAATACCATGTACTTCGTATCCTTTACCTAACAGTAGTTCGGCCAGGTAGGCACCGTCTTGCCCGGTAATACCTGTAATGAGTGCTTTTTTTGTCATAAAAACAAAGGTTCTATCTTTTTTAAAAAGATGGTTTTAATAATAAGGCAAGCGGGTTACCGCGTTTAACAGGCACAAAATTAACTACGCCTGCTAAACAAAATGGTGTGCAAATATAGCAAAGCAAGGCATTTGACCGTTTTTTACATGTATAAGGTAAGGTTATCATAAATAGCTTAAAAGCACAAAAAGTTATAATGGCGGTTATGCTGCCAAAGCAAAAAAGGGAAAGCCATAGTTGGCTTGCCCCTTTTTTGTTGTAAGTATATCGCTTCGATTGATGGCAACTATGCATTCCGGTTAATACAGTTTAGGTCATCAAACGCCACTTCCAACCTTTTGGAAAACGATTCCTCTGCCTTGCGCAACCAAACCCGTGGGTCGTATTGCTTTTTATTAGGTTTATCGGCACCTTCGGGATTACCCAACTGACCTTGCAAATAGGCTTCATTTTTTTTGTAATTTCCCAGTATACCTTCCCAAAAAGCCCATTGCAGATCGGTATCAATATTCATTTTAATGGCACCATAACCTATGGCCTCGCGTATTTGATTTTGCGGCGAGCCGCTGCCGCCATGAAATACAAAATACAATGGCTTTTCGGCCGTTTGGTAATGTTCCTGTACATAAACCTGGCTGTTTTTCAATATTTCGGGACGTAGCTCCACATTTCCAGGGCTATAAACACCGTGCACATTGCCAAAAGCGGCTGCAATGGTAAACAGGCTGCCCACTTGCTTTAAGTGCTCGTAAGCATAGGCTACGTCTTTTGGTTGGGTATATAACTTATCGTTTTCCACATCGCTGTTGTCTACCCCATCTTCTTCGCCACCGGTTACGCCCAGTTCTATTTCTATACCCATACCTAATGGTTGCAGGCGTTTAAAGAACTGAACCGAGGTTTCAATATTTTCCTCAACGGGTTCTTCGCTTAGGTCCAGCATGTGCGAGCTGAACAAAGGCTGGCCTTTTTCTTTAAAAAACTTTTCGCCTTCATTAATTAAACCGCTTATCCACGGTAACCATTTTTTTGAGGCGTGGTCGGTGTGCAATACCACCGAAACCCCATAATATTTGGCAAGGTTATGTATATGCAAAGCCCCCGATACCGCGCCAAAAATATTGGCCTGCATATTGTCGTTTGGCATGCCTTTGCCGGCTATAAACTGTGCACCGCTATTAGATAACTGAATGATGACCGGCGAGTTAACTTTGGCCGCTGTTTCCATAGTAGCATTGATGGTATTAGTACCTGTACAGTTAACTGCCGGAAGGGCAAACAGGTTGTCTTTGGCATCTTTTAACAGGGCTTCCAAAACTTCTCCGTGTAATACCCCGGCTTCATATTTTTTCATGTGTAGTATATATTTTATTAAAATAAAGTAAGGTCATTCAATAAATATTTTCAAGTATGTCAAAAGAAAGGAATATTTATCAAACAAAATCAATAATAATTTATTAAATGATAAGCCGGACAAGGCAATGGCATGTCAAAAATTAACCGATTACGGGTAGTTTTTGTAAAATTGCGAGGTCGGTACGCCATTTTTAAATAGTTTGACAAACAGTAGCAACAAAGGCTGGTTTGGCAGGCAAAAGCAAATCAATTTTTTGTAAGTTATTGACTTATAATCAGGTAATTATTTGGCTGACCAGCCCTGGAGTAGTCTACTTTTTTAGATTGCTGATGCAACGGCTTGTTTTTAGCGGCCATTAAAATATTGTGCCCATTAAAATTCTTCCTGCTTTATTGCAAGGCTTACTGGCATTTTACCAACTCATAGGCAAAAAAATACCCGAACCCAAACAAGAGCAAACCATAGAAATTTAATGACTATCCGCAATCTGGTGCTGATATTTTGGAACCGGGATTTATAGCTTTTTTCAGCACTCGTTGCAGCCTGCCTCTATGCCCACAGAGGTCGTACACTTTCCGTTGGTAATTTTATGTAGCCTTTTTTATCATGATTTTATATTTAGCATTGAGCTTACCAAATAGCGGTTAATCATTAAAATTTTTAAGTAAACGGGCAAAAGAGATTATCGGGTACAATAAATTAAGTATCAGAAACAATATCTTTAAAAATAAAAAACCGGACATGGAAGTCCATAAAAAACAGCTACCGGTATAGATGTTTTTATTGCCTGCAAATTGGGCGATTTTACCTTTTCGCCTATTATTCGTTTAACCCCCGGCATATTGTTTCTATCATAAATACAAGTAACAACAATGTACCAACACACTCGCTGGCAGTTAGGCTAAAAATAACCTTTGTTGGCAAAACTGTATTGTACAATAATAATGTAACTACCAGTGTGTGGATAAAGCTACCTTAACCTTTTTTACAGGTTGATGCCTACAATGAGGCCCGGATAACAACGGCACTGTTACACCTGAAATCGATTTATAACGAAGAAGATACCGTGTTTTAAAAACTGAAAGGTCTTATTGCATCCCCTCATCCACCAAATACAAAATAGATTCATAGTTTTTACCTACCGCCTGCGTCATAGCCATTTCGCAGGTTTTGGTGGAGGAATAATAGCCATCGTACGACTTTTGTGTTACCTCCGTGGCTTCGTGATGCGTAGCCGAAGCGGTTAGCTCAGGAAACAAAAAGCCACGATCGCCAGCCATACCACAGCAGCCCGCATTTTCCGGTATGGTTACATTGGTAGCAAACCGCCGGGCAATAGCTTCAAATTGCTGGCTTGTCTTCATCTTTTCCAACGAGCAAACGGGGTGTAGCACCACTTGTTTATTTAATGGTTGTACCTGCACCAATGGCAATACCTGGTCGTAAATAAACTCCACACTATCTAATATTGTAAGGGCATCAAAGCGTTGTTGATTGGCCACAGTTAAAACAGGCCGTATATGGTGTAATGTGTACGCACACGAGCTAACATCTATCACCACCGGCAATTTGCCCTCGTGGGTACTGGTCCATAATCGCTCCACAATATCGTTGGCGGTAAAGGCCTGCGCATCCTTAAAACCTTTTGATGAAAAAATCTGGCTACAGCAACTGCCGGTTAGTTTATCCAGCACCTTTACTCCAATTGAAGCTTTGGTGCAAATACTCATAAAAGTTTCCATCAGGTTTTTTTGCCTGCCCTCGTAAGTGCCTAACATGCGGGTGATGCATGCGGGAAAGTAAACAATAGTCGCTGGCCTATCGGGGCTGGTTGCTTTTTTTAATACATTTAGTTTTGGCGGTGCCGTAATTTGCCGCGACCATAACGGCATGGCTGGTATTACTTTTTTAATGCTGGTGGTAAGACCAGTAAAAAAGTTTTTGCCCAACAACCCGTTAATGCCGGTACCGGTTTGAACTGCGGTGCGGGCCAACCTTTCTACTAAAGAAAAATTTTTGGCCACCCGTAGTGCCGTGGCATTGGCGGTGGCATTATGACTTTCGCGACGCAGGCGTTTTACCAGGTCGCCGGTATTAATATCTACAGGGCAGGCGGTGGCACACAGGCCATCTACGGCGCAGGTGTCAAGTCCATCGTATTGGTACTGTTGTGTAAGTAGGTTGTAATGTTCTTTATCGCCCTGTTGCTGCAAAGTTTGCAAGGCCCGGCGCACTACTATTCGCCTGCGCGGGGTAGTGGTAAGGTCGCGGCTTGGGCAGCGATGTTCGCAATAGCCGCACTCAATACACTTGTCCACTTCTTCCTCCACGGCAGGCATGGCCTTTAAATTTTTGATGTGGGCTTTGGCATCGTGGTTAATAATTACCCCGGGGTTTAGCAGGTTATCCGGATCGATGGCCTGCTTTACCTGCTTCATAATTTCGTAGGCATCGCCGCCCCACTCAGTTTCTACAAAAGGTGCCATGTTGCGGCCGGTGCCATGCTCGGCCTTTAATGCGCCATTGTATTTATGCACTACCATGGCTATCACTTCGTCCATAAAATGCTCGTACCTATCAACCTCGCTTTGTATATTAAACGTTTGGGTAACCACAAAGTGAATATTACCATCTTTAGCATGGCCAAAAATGATGGCATTGTGGTAATGATATTTAGCAAATAGCTGCTGCAGGTCGGTAATGGCATCACCTATTTTTTCCACCGGCACGGCTATATCTTCTAAAATAACAGATGTACCACTGGCCCGCACAGCGCCCACCGCCGGAAACAAACCCTTGCGCACCTTCCAGTAAAAAGCCTGCTCCGCCGCCAGGTAAGTAAACACCGGCGCCTCCAACAGCGCAAGGTTGTTGGCAGCAACCATAAAGCCCTCTACCCGCTGGCGCAACAAGTCCTCTACACTTTCCTGGAACTCGATTAACAAGGCTGCTGCGGCCTCCGGAAGGGTTTTTACAATAGCCGGCATGCCCGCCATATTTTCTACGCTGCGCAGGCTGGCGCGGTCCATAAGCTCCACCATTAATGCGCCGGCCTGGGTTAGCGGCACAATGGCCTGGCAGGCCGCGTAAATGTCAGTAAAATATAACAACGCTGTAGACTTATACGGGTAATCAGGCACAGTGTCCATCACCGCTTCGGCTATAAAGGCCAGCGTACCCTCGGCGCCTATTAGCAGGTGCGCCAAAATATCGAGCGGGTGCTGGTGATCGATAAAAGCATTGAGCGAGTAACCAACCGTATTTTTAGTTAAGTACTTACGTCGTATTTTTTGGTGAAGCGCCTCGTTGCTCAAAATTTGGTTGCGCAGCCGGGTAATGGTTTCAAAAAGTACCGGGCAATCGGTTTGCAGGCGTTCGTAATCGCCCAGCCGTTCGGTGCTGAAAGTGTCGCCATCGGGTAGTATAAAACGAATGTATCTGGTGGTGTGATACGAGTTTTGCGCCACGCCGCAACACATGCCGCTACTATTATTGCTGAGTATGCCGCCCATCATAGCTGCGCTAATGCTGCTGGGGTCAGGACCAATTTTACGCTGATATTTTCGTAAGTAAGCATTTACCATAGCGCCTGTAACGCCGGGTAGCACCCGCACCTGGTCGCCATTATTTTCAATGCTTAGTTTGTTCCAGTATTGGCTAAGATCAACCAGCACCCCGTCGGTAATGCTTTGGCCCGACAGGCTGGTACCGCCTGCCCTAAACACTATCGGCACCTTTTGCGCATGCGACCATTTAAAAAGCGAAACGATTTCTGCCTCTGTATTTGGTAATACCACTGCCTTAGGCAGCAGGTAATAAAACCCCGCATCGCTGGCGTACGAAACCACATCAATATAACGGGCCCTTATGCGGCTGGCCGGCAAAAAAGCCAGTAATTGTTGTTCAATGGACATATGGCAAATGTAGGGGTGGCGGGTTACATTTGGTTCGATCGTTTGAGGCGGTGGTTGCCCTCGTTTTGTGACAAAATATGGAAGAATTTACCCTCACTATGTGACATTGATTGGATGGTTTGCCCTCATTTTGTAACAGGAATGGAAAAGTTTACCCTCATTTTGTGTTAAGATATAATGGACGAGTAAGTTATGTGGACAATGATTTTGATTGATCGGTTGCAAAATTGTTGCTTATGCCATTATTTGTACTGAAGTTATAGAATGAAAAAATAAATATTCCGCAATAGAGATTAGAAGATTAACTGCGCCTGAATTATCGAGATGTATACAGTTCTACCAAACATATCCGCAAATTATCGGGTCGATAGCCTAGTAATTACCAACAAATTTTAATCCCTCTGACGTGGCTCATTTACGAAAAGTGCTGTACTGATCCATCTGAAAGCTGAGAATTTAGCCATAGCAATGCCGGGCAATTAAACGCCTACTTAAACTATTATAAGGAGGAAGTAATGGAGGCCGGCGACAACCCGCCAGTAGGTATTTTAATGGTAACCGACAAAAAACGATGCATTGGTGCAATACGCCACCGCCGGTATGGACCCTCAACTATTTGTAAAAAAATACCAACTGATGCTGCCCGACAAAGAACAACTCGAAAACTTTATAAAACAGGAATTGAAAAACGTTGGGCTGTAAATCTGGGAAGTTTGTCCGTATTTTTTGCCATGTTATTTATTGACGTGTTGAAACATTTAAGTTTCGACTATATGAAATTTGAATACCAAGTCAGTTGCATTATGAAGTTCTGAAATTTATAATAGTTTTCTATATATTGGCAACGCATGTCAACCCGTTTTTTTACCAATAGAGAAGGCAATACTTTAATCAAAAAATTTGATGGAGCATTTGAGCATATCGCCGATGTATACGCCTTTCATGCAGTAGTGGGGTACTTTCGTGCTTCCGGATATTACGCGATAAAGAAGCACCTGATAAAAGTGCCCGAAGTAAAAATTTTGGTTGGGATAAACATTGATAACATCAGCGCGGAAGCCAAAAGAAGAGGACTGATGTTTTTTGGAGACCCCGGGAAAACAAGGGATGAGTTTATACGGTGGATGCGACAGGATATTAAGGAGGCATCTTATGCCAAAGAAGTAGAAGATGGTATTCTTCAGTTCATGGAAGATATCATTGATAAAAAAATACAGATAAGGGTACATAAAACGAAAAAGCTACATGCTAAAATCTACATCTTTCTGCCGGAGAATTTTAACGAATATTCCGGCGGTGAGGTAATAACCGGATCGTCGAACCTGACAAGTGCAGGTTTAGGTGTTGAAGATGAAGGCAATTACGAGTTTAACGTTGCCTTGCGGGATTACGACGATGTGGCTTTTGCTGAAAAAGAGTTTGCTCTATTATGGGAGGATGGCGAGGAAGTGCAACCTATAGATGTGGATAGGATAAAAAGTAGGTCGCACATTGGCCAGTTATTTACCCCGTTCGAAATTTATATTAAGTTCCTGATTGAATACTTTGGTAAGAACATTGACTACGATCCGGACACCGTGGGTGACCTGCCGAAGAATTTTAAAAAACTTACTTACCAGGTTGATGCGGTAAACGAAGGCTACCAAATGATATTGGACCATAATGGTTTTATGTTGGCCGATGTGGTTGGGTTGGGTAAAACGATCATAGCTAGTATGATTGCTAAAAGGTTTTTGATTGCAAATGGCACCCTCAGTACTAAAATTTTGGTGGTTTACCCACCGCCATTGGAAAAGAACTGGAAAAATACTTTTCGCCATTTTGGATTAGATAAACACAGTAAGTTTATCAGTAATGGAAGTTTGCATAAAATTTTAAAGGATCACGACGACTACTGGCCAAAGGAGGATTACGATCTAATTTTGGTTGATGAGGCCCACAAGTTTAGAAACCATAGGTCAATAATGTTCGACAACCTGCAAACCATTTGCAAATCGCCGAGAAGTATTATAGGCAATGTATATGGTTATCGTAAAAAGGTGATGCTTATTTCGGCCACGCCTTTAAACAACCGCCCCGACGATATTTACTACCAATTACAGCTTTTCCAGGATGCCCGAAAATCCACCTTACCTATAACGAACCTGCAGGGCTTTTTTGCGCCGCTCATTCGCCAATACAAGGAAATACTGGCAGCCGCCAAAGTTACCGGTCGGCCCGATGTGGATGCTTTGCGCAAAATTTACGGCGCTATTAGAAATAAGGTATTACAGCCCATTACTGTTAGAAGAACCAGAACGGATGTAAAAAAATATCCCGCCTATTTGACCGACCTGCTTAACCAGGGTATCATTTTTCCTGATATTGCGCCACCCAAGGCAATTGAATATGAATTGGGTCCGGAACTGGAAACCCTCTTTTACAATACGATTTCATTATTGGTTGACGACATTGGCTATTTCCGCTACCAGGCTATTGCCTATTTATTGCCCGATATACAAGACAAGTATTACACACAGGCAGAAAGAATTTCAAAAACACTCGCCCAAATAATGATGACACAGTTGGTAAAAAGGCTGGAAAGTTCATTCTACGCTTTTACCAAATCACTCCACCGGTTTCGTGTTTCTACTGAGCGGATGATTACCATGTTTGCAAAAGGTAAAATTTATGTGGCGCCCAGTACCAACATTAATTCGTTAATGGACCAGGATTGGACCGACGAAGAAATAGAAGAGAAGATTTTAGAATTATCGGCAGAGGATCCAAAAAATCAAATTTTTGTACCTGATGATTTTAAAGAGGACTTCTTGGCCTTGCTTCAATCCGATCTTGAACACATTACCCATATTTGTCGCCAATGGGATGCTGTAACGGCCGATCCCAAATTGGACTTGTTTAAGCAAATTCTAAAAAATGAATTATTTAGGTTGGACCTAAATAAAACCGGAAAACTGGTCATTTTTACCGAGTCGAAAGAAACGGCCAATTATTTAACCGAACAGCTAAACTATCCTAAAACACTAACCGTGTCGGCCGAAAACCGGAAAGCGGTTTTTGATACCATTCAGAAAAATTTTGATGCCAATTATCCGGGCACTTTCCACAACGATTACGACATCATCATTTCTACCGAGGTACTGGCCGAAGGTATGAACCTGCATCGCTCCAACATAATTGTAAACTACGATACACCCTGGAACGCCACGAAACTAATGCAGCGTATAGGCAGGGTAAACCGTATTGGTAGCGTGGCCGATACTATTTACAATTATGCCTTTTACCCGTCGCGCCAAAGCGACCAGTTGATAAACCTGTACAACAATGCCTACATTAAACTACAGGGCTTTCATACAGCATTTGGAGAAGACTCCCGGATATATACCATTGAAGAAGTGCTGGAACAGGTAAAACTGCATACCCAGGGCGTAGGCGAGGAGGAAGACAAGCGGTTGTATTACCTGCAAATCATCAGGGACTTTAAGGCGAAAAACGAAAAAGAATTTAAGCGTATTAAACAACTACCACTAAAGGCCCGAACCGGTAGAAAGCCAGGCAAAATGCATGCACCAATTAAGGGCGGAAGTCTTATTTTTATGAAATCGGCCTACAAAACCGAGTTTTATAAAGTAGATGCGGACGCCGGAATAGAAGCATTGACTTTTGTAAACGCTGCAGAACTTTTTGAAGCAAAAGCGTCAGAGCTAGCAGAAGAGCTACCGGCCTATCACCACAGCCATGTAGAAAAGGCTTCCGCTTATTTTGAGCAGGAATTGTTTGCTAACTCAACAGAAACCGTTTCGGGCGATGCCAAAACAAACCATGCAAAAAAATTTATAAGGGAGTTGCGGGCCGATAGTAAAGATGAAAAGTTTAGGAATGCCGCTGAAACCCTGCTGGTATTGTTGGATAAGGGAACCATTGCCAATTTGCCCAACGATTTGCGGAAGCTTAGAATGAAATACGATAAGGGCGACATAAAGCCGCATGCGGTAGAAAATTTAGTGATGCAATATGCCGCCAAATATGTAAACCTAAATAATGACATGGACGATGCCGATGTATTGGATGCACCGTTATTGCCGGTGGAGATTACGCAGAAACCCGATATTATTTTAAGCGAAACATTTATGGTGTAACAGGATAATAATTCATTCAAACCAAAAACATGTCTGCTGTCAGAAAGCTGGAAAATAAAACTTCGCCATTGTTTAGTGA
>JBBRUR010000137.1:0-11832 GCA_038247635.1 Chitinophagales bacterium
GTAAAATTTACCCGTTCCCCGGGCAAAGAATAAACTTATTACAGTATAACGACTAATGTAAAATTTACCCGTTCCCCGGGCAAAGAATAAACTTGTTACAGTATAACGACTAATGTAAAATTTACCCGTTCCCCATGCAAAGAATAAACTTGTTACAGGATAACGACTAATGTAAAATTTACCCGTTTTCCGGGCAAAGGATAAACTTATTACAGTATAACGACCAATGTAAAATTCACCCGTTTTCCTTCGCCGAATAAAATTGTTACAGTAAAAGTGAGTGACACAACCGGAGTTACATAGATATTCTTCTGCCCGCTAAAAAAAGAAATTTACCTGCACAACAATTGCCCTGTTTATTTGCCTGTGCCTTTTATTTTTTGATGGATGCTTTTAGTGCTGCCAGTTCCATTTTGGTTGCCTCCAGTTCGGCTAACAGTTTTTCGTAATCGCTTACTAAAATTAGTACACCAATCTTTTTACCTTCTTCGTTCGTTACCTGCAGGGGCTCCATACTTAATAATTTAAGGCCGCAAAATTAGGGCGAATTTGAATTGCCTTATCCATTTATACTGTTTGTACCCGTGGTTAACCCCCCAAAAAATACTGCAATGGTTAATTAAAGGTAATAGATAATTCGTAGGCCTTAGTTTGTAAATTTGCCCTCCAACTTAAACGTAATGAGCGAAGAAAAGAGCCTGAATTTTATTGAAGAAATAGTAGAAGCAGACCTGGCCGCGGGTAAACATACCTCCATATTAACCCGGTTTCCGCCCGAGCCGAATGGCTACCTGCACATTGGCCACGCCAAAAGCATTTGCCTCAATTTTGGGCTGGCAAAAAACTATGGTGGAAAAACCAACTTACGGTTCGACGATACTAACCCTGTAACCGAAGACACCGAATATGTTGACAGTATAAAGGAAGACATTGCATGGCTTGGCTTTACATGGGCCAGCGAACTGTATGCGTCGGATTATTTTGAGCAACTATACAACTTTGCCGTTGAGCTGATTAAAAAAGGCCTGGCTTATGTTGACGATAGTACCAGCGAGGCAATTGCCAGCCAAAAAGGGTCGCCTACCGAACCCGGTACACCCAACCAGTATCGCAGCCGCAGCGTGGACGAAAATCTTGGTCTTTTTGCCAAAATGAAGGTTGGTGAATTTGCCGACGGCGCAAAAGTGTTGCGGGCAAAAATTGACCTCGCCAATCCTAACATGCACTTTCGCGACCCTATCATGTACCGCATTAAACACGCCCATCACCACCGCACGGGCAACGATTGGTGTATTTACCCCATGTACGACTTTGCCCATGGTCAAAGCGACAGCATAGAAAACATTACCCACTCGGTTTGTACGCTGGAGTTTATACCTCACCGCCCTTTGTACAACTGGTATATTGAACAACTTACTATTTTTCCCAGCCACCAATACGAGTTTGCCCGGCTAAACCTTACCTATACCGTAATGAGCAAACGAAAGTTGCTGCAACTGGTAAACGAAAAAATGGTAAGCGGCTGGAACGACCCCCGAATGCCCACTATTGCCGGCTTCAGGCGCAGGGGCTATACGCCCGAAAGCATTCGTGTTTTTTGCGATAAGATTGGTGTACAAAAACGCGAAAACCTGATTGACCTTAGCCTGCTGGAGTTTTGCATTCGCGAAGATTTGAACCGCAACGCCCTGCGCCGCATGGTAGTGCTTGACCCCATAAAACTGGTAATTACCAATTACCCCGATGGGCAGGTGGAAGAGCTGCATAGCGAAAACAACCCCGAAGCCGAAAACGGTGGTGGTACCCGCATGCTTCCTTTTGGCAAAGAGCTTTGGATAGAACGCGAAGACTTTATGGAAGAGCCACCAAAAAAGTTTTTCAGGTTGGGTGTGGGCCTTACCGTACGCCTAAAAAGCGCCTACATTGTAAAATGTACCGGCTTTGAAAAAGACAGCGAAGGCAACGTAACTGAGGTGCATGCCGAGTACTACCCCGATAGCAAAAGTGGTAGCGATACCAGCGGTATATTGGTAAAAGGCACCATACATTGGGTAAGTGTTCAACATGCCTTTACTGCCGAAGTACGGCTGTACGACCGTTTGTTTAAAGTAGAAAACCCGGCCGTGGAAGAGGGCGATTTTAAAGAGTATATCAACCCCGACAGCCTGCAGGTAGTGCCCAATGCCTACATTGAGCCTGCGCTTGCCACTGCAAAATTTAGCGAGGGCTACCAGTTTATACGAAAGGGTTATTTTGTGTTAGACCAGGATACCAGCGAGGAAAAACTGGTGTTTAACCGAACCGTTACTTTAAAAGATGCATGGGCAAAAGAAACTAAAAAGGCCAATGCGTAAGGGTGTTAACTGTAGAGTAAATACTTTTTAATACCGGCAGGAGTACTTTGGGCGTCAGCCTTGCGTCGCAATCCGTTCATCGGCAAATCATATAGCATCATTTTTTTAAAACATCAAGTAAACTACCAGTTAATATTCATTGTATTTGCAAATAGCAATTACTGTTACTGCCCGTTGCAGTCAGGCAGCGGTCCGGTTAGGCGGGCCGTTGGCCAGGCGGGCTCTCTTCGTAAATTTTGTAGCCACATATCTTTAATACATAACCCGTTAAACTACCACACCCACCGCTTTGAGCTTAACCGACCAATTTAAACAGCACCTGCATAACAACTTTGGCGGGGTAATACGTACCAACAGCAAATGGTTGCTGGCCGTAAGTGGCGGGGTAGACAGTGTGTTGTTGTGCCACCTGGTACATAAAGCAGGTATTGACTTTGCCATTGCCCACTGCAACTTTCAATTGAGGGGCAGCGAAAGCCAACGCGATGAGGATTTTGTAAAGGCACTTGGCAATGCATACGGCAAACAAGTATTTGTGCAACAATTTAATGCGCAGGCCTTTGCCCTACAACACAAGCAATCCATACAGGTGGCCGCCCGCAACCTGCGGTACCAATGGTTTTATGAAATTATTAATGGGCAGTGGCAGATGGTAAATGGAGTAGGGCAGCCTGTGAACCCTGAAAACAGTTTGGTTGATGGTAGTGAAGGCACCCGCCCGCAGTTGATTGTTACAGCCCACCACGCCAACGACAATATTGAAACACTGCTGATGAACTTTTTTAAAGGAACCGGTATTGGCGGACTGCATGGTATTTTGCCATTAACCAATCAGTTGTTCAGGCCACTGCTGCCCTTTAAAAAAGAGGAGTTACTGGCATATGCGCAGCAGCAAGGTTTGCAGTACGTACAAGATAGCTCCAACCAAAGCGATAAGTATACCCGCAACTACCTTCGCCAACACGTAATGCCTGCGCTAAAAACATTGTATCCACAAATAGAAGATAACCTGTTGCACAACATTGAGCGTTTTGGTGAAGTGGAACAATTGTACCGGCAAGCGGTTGACCTGCATGTAAAAAAGCTGCTGGAGTACAAAGGGCAGGAAGTACATATGCCGGCGCTCAAACTTTTAAAGATGGAAGCACATCGCACCATTTTATACGAGGTTATTAAGCAGTACGGATTTGTAGCCGCCCAGTTAGATGATGCGGTAGCCTTATTGCAAAGCGATAGCGGCAGGTATATTGTTTCGGCCAGTCACCGCCTGCTAAAAAACAGGCAATGGCTTATAATAACATTGCTTGAAACTACCACTGCCGCCAATATTATTATTGATGAAGGCGACCTGCAGGTTGCTTTTGAAGGAGGCAGCATACATATCTCCATTAATACATTTGATAATAATAAAGCTATACCCGAGGCTAAAACGGTTGCATGGATCGACGCTGGTTTAATCACCTTCCCTATGCTGCTGCGCAAATGGAAAAAGGGCGACTATTTTTACCCCCTTGGTATGCGCAAAAAGAAAAAGCTCAGCCGGTTTTTTATCGATCAAAAATTATCGCTGGCAGATAAGGAAAAAGTGTGGGTGATGGAAATGGATAAAAAAATTGTTTGGGTAGTAGGCCAAAGGATTGACGACCGGTTTAAGGTGGGGCCTGCTACTACCAATGTTGTAGAGATAGTTTGTAGTAAATAAAGGAGCGTGGGCGATGCCATGTATTTAAACGATGAAAGCCCGTCCGGCTAGCTTCAGCCAGGTACCGGCGGCCCGTCCGGCTATGGTCAATTGGGCAGGCCAGTCCGGCTAGCTTCAACCGGGCAGCAATTGTGATTTTGTAAAAAACCATAGCCAGTATCTGCACAATTCGTTTATAGGCTGCTTTTAAAATGGAATGCGTTTTACTTACTATCTCAGTGCCTTACATATATTTTTCGCAGCCAATCACTGGTGAACAAATTTGCTTTAATTTCCAGCACTGAAAAGGATCTATAATTGTTTTGATATGTCCTTTTATTTCACCTCATTTTCATTTTCACCAACAAACCCTTGTATGACTAGAAATTTTCTATTGGTAATTTTTTTTTGTTTCATTTCAACAATGGCTATTAGCCAGGTAGGCATCGGAACCAACACTCCTGACTTCTCGGCTATGTTGGAAGTAAAAAGCAGTGACAAAGGATTTTTACCACCGAGGGTTGCACTTCAGGCAGCTAACGCAGCCTCGCCAGTTACAACGCCTGCACTGGGTTTGTTGGTGTTTAATACTGCAGTAGCAGGAAGCGGGGCCAATGCAGTTTCACCCGGCTATTATTATTGGAATGGTACCATGTGGTACGCTGTTGTGAACGTAGCACAAAACGCTGGCGACATGCAATATTGGAATGGCACAAAATGGGTGGCTATCCCCGTTGGTGCCGATAATTTGGCCCTGATACTTTGCCAAGGTGTACCGACGTGGGGCGGTTGCCCTGAAAAAACGCTAATACTTTCTCCATCTGGTAACATTAACGAGGCTATCCCAAACAGTTACAATATCAATAGCAGTGGTGCCGGGGATACCCAACTTACGCTGGGTGTGTGGACAATTGGCGGGAACCCGATAGTGTACCGGCCCTATGTGAAGTTTGATTATACCCTGCCGCCAGGTGCTACTATTATGAGCGCCAAATTATCGTGGTTTTCAATGCCTAATCCTAAAGGAGGAAACCAAATTGATGCCCAGTTTGGAACTGCCAACGATTTCTCTATTTATCGGGTAACTTCTTTATGGGCCGTAAATACAATTAACTGGAACAACCAACCGTCCATTACAACAACCAATAAAGTAAACGTACCTGTCAGCACTTCACCGGCTCAAAATAGCCTCGATTTGGATGTAACACAACTGGTAAAAGACATGCAGGCCGCTGCAAACAATGGTTTTGCGTTGCGTTTAAATACCGAGAATTATTACAACCTCCGCCAGTTTGCCAGCAGTTTCAACAGCGATGCATCAAAGCGTCCAAAGCTGGTAATCGTGTATAGATAATACCCGGTTAATTTTTTGTGAAGCCTCTTGATTTCTAAAAAATCTAAATCAACTTAGGGAGAAGATACTTTTTGTTAAGTGACACAAGACCGTTTGTAGTGTAGATAGAGGCTACTGAAAAATTAAAAACTACGTTTCTGTCAATGGGATAGGTTAAGTAGAAGTTGATAACATCGAATGGCACTTTACAAAAATATACCTTCACCAAAAAACGCATGCTGATAATAGGTTTAATACGCGAGGGGAAGGTGCCACCCGACAACCGGGTGGCATTAACACCTATGCAGTGCCAGTTGCTTCAACAAAGGATTGCCGGGGTAAAAGTGTTGGTACAGCCTTGTCCGCACCGTTGTTTTAAAGATGCGGAATACACCAAAGCAGGTATTGAACTGCGGGAAGATTTAACGGAGTGCCACCTGCTGTTGGGCATTAAGGAAGTGCCCGTGGCCGACCTGTTGCCCAACAAAAAATACATGTTTTTTTCGCACACCAAAAAGAAGCAACCTGGTAACCGTGCATTGTTACAGGCGGTTATTGATAAAAATATTACGCTTGTAGACTATGAGTGCCTTGAACATGCCGATGGACAGCGCATACTGGGTTTTGGCTTTTTTGCCGGTGTGGTAGGCGCCCACAACGGTATGATGGCCTATGGTTTGCGCACCGGTAGTTTTACTTTGGGCAGGGTTACAGGCGTTAAAAATTACAACAGCCTTATCCATACTTACTTTGGGTTAACCGTGCCCAACAAAAAAGTGGCAGTAACGGGTAGCGGCCGTGTGGCCAGTGGTGTTTTAGAAATTTTGAACCTGATGGGTTTAATTGAAGTGGACCCCGACGAGTACCTTGAAAGAGATTTTACCTACCCGGTATACGTGCACTTAAAAGGTGGCGACCTGTACCGCCACAAGGTGTCGAAAAAATACAACCGGCTTCATTTTCACCAGGCGCCGCAGGAGTATGAGTGTACGTTTGGCCAATATATACCGCATACCGATGTGTTGTTAAACGGCGTGTATTGGGACCATGGCATACCACGATTATTTAGCTGGGAGGATATGCTAAAACCATCGTTTAAAATTGTTACCATAGCCGATATTAGCGACGATAAAAACGGAAGCATACCCTGTAATTTGGGCGATGCCACCATTGAAGACCCCGTATACGGTGTTGACCCGGTAAGCCGACAGGCTATTGCCCCCTATCAAAAATTTGGGGTAGATATAATGGCAGTTGGCAACCTGCCCAACGAACTGCCCCGCGATGCCAGCCGCTACTTTGGCGACCAGCTTATGAAGTTTGTGTTAAACGATATGGCCGCCGGTGGCTCCCCAACAATTGATAACGCAACTATTGCCACCCAAGGCCATCTTACCCCACATTTTGCCTACTTGTGCGATTATGTTTCGGTTAGTTGATTAGAAGTTTACAAGTGCAGGTAATAGTTTTTTAACAACGCAGTAAACCCAGCCGAATAGGTATTGTTGACCTTAATAGTTATTTCACTTTCTACTATTGTAGATGGTTGTGTAGCAAACCACACCATCCACCTAAAGGGGTAGTGCCTTTCGGTTTGTTTTACCCTCACTATTTGTGTTGGATGGTAGCCTTGCTGGCTAGTCAAATCAACAAAGGCCTGTGGCCGCTGGGCAGGTAATAGCAATGCAAATGAACCGTTGGGTTGCAACAACCTTTGTATAGAAGTCAGCAGGTCGTTAATAGATAATTGCGTGCTGTGATGAGCAAGGTTTTTTTGAATTCCGGGGCCTTTAAGATCGTGTTGGTAAAACGGTGGATTGGAAAGTATGAAAGGGTATTGCCTGCCCGGGTCAAATTGTTGAATGGGTTGATGATAAACAGTGATCTGCTGACTACGATTAGCGTCGGCAATATTCTTTTGCGCCTGTATAAAGGCAGCATGGTCAACTTCTACAGTATGTATGGTGGCGGTTGTTTGCTGGGCCAGCATTAACGGCAATAGTCCGGTGCCGGTACCAATATCTAATATATGGCTCACCGGGGTTTGCGTTAGTTGATTAGCTACCCATGCACCAAACAGGCAGGCATCGGTACACACCTTCATGGCGCAGTGTTGTTGTTGTATGGTAAACTGTTTAAACGAAAAATAACTATTGCCCATAATTGGCAGGCAAAGTACATTCAAAAAGGGTTTACAAAAAGGGGATTGCTTTTAACGCTCAATAGTATTGTTGCCGGTGCAGTGAGTGACACAACGATGTACCAAAAAATAGTAACTGCCTGAACAAAAAAAAAGGATTATTTACCTTTTCTCATGCCTGTACCAGCGCTTTTTTAAAATAGGGATACGTGGCATTTTATCGTTTTATTTTTTTAGAAGATGGTACTTTTACCACGTTAAACAAATGAAGGACAAACCTACCATACCACACGTTGGCAACTATCCGCTGTTGATGAGCACCCTTGCCATGGATACTTTTTTGATTGGATAATGGCTTCTGCTTTTTATTTCTTCATGCTTATTAATCAATCAAAAAAAAATGGAAACAGCAAATATTATGGCGGCTTTGGCCGATACGCAGAACGATTTTTTGCCTTTGCGCGCCACCGACCATATTGAGTTTTATGTAGGCAATGCCAAACAGGCTGCTTACTATTATATAAACGCTTTTGGCTTTAAAAGCCTTGCCTACGCAGGTCCCGAAACGGGCACTATGGATAAAGTGAGTTATGCCATAAGGCAAAACAAACTAACTTTTGTTTTAACCACTTCGGTACGCACCGGCGATGCCATTGCCGACCATGTGTACAAACATGGTGATGGGGTTAAGGTAATTGCCCTTACCGTAGATGATTGCCAAAAGGCATGGCAGGAAACCACCAGCCGCGGCGGTATAAGCACTATGGCTCCACAGGTAGTTGCCGACGGGTTTGGACAGGTAACTATTTGCGGCATACAAACCTTTGGCCAAACAGTACATCACTTTATTGAAAGGGCAGGCTATAGCGGGGCCTTTTTACCGGGTTTTGTTGCGTGGCAAAGTAAATACAGTGCGCCCTCAACAGGCTTGCTATATGTTGACCATTGCGTGGGCAATGTGGGTTGGAACCAAATGAATGTGTGGGTAGATTTTTATGAAAAAGTGATGGGGTTTAAAAATATATTGACGTTTGACGACACTGATATATCTACTGAATACAGCGCCTTAATGAGTAAAGTAATGAGCAGTGGCGACGGATTTATTAAGTTTCCCATAAACGAGCCGGCAGCGGGTAAAAAGAAATCGCAGGTGGAGGAATACCTTGAGTTTTACCAGGGCGAAGGGGTGCAGCATATTGCCATTGCCACTAAAAATATTGTAGCCACCGTTGGTGAGTTACAACGGCGCGGGGTTGAATTTTTGAACATACCCGATAGTTATTATAAAACGGTGATGGAAAGGGTAGGTGTGATTGATGAAGATATTGCCGAATTGCAGCGCTTAGGAGTGTTGATTGACAGGGACGAGGAGGGCTATTTGCTGCAAATATTTTCGAAGCCTTTGCAGGACAGGCCAACGCTTTTTTTTGAGATCATAGAACGCAAAGGCGCTCAAAGTTTTGGAAAAGGAAACTTTAAGGCTTTGTTTGAGGCATTGGAAAGAGAACAGGACATGAGGGGCAATTTATAAAGGTGGATAACCGTTGTAACCATCGATAATTGTTCACTTTAACGGTGTGCATACTTACAATTAATTACATTACAACCACGTTTTAAACAAAATAGAATACATGAAGAAGGTGTTTTTTATAGGATTGTTAAGTTGCATTTGCGGAATGGTGATTGCACAACCCGGTTTTGTCGATTTTCAAAAATCGTATCCGCGTGTAGCAACTGCCATTAAGTTAAAAGAAGACACGCTAAAAAAACAGTTTATAGCCAAGGACCTGCAGTGGCCGGCTAAACAAATTTATATCCGATCTTTTAAGTACGATAGCGAGCTGGAGGTATGGGTACGAAACAATAGTAAAGACGATTATACACTGTTTAAAACCTACAAGGTTTGTGCATTGGCTGGTGGTATGGGCCCCAAGCGCATGGAAGGCGATTACCAGGTGCCCGAAGGATTTTATTACATCAACCAGTTTAACCCCAACAGCAATTATCATTTATCGCTGGGGCTAAATTACCCTAACGAAAGCGATAAGGTGTTGAGCGATAGCGTGCGGCCGGGCGGCGAAATATTTATACATGGCAGTTGCCTTACCGTTGGTTGCATTCCTATTCAAAACTACCAGATTGAAGAGTTGTATGTATTGGCTGCCAATGCAAAGGCGCAGGGACAGGATTTTATACCGGTGCACATTTTTCCCATAAAATTCAACAACAAAAAAAGCTTTGAATATTTTGCCCGCGCTACCAAGGACGATCAGGACATACAGCGCTTTGCCATTAAGATAAAAGAGGTGTACGACTTTTTTGAAGAGAAGAAAAAGCTGCCTCTAATATCGGTAAACAAGAAGGGCGAATATGTAGTATTGTAACAAACGAGGTTATATGAGTTAGGCTACAATGCACCATGCATTTCTTTTCGTTACACAAAATTAACTTCCAAACACCTATTGCTGCTTTCGGTATCAATATTAAGCAAACAGTATTTGAACGGTTTCGGGCGTTTGTTGGCGCAGGGCTATTTTTTTGCCCTGTGACAGTTCATCTAAAATAGCCTGGGTATAATGCCTGATAGTCAATAACGTCAATCCTTTTTTTACCTGCACATCAAAGAATTGGCTGGCGGCTGCCGCAAGCTGATCTACTTTTTCGGCATGTTCATCAATACAAAGCTGAATATTAATGGCCCCTGTTTGTAACAAGTTGGGTGTAATATGCAGTGAGGCAAATATGTTGTACAGGTTGCTCATTGGCGCTTCGCCCACAAACGAGAAGTCGCGGCTTTTTAAATGCAACAGCACCTGGTTTTGTTTAATAACTTTTATGGGCGGCAGGTTTTTACCATTAATACGGCTGATGGTAGTACCGGGCAACGAAACATCTAAAAACGATTTTACATACAGCGGTATCTGTTTATTTTGCAGCGGCTTTATTGTTTTTGGGTGAATGACCTGTGCACCATAATAAGCCATTTCAATCACTTCGCTAAAGCTTAGCTCGCTCAACCATTCAGCATCGGCAAACTGCTTTGGGTCGGCGTTCATTACACCTTCCACATCTTTCCAAATGGTAAGGCCTTCTGCATTTAATAGGTTAGCAAATATGGCGGCCGAGTAATCGCTGCCCTCGCGGCCAAGGGTGGTGCTTTCGTTGGCATCGGTGCTGCCAATAAAGCCTTGGGTAATATACATGGCAGGGCCATTGTTTAGGGCGATGTTGGCTTTTAGTTGTTCGCTGGTCACTTCCCAGTCTACTTCTGCATCCCTAAACACATCGTTGGTGCGCAATATGTCGCGAACATCTACCAGTTGGTTAGCCATGCCCACTTCCTGCAGATAGGCGCTTACTATGCACGTGCTCAGCAACTCGCCAATACAAACTACCTGATCGTAATAGTAGTCGTAACTCCGCACAGGCTTGTCGTGTAGTAGCCACTCTGCCTCGGTAAAAAAGTTAACCAGTTGGTCGTACGTTTTATTATAGGTAGTTACCAGCAGGTATTTGGCCGTGGTAAGGTGGTTTTGCTTTACAAGGTCAAACAACTGAAGGGCCTGTTGCTGATCGCCATTATAAAAAGCGTTGGCCACTTTTTCGAGGGCATTGGTGGTTTTGCCCATGGCCGAAATAATGATTACCAGTTGCTCGTGCTGGTACTCTTTTAATATTGCTGCCACATTTTTTATCCGCTCAACGCTGTTTACACTGGCTCCTCCAAACTTAAAAACCTTCATAATAGTTGCTAAAAAGTAATAATGAAATAAAGGCGGCAAAGATAGCTATCCGCTTTTCAATAGTAAAACTTTGGCATATACCCTGTGCAGCCACGGCATAAAATTGAATTGCTCACCCAGCTTTTACCTGGCAATGGAGTGGTTGGTCAACTATCCCACAGTCCATTTTCTGCCACCTCGGCTATGTGCCCATCGGGGTCGGTAAAATAAAACGACCTACAGCCGTTTGGCAGGTGTGGTAATGTGTAATGGGAATATTTTTTTGCAGTATACAATAGCCTTGTGCTTTTAATGTATTTTAATTACAATCCGCAACCTGGAGCTGATATTTTTGAACCACGCTTTATCGCTTTTTCATCAGTCGTTGCAGCCTGCCTTTATGACCATAGAGGTAGCACTATTGTACAGTTAGTAATTTTATTCAGCCCTTTTTATCATCATTTATATTCGGCATTAGGTGTATCAAATAGCGGCAATCATTTGTATTTTTTTGATATGAAAACAAGAAAACAGGCAACAGTCAACAGTCAAAAAATAGGGTACGCCTATAGCATACTCCACGGTTCTATCATCGCCATTAC
>JBBRUR010000138.1:0-11096 GCA_038247635.1 Chitinophagales bacterium
CAGCTTCAGTTCCAGCAGGACAAGCATCTTTGGGCTTTTGTTTGTAATCTTTTACTTTTATATCTTTATTCAGCAGCTGTTGGGGTCGGACACAGCAATGAATTCCCTGCCTGCAGCAATACCCAATCGTTGGCAGAAATTAGCAACACCCTAAATCAACAAAATGAAACTTGCAGAAAGGATTAGAAAAATTAGAGAAGCTAAAGGACTGACACAAGCCGAAGTTTCGGACTTTATTGACATAACTCCATCGGCATATGGGCAAATTGAAAGAAAGGCGGGAACTACACGTTTTGATACTCTTTGTAAAATAGCAGAGGCACTTTCTGTTAAAGTAACCTTCTTGGTAGACATAGAAAATCCAAAATATCTTGAAAAAACAAGTTAAAACTTGTTTTTTTATTAAATCTACCCAAATAAATTTATCAAAAATTTAAAACTATGACACAATTAAAAAAAGTATTTCTGATTGCATTTGTTGCAAGTATTTTGTTTGGCTGCAAAAAATCGAACGAAACTATTAATTCTTTAGAAGAACCCCTCAAAGTATCTAAAGAATTTTCAAAGAAAGATTTTCAAAGAATTAAAAAAGAAGTTGCACAAATTTCAAAGAGCATCAGTTTCGCAATTTCAAAAACAAAATTAAATCCAAATTTTAATTCAAGAGGAAATAGTTTCAATACTAGTAATTCCCAAAATGGCTGCAATTCTTATTATTCAAATGAATACAATACTACCTGCTTTACGGGTTATGCGACAGAATTTTTGGTAGATGAGAATCCAAATATTTATTACACACCTTCAAATATTGGCTTAGCAAACAATCTTGATTTAAATGTTGTTGGAGGCTTTAATAATTTTGGCGTAAATGGCGACCCAAATTATTTCTTAAATCAAAATCAGTTAACGTCAAATTCAGAGACAACAATGAATTCATTAGGCACTGAACAATCACACTATGCCGACTCACTAGAGAATATAAGTACATTAACTGATGTTTCAGCTGACCAACTAATGACTTCAAAAGTAGTTGACCAAGAAAATAGAATTTTAAATAATCCGAACTTAAGTTATGAAGATAAAGAATATGTTCTGACTACTTTAGAATTATAACTACAGAATAAGGAGAACTATATGAACCAATACGAAAATGCAGTTGAAAATTCCCAATCAAGAAAAAGAACTTTCCTTGGAAAACTTTGGAGAGGTTAACATTTGTTGCATTGACAGTAGCAACAGCAGGGAAAGCAGCTGTATTTATTGCAAAAGCAGCTTAAATAATTGCGGGTAAGGCAGCACTTTTTACTGCAGCAGTAAAAACTTCATATTTTGCATTGGGGATAGCAGCTGCTTGGGTTCCGACGGGAGCAGAACTAGTCAATAAAGAAAAATGGAATGAAAATCCTTGGAAAAGTGGAAGTTTTTCTGAATTTATGACTTTCGGTGGTAAGATTATAGGAGTTGTAACAAATCCATTTTTTGGTTGGCAAATAGTGTAAAAATTTAAATTTGAATCAATTAATTATCTTGTTATGAAATTTCCTATTATATTGATATTCTTCTTGTCAGTCAATAATTTTCTCTTTGGACAAACAATTAATTCTAACGATGTTATTATCTCAACATTATTACCAGATAATTTTTCCGGCAGATATAATTTTGGTGTTGAATATTTTTTAAACAAAAAAAATAAAAATATAGAAAATTCAAAAATATCTGTTGGATTGAATTTAGGGAGAGTTTCGGCAGTGATAAAAAATCAAGATATAAGTGGATTAAATTTTATCTTAGAGTCCAATTGGTACACTGATTTAACATTACCTATGAAATGGAACGAATATGGAGGGTTAAAAATTGCTTACGGCAATCTAAGTAATGAAACACTTAAAGAAAAAAAGAATAGCTACTTTATTGGTATTTCAACAGGTGTTCAGCCAATTATATTAAAGAAAATTACTTTAAAAGTAAATAGTGACATTGGTTATGTAAAAAATGGTCTATCAACTATTAATGAATCTATATTTAATAATAGTGATAACGTATTTTACTCAGGTTTTGCTATTAATTTTAATGTTGGACTTGGTATTCGTTTTTAGTTATCTTTTTTTAAAAATTATTCAATAGGCTGAGAATACACTCAGCCTATTGATTTTGATGCTTAGCAATTAACTTCTGCCAACATGGGGTTTTGCAATATTGGGGCAGGACGTTGTAATCTTCATCTTTAGCAACATAGCAGCAGTTGTTCGGGCATGACAAACATCGGTGGGCCTTTGGTTGTTATCTTGTACATTTATTTTTCAATCGGCAGCGGTTCCGGGCGGACGATTTTCAAATCCCCCAACATCGCCTAGCCCTGTTCGTTGGCAAAAATTTTTAACGTTATCACAGCAATATGATGAATTTACAGATTTTAATAACTTTTCTAACTCTTACAACATTTTCGTTTTGTCAAAACACAGAACGGAAAAGTTACCGGCGAAGTAGTTAAAAATTTAGTATTGAAAAATCAGATACTACTAACAAACCTTGCTTTATTTAAAGATCACAAAGATGAAATGATTGGTGCAAGCGCTTTTCTTATCAATTATAGAAATAAAGTATTTGCGGTAACTGCTAAACGCCTACTTGGTGAAGCCATGGGTGTTGAACCGGAAATTAGAGTGGATGACTTAAAGAAGCTTTTAATAAGTTGGAAAATGTTTCCCCGGGTAAAAATTAACGCACAGTTTGACACAATTATTATAGGAGTAAATAATCTTAATTACGATTCCTTTAATTACGATATTTTACTTCTTGAAGTGACAAACACGAAGTTTAATATTTTACCTTTAAATCCTGATTTTAATCTTCCTGCTAAAGGTGACAACCTTTATATAATTGGCTGCCCCTATAATCAGGAAAATTGCAAACAAAATGTTTATGAAATTTTCTATGACAGTTTTGAAGAAGAAACATCAAGGCTAAATTTTATTATAAAAACAAAGTTTGAATTATCAGGTTTTAGTGGTGCACCTATAGTTAACAAGTATGGAAAAGTTGTAAGTATATTAACGTCAGGTTGGGAGGAAGGAAAAATTAAATTTGTAAGCGGCACGTTTATTAAAGAAATAGAAAGTGTCAGGGAGAAAACTTCTGAAAAATAATTATAGAAGTGGGCCGTGAAGCACGTCCGCTCCGGCGGAATTTGGATATAGAAGATCAAATTAAAGTTGTTGCTCTTTATTTACCTAATGGTACAATTTTATCTTACGTAATTAAAAATTTTTGGAAATAATGTTATTCAGACACGACCAAGCTTTTTTAGTAAATATTAATGTGGACTTGCATTAGTTTATTTTAGCATTGACAAAATCTGTTCACAACCATTAAATGAATCTATTGACATCATTATTATCAGACACTTTATAAGCAAAATGAACGTAAATGACTCTTTGGAAACATTGAGTGGGAAAGCAGGTAACACAGTATAATATGTTTTTTAATTTGCTTTGTAGAACAAGAGGTTTATGTGTGGTTGGACAAACGAAAAGTATTGCTACAAAAATTGACAGCAAGTGAAAAGAACGAAGGTAAAAAGCATATTGACTTAGATAGGGAAGCCATAGCAAAATTAAGATTAGCAGACTAATGGAGAAGATAGCACAAACGTTACATACCTGTGATGAAGCAATATTTCGGCACAACGTTATAACCCTCACAATTTGCAACATGGCAAAAAACATTTTATTGTTGCTGATGGTAACGTTGTTATGGCATTTTTGGCCGCAAAGGTTGCAAACGTGTTTTTTGCGGTTTAAAAGTCCCTACAACACTAATTAATAAAAGTGTAAGTCTAAAAATATACAAGGCCGCTGCCTATGACGGTTTTACTGTTAAAGTACAATAATGGTCAGGGGTAGCCTACCTGCATAATAATAAGGTTTAAAAAAAGCACCTTTTTACGTTGGGCAATACGGCAATTTTTAGTGTGGCGAAAAAATGATTTAACCTTAAAGTGCTGGCTGATGATTGGTAACCGGGTAACAGCGCCGCCAATTAAACCAAAAAACTGACAACAATTATTACGACCGCCTGATTACCATCGTACAAATTGTGGAACCGTGCCAGTACATTTTAGTTATTCTTCGGTTCCGCTGATAATTATTAAACAGGTGCCATGTAGAAACAGTATGCCAAGTATGCTTTACAACACAAATGAAATAGTAATAAACAACGAAACTGCTTTTACATACATACAGAAAGTGTTTAACCGCACGTACCCTTACCTCAATATTGAGTTTACGGTTGGTAAAAAGAAAACGCAATACAGCAGGCACAAAAACATTTTGACCAACTATTAGGTCAAAGATTTTACCGTTATAAAAGGCCCTGTGGCCATCAACATTGCACCCAACCGCATCATTAACTAAGTTGAACAGGATTTTATACAACTTGCCGGGCTGCATATTGAAGTGTTTAGAAAATCGGGGAATGTTTGGAATGGTATTTCGTTTACCGACAACTGGACGTTGCAGGTACAAAATATGGCCGGGCAGTCTATTTGCGACGAAATAGGGTTGTACGAATAAAAATAGTTGTAGTACGTAATGGGGCCGCCATGCGTTAATATGGCAAATTTCTAAGCTTTTTTTCGTCCAGCACTATTACCTTTCCACTTTTTATATCCACCAGTTTTTCATCTTTAAAGTCGCCTAATGTTCTTATTAAACTTTCGGTAGCTATGCCTATGGTGCGGGCCATATTTTCGCGCGATAAGTTAATGACCGTATGGTCAATTCCTTCGCATCGGTATTTATCCAGCAACTGTGTAAGCCCAAATGCCACCTTGCGCCTTAGCGTGTTGTAGGCAAGGTTTAATAGCGTGTCCTCCAATTCTATCATGTTTTTGGTAAGTATTTTTATAAATGTTCTGGCAATACCAATATCGTTCAATATCAACTGCAAAAAATCTTCGCGGGGTATAAGCATTAAGCCGGTATCTTCCAGCACAATGGCTTCGTCGGTATACACTGCTTCTTCCAATACCGGCAGGTAGCCAAAAAACTCGTCAGGACCGTGTATGGCAGTAATCAGTTCTTTTCCATCGTTGTTGGTTTTGCAAATTTTTACTTTGCCTTCCAGCACGTAATAAATAACCCTGGGCCTTTGCCCTTCTTTATATACCGTTTGTTTTTTACCAAAATTGTAAACGTCTCTTTCGCTGTTGGTGAGGTTAACTTTTCCACTTTTTTCTACATCTCCCCAAAAATTGTTTAAGGCGTTTGCCCCTTCGTATTGCTGCCTTACAAGCGCACTTTTTTTTAACCTTATTTCTATTGCATTCAATAATTCAATACCATCAAAAGGCTTGGTAATATAATCGTCGGCGCCCATTTCCATACCTTTTCTAAAATCGCCTTTTTCGCTTTTAGCGGTTAGGTATATAAATGGAATAGTGGCAGTTTCGGGGTGTTTGCTTAATAAGTGATACACGCCATAACCGTCAAGTACGGGCATCATAATATCGCATACCACCAGGTCGGGCTTTTCCCGTAAGGCAAGTTCTACACCCATTTTACCATCTTCGGCAGTAAGAACCAGGTAGTTGGAAAGTTGTAATATTTCCACTGTATTTTCCCTAACCTCCCTGTTGTCTTCAATTACTAGTATTTTTTTCATAATAATAAGTGTTACGCCAGGTTTTGCGGAATAAAAATTGTACAGGTGGTGCCTTCGTTTAACCGGCTATTTAAAGTAATGGTACCGTTTAGTAGTTGAACATATTTTAATACAATGTGCAGCCCAAGGCCGGTACCCTGTATATTGACCGCATTTTTTGCCCTAAAAAAACGCTCAAATAAATGTTCCTGTTCTTCGGGCGAAATGCCAATACCGTTGTCGTTTACTTCAAGTACAAACTGGCCATTGGTTTCGTAGGCCGTCAAGGTAATCAACCCATCATCTAACGAAAATTTGATGGCGTTGGACAAAAGGTTGTATAGTATATTTTTTAACAGGTTAGGGTCGGCTTCCACCACCCTTGTTATTGCAACTTTTAACTCAAAGCGTTGCCTGGGTTTTGCCAGCGCTTTCATTTCGGTTGCCAGTTGCTGCAGCATTTCTTTTATATCTGCAACACTGTTGTGCACACAATGCGTTTTCACCAATCCTTCTTCCAGTTTGCCCAAACTTAAAAAATCTTCCAAAATATTTTTCATACCGCCCACTGCCGATTTAATACGGATCAAATGTTTTTGCACCCTGCCGTCACTGTCTTCCTCGTTGTATTTTTCGAGCAGGTACGATGAGGATAGGATGGTGCTCAATGGCGTTCTGAATTCGTGGGAGGCCATGGTTACAAAAGCAGATTTTAACTCGCCCAGCTCACGTTCGTTTTGAAGTGCTTCGTTTAGTTCTTCTTTCGATTTTTCCAGTTCCTTAAGTGCCTCCCTCAGCATTTTGGTTCGGTCTTGCACCTTTTGTTCCAGCTCGGTGTTCATTAATGTTATTTCGGAGGTATTCTTTTCAAGCTCAGCCTTTTGTTGAAGCAGTTTATCGGCCTGGCCTTTGCGCACCGATATATCTATTACAAAAGCTATTACATAGGTTTGGTTACTAAGCGTGTATTGGCTAAGGCTTACCTCAACGGGAAAAGTTTTGCCATTTTTATGTTGGGCAAAAAGGTCCCGGCCTTCGCCCATTTTACGGGGTTCCGGTTTTTGGTAATAAATATCGCGGTAGGCAATATGCCGGTTATGTATTTCTGCTGGCAGAAGTGCCTCTACCGTTTTGCCAATAACTTCGCTGGCGGCGTAACCAAACTGTGCCTCTGCATACCTGTTAAAATTTACAATGGAGCCTTCTTTATTGGTTACTATTATACCAATAGTGGCAAAATCAAACAAGGCTTGAAACTGGTCCATATTATCAAAAGTAGTCTGCACTATCCGTACGCTATTAATATTTAACCGGTTTTTTAAAAAGATATCTCAATACAATGTGCCGCCAAACCATTGAAGGTCGTAGCAGCTATTTTTGCAACAGAAAAATGCACTTCTACAAATAATCCTAACTAATATTCTGAATTCCCTGATAGTTTTATGAACGCCCGTTTTTTGTTACAAGAATTTTGTACACATTACGGTCAACATCACCATAATCTTTGCTATCAAATTGCCAGTTAGTGGTAGTAAGGCTCATTGTGCCAGTCACCATTGGCCATTGCCGGAGTACCAGGTTAATTAAGGGCATGTTTACGCTCCTCTATATCGGTTATTTCCTGAAATATTCCCAAAGCAATCATCGTTTTTTAATTGGCCATAACCTGTACATTTTACACCGTAAAATACAGCTTTTGGTTAAGGCGCACCACAGACACTACGGCCCAAAATAGCTTTTCAATCGTAAGCATAGCAAACGGGTATTATATAAGTGGTATTCCCGCCACTGCATCCTCTTTTACCCTGCATATGTTCGGTTAGTACATATTCAATTTTGTTGGTATTTAATACTCCTGTTGTTGCTGGTTAATTTTTAATAACTTTAGCTGGCAGTTACAATTAAAGGTTGATAGCCATCAGCAGTAAACATGATTGGCAATAGTCTATTTATTTCTTCCAATTATAAAAATGCGCATCAGGAAACATGCCTCATTCTGATATAGATTGTTTTTATTGTTTTAATTTAATATGATCGCCATCAAAAAAACACTCCTTTTTGATTGATATTTTAACATAACCGGTTAATTGTATTTGGTGTAAAAAGGGCAATTCGTTATGGAAAAAATTACCCAACTTTCACACCGATCTATCCAATTTAGCTGGCATTATTGTTGAATATATATTAATCCCCATTTCAACTATTTCAACATAATTCATAACTGGTAAAACTACTTCTATGACAGCAAGTAACACAATGATTGAGAACTACATGATGTGGCTTAGCGATCTATCAGTACTTAGGTATAAGCTTAACAAAATGGCCGACCAGCTAAAAGCCCTAAAATTGAAGCTTTCGTTTGAGGGAGCTTTTAATAATTACGTTATCATTTCGAGCCAATATCAAACCAGCCAAAAAAGGCTGAACAACATTGAACACCGCATTTGCCTTGCCAACAACATTAAACTTAACGAGTTACACAAACGTAGTGAAGTAACCTGGATGGTAACTGATAACGATGCTGACCTTTTTGAAAATATGATTGCAGCCACCAGGTTGGTTATTGATATGCAAAAAAGTATTTATGAAGGGTTTAGGCAAACGGGTAAAGTACCTGTAAAAATAAGTACCAACGACTCTTCCATTGTTGTTTCGCTGCCAATAAACAAGTTATTGCAGGTAAAAGACCACGCGTAAGCAAACGGGTACGTGGGGGTAATTTAAAAATTAAATACAAGCGCTTTTTAGTATCGGCTGCCAGTTGGCTACTATTACTTTCTGCCAAATTTTCTTTTTTTGCTTTATGCTTTTGGCTGCTTACGCTTATACCATTTATACACTTCTACCCAGCCGGTACACACAATTGCCACCACAATACACTGCACCAACCCTTTTGCCGGCAAGTAAGTAAGCTGAAATAGTTGCCTTACAAAAGGCACATATAGCGCGGTAGCAATTAACACAAGCGTTACTGCTACTACAATCCATATTAAATTATTTTTAGAGCCGAGCATGGTAAATACCGAATAATAAAACGACCGGTTTATTAACGTAAGAAATATATTGCTGAACAGCAGGGTAATAAAGATTGCCGAACGTCCGGTTTCGTTATTGTTGTTTTGTAAAATATAGTAACCAAAAACAAGGCAACCGGCGGCTATTACCAACCCTTGCGCAATGCTTAGTAACAACTGCTTTAGCGATAAAAAATTGCTGGTAAACTTTCGTGGTGGCCGCTGCATAGTACCTTTTTCCATTTGCTCATTTTCGTAAATAATGGAACAGGTGGGCCCCATAATCAACTCCAAAAAAATTACGTGTACCGGCGAAAATATATTGGTAAACTTCCACATAAATACCAGCGGCATGGTTACTATTAATATGATAGGTATGTGGATGGATACGATATATTGAATTGCCTTTTGCAGGTTATCGTAAATTTTGCGGCCCATGGCAATCGCTTCGGTCATATGAAAAAGGTTATCGTCGGTAATAATAAGAGAGGCGGCGCCTTTGGCCACGTCGCTACCAATGCGGCCCATAGCTATGCCTATTTGGGCGGCTTTAAGGGCCGGGGCATCGTTTACTCCATCGCCTGTCATAGCCACCACTTCTCCATTGGCTTTTAATGCTTCAATTACCTTTAATTTTACCTCGGGAAACATGCGGGCAAAAACATTTATTTGTTGCACTTTTTGTTGTAGCTCGTGCTTTGATAACTGGTTTACCTCGCTGCCGGTAAGCACCGTTTTGTTGTTGCTTAGGCCAATTGCTGCTGCAATATTTAGGGCGGTAGCAGCATGATCGCCGGTAATCATTTTTACCTGTACGCCAGCTTTTTTAAAAACATCAATAGTGTTAGCCATGCCGTTTTTTGGAGGGTCGTTAAAAGCCACCAACCCTACAAACGAAAAGGCAAACTGCTGTTGGCTATTGGGGTAATCGTGCCCTTTAAAGTTTGAGCTGGCAACAGCCAGTACGCGGTAGCCAAGCTGGGCATACCGGTCAACCTGTTGTAGTATAGCTTGTTTTGTATCGTTGTTTAATGCACATTGTGCAAGTATACCTTCGGGTGCGCCTTTGCTTGCAACAATCATTTTTCCGGCAGCATTCTCAAATAAATGCGTCATTACAGGGGGCTTACCACTTAGCGGGTACTCGTGTACCTGCTGGTATTGACTACGTTTATTTTGGGTGCCTTGTTTTTCGTAAAGTTTAACAATTGCCGTTTCCATAGGGTCAAATGGGTTGGTTTCGCTTGCCCACATGGCATACTCTACCACATTAAAAACGGCTTGGGGCAGCGCATCAAAAGGGTAGCCCTGCAAGGTGGTACCATCATAAATGGCCGCAATCTGCATTTTGTTTTCCGTTAGGGTGCCGGTTTTATCAACACAAATTACCGTAGCCGAACCAAGCGTTTCAACAAACTGTGGCTGCTTTACAATTACTTTGTTTTTCATTAGCCTGAACGCTCCCAGGGCCATAAAAGCGCTAAATGCTACGGGTATTTCTTCGGGTAAAACCGACATGGCAAGTGTTAAGCCCTGCAGCAAACCAAAGGTAAAACTGCCCGATGTATAATAGTTAAACCCGAACACCAACAAAAAAGCAGCAGCACCAAACCAGGCCATGTATTTTACAAACGACTTTATTTGATGCTGTAAAGGTGTTTGTTGTACCTCTATATTTTGTAGCGAAACACCAATGGCCGCAAATTTTGTTTGCATGCCAACAGCAGTTATTTTTATGTGGGCCATGCCAGTGGTTACCAGCGTACCTCTAAAAACCGGGTCGCTTTCGGGCGCATACTTAAATACCGACATTGCTTCGCCGGTAAGGATGGCTTCGTTAACCGAAAAATCGTTGGCCTCCAATACAGTACCATCAGCCGGCAAAACGGACCCTTCTTCCATTACCAGCACATCGTTTACCACCAAATCGTCCATATTAATTTGTATGGTTTGATTGTTACGGACGACCGTTGCTTTAGATGCTGAAATTTTTTTGAGCGCCAGTACGGCCGAGCGGCTTTTAAACTGCTGGTAAAACGAAATGCCGGCCACAATAAATATGGACACCAGCATAATAAACCCCTCGCGGTTTTGCTGCAATAAAAAGTAAATGGCACAAGCCGCTACCAACAAAACAAACATGGGTTCAAAAACTACTTCTTTTATTACGCGAAACAAAACCCTGTCTTCGGTCAGCAGCAAGCCATTGCTTCCATGTTGCTTACGCGATGCAATTACTTCGTCGGTATTAAGCCCGGCGTACAAAGCGGTATTTTCCATTGTATTGGTTTAAGATGAAGGGTGTGTCTTACCCTGATATAGGTTGACCATTTTTTGGTTAGTAATGAAGTTAGCGATTTTCATTTTTGTTGGTCGGAATATTGATAAGTTTTTTTTAATTTAATCCTTCGGTTAAAAAAAACTTATCAACATTCCTCTCCG
>JBBRUR010000139.1:0-10861 GCA_038247635.1 Chitinophagales bacterium
AAGCTGGGTTTCAAAAATGTCATAACCAGATTGCGGATAGTCATTTTATAAAGTCAATTATTGGGGCCAGTTAAAACCTATTTCTTTAACCAGGTCGGGGTGCAGGCTTTCAAGTACCGGGCAGGTAAGGGCAGTTTTTTCTAAAATCGTTCGCTGTTTTTCGTCGGTTACAAGGCCATCGGCGAAATGAAACATAACTTTAACACAGCTTATCCTTCGTGGCTCTGAAGCCATTATCTTGGAAATGTCTAGGCTTGTCCCTTCAAGGTTTACGCCCATATCGCGTGCTTTAATTCCCATAACAGTAAGCATACAGTTACCTAAAGCCGTTGCCACCAAATCGGTTGGCGAAAACCGTTCGCCTTTACCATGGTTATCAGTAGGGGCGTCCGTTTCTATAACTGTTCCGCTCTGCAAATGGGTAGCAACTGTTCTCAGGTTTCCCTCGTAAATTATCCGTGAAGTCATTGTAATATTTTTGCCTAAATTTACAAGTAACAATTAATATGATGGTGAAGAAGATAATTATCGGCGCCTTATCAACCCTTTTTTCTATAGCAGGTTTTTCGCAAAACAATGAGTTATCGCAACGCGACATTCGTAAGGACGCCAATAGGGAGCGTGTAAAAAAACTAATAAAACAAGAGGAGGAAGGAGCACTCATTTTTCAAAAGCAAATCATTTATGGCATAAAATTAAATACCGATGGGTATGGTGCTTTTTTAGAACTTGGCAAGCAAAAAACAACTACCAAAACCAATTCTTACACCCTTGAAATTGGGGAGCGTAAGCACCCGAAAGAAGAAAAATTGACCCGTGGCGTGCTTGGTTTTGCTATAGGTAATCCCTTCATTTTTGGAAAAATAAACAACTTTTATTATACCAAACTTGGCTTTCAACAGGAGCGCCTCATTGGTGGTAAAGGCAACCGCAATGGTATTGCGGTTTCTGCCATTTACGGCGGCGGACTTAGCGTTGGGTTGCTAAAACCTTATTACATCCGCATAAACGATCCAATGGATGGAAAGCAAAAAGAGATCAAATACAACAACAACGACAGTCTTTTTCTTTCGGCCGATATTATTAATGGAGCGGCTGGCTTTGGCAAGGGGTTTAAAGAGCTAAAAATAAGGCCCGGGTTGTTTGCTAAAACAGCCCTGCGGTTCGACTATGGTAAATATAACGAATTGGTGAGCGCACTGGAAGTTGGCCTCAATGTTGAATTTTATTCTTCTAAAATGCCCATTGTGCTGCGCAACAGCGACAGGCAATTGTTTTTTAATGCATATGTTGCCGTAGTTTTCGGTAAACGAAAGTGATGTATTTTTGTTACACTTTTTTTGGGCCAGGTAGTTGTTATTAATTAAGCTTTTGTTGCGTCGCACTATTGTACGGTTTGTATTTATTGCAGCGTTTTTAAAAGCTATTTTAACTAACAATACCAGCCGGTTAAAGCTAAACTTAGTAACGTTTCATGCAAGAATTACCGATAGTATCAAAAGTAGACCCTACGACTTCTAAAATAAAAAAACCCGACTGGTTAAGGGTAAAATTGCCCATAGGCGAAAGCTACAAACACGTTCGTAGCCTTGTAGATACCCATAAATTACACACCATTTGCGAAAGCGGCAATTGCCCTAATATGGGCGAGTGCTGGGGCGAAGGCACTGCCACTTTTATGATTTTGGGTAATACCTGCACCCGTAGCTGCGGCTTTTGTGCGGTAGCTACGGGCCGCCCCGACCCTGTAGATTTTGATGAGCCACAACGCGTAGCCGAAGCCATACATTTAATGAAGATAAAGCACGCCGTACTAACCAGTGTTGACCGCGATGAGTTGAAAGATGGTGGCTCTATTATTTGGGCCAATACCATAAAAGCTGTTAAAGCGCTTAACCCTGGTACTACCCTTGAAACCCTTATTCCTGATTTTAGAGGCTTTGCCGACCAGGTGCAGCGGGTAATTGACGCCGCCCCCAACGTAGTGAGTCATAATATGGAAACTGTTGAGCGGCTAACCCGCCAGGTACGAATACAAGCCAAGTACCGCCGCAGCCTTACAGTGTTGAAAATGCTGAAAGAAGGCGGTATGCGTACTAAAACAGGTATGATGCTTGGCCTTGGCGAAACAAAGGACGAAGTAGTGCAAAGCATGAAAGACCTTGTAGCCGTTGGGGTAGATGTACTTACCATAGGCCAATACCTTCAACCAACCAAAAAGCATTTACCGGTTGTGCGCTTTGTACACCCCAGCGAGTTTGCTGAGCTTCGCCAAATTGGTTACGAGCTAGGGTTTGATTATGTTGAAAGTGGACCGTTGGTACGTAGCTCCTACCACAGCGAAAAACACGTTATACCTGGTTATGGCCGCAATAAATACCAGCAGGAAAAAGAAGCTCGGGAAACAACCCTTGCTTAATAGCCAAAAAGCGGTTTTGTAATATTTGTTAATAAAAAATGCAGCAATGTTTAGTTTCTAACATTTGCTGCATTTTTGTGTATAAGTTGCCGGTGAGCTATATTTTTACCTGGCGAGTTTTTTTATTGTTTATTTATCCGTACCAATGGTCCAACTATTTAAAAAACAATTGATGGTAGTACTAGTGTTGCTGGTATTAACGGCTGTTTTAGATGGCTGTAGTAAAAGCAATTTTAAAGTAATCAGCCACCTTAATGTGCGCCTCACATCGTTACCATACCAAGCCAATGAAGTAATAGTGGATATAACGCAATTACAGGTTACTTATGATAGCGATACTACCTGGCAAAACCTTGCTACACCTCGCAAGGCCTATAACCTGTTACAATTTGCCAACAATACCGATACGCTAATTGCCAGTGGCCCGGTACCCGCCACCTCTATAATAAGGCAACTAAAAATAACTTTTGGTAACAAAAGTACCATCAATAAGGCTGGCAAGCTAGCTGCTCTACATCTTATACCCGGCCGCGAGTCACTAATTCTATCGGTAAACAAAAAAATGAACCGATTTACTGAGGTGGTCACCCTACAGTTTGACCCGGCAGCATCTGTTACTTATAATGGCAATGGATACCCCGTTTATTTTCCGGTAATTACGCTTAAGTAGCCTGGCAAAAGATTGCTAAATAGCAATGGCTTTCATTTTCTTTTTTAAAGCCGTAATTTTCTTTTTGTACAAGCGGAGGTCTTCCGTTTGTTCCTTTATAAATGTGTTGTCTTCCAGGTTGCCTATCACGGCGTTCATTTCTTCTACACTTTCGTATACCATTTGCCGGTAGGTATTGGTATAATCTTTTTCGCGGGTTGTGTAAATAGCTTTTGTTATCCAGTGTTTAGTATTAAATGCCATGTCAAAAAGGTTGTGCAGTTGGTCTGCTGTCATCTTTTTTGCATCGATACCGACTACCTGTTTTAGCGCTGCAAGTGCATGTAGCAATTTTTGTTTAGGGTACTTTTGCTCAAGTACCCGGTAATAATCGTGTACCATACCCCAGCTATTTATCTTATTGCTTTTAATCTTTTCCTTAAATAAATCCAGTTCGTGCAGCGGCATTAGCTGCCCTCCAACATTTACCCATTCAGTAAGCGTATTTTTTGCCGGTATCAATTTTTTAAGCGCAGTAAGGTCCATATTTTCTTCGCCTAAAGCATCCATAGTTAAGTTAGCGGTATAATAGGTAATCATTTCTATATACATGTGGTAAGCCTGGTACGCCTTGGTGATCACTACATTTCGGCGGCTGTTTTCAAAACCTTCGGCCAATATGGTAAGGCTTTCCACTACAGGGTCTTTTTTAGTTAGCAATTGGCGGCCTATATTGGTTAGTTCTTCATGGGTGTAAGTAATGCCTGCGGCTGAAGTTTTTGCAAATGCCTGGCCGGTAAACAGCTCCAGCAGCTTAAGGGAGTTTACCATTTCATTTATAGTATCGGGGGCAAGATGGTCGTATTCAAGATACTGAAATTTCTCTTTGCGTTTATCGCGGTCAATATACTTTTTGGCATTGCGCTGTAGCGCATACATGTTGTATAAAAACCAATATGCCGGCATTATAACTAATTCGTTGTCAGCCGTATTATTGCTTATGAGCGAAAACGGAAAAGGCAGGTTTATCTCGGCAGGATAATCGCCTTTGGCTATCATGGTATACGAGGCAAACTTTGAATTGTGTTTAAGGCTAACACACAGGCCTGGCCAAAAACCACGTCCGGCAATAAGTTCCCCATCGGCACTGCGGCTGTTGTGGTTGCTGCCAATAGTGGCACCTGCCGCAATATTGCTTTGCCCCATTACCAGCGCAGCACATAAAAACGAGTTGTTGTGGTGCTGTTCATGCGCCGGAAAAATGAGGGTGTTCAATACCTCGCAGCACGATATAGTGGCATTATTACCGAGGTAAGAGTTAATAAGCCTGGCGCCATATTTTAACTGCGAATGCGAAGCCATGATAAAACGGACCGCCTTTACCCCGTAAAAAATTCTGCATCCAAAACCAATAATGCCGTTGACCAACTCGCAGCCTTCGCCAATTTGGGTTTTGCCTTCTGGTCCCGAGTTAATAGTGAGGTTTTTAAGTTTATTGGCACCTTTCAGGTAGGCATCTTCACCAATGCGTACATCTTTAATAATGCTGCAGTTTTTTATGATGGTGCGGTTGCCAATTTTGCCGTAGTACCCGCGTTTTTGTTGAAATTCTTTTTCTGTAAATTCTTTAAATCGTTCCAGCAGCACTTCGTCGTTTCTAAACCTGGTCCACATGTATGCATCGCCAGGCAACATTCCGTTAAAGGGTATTATTTTTCTGCCGCCGTTTTCATTGCACAGTTCAAGCCATATTCTTCCTTCTTCCTTCTCACCTTCTTTTAAAATACCGATGCCAAATTTGGCATAGTCGGTGGTTATCAACTCGTTTACATTAACCACTATCACTTCGCTACCAATTATGTAATGAGACAAATAGTTCACATTGTCAATGACCACGTTGTCGCCAAAATCGCAACTTATAATGGTTGAATTGTAAAGTCCTACCGGTACAATCAGGTCGCTAAATTCAAGGCTTAATGGCTCCAGTTTACCTATGCGTACCAGCCCAAAAAATTTACAGTTTTTAACCAGTTCGGGGTTAAAGGCATCCGATACTAATAGGTTATTCCAGTTATCGCTTGTGTTTCGGTTGCGTACCAATACCTCAATTTCGTAGGCGGTAAGTTGCCGGTAGGTAATGCCATTGCGGTTTTGCAGATTGCGGAGGTAATATTCATTTTCGCCTTCGGGTAAAAACTCAGGTTTTACAAACTGGTAACCGAGCGAAGCAATTGCATGTTTTTTTATGTTGTTGGTTAAAGGCATAGGTAACGGTCATTAATAATTGAAACGGAAGGTAAAAAAGAAAAGCAAAAATTGGGTTGATAATAAAAGTGTACGTACTACCCCAAAGTATTAAATAGCCCAATAACGAATAAAAAGTACACGAGTGCGACGCAACAACTGCTTAATGGAAGTATTTAAAAGATGGGTTCAAAAAAAAATACATATTTTGATAATCCTTGTTAACCAATTGCAAATTAAATTAATGAACAACGGTAAGTTGGCAAAAAACAAAGTAATAATTTACTCAACCGTTACCGATTTGGCAAGGTTGCGTGGCTTATCAACATCAATACCTTTGGCGGTACCCACATAATAACTCAACAATTGAAGTGGAATAACGCTAAGCATAGGCGCCAGTATTTCATCGGCATCGGGTACAAAAATTACATCATCGGCCATGGCGGTAATAACGTTGTCGCCCTCGGTAGCAATGGCTATTACTTTACCCTTTCGTGCTTTTATTTCCTGCACGTTTGATACAATTTTGTCGTAATACCTGTCTTTGGTAGCCACAAATACAACCGGCAAATTTTCATCAACCAGTGCAATAGGGCCATGTTTCATTTCGGCTGCGGGGTAGCCTTCGGCGTGTATGTACGATATCTCTTTTAGCTTTAAAGCACCCTCCAACGCTACGGGAAAATTATACCCGCGGCCCAGGAATAAAAAGTCTGATGCATCTTTATATTTTTGGGCAATAGCTTGTATGTTGGTAGTGTCGTTCAATATCTCTTTTACTTTTACCGGTATTGTTTCCAGTTCAATAATTAATTGTGTGTACCTGCTTTCCTCAATAGTACCTTTTGCAAAACCTATTTTAAGAGCCATCATAGCCAATACCACCAACTGGCCGGTAAAAGCTTTGGTACTTGCCACCCCAATTTCGGGGCCCGCGTGGGTATATGCCCCTGCATTGCTTAGGCGGGCTATGCTGCTACCAACGGCATTAACCACCCCAAAAATAAAGGCGCCATGCCGGGCTGCATTTTCAAGCGCCACCAGTGTATCGGCGGTTTCGCCGCTTTGCGATATGGCAATAATTACATCGCCTTTATTAATTACCGGGTTACGATACCTGAACTCCGAGGCATATTCAACTTCAACGGGAATGCGGCACAATTCTTCAAACATGTACTCTGCTATCAGCCCTGCGTGCCAGCTGGTACCGCAGGCCACCATTACTATCCGCCTTGCATCTGTAAGGGCATCAAGGTTTTTATCAACCCCGCTCATGGTAATAGTGCCCGACGAGGCAAGTAAACGGCCGCGCAGGCAGTCGTAAATAGTATCGGGTTGCTCGTTTATTTCTTTTAGCATAAAATGGTCGTAACCGCCTTTTTCAATAGCAGCAAGTTCCATGTCAAGTTTTTGTATAAAGGGTGTTTGCTTTTCGTTGCCCAGGTTTTTCAAAATCAGTTCGTCGGGCTTTATAATAGCTATTTCGTAGTCGTTCACATACACCACTTCTTTGGTGTATTCAATAATTGGCGAGGCATCGCTGGCCAAAAAATGTTCGCCTTTGCCAATGCCAATTACCAGCGGGCTACCTTTGCGGGCGGCCAAAATGGTGTCGGGCTCGTTTACATCTACCAATAAAATGCAATAGGCGCCCACCACCCGTTTAAGGGCTATGCGGAGTGCTACTTCAAGAGTTGAGTTGTTTTGCTTTTTAATTTCTTCGATAAAATTGAGCAATACTTCGGTGTCGGTATCGCTTTTAAATTGATACCCTTTGGCCAAAAGGTCTTGTTTTAGGATGGCATAGTTTTCAATAATGCCGTTGTGTATCATGGCAATTTCTCCACTGGCGCTAAGGTGTGGGTGGGCATTGCGGTCGCTTGGCTCGCCATGGGTGGCCCAACGGGTATGGCCAATGGCAGTATGGGCATGAACGTTTTTGCCCATTACATATTCCTCCAACCCGGCAACTCTTCCTTTCTTTTTATAAACTGTCAAATCGCTGTTCAACAAGGCTACCCCTGCACTGTCGTAGCCCCTGTATTCAAGTCGTTTCAGTCCTTTTAGTACTACGGGGTATGCTTCTCTTGGGCCGGTGTATCCTACAATTCCACACATATATTTGGATTATTTAATTAGCAGTGCAATATCCTTATTTTTAGCTAATTAACTTTTTGAACGCTTTTGGCGGTTTAATTAGTTACTATAAATATTGATTTTTTATTTGACTATGGGTTAATAAATGAGCGGGTAATGCTAAGGCCGTTGGTGACTACCGATGTTGCCCACTTACAAACCTTTGCCCTTGTTGAGCCTGACCTTTGGAAGAATTTGGCCCTTAGCGCTGCAGGAAACGAGGGTATACATGCTTACGTACAGGCGGCATTAACGGGCCATGCTGCCCAAAAAGGAATACCCGTTTATAGTTTTTGATAAATTAACCAACCAATATGCCGGTAGTACCCGGTTTTATGATATACAACCGGCCAACAATATGCTGCAACCTGGCTTTACCTGGTATGGATTGCAATTTCAACGCACGGGGCTAAACCGCCATTGCAAATGGTTGCTTTTGCAGTTTGCGTTTGAAACGATGCAGGTAAAACGTGTTGAGTTTAGGGCCCATAACAACAACGTAAAGATTATTGAGGCTATGAAGGCCGTTGGATGTACCGTGGAAGGAATATTGCGCAGTAATACGCCTAAAAGAACGGGCGGCTGCCGCGATTCCATTGTACTATCAATTTTGAAAGATGAGTGGTTTGGCCGGGTCAGGCAAATGCTACATAGTAAAGTGTACGGGCAGGAAGGTTATTAAAGTTTTGACTTTGATATGAAAAACAAAGCCCCTGAAAATTACCGGGGCTTTGTTTTGTTTCACGAGGCAAATTATTTTACCGCAAAGTCAACTTTGGTATCGCCCCATACCATGTTTACCATACCGCTTTTATCAACCATAACGGTGAAGCGTTCCATGGTTTCGCCAGCTTTTGCTGCTTTGGCTTTTACCCTTAAAGCATCGTCTTTTTCGGCATAGTTAGTTCCCCAGGTGTCCCAGGTTTTACTAAAAATCACGGTCCATTCTTTTTCGCCGGGTATAGTGTACAATCCATATTTTCCGGCAGGAAGCGCCTGCCCGGCTATGGTGGCATCTTTACTGATTTCAAACACCGTAGCCTCGTTAGCGCCGGTACGCCAAACTTTACCATAAGTGGCAAGGTTGGTGCCAACAGCGCGGCCTTTTAACGCAGGCTGACTGTAATTGATGGTTATTTTATTGCCATCGGCAGTTGTAGCTGTGGCCTCGGCTGGCGGGCTGGGGCGCTTTGATTTGTCGGCCTGGGCGCTGCAACTGGTAGCTGACAGAAACAAAACAGCCATAAAAGCCGGAACAAAAAGTTTTTTCATGATTTAATTTTTTTGTAAGGTAACGTTATAAAAAAGTGGTAAAGAAAGCTGAGATAAAAAAGGAGCTTTTTTAACATCCCGCAAACAACTGTGTTATTTGGGGGAGCGTTCCTGGTAGGATTTGCGAGTGGTGGGATGGTTAAAAATCATTCAGTTAAAACCGATGCCCTGTATTATTTTGTTTAAAAAAACGAACCCAAGGCCTAACGTGTAAAGCTTAGCAGGCACCCGAAGACCGATAATGAACAAAAGAAGCTAACAACGTCTTGCTCCGCTACCAGCAATACCAATGTTGTTACTATTTTTTCACTCAGCCTAAAACACTTTCAAATTCCCAAACCCTCTTCATACAAATACGCTTCACGAACTTTATTATTTTTAAAATCTATCCGTAATTCCCTTGTTTCTTTGTTAGTGAGATATTAAAATAGTCGACATTGGCATTTTTAAAACTTTCATGAGATACACCAAGCTTTTCGATGACTTGCAGTTTTGTTTGTCCGACTAAAGTTTTGTCATTTGCCAGCGTCTTTGCCATTTTAAAAGGTTTTGAAATTGCTTTTGCCCAAATTATTTTGTCAAATTTTTGATGGTAATTTAAGTTTCAAAAGTAGGTCTGTCCAGGATTAGGCAGGCATAAATTGCAACTAAAAGAGGAATGGAAATTCCAATGGCAGAAAACTTCCGAGAAGTTTTAAGCCGTCGAACTATTATATAGATTGTTGCTATTGTTACAATTGCCGTCAAATAAAAAAAGAATGCTTCTCGTCCCTCTTTTCGTGTCAACCGTTCTCCCGCAAAAAAAATGTTGAAAATACGATGATGTAAGTTATTACTCCGTAAACAAGGCCAGTTAAAACAAGCCCATATAAAAAAGATAAAAATTGTTTGATTGTCATTTACGGATTGCTGGTAATTTATCTATATTTTAAACTGCGTTTATTGTTCCGTAAAAAAATGCGATGTACTGGCTTGTGCAGTGCAAGTAACCACCAAATCGTTAATGCACACATGAGCGGGCAGATTAGCGCAATACCAGGTAATGTCCGCTACATCATTGCTAAATAATGGAGTGTACCCGTTGTAAGTTTGGCGGGCTTTGTCGTTATCGCCTTTAAAGCGTACAATGGCAAACTCGGTATCGGCTGCGCCGGGGTGTATGGCAGTTACCTTAATTTTATGTTGCAACAGGTCAATACGCATGCCTTTGCTTATAAAATCAACGGCTGCTTTGCTGGCACAATACACATTACCGTTCTCGTATACTTCTTTGCCTGCTATGGAGCCCATATTAATAACGTGGCCATGGTTGCGGCTGGTCATGTAAGGCAGTATTGCTTTGCTAACATACAACAGGCCTTTTACATTGGTATCTATCATGGTATCCCAGTCGTTTATATTGCCCTGGTCAATGTGGTCGCGGCCAAGGGCAAGCCCTGCGTTATTTACCAGTACATCTATGCCCTGCCACTCCTGCGGAAGGTTTGTTAAATGCTGCATTACCTGGTTACGATCCTGCACGTCAAAAACCAAACTCAATACCCTTACCTGGTAGGTATCCCTCAGTTCGTCGGCAAGTGCATGCAGTTTATCGGCCCGCCTGCCGGTTATAATACAGTTCCAACGGTTAAAGGCAAATTTTTCGGCAATGGCTTTGCCGAAACCGCTGGTAGCGCCGGTGATTAGTATGATTTTATTCAAGAGTTATGAGTTGTGAGTTGTGAGTTGTGAGTTATGGGTTGTGGGTTGTGGTTTGTGAGTTGTGAGTTGTGAGTTATGGGTTGTGAGTTATGAGTTATGGGTTGTGAGTTGTGAGTTGTGAGTTATGAGTTATGGGTTGTGGGTTGTTGGTTGTGAGTTGTGAGTTATGAGTTATGGGTTGTGGGTTGTGAGTTGTGGGTTGTGAGTTGTGAGTTGTGAGTTGTGAGTTGTGAGTTATTGTCCTTGCCTAAATAAGGTTTACCTGTTTCAATTGAAAATAAATATGATTTACTGTTATTGTCATTTTAATTAATAGCTTCATTTAGTCTATGTGCGGATGGAGACAGGCTCTGCTGGGGAGCAACCTATCAAGTGCCAAAACCATAGATGCACTGAAAAAGAAAGGGCCTGGGTTTTGTGCCTGGGTCTTTTTACTTTCT
>JBBRUR010000140.1:0-10760 GCA_038247635.1 Chitinophagales bacterium
ATGAAAAAAATCTTTACAATCTCAATGCTCGGCCTTGCGTCGTTGGTGCAGGCCCAGTCGTTTACCACCGGCAACGTGGTGGTGAGCCGCGTGGGCAATGGTACTACGGCACTTTCGGCCAATACCGCACCTGTTACGCTGCTCGAATTTTCAAAATTAATTGCCGGTCAGGCGGTGCCGGTAAGTACGCTTCCTTTAAACAGTACAATCGAAGGTGGCCGCCTTACACTGGGTGGCAGCACACTGTACGAAGGGCAATTGCAGCTATCGTCCGATGGGCGTTTCATGTCGCTTATAGGGTACGATGCACCAGCCGCAGAGGCCTCATCCAGTACTGGTTTATCGGGTATCACCGTTAGTAACGGCGGCTCGGGTTATAATTACGCTTCGCCGGTAACCATTACCGGTGGCGGCGGTACAGGAGCTACTGCAACGGTAAATTTTCATGTCAATGGAGCCATCAACCAACTACGTATCACAAATTCAGGTTCAGGGTATACAAGTGCGCCTACTATTACTGTTGATGGTGGTACCGGGTTTACCGGTAGTGCCACCAGGGTACCATATTGGCAGGGTTTGTCGGGTAAAAAAGTAGTTGCTAAAATTGATGGGCTGGGCATGGTAGATTATTCAACCAGTTTTCCCAATTCGTTTTTAGGTGGAGGAATCGTAAAAAATGCCCTCACTACCGATGGTTCGCAATATTGGGTAAACACTGCCCGTATGGAATATGTAACGCTGGGCCAAATCAGCGAAGCAACACAAATTGTAAATGCAGGCCCAAGGAGTGCAGGTGTTTTTAATAATCAATTATTTTACCTTTTAGGCTTTAATGCCAACGGCATGGTGGCAACTAACCCGGCGCTTCCCGATGCTCCGGCCACTACATCTTCTGTAGGCCTGCCTTTAACATCCAGTACTTCGCCTATGGGTTTTGTGTTTTTCGATCTTGACCCCGCCATTGGCTGGAACAGCACCGGTTTGGATGTTGTATATGTAGCCGAGGTAAATAACGGTCTTGAAAAATACTATTATAACGGTACCGCCTGGGTGGCAGCAAACAGTAGGTTTGGCCCAACTTCAGGTCCATTAAACAATGCAATACAACCTGCAGGTGTATCAGTATCAGCATTGGCTGGTGAAGTAAATAATTTAGGTCAGCCGGTGATCTATGCGCTGGGTGGTAACAGCATAGCGGCTAACAACTCATTGTTTTCTATTGCTGATGCAAGTGGCCGTACCGGCACTATGACGGTTGATGTAAACACCACCGTACTAACCCTTGCAACTGCTGGTGCCAACTACAGTTTCAAAGGTGTTTCTCTAACGCCCACTATTGGTACACTACCCGTTAGGCTTACCTCGTTTGCTGGCATGCTCATTAATGGCAATGCAAGGCTTAACTGGTCGGCTGCCTCTGAAGCAGGTGTAAAAAGTTATATAATTGAACGCTCAACAAATGGAAGCGACTTTACCGCTATCGGCACCGTGTCGGCCAAAGGCGTTAACCAGCAGGCTTCTTATATGTTTGATGATTTGAGGATGAACAACGGCCGCAACTATTACCGTCTGAAAGTGGTTGACACCGACGGTAGTTTTAAGTATGGTAACGTAGTGGTCATCACCCCACAAAATGCTAACCTGGTGGATATAAAAATATTTCCCAACCCGGTTAAAAACGTGTTGACCATCAGCCATCCAATAGCTTCTGCTACGGCTTTTGTAAAAATCATGAATGCTGCCGGAGCAGTTATTTCTACCTATAAAGTGGCTGAAAATGCCACACAGATAAGTCTTGATGCATCGGCCTTTTCAAAAGGCATGTATTTTATTCAATTTGTAAACGACGGAAAAATAACTACCCGGCAGTTTGTAAAATAAAGGAACGCGGTAGTAAAAATGATGCGTATAATGACAAGAGTTTTTAAGAACAGGTTACCTGCCATAATATTGTGGCAGGTAGCTTTATTATATTGTTTGCCATTGGCATTGCCTGCACAAACAATTACCATTGATACCACCCACCAACGCTTTTTTTCTAACCAAAGTTTTTGGAACCAACCCATTGTTGCTAACCCTGCAATTGATGCCCGCAGCAATCATTTTATCTCACTAATGAAACGGGAATGTACAGGGCCGTTTTTTAAGATCAACTTAAAGTCGTGGACGATTCCTGTGTATTCGGTTGATGATAATACGCCCCGGTTTACAGTGCAGAAACATGCGCTGACCGATGCTGAAAAGGCGAAGTGGAACACCAAAAAAACCTATTATGGGCATGGTAAGGCCTTCGATAGCGCACCCATACCCATACCACTTGATGCGCAGGCCGATCCACAGGAAGATGCACACCTGGCACTGGTAGACTGGAAGAAAAGAATAGCCTGGGATATGTGGGGACTAACTAAAAATAAAGATGGTAGCTGGACCTCCAACACCGGTATGAAATATAGCCTGGATGGCAGCGGTGTTTTTGATTCCAAAGAGTTTTCGGTAAAGAACGGGGAGAGCATCCATTATTATGGTCCCAGCCGTGCGGCCGGTGTACCTGCGTTGGCCGGTCTTATTATGTACGATGAAGTAATGCGTGGTGAGATCAACCATAAACTAGCCGTTGCTACCAGGGTTAACGCTTACCAGGAGCATGTTTTTCCCGCTATCTGGACCGATGGGTTTATTGTAGGCGGCATACCCGAAGGCGCGGTTATACAACTGGACCCAACGCTTGACCTTACCAAATATGACCTTACGCCGCAGGAAACAATAATAGCCCGTGCCATGCAACAATATGGATTGGTAGTGGTAGATATTGCCGGTGCCAATACGTTATATGGCGAAGGTTTGTGGGGCCGTGCCGGCAAAACATGGGACGGAAAAGTAAGAGAAGAAGGTGGTGGCATTAGAAGCATACCAATTGAAAAATACCGGGTATTAAATATAAATAACAGTGTAAAAAAGGGCGATAGTTATACAAAGATTATGCACGACAAAGGTTTTTGGTAGTTGCAATGGTTAAGTATTATCACTGGTTGCGAAAGGTACGTTTGTACACCGATGGCTTCATACCTTTTACTTTTAAAAACTGGCGGTTAAAGTTGGCCACCGTGTTAAAACCGTTTTCGTAGCCAATTTCAACAATGGTATCGTCGGTGTTTACAAGTGCCTGGCAGGCATGGCCAATACGCATTTCGTTTACAAATTCAACATAGGTTTTTTTAGTGTTCTTTTTAAAATAACGGCAAAAAGCAGACACGCTCATATTGGCTATGGAAGCTACGTCCGATAGGGCAATTGGGTTTCTAAACTGGCTGATGGTAAACTCAAACACCCGGTTTATTTTATTGTCGTTAAATAAATGCAGCTCTTTGTTATCAATGGTAGATAAGGTTTGGATGGCCGGGTCGCGGCTAAGCATCAGCAGGCACTGGCACAGAAGGGTGATGCGTTCAAAACCTTGCGCTTGCTCCAGTTGGGGGATGGCTGTGGCAAGGGCATCATTGTCGTGAGTATGTAGTTTAAGCGCCAGCATTGACCTGTCTAGCAACCGTTCTATTTCGCGGCTTTCGGGCATATCCCAAAACGCCTTGCCCCAAAAGTTTTTATCGAAATGAATGACCATAACGCTGCACTCCATGTCTTCTTTTTCTTTCTTGAATTCATGGGGCAGGTTAGACCCTAGTAAGTAAATATCGCCTGCTTTAAATGCGCCAATGTAGTTGCCGATAAAGCACATGCCATTGCCTTTTAGTTGCACAATCAGTTCGTATTCGGTATGCTGGTGCCACGATGTTTCAAAGTGCGGGGTAGTGTAAGTGCGGGTTACAAAAGAGGTTTGTTCAGTAACGGGTAATTTTTGTAAAAGAGGTTTCATTGCAAGCGTATTTTAACCGAAAAAGAGGTTAAATGTCGTAAAAAAGATCAATATTATACACTATGGGTCTAATAGTGGCATTCGCTGGATTGAAGTACTAATAGTTTTGAAAAATATTGTTTAGATTTTTTGACCCTTATATTTGTTTATGATGAACTATGGGTGGAACTCCGCCGACAAATTTTACGAACGGCGTATGTTAAATTGCAGCCGGAGAATGTACTGTTTTGCAAAAGCAATATTTTGTACGGGTCGGCGACTAATACTTCCAATAAATGGCGGCGGTCTATCATACCTGCCTACCACTTTATCCACCCTTTGTTTTTCAGCAAAAAATACCCGCCGTGCATTGTTCAAATTGCTATGGTGCCCAACTAAAATTAGAGAACGGCATTCAAAAATGTTATAAAGCTCACTTTTTTATCAAAGAAAGAAGAAATAACCTTGAATATAAAGTACCATAACCCAGTTAAATGAAACAATCGCAACTATTATTATGCTCACTGCTTTTTGCTACGCAGGTATTGCAGGCCCAGGCGGGCAAATGGTCTATTTCGCAAATGGGTTTGCCTCGTTACCAATACACCGGCATACTACCGGTGGTGGCGGTTGACAAAGATGGGAAGGACGCCATGCTACCCGACGATCCCTACTTTTTATTGGGTAATTACAAAATGACCTTATTTACCCACGCCAGTGGCATTTACCAGTTAATGACCGGCGAACGGGCTTGGGCAAGGCTAAACGCCAGCAAGCAATTAAACTATGGCTGGAACGATGCCAGCCTGGTAATCAACGGCAAAAAGAGGAACAATAAAATACTGCTGACCGGCCTGCAATCCATAGCTGCTGATACCGGTAAAGTGCAAAAAATTTTTGGTGCCGGCACTGCCCGCTATCAATACCAATTACAGGATGGCATAACACTACAGCGTACCATTTCAGTTAAGCCTTCTGAAAAAATAAATACCGGCAACCCATCTTTTGTAGTAACGGTTGAGGTAACTAACAAGGGTAAGAAACTGCAAAGCTTTACCTACAACGAACGGATGTTGGTAAACTACGTGGTGGTGGGTACACAGTTTAATGACCCGCTGCAACGGCCATTGTTGTACCATGCTGCAATGAGGCCTGCCGCCAATCAGTCTTTTGTATTGGCCGATCTTTTTTACGAACAAAACAAATTTCTACACCTGCCTGGTAAAAATGAGCGGTATGTGTACGACCTGGCGCCGCCACCGGTATTTATGTATGCAGGTAACAAAACTGCAGGAATTGATCGTTCGTCGGTTATTGCCGATAAGGATACGCTAATCGCAGCCACAACGTTTACAGTAAAGCCCAACGAAACCATTCAATTTCATGTAGTGATTGGCTGGCTCGATAAACAACATTTTGCGGGTGTTCAACAGCAGGTGGATGATGTGTTGAACAATGCTTCGGTTGATAATACCGTTGAAGGTTTGTTTGCGAAGCAATGGAAAAAAAAGCTTCCCGATTTTTCCTCCGAGCAGGATGAAGTCATTAAACGGGAAATGCTTTGGAACGCCCACATGGTAGAGGCTTCGGCCACCTATAACAATTATTACAAAGAAACTTTTATACCACAGGGTACCGTGTATGCCTATCATTTTGGCGATAATATCAGCAACAGGGATCACCTGCAGGCGGCATTGCCGGCATGTTACACTAACCCGCCACTGGCAAAATCTTCAATCCGGTATGTGATAGCCCATTCAGAAGCCGATGGCGAAATAAAGCGAGGCAATGCAGGGTTTGGTTATACGCCATCTTCGTTGTATAAAGAAAGCGATGAGCAATTATTCTTTTTTAACACCATTGCCGAGTATCTGCTTATTACCAGCGACTATGACTTCTTAAACGAACAGGTAGCGTACTATCCCGCCGGGGAAGGTAAGAAAGATGCAGTCCTTAACATACTCAAAAAGTATTTCATCTTTTTACGCGATGATGTGGGCACGGGTTTAGCCGGGCTGGTAAAAATATTGCATTCCGACTGGAGCGATAGTTTCTTTCACGAGTACACACCTGACAAATATTCGCACAATGCAGTTTCGCACCTCAACTCCGTTATGGTGCTGGCCATTTTTCCAAAACTGGAAGCGGCTTTAAAAAATGCAAATAATCCCGAAGCAACTGCCTTTATAAATGCGCTGGAAGATTACCGCAGCAACATAGAAAAAGCCTACATGCAGGACTTCGGCGACCGCAAATTTTCAGCCCGCGCATACCTGAGTAATCAACTAAAATTTGGCCTGGAAACAGTTTGCCTGGAGCCGCAAGGTTACCTGTTGCAAATTCCAACGCTCCCTAACAAACGCAGGCAGGAAATTTATGACTATGTAAAAAGTACAAATTTTACGCCTGAGCAAATCGGCTTTCGCATTCGTGAAAAGCCGTTATGGAAAGGCAAGCCCGACGGTGAAGATGGCGCTATCTGGTACTCGCTGGAGTACCCGGTGCTGCTGGGTGTCGCCACCTTTGACAAAGCCGAAGCATGGCGCATGCTGAAAGCTTTTTCGTTTGACAGTTACGCCAAAAAATACCCCCAATATTGGGTTGGGCAATGGACGGCACCCGACGACCTTAATTCAACGCTGTCTACACGTGCCGGTCTCTATAGTTTTTGGGAACCCGATATCCGCCGTGCTTTCCAGGGATATTGTTCGCACCCGCATACGTGGCCGCTGTTCTGTTATTTTAAATTGATGGAGACAAAATGAATAAAGCATTAACCATAGGAGTTGATATTGGCGGTACCCGCACCAAATATGGCCTCGTTAACCTGCAAACCGGCGAGGTTTTACATAGCCTGGTACACGTAACCGAACAACATAATGCCGCCGTTTTTTTACAGCAGGTACAGGAGGTAGTGGAAACCTGTAGAATGGTAGCGGCGCAACGCAACGACCACATCGCTGGCATCGGCTTTGGCGTGCCCGGCTACATTAGCACCGGTGGCGTAGTGGCTACTACCTATGGTTTTCTGGCCTTCATGGAAGACTATCCGCTGCAACATATAATAGAACAACAATTTGATCTGCCATGCCTGTTAGACAACGATGCGCGTGTAGTGGGTTTGGGTGAAGCCTTGTATGGTAAGGGTGTGGGCTACCAACGGGTGCTTACGCTAACGTTGGGTACAGGCGTTGGCTTTGGGTTTGTGGCAAACGAAAAACTATCAGAACCATTGCCCCTTGCACACATGGGCGGCCATATAAAAATTAATGATGAAGGAGCGCCTTGCTATTGTGGTAAGAAGGGATGTCTGGAAGCACTGGTGTCTTCCACCGGTATTATAAACCTGGCAAAACAGTATGGTTTACCCGGTGCCCAATCTGCTGAGGTTATTTTTACCGAGGCAGCCAATGGCAATGCAAATGCTGTTTCTATTGTTACCATGGTTACCCAATACCTGCATCATGGCATTCATAATTATGTAAACCTGTTTGCCCCCGATATGATTGTATTGGGTGGTGGAATAGCCAAAGGTCTGGCACCTTATTTAGCTCAGATTAAGGCAGAAAATTATCTCGGTCCTTTTCCCGGTTTCGATTTTAAACTGGAAGTATCGGCCTTGCACGAGCAGGCGGGAATGCTGGGCAGTGCGGCCTTGTTTCATCATCAACCAAAAACAATATTGCATGAACGTTAAAAACAATGCATGGTTTGTATACGCCGTTACAGCCGGTTTGCTTTGGGGCGTATGGGGTGTTGTAGCCAAGCTTATTTCGGAAGAGGTAAGCCCGTACATGAACCATTTTTTATTTACCATTGGCATGTTGGGTACGTTACCTTTTGTATTGCGTAAGTGTACCAAAGCAACCTTTAAATGGAAGGGGTTAATATGGGGATGCATAGCAGGTTGCTTTGCCATAGCTGGTAACATCGCCGTGTTCTATGCCTTTACAAGGGGCGGTCTTGCTTCCATAGTTATACCAGTCACTAACCTGTACCCGCTGGTAACTATACTGATTGCCATTGTTGCTTTTAAAGAAAAATTAAACCTGCTGAATGTACTCGGCATTTTTGTTGCCGTGCCAGCCATCCTGCTGTTGTCGGGCGAAACCTTGCTGTTTACCGATCCATCGTTGTTTTTAAAAAGTATTGGTTTGAATACATGGTTTTTGTTTTCGCTGGCAGCTATTGTTTGCTGGGGCGTGTTTAGCGCAGCACAAAAAGTTACCACCAATTATATTTCGGCCGAGTGGTCGTATGCTGCATTTGTTTTTACCTCGGTATTGATCACGGGTGGCTTTATGATTGCCGGAAACATTCATCTAAATGTAGCGGGCAAAACGGTTGGCTGGGGTGCATTGGCAGGTATGCTTAATGGGTTGGGCGTGTTAGCCAGTTTTGCTGCCTACCGCGCGGAGGGAAAAGCAGCCGCTGTTACTACCATTGCCGGTGCCTTGCAGCCGGTGTTTACTATTGTACTGGCCATGTTGTTTTTAAGTGAAAACATAACTGCTATTGAACTGGCAGGTATAGTACTGGCCATTGGTGGCGCGCTGCTATTATCGTACGAAAAAAAGAAAGCCGTAGCACCGGCCTACAACACCCTTGAAATAACACAATAAACCAGGCAATCATGTTAACAGAAATACAATCGATGGTACCCATGGCGCAGCAGTTTTTAAACCGTTCGCCGCAATACACGCTTCCGTTGCAGGTGCCTTATATTGGTATGGGTTCCTCTTACTTTGCTGCGCTGGCCTTTAAGTATATGGGGGTAGATATTTATCCTGAAATAGCCTCTGAATACGTGAACTACCAGTATAAGGTATACCAACCAACTGGCGTACTGTTGTCCCAATCGGGGCGAAGCACCGAAGTGCTTTGGAGCAGGGAGCTGTTTGAAAAATATATAGCCATCAGCAACGATGGTAACAGCGCTTTGTGTACCGCTGCAAATGTGCAAAGCATTGTTGAGTTGTATGCAGGCAACGAAAAATATTCATCATCCAAAACCTATATTAATACACTACTGGCATTGTTTAAAGGCTTTGGTAAAGATGCCGGCGGGGCCGTTGAGGTGATTGCCAAAAACATTGCAGCGTACCAGGACAAGGGAAAGCATTTAGCCACCGAGGTTTTTACCTTATTAAATGAAGGAAAAATTAATGGGCTATATATTACCGGTAGCGGCCCCAATATTGCCACGGCACTTCAGGCCGCGTTGATTATGAGCGAAAGCACCAAACTCAATTTTCATGGATTGCCTATGGCGCAGTACGATCATGGCCCCAAGGAAACAGCACAGAATAGTGTGGTGATTAATATAATCGCCAGGGGTAAATCATACGATCGAACACAACAATTAGCAGTAACCATTTCCAAAGCAGGCGCCCATGTATTTAGGGTAGAAGAACCCGCGCTGTCTGAAAATGAAAGTATCCTGGCAAACATCATCCCGTTTAATTATATGGCTTATTACCTGTCGGAGTTGCTGCAGGTGGCCGATACATTTTTGGTAGGGGGGAAGGTGACGGAAGTGATTTAAAATATTAAAAATAGATAAATAATGCCTAAGAAGAAAACGATGGTAATGGCCTTGTTGATGCTGCAAATGGCTAACCTGAATGCGCAGCAATACGTATCGCAAATAGCACCCTTGCCAGGCGAAAAATGGTATGGCGCTTATACCGCTAAAGCCTTTAACAATACGCCATTGAAAGACCTTAATTTTCAGCCTTACCTGGCTAATGAAAAAATGAATGACCTGAACAAGGACAACCGGGGTAACCAGGCCGCTCCTTTTTTTGTATCAAATAAAGGGCGATATGTATGGAGCAATGAACCTTTTGTTTTCGGCTTTAGCAATGGCAGTCTCGTTATTAATTCCGATGCCGAAAAGGTAAACCCTGTTGCCGCAGGTAAAACATTACGCGATGCGTATTTGGCCGGCATGCAAAAGCATTTTCCGCCGTTGGGTAAAACGCCCAATGCGCTAATGTTTAAAATGCCGCAGTACAACACCTGGATAGAATTGGGCACCAATCAAAACCAGCTCGACATATTGAAATACGCCAACGATGTGCTTGTCAATAATTTTCCTGCCGGTGTATTTATGATAGATGATGGCTGGGCTAAAGATTATGGCAATTTTGAGTTCGATCCTACCACCTTCCCCGACCCTAAAGGCATGATGGAAAAGCTGCACTCGCAAGGGTTTAAAGTAATGTTGTGGTTAACGCCTTTTGTTAGCCCCGATGGCCGCGGGTTTAAGGAACTGCAACGCCTGAAAGCATTGGTTTTACGGAAAGATGGAAAAGGTCCGGCGCTGGTAAAATGGTGGAATGGTTACAGTGCCTGCCTCGATTTAACTAAACCTGCAGCGGTAAACTGGCTGACCACAAAACTAAAAAACCTGCAAACGCAATATGGCATAGATGGCTTTAAGTTTGACGCTGGTGATTTTGATTTTTATACTAAAGGGTCACCAGTTTTTCCCAACGAAGAAACCAATACTACCGGCCAGGTGCAGGCCGAATTATATGGCAAACTGGGGACTGCTTTTGATTTTAACGAGTTTAGAGCGGGTTGGAAAAACGGTAACCAGCCATTGGCGCAGCGGCTGCAGGACAAACAATATTCGTGGGACGAATTGACTTTATTGGTACCCGATATGATTTCTGGCGGCATTATTGGTCAGCCCTTTACCTGCCCCGATTTGATTGGCGGCGGATTAATTTCCACCTTTGAAAATATTGATTACAGTAAGTTTGACCAGGAGCTGATGATCCGCTCCGCACAAACACAGGCGCTTATGCCAATGATGCAGTTTTCGGTGGCGCCATGGCGGGTGTTGGATACTATGCACCTGCGTTTGTGCCGCGAGGCCGCCCTGCTGCATGCCAACATGGGC
>JBBRUR010000141.1:0-10626 GCA_038247635.1 Chitinophagales bacterium
CATCCGTCATCTTTACAATACATCTGCCATCTCATCTCTTGAGCGGAAGACGAGTCTCGAACTCGCGACCTATAGCTTGGAAGGCTATCGCTCTACCAATTGAGCTACTTCCGCTAAAAACTATTTTGAATAATAAATTTTAAATGATAAATCGAAAAACCAATTCTACAATTATAATTCAATATCCACCACAAACAAAAACCGTGGGCAGAGTAGGGTTCGAACCTACGTACACGTGAGTGAACAGATTTACAGTCTGTCGCCTTTAACCACTCGGCCATCTGCCCAATTATTGTAATTTCATCTCTTCTTTCAAAAAACCAGCTTTGTACCTGGCCGAAAAAGGCAGTCGAACCGCCGACCTTCCCGCCTGTCGGACGGGATTGCTCTATCTAAAAACCTTTTTTCAAAAACCTAACATCGTACTGAGCCGAAGAAGGGAGTCGAACCCCCGACCTACTGATTACAAATCAGTTGCTCTACCAACTGAGCTACTTCGGCTTGTTTTAAAACCGAGCCTTCCTTTAACATCATCACCCAAAAAGGACAAAAAAGTAAAATCAGGCGGTTTGTAAATTAAAAAATCTAAGCGTGTTGACCGACAATAATTTTAAACAAAATCAAAGTGGAAAATACTTGTAGCCCTTAAACAAAAAATACCCTTTTATTTTAGGGATGGCAAAGGTAAGGGAAAACTTGAAATACCAAAATTTTGAATTGCTTTTTTAAACAACTTCTTTTTCAATGATAATGGGCTACAGGCACAGTTTATTTTTTTAGCAAAGGCTTACTTTTTTCGGGGCTATTGGTGTCAATGTTAACTTCTAGAAACTCGTAGTTGTACACTTTGTTAGCAATAGTAAAACTATCGATATAAATATTGTCTTTAAACTCAAAAGTGTACTTGAGTTGCAATTGATTATCCGGCAAGTGTTTCCGCTCAAAAATCTTTGCGTTTACTTTTTCGGTATCGTGGCATGCGGCAAAAGTGCCTGCAAAAAAAACCAATACATATACTTTTCTACAATTCATTTGGCAAATATGGGCAAAAAAAAGCCCCCAAAACGGGGGCCTTATTAAAATAACCTTTATGCTGCTTGTTTTTCCTTTTTTCGTTTCATTTGATTGACCATTGACTCCAAGGCACAATCGAAAGATTCTTCAAAAGACTTGGAGGATGATTTTACGAAAAAATCGTGTCGGGGAATGTGTACCCGTATCTCCGCTATCTTGTCTTTTATAGTATGAACTACGTTGTCGAGTTTTAAAAACACATCAATTTTGGTAATCCGTTCATGAAAAGTGTTCAATTTTTCAACTTTCCTGGTTACATAATCAACCAATTTTTCATCTGCAGTAAAATGCACAGTTTGAATTTTTACGTTCATAACGATCGCTATTTTGAGTGAATAAATAAAGAACTAAAAGGCGAAATTTTTACATAGGCTTTTGCGGTTTTTGGTTGCTTAATGAAGTTAAAGCAATCGTTTTTAAAAACGCTGCATTACCACTTAAATTTTCAGCAAAACCGCCTTTTCTAAAAAATCAATATATCTGCCTTCATCAAATACAAAAACTTTTATTTTCTGTAATTTATTGGCCTTATACTGAAATAACCGTAAAAAATTTAGTGGCTTGCGGGCTACGCCTTAGGATGAGCTTTTTTATAAATATCCTTCAACTTATCGATCGTGTTGTGCGTGTACACCTGTGTGGCAGCCAAACTACTATGGCCCAACAACTCTTTTACTGCGTTAAGGTCGGCGCCATTATTGGTAAGGTGGGTGGCAAAAGTGTGCCGTAGTATATGTGGGCTCTTTTTTTGTTGGGTAGTAACCTGCGAAAGTATCCGCTGCGTAACAAGGTAGGCATACTTAGGGTATAAGGGCTTTCCCTTTTTGGTAACCAGCAATACGCTAGTATCAGCATTTTCAATGGCTTGCTTTTGCGCAAGGTAGTTTTCTATTGAGGTTATTAAAGTGTTGGCCAGGGGTATAATGCGTTCCTTATTGCCTTTACCCAACACTTTTACATGGCTGTTGGCCTTGTCTATATGTTTTTGCTTAAGGCCTACCAGTTCGGCAACACGTATGCCGGTTTGGTATAAAATATCCATTAACAAATCGTTGGTCAGTGTAGTAAAGGCGTCCTTCTCAAAAGCAGACCCTACCTCAGCTTTGGGCAAAGCCTTTATAGCCTCCATTTCTTCTTTGCGCACAAATGCCGGCAGGCGTTTTTTTACCCTTGGCGAAATAATGGTACCCATAGGCGACTGAACTATATTGCCAAGCTTTAACTGGTATTTAAAAAACGATTTTAGCGCGGATATTTTACGATTAAGTGTTTTGGGAGAAATGCCGTCGCTGCGCATTTCAGCCAGCCAACTTCGTATAAATATTGGGCTGATAGCGGTTAAGGCTGGCCCGTCGAACTGGCTGATTAAAAACTGGAAAAACTGCTCCAAATCGTTGTGATACGAAATGACCGTGTGGCGGGAATATCGTTTTTCAAAAGTGAGGTATTGCAAAAACACTTTGATTTGTGGATAGCGGGTGTGGGGCATAAAAAAACTGGTGGAAATAAAGTTAACCCTTATTACCACCAGTAAAGTATCGTAAAAAAACTATTTACTGTTTTATTCGAAATCGCCGTTGGCCATCTGTTGCTTGTAGATCGCCTTTAAAACCTGTGTTCTGCGTTCAACAGAGGGTTTCATAAAAGACTGACGTGCCCTTAACTGCAATAGAACCTTTGACTTCTCAAACTTCTTCTTGTACTTTTTAAGCGCCTTGTCTATGTTTTCGCAATCTTTAGAGTCGATAATTAGCATAATAATACCTTCTTTGGTAAAAAATATCCCGTTTTTGGGTTGGCGAAGATAGGGCATGTAAATCAATTACCAAATGGCGGCTACAAATATTTTTAATAAGGTTTTATAACAATTGCCCGTATTAAGCTAACAGCGGGTATTTTTGCAACATGTTTACAGGTATAATAGAAGCATTGGGGACGGTTGCAGGTGCCACCAGTTACGGAACGAACAAGACATTTTGGATAGAATCAGCTATTTCCAACGAATTAAAAATTGACCAAAGCCTTGCCCACAACGGTGTTTGCTTAACCGTAGAGGAAGTTAAAGACGGCATGCACCGAATAACGGCCATAGAAGAAACCTTAAAAAAGACCAACCTGCATACCTGGCAACCAGGTGTAGCAATAAATATTGAACGTTGCCTTGTTATGAACGGGCGGTTAGACGGCCATATAGTACAGGGCCATGTAGACACTACCGCAGTTTGTGTAGAAAAAAAAGACCTTAACGGCAGCTGGGAGTTTCGTTTTGAAATACCCATTGCATTTGCTGCCTTGATTATTGAAAAAGGTTCCATTTCCATTAACGGAACCAGCCTTACTATTTTTAATGTATCGAGTATTGCCTTTACGGTGGCCATTATACCTTACACCTTTGAGCATACTAATATACACCAGGTGCAGGAAGGCAGCCAGGTAAATATTGAGTTTGATATGATAGGCAAATACGTAAACCGTATGCGATCGTTGCAAAACATTCCCTATGCAATTGCGTAGTGTAAGCGCTGCCTTAGCTATTTATTTTCGTTTTACCCCGGCCACTTCAATACCATTGCTTTTATAAGTAAACCACACATCGGTAGCCTTATTAAAATAGGTAGTTACTGTATTTTTCAATACGTAGGTATGGACCTGGGTTGTGTCGGGTATCAATATACGGGTAACTGGCTTTTGCGGTTTGCTTTCCGCCAATAATATACCAAAGCTGCCCAACCACCTACTGTTGTCCGTTTTCTGCGAAAGCAAAAAAATACTGTCAACAGAATGCTTGCTGGTTAGCCATTTGGCCCCCTCGTTAAAGCCCAGCCTAAATATTAATGCTCCATTGTACGATTGCGGAAGGCTATCAATAAATAACCGTTGTTTATTATTTAAAGCATTTATTTGGATAAAAGTTGTTTGCACAATGGCCGATGCAGTTTTGTATAAAGTAGCCGAACGCGTTAGCAACAAAGTGTGCAAGGCAAACAGAAGCACCCAGATTGTTCGTTTCCATGCTGCACTTTGGTCGGCGTTTATAAATACCGCCAGCAGCATTACCGCAAATACCGATGGAAGATATAAAAATCGCTCACCCTCCACCCCATGTGTATCAATGCCCAGCGAGGCATAAGGCAAAACCGACAAAACCAGCAAAACCAACAATATTAACAATAACCGGCTTATGCCCTTTACCACCCGTAAGCCCGATATCAACAACCATTTGCCGCCAACCACCAAATAAAATATACCCATGGCTATGACCATGCCAGTATAAAGTGGAGGCAAAAAAGTTCGGCCAAGTAGTTTTATTGTGTTGGCTAACAATATTCCAACAGCTCCACTTTTAAAACTGCTTGCTTCGTATTGGCCGGCAATTTCACCTATTGCCTGGTGGCGGGTAAACAGGTACGCTATAAAAATTAACCAAACAATTAATGGGTACAGCCACGGTTTTTTAATGCTTGATAATTGTAATGGGGAAGGCACAAACGAAATGATAAGCGCTACTAAAGGAAATATCCATACTGACTCGTAAGCCAATAAACCAAGTACAAATATTACCAGCGAGCCTACATAATAAAAAGGCTGGTTCCGTTTAAAATACAGGATGCAGGCCAGTTGAAAAAATAAGCAACCAAGGCTGCCCGAGCGACCTAATATCCAAAAAACACTTTCGCTGTGCATGGCGTACATCCAAAACAGCAAAGCCAATAATTGCAAGGTTGTTTTACCCGGCGGTAAGGTGCTAAAATTTTTAAAAATCGCCCTGGCAAAAAAATAAACTGCAATGGTATTGCCCAGGTGCAGCAACAGGTTGGTAAAATGATAACCCCATGCCCGTTTGCCCCAGAGGTGAAAATCCATCATTACCGAAAGATCGGCCAGTGGCCTGAACGACCTGCGCTGAAATAACTCGCCACGACTGCTGAGCGGAATATGAATAAGATCGTCGTTTAAAAAATAATATTGAAACGGATGGTATAAAAAAAGCGACCAACCGGCCATAATAGCAATCATTGCCCAAAAAATATGTTGCCTGTCAGTAGCATGCATTAGCGTAAAATTAAAAACTGTTCGCCGGTTATGGGGTCGGTGAGCTGGCGTTTTGGGCGTATACCTACCCCGGTGACCCATACGTTTTTAGAAACAATAATATACGAAAGCTGATTGGATTGAGTAAATGCCGCTACTTGTTGCTGGTATAATAATCCTTTATTTTGAAGGCGGAACCGGTAAAATAACGACCGTTCAATGGCATTGTTAAGATAGTTGGTAAAAACGGGATTGGTTAGTTGGTGCAATATTGCAGCGGTATCGGACAAGCAGATCTGCAATGTTTGATTATACCGGCCTGCTACCAAATAGCTTACAGGCATAAAATATACGTTTGGATTACGACGGGAATAGTAAAGCTGATTGTAAAAACTGCTATCGGCAATATAGCCGCCGAGTGCGGGCTTTTCGTTTTGAAAATACTGCATTACCTGGCTAATATATTGTTTGCTATACGGAAGGCCGTTGTATACAAAATGACCATTTTGCTTATAAATATTGGTTTGTGCCGGCAAAGTAATTATCCGGTTAACCAGCCACAATAGTGATAAATATCCCGACACCAGCAAAACAATCCGGGGTGTAATGTTCTTTTTTAAATACCATAAGTACATTAACCAAATAAGCAGGGTAGCCAATATATGTGTAATAAAAAGAAACTGGTAAGCATTATCTTTTAAAAAAAATACCCTCGCTAATACTAACCCGGTTATACCAATACAGGCAAAAGGCAGGTAAGCCAACCACCATTTTTTTGCAACCGCCACCACTGCTTTAACACCTAACAGCAAAATAGGTAAGGCAAATAAAACAACCAACAGCAGGGTGTATACAAACGAAGTGACAATTGAAAACCCTATAAACCATATTGACTGAAGCGTTTGCCACAGTAAATGCTGGCTGCCACCAGTTAAAAAAGATGGAATGGCCAGTGGCGAAAACCACCAATAAAATATGCCCAGCGCAAGGGTAAAAGCAATGGTAGGTACCCAGATGGAACGGTGATTTCGGTTATTCAGCAACAACAGCACCAGGCCATATAACAATAAGCCGGGTACAAAAACGACTGCACATTGAAACGAAACCACACACAACATTAAACAGAGGTACAATGCCGCGTTGGTAAGTTTTCGGCCGTTATAAACTTCTAAAAAAACAGCTGCCAGCAGCAGGTAAATGATCCTGAAATTGGGCCTGTTCAGCACATTGCCTTCAAAATCGCTAATGAATACGCTGTATAGTTTAGGAAAAAAGCCTAGCAAGTTTGGAAAAATGAATAATAAACTCCAGCAAAAAATTTTGCAAAACAGCGACATTTTGGATCGCAGAACTGTTGCCGCCAAATGATACAAACCAATAATCAACCCTGTTAATAAAATGCCCTGGGTTATAAAGCGCTCCACATAAATAGATGGTAGCCAGCTTTGGGTAAACCTTATGATGAACGCTGTGATCCATAATTCAACATAATGGTAAGGTTCTGCACCATGAAACGAAGCATTGTATGAATTATAGTATTGACTGACATTTTCCTGTCCTGAAAGGTTGAGGCTTTCCGCGATTTTCAGGTAAAAAAGGCTATCCGCCTGTTTATATTCCGATACCGGAAAGAGATGTAGCAGGCCTACTATGATTAATACCATTGCGGCAGTTTCCAATAAATGAAAGGTTGGCTTTTTAACAAGGGTTGCTATTTGTATGGAAGGCGCCCGGCTACAAACGTGCCTATAAAACAGGTAGCCCAACGGCAGTAAAAAAACGGTAACCGAAACGCCTTGGGTTACCACAATTGCGTAGCACGTAATGGTTAGTAAAAGGCCAGTTAAAAACCAACTAAACAATGCGGAGTAGGACGAACTTTTACCAGTATTTGCCTCGATACTTACTACTAAAAGCAGCGTTTGTCCCACCAGTACAAAAAGGTAGAAAAAAAGGTAAGCAATGCCCCACTGCAGCAATATTTGCCAAAGCTCACCTAACAGCATAAAAGCCTTTTACCTGTTCAATAATGTATTGCTGCTCTGCTTGTGTAAGGGTATAAAAAAGGGGTAGACGTATTAGTTGATTGGCATAACGGGTGGCATGCGGTAAGGGTTTGCCATTATATTGGTGTTTAAAAAAGATACTTTCGTGCAGGGGTAAATAATGAAAGATGGCCAAAATGCCTTTTGACCGCATCCAACTTATTAATGCATCCCGCCCGGCACCAGTTTGGCAAACCATGTAAAAAATGTGGCCGTTGTTGGTGGCATAACCCGGCAAAACCGGTAGCGACACCTTACCGGCTTCATGCAGTGGTAACAGGGCGTGGTAATAGGTTTCCCAAATATTTTTTCGCCTTTGTTGAATAGCTGACAGGTTTTCCAATTGCGCATATAAAAACGCCGCAGTTATATCCGATGGAAGAAAAGAGGAGCCCACATCAACCCAGCTATATTTATCCACCTCACCTCTAAAAAATTTTGAGCGGTTTGTACCCTTTTCTCTTACGATCTCGGCCCTTTCTATTAACGATTGATCGTTCAGCACTATCATTCCGCCTTCGCCTGCAATAATATTTTTTGTTTCGTGAAACGAAAAGGCCGACATATTGCCAATACCACCCAGCGGTTTGTTTTTGTAAAATGAATCAATGGCATGTGCGGCATCTTCAATTACCATTAATTGATGGCGGTTGGCAATGTCCATAACAACATCCATATCGCAGGCAATGCCCGCATAATGAGTTACTACAATTGCTTTGGTTTTATCAGTGACCAATACCTCAATTTTGCCCTCATCTATTCCAGGGTGGTCAGGCCGGCTATCGCAAAACACAATAACTGCCCCCCGTAACACAAAAGGATTAACGGTTGAAACAAAAGTGTAGGACGGAGCAATCACCTCATCTCCAGGTTGTATGTTGGCAAGCAATGCCGCCATTTCCAAGGCATCGGTACAAGATGTGGTGAGCAGGCATTTGGTAAATCCATAGGTTTGCTGCAATAATTGGTGACATTTTTGTGTAAATGCACCATCGCCCGATATTTTACCCGACGCCACCGCCTGCTTAATGTAGGCGGTTTCGTTGCCGGTTAAAAATGGTTTGTTAAAGGGAATGGTCATTTATACTTATTGAAAACGGCTGCGTAATTTTTTTATGGGAAGTAGGTTTTGTCCATTGCCTGCAATGAGCTCTACTATTTTAAGTACTCCGTGACCACAGGCTACTACCGGGTGTCCATTGCTAATAAAAATAATCTTTCCGGGTACGCGGTTTTCAATATATAAATCAGCCTCTTCCTGCACCGACAAAATTTTAACCAATGCCCCATTTAATAAAGCGGTGGCACCGGTGTATGGAAAACCTACCGCATTTATCATCCTCTCTATCTCTTTAGCATCTAAACTCCAGTTAATTCTATAATCCTCTTCATCTCGCCACAAACCATAGCTAGCTTTCGTTTCATCCTGCTCCGTGGATCTTAAATCACCTGACTTGATACCCTCAACAACATAGTCAATTATTTGGAAGTATAGGGGCGTTATATGCTCCATCGCATTTAGGATAGTAATGGGATATTTAATACTTAATTCCCTTTGCACAATTATTGGCCCCATATCATATTCGCCCGAAGCAAAAAATGCGGTTACACCCAAACTAGTTTCGCCTTTACATAAACTATTTACTAACGGAGCAAACCCACGGTAACGAGGTAAAAGAGAGTCGTGCAAAACAATCGTTCTATTATCAGTATCAATCATTCTTTGCCAACCTATTACAATCCGATAATTGTTGCCGGAATATATATAATCATTTTTGTGTTTGAGCTCAATCCCGTTGGCATTGCTAAATTCAATTAGCTCAGTGTAAGGGTCGTTGAGAACCGACTTATCGGCATACGTAACCAAAACAGATATTGATTGTGCACCAACTGTTTTTACAAAGTGTTTTACTGTATCAAATGCCCTGCGGCCACAAATCAAAAACTCAATTTTAGTCATTTGTTTGCAGGTTTATGGTTTTGCTGGCAACGTATAGTGGACGATTTTTAATACCCTGAAAAGTTTTACCTACATATAACCCCACAACGCCTAATGTGGCAATAATTAAACCACCCAAAAACCAAATAGATAACAGTAAACTCGTGTAACCCTCAACAGTAATAGAATGGTTAAAATATTGGTATAACAAAACAAGCCCGGCCATAAATGTAATAAATGAAATAAGCAGGCCCATTGCAGCGACAATTTCCAACGGCTTATCGCTATAGCTAAGTATAATATCTAATCCAAGTTTTAAAAGCCGCCTGAGACTATAACCTGACTTTCCCTCCTGTCTCGATGCATGCTGAACTTCTATGGTTGTTGTTTTAAAACCAACCCACATGACCATCATAGGAAAATAACGAATAGCCTCCCTCATCCCAACAATCTGATTAATGACTTTGCTGCTGTATATACCAAAGTTGGCTACGGTATGATCAATTTTTTTGCCGGTTATAAAACCTAAAAAGCTGTAAAATAATTTTGAAATACTTTTTTTGAACCAGCCATCCATCCGCAGAACCCGTCTACACAAAACTACCTCAAAACCTTCCTGTGCCTCAATGTATAATTTGGGAATCTCTTCGGGCCGGTCTTGCAGATCGCTGTCCATTACCACCGTCCATTTGCCTTTCGATGCATCAAGGCCGGCAGTAATGGCATAGTGTTGACCAAAATTACGGCTTAGCAAAATGCCTTTTACATTTTCGTCATCGGCACAAACGGCTTCTATCTCCCGCCACGATGTATCGGGGCTGCCATCGTCAACTAAAATGATTTCGTACCGCACCTTCATTTGTTGCAGTACGGCCGTAACCCTTTGTACAAAAGGCTTTACCAGCGCGGCAGACCTATACACAGGGGAAACAACCGAAATTTCAATCATGGCGGGAAGATAATAAGAGAACGGGGATTACCCCATAAAATGCGTTGATTTCGAAAAAGGGGTATCGGAAAATCATAGAGGTCCGATACATCTAAAGCATTGTTACAACGGAGTGCGTTTATAGGCAGATCTTTATTAGGGCTTATTGGAGGGGAGATGGAGTGCAACGTAATGAAAGATAAATGGCCATATTTTACCCGAATCAACGGAAACCATAAGGAGAAATGGAACGATCATTATGGTAGGCAACCCCTCTGGAGTATAAAAATGGCCGTCTGTTAGATTCTAAGGGTTGCACCCATGGCTATTTTTAGGAAACCCCTGCCGGGGTTGGCAATACCGGGTTGATTTGAGTCTACGGGTTACATTTGTGTTTAGCATTATTTAACCCCTCAGGGGTTGAGGATATGGAGTTGATTCAAGGCCACGGGTTGCACCCGTGGTCATTTAATTTCAGAACTCCTGATCCCGCGCAAACAAGAGCTAACCCGTTTTGAAAATAATGATTAAATCTGTTTGTGGATAAATGGTTTTTGTTTCATTCATTTGGCCACATAAACTTTTGAGTATTTCATTCATTTTTGGGG
>JBBRUR010000142.1:0-10455 GCA_038247635.1 Chitinophagales bacterium
AGACCAGGGCACACCGGGTTTTGCCAGCGATCGAGATGTTACGTTACAGTTTAGAGGTGGTGGCGAAAGCAATGTTAACCAGCGGATCGATGCCAGTATGCAGGCGGTTACCCGTGCTTACGAGTCGCTCCGCCGCCGTGGTATTGAGCCCGATACCGTATTGGACACTAATTTCTATACCGAATTGCACGAGGCAGCAATTAGGCCCGAAACAAGGGTAGAAGCTGCCCAAATACTGTTTGACCAAAGTGTGGTAAGTATGGCCGAAATGCGCATGAATATGAGCGGTGCAGATTGGACCGCTTATCGCGAAGCGCAAATGCAGCGCCTTACAGGTACTGCAGAACTACAAAGCTTACAGGGTAGAATGGAAGCGGATGCAAGGCGCAGGTTAGGCGCCGAAATGGATGCCGCCGAAACACTGGCAGGCAGGCTAAGACCCGATGGAGCTACCCGTGCCACCCAGGATGTGCGGCTTGCTGCTGCCCGCGAGGCATTGAGTGCAGCGCTGCAACGCAATGCACCTCCCCGCGAATTACGACAACTAATGGCCGAAATTAAGTTGCTTGAGCCTGAGGCTTATGGTACACGTGCCGCTGTTGAAAGTGTGGTAGGGCGCCAGCAAGCTATTGCCAGGGGCGATGCCGGCACCTATATGAGTGGTCGGTCGCTGCCCGAAGGGCGGGTGGAACGCCTGGCCTTTTTGGCTCAGGATGCCTCGTCCAATTTGGGAATGTTATTTGGACACAGCCCATCGGGCGGCACCGGCTCTACCGCAGCAACTGCCCGTAGCGTGGCCAAGTACCTGCAACGGGTGGCGCATGCAGTAGTGGTAGATGGCCGGTTGTCGCCGGGTGCTTCGCGGGAGTTTATTGCCAACCTGCAGCGAATTATTCAAACAAAAAACATTACTTCAGGTCCGGCAGCCGATGCTGCAACCATTAGCCTGGTTAGAGAAGGATTAATAGCAGGTGGCCATTCGCGGGAGGCAGTAACTCAAATGAGTGACGATGCTGCATTGGCCGCATGGGTAACCGACGCCAGGGCACACGGTATGGATCTGCTTGGGCATTTGCGTACAGCAGAGCAAATGGCGCATAGCGAGCCGGGAACTATCGACCCTCTTGTACCGCCCCGTGCAACTCCGCCCTCTGAAGGCCCTGCCTCCGAAGGCGAAAGCGGCGAAGCCACGCTTGCCTCAACTGACGCAGCGTTACCGGTTGTGCCAACCGCCGAAAACCTGCCCATTGTGCCGCGGGATACTCTTCCATTATCGTGGACGGCAACGCCGGTGCCGCCTTCTGGGGGAAGCAATGTAACGGTGTATAGAGGCTTTGCCCGAAATGCAGAAACGCACATGGCAACCGTGGTTCGCGAAGGTGAAATTGGCGGTATACTTACCCGTGCACTTGACACGGCCAGCGATGCAGTATTTAACCAGGTGGAGCGCAATCCGGTATTGGAAGGTCCAAATATGGCTGGGGTTGTAGCCATAACTATACCCGCACAAGTGTGGGATGCATTGGTGGCCTCTAACAGTATTTCAGAAAGGGGTAATTATCCCGGATTTTCAAGGCAACTGAACTCCACCGAAATTCGGGTAAACTCCGTAGAGGCAGGAAGACTAATTAATTCATTGGAAAAAACAATGTTACCACCAGATCCAAACTTCGATTTCAGAACACCATTTTAATGACTTTGAAGTCATCAAACAAAGCGTTTTTATTACAAAATCTATTTAAATAAAGGTTATGCAACGTTCAGGATTATCGCGCTACAGAAACCGTACTTCAGCTCATATCAACCATGCCCCATCATTTTTTCAGGGCGTGGGGCCAGGTCCTGAAGTAGAAGAAACGCCCACTGCTACCGTTGAGCCGCCACAGGAGGAATTACTAACTGCCGATGAGGTGCGCAGTGCCCTTGTATACATGCGCAACTCGTACAGCCGCGAAAGTATTACCCAGCTACGCGCCAGATTTGGATTGTCCGAAGGCCATACCATTGACCGCGAACTGGTAATGGCAATAGCCCAATACCAGGATACCAATGCCCTTGAAACAGATGGTAAGCTTGGTCCCGATACTTTTGATGTGATCATGGCAGAGGGAGATACGGCTATACAAGATGTTGTTTTATTTAGGGTGATGAGTCCTTTGGGAGGAAGAATGGACCATTTTATCAATGGTGCTATGCACGATTTTTCGGGGCATTTTACTATAGAGATACACTTGCCACCGGGGGAGGATTGCGCCGACTATGAATATCGGCAGTTTATTTGTGCCCGGGTTGAAATGCTGCCCGCCGGTGCAGACCCTACCGGGCCGCTTACCAACCTGCGGCCATTGTTTAAAAATCCCGGTGGATTAAACGCCATACCCAGCTATGCCGAAGATGGGAATACAACCCTTAATCCGCAGCGGATGGGGCACAGGGATGGCCCTGCCAGTACCAGCCCTGTTAACAGGTACCTCAATGCCGATGGAACGCCTAACCAACGCATGGGTTGTATTTATCGTGGCGAAGACCACCCGGGCATAACCGGTAGGGTAACCAACCCGGGCGAACAATATGAGTTTGACTTTAGATTTATGGGGGTTGTAAGGCACAAAGACCGTGGTGTTGTTGCCCGAAAATTTTGGAGTGTAAAGGATGATTTTTTGATTTAAGGTGAGGAATCAAAAATTAGAAATTAAAAATTAAAAATTAAAAATTAAAAAATTTACGTGGAGTTATTTGTAGGCTGGGTAATTCGCTTTTAAGGTGGGAAATGCCTTTTGACATTCCGCCCGGCTAGCGCCAGGCGGCCCGCCGGGCTGGCACTACTGCCAAAACGGAACAGGGAGTTGAAAAGATTGGGCATACACCTTAATGCAAGCCACTTGTTTAATAAATTTTTAGACAGCTTCCCTCTTTTTACCTTTTACTTTGAAACTGAGCCTCCCCCTTTTTTAATCTTTAATTTTTACTTTTTAACCCAGCCTCGTTCTTTTTTAATTTTTACTTTCTAATCCAGCCTCGTTCTTTTTACTTTTTACTTTCTAATCCAGCCTCGTTCTTTTTACTTTTTACTTTCTAATCCAGCCTCGTTCTTTTTACTTTTTACTTTCTAACCCAGCCTCATTTTTTTTCATTTTTCATTTTTACTTTCTTACCCAGCCTCATTTTTTTTCATTTTTCATTTTTACTTTCTTACCCAGCCTCGTCTTTTTTACTTTTTACTTTTTAACCCAGCATCGTTCTTTTTTAATTTTTACTTTTTACTTTTTAATTAAATGGATTTAACCAACGTATTCAACCACTACCAACAGTTTTTGCTAAACAGCATTCAATTGTATTTTTCAAAAAACGGGCAAGGAATACCGGCAGTGGAGCTACCCGAATTGGAAGGTGAGCTTTTTAACGGCCGCCAGCTCAATCACCACGAAACCATTATTGTCTTAACTGCATTGGCGCCGCATGTACAGCCCGCTATTTTTGACCAGGCCATACAACAGTTTTTGCCTGCGGGTGGCGATTTTGCTGAGTTTGGTGGGGTAAAGGGTACCAATACCCGCTACATGTTGCCTACCGGCGATACCGTATTGTTTTTATTGGCAGGAGCGGATGTTAATAAACGAAAACAAGTACTACACTATTTTGACCCCGGTCATTGGTTTCGCAGCCAAAATGTATTTTCGCTTGAGCCGGTAAAAGATGGCGAACCTCGCATGAGTGGTAAAATAATATTAAGTAATGAGTACGTTGACCTGTTGACCACCGGCATTATTGGTAAGCCAACCTTTGGCCCCGATTTTCCGGCAAGGCTGGTAACCACCCAAATGGAATGGGCCGACCTTATTATTGCCGACCAAACGGCCAAACAAATTGGCGATATACAAACCTGGCTGCATTGCAACCAAACCTTTATTGCCGACTGGCAAATGGGCAAACGTATAAAGCCGGGTTACCGCGCACTTTTTTATGGTCCATCGGGTACCGGAAAAACGCTTGCCGCTACGCTGCTTGGCAAACAGTTTGGACAAGAGGTGTACCGCATAGACCTTAGCCAGGTGGTAAGCAAATACATTGGCGAAACCGAAAAGAATTTGGAAAAGATTTTTGAAAAGGCCGAGCATAAAAACTGGATATTATTTTTTGATGAGGCCGATGCATTGTTTGGTAAACGCAGCAGCGTACAAAATGCCCACGATAAATATGCCAACCAGGAAGTGAGTTACCTGTTGCAGCGGGTAGAGGATTTTCCGGGGCTGATTATACTGGCATCTAACTTTAAAAGTAATATTGACCAGGCCTTTACCCGCCGCTTTAACGCGGTGGTAAAGTTTGCTATGCCTTCCCAGCCTGAGCGCCTTGCATTGTGGAAATCGGCCATGCCTGCTAAAGCGTTGTTGGCTGCCGATGTTGATCTTGAGTTAATTTCTTTAAGGTACGAAATGAGCGGTTCCTCTATTGTAAGCGTTATACATTATGCATCGCTACAAGCCATTAACCGCCAAAGCACCACCATAGGGTTAAAAGATATTTTAGAAGGCATACGCAGGGAGTTTGAAAAAGAAGAGCGGGTGTTTAGATAGCAGGTAAAGTAATTGAGCGGTTACATGGTGCGATGGGCAGGTTTTTATTTTAGTGTGGTATGTAATTGTTTGCTTAAAAATAAGTTAATTATCCGCAATCTAACTCTGACATTTTGGAGCCGAGCTTTCTAATTGTTTTATTCAGTCGTTGCCCGCACGGCTAACGCCCCGCCAAAATGGTTTCGTTGGGCTGGCAGGCACCAGGGCGTTGTACTCTTATACTGTTGGTAATTCTACCCGGCCTTTTTTATCATGATTTTATTTTTAAGCATTGATTGTTCCAAATAACGGATAATCATAAAAAAAAATTTATGTGAAAAGGAACAAAGCGCTGGCCTTACGGCTAAGGCAAGTAATGCTGAACGGAAAATGGATTGCCAACACAAACCGGAACTGGCAAATAGAAAGTATTGACTGGAAACAGGCAATTTAAAAAATCGGCAACCTTAATACTATTGCTTTACTTACCTATCACCTCAATTATTATTTAGCAGGTTTATTGCAGGTTTTTAATGGCGGACTGATTACTATAAAAGACAAGTATAGCTTTATCATGGCCGAAATAACGAATGAAGACGATTGGAATAAATTGGTAAACCACTTTATACGCAATGCCGAATTGTTTGTAAGCAAGGTGGAAAAAGTGGACGATGGATTGTTGGACCGGCCAATGGTTAAGGAAAAATATCGGAGTTATATTAAAAATATTGAAGGAGTGATAGAACATAGCTATTACCATTTAGGTCAGGTTTTGCTGTTATGTAAGTTGATTTTGCAACAATAGAAAGCTGCTGCAATACTATATTGCTGAGCCTATGACAGTGCAATATGCCGGGGTGCCAACCATAAAAATTTATTGTTGAATATTCGTTGTGTTTAAAAGCATTGTACTATATACTGATGAATATGCTAAAAGGAGCTATTGATAAAACAAAGCAGTTATTCATTAATCTTGCCTATGGTAAAAAACCGCTTGTATAAGCCTACCTTATTTTTTGTGCTGTCGTTGTTATTATTATTATACCTGTTGTTGCAATGGGCTACCAATGGTTTTTTGTGGGAAGGGTGGGGGTACAGGGTTAAAAATCTTTTTCTTCCTGTGGTGGCGTTTATGGTGGCTTGCGATGTGCTTTTAAAATGGTTTATACAATCGTTGCAAACGATATGGATAATTGAGTTTGTGGTGTTACTGGGGATTATATACTATTGGATAGTACGGTAGTAGCCTGGCGTTACTTTTAAAAAATAAGTATCGGTCACTAATGTTATATTGTACAAGAGTGCGACGCCACAGAAGCTTAATAGAAATTTATTGACTGGCTCCAAAAAAAAATTTGCTTTTACCTGTTAAACGGCCACTCGCTATTTAGTTTGGCTTTTACAATGTATACGATTGCGCCTAAACCAATTACCAATAAACCATAGCTAACCATAACCCAACCGGTGGAGTATAAAATAAACAACCATATGCCTATGGCTATGTAAGCAGGCAGCGGAAACAATGGCATTTTATAAGGAAACTCGCTGGCTGCATGGGTACGCCGTAGTATTAGCAAGCCAATAGCCTGCCCAATAAACTGTATAAGGATACGCATGGCCAAAATAGCACTGATTACATCGCCCAACCTAAACAGCAGGCTAAAAACAAAAGCAACACTTCCCAAAAACAACAGGCTAATGTGCGGAAAATTTTTGGTAGGATGTAACCTTGCAAATACTTTAAAAAACGCGCCGTCGGTAGCGGCTGCATAGGGTATGCGGCTATAGCCCAGCGTGGCCGAAAATACTGAGGCAAAGGCCACCCATAATATCAACACGGTGGCCACATTGGCAAACGAATTGCCGGCAATACGCTGTATAAACTCGCTTACTACAAATTCGCTGCTTCGGGCCTCGTTCCATGGTATTACACTTACCACGCTAATGTTCATCATAAGGTATAAAAACGCAATTCCTGCTATGGATAAAAACATGCTTCGCGGAATATTTTTGGAAGGATTAATTATTTCGCCGCCCAGGTGGCATACATTGTAGTAGCCCAGGTAGCTGTACACCGATTTTACACTGGCAAAACCAATGGCAGTAACAAAGGCATAGTTCAATTTTATACCATCGTTAATATGGGTTATGGGGGCTAAAAAATTTCCGTGGGCTATACCGCCGCCAATTATCCAAAACATAGTTACCATTACCCCCACCCATAGTGCCACACTTATTTTACCTATGGCCTCAATTTTTCGGTAAAGCAAAACCACTATCATAATAACCACAGTACCACTAACCATTTTACTGGCAAGGCTGGTAAGCGGTAGCAGGTACGAAAAATATTTGGCAAACCCAATGGCAGCCGAGGCTATCACCAGCGGTGCCTGTATCATTGTTTGCCACACAAACAAAAAGCTAAACAATTTGCCTGCCTTGTTTTTGCCATAGGCTTCTTTTAAAAAATTATAACTGCCACCTGCCCTTGGAAATGCAGCCCCCAGTTCGCTCCAAATGGTTGCATCTACCAAACTTAAAACAGCCCCTGCCAGCCATGCATATAAAAAGTAAGGCCCTCCCATTAATTGTATTACCATTGGCAGGGTAATAAAAGGACCAATGCCCACCATGTCTATCATATTTATGGCGGTAGCTTGTGCAAGGCCAAGCCTGCGGTGGAGCATAAATTTTTGCATAAGCAGCTTACATGGGTAGGTTGGTAAAGATGTATAAAGTACTTACATAAAACAGTTTGTGTAAGGTATGGTATTGTATAAATTATAAAACGGGTACACTAACCTTGCCTTCATATATTTGAAAACATGCCTGCAACTTTATATTATTTACCGGCAGTTTTTGTTTTAATAGCCGGGCTTGTGTATGCCCTTACCGGTAAAAAATTAACCATGCCTGCGGCAATCACCGGTTGCGTTTTGGTGGTGCTATTATTTGTTTCGGCGGGCTATGCAGGTATGCTAATGATGACTACTTTTTTTCTATCGGGTTCGCTGGCTACCTCGTACGGGCTGGCCTATAAAACCAGCCGTGGGCTGGTGGCGCAGGGCGATGGCCGCCGCAACAGTTGGCAGGTATTGGCCAACGCCGGTTTGGCCGGCATATGGGCACTGGCAAACTTAGTGGGGTTGTTGCATACACATTTGGCTGCGCTGTTAATTGCCTGTGTGTTTTCATCGGCCACGGCCGACACCCTTTCGTCGGAGGTGGGTAATGTACTGGGCAAGCACTTTTATAATATTACTACGTTTAAAACCGATACCCGTGGCCTCAATGGTGTAATAAGTATTGAGGGTACCCTTGCCGGGCTTGCGGGAAGCATATTAATTTCGGTAGTCTATAGTTTGTTTTACGGTTTTGGAACCAATACAGCTATTGTTATTATAGCGGGTACCATTGGCAACCTGGCCGACTCCTTATTGGGTGCCACCTTTGAGCGTAAACGGTATTTGGGCAACAACGCCGTTAATTTTATCAATACCATTATTGCCAGCCTTGCCGGGTATTTGTTGTGGTGGATGTGGTAGCCAAAAAGCTATACTTCCTTTACATCGTACACAATAACCTTATCCCAAAGGCTGCTGTAATTAGCTACAAACGCCTGGTGAATGGGATGGTCCTGGTAGGTCTTTTGGTCTTCAACCGATTCAAAATACATGAGTTCCGAAACATCAAAGCTACTATCAACCACCGGCCGTTGTTCGGTGCTGGCAGGCACACCAATATGCAGTAATTTTATTTTTCCTATGGCTTTAAGCGATTCTAGGCCTTCTATCAATTTTGCAGTATCGGCTTGCGAACGCGAATTTTTTAGCCAAAAAAATACATGGTGCACTATGGGCATTTTCATTTGTTGGGGTATTTGGGGTAGCGCATTTACTGTACCGGCCACACCTATGGCTAAAGCGCCCGCTATAAAAGTACGTCGGTTAGTATTTTCCATAATGCTATTTAGGATCCGTTAAATTACGACTTATGTTTCTTTACAGTTGTAGCTTTTTCGTCGGGCCTTTGCTTTCGCTGCAATAAAGACCACCAAATAGCCACCCGTTGGCACTAATAGTTTGTTAGGGACTTTTAAAGCAAAATATCTTTTTTTTGAAACCTGCACCTTTAATGATATTGTACATTTTTTGCCTGTGAGGGTCGTCGGTAGAAATAAAGTAATATTATCCTGTAGTTAACAAAAAATCTGGCAAAAAATATACTGCTGTCATATACTACTACATTGATGGTGTTTTAGTAGTTTAGTTTTAATTTAAATACAATTATATTTCATAAAAATATTGCCATTATGATAAAACAAATTACATCGTCATGCCTTGTAGTGTTATTAGCCGTAACAGGGTTTACCCAAACTTACCAGCCTACCTGGGAGTCTATCGATAGCCGCCCTACGCCCGATTGGTTTAAAGAAGCGAAGTTTGGTATTTTTATACACTGGGGGGTTTACTCCGTGCCTTCCTACAGCATAAAGGGGCAATACGCCGAGTGGTACCAGCAACAACTACAAAACAAGGCTTTCAACGGTCAGGTGGCCGACTACCATAACAAAAAATATGGAAAGGACTTTAGCTATTACCAGTTTGTCCCCCAGTTTACTGCCGAGTTGTACAACCCCGACGAGTGGGCGCAATTGTTTGAAAAATCGGGCGCCAAATACGTGGTGCTTACCAGCAAACACCACGATGGTTTTGCCCTATGGCCTAGCAAAGAGGCAACCGAAACCTGGGGCATACCATGGAATGCGGTAGATGCCGGCCCACACCGCGACGTGCTTGGCGACCTGTTTGTTGCGTTGCGCAAAACATCGGTAAGGCCGGGTATGTACTACTCGCTATACGAGTGGTACAACCCGCTATACAGGTTTGATAAAAATTTGTATGTAGATAAACACATGTGGCCGCAAATAAAAGATGTGATCAATACTTATAAACCCGAAGTGTTTTGGACCGACGGGGAGTGGGAGGGAAGCGACACCCTTTGGAAGTCGAAAGAAATGCTGTCGTGGATATTTAACGAGAGCCCGGTAAAGGACAAAATTGTAGTAAACGATCGCTGGGGCAAAGGCATCAGGTTTAATCATGGCGGATTTTATACCCCTGAGTACCAGCCCGAGCTTGATTTTAAAGACCATTATTTTGAAGAAAGCCGCGGCATGGGTTTTAGTTATGGCTACAATAGGTTGGAAGATGCTACGGACTATAATTCAGCGCAGGTGCTTATTTACCACCTGTTGGATAAGGTGAGCAGAGGCGGTAACTTTTTGTTGGATATTGGCCCCGACAGCCATGGCAAAATACCCCCAATAATGCAGGAGCGGCTATTGGAAATTGGTAAATGGATGAAGATAAATGGCGAGGCGATATATGGTACCACCCGTTGGAAAGAACCTTTTCAATGGAGTGAAGGCAAGCAGGATTATACATCACCAAAAAAAGATTTTAGAACCGGTGGGGACTTAATGCTGAAAATAACTGTTGAACCCGAACCAGGCTATGCAGTACGCGAAATATTTTTTACGCAAAAGGGCAACACCTTATATGCTACTCTACCGCAATGGCCTTCGTCAAAAAAAGTGACCATTAAAAACATGAAACTCGCAGGCAAAAAGGTTACCCTGCTCGAAACAGGGCAGACACTAAAAACAACTGGCAGCGGAAAGAACAGTATAGTAACGATGCCCGATTTTGATCCCAACAAAATAAAAAGTGCCCACGCTTTTGTAATTAAAATTGAAGGGATAGAATAGACGGATTGTATGTTCTATATTGTTACCGACGCCATTTGTTTCTATTTATAATTGCCTTGAATAAAAACAACAACACCCATTTATGACCCATCATGTAAAGTCAGTAAGGGCATTTATCGGGTCAAAAGA
>JBBRUR010000143.1:0-9686 GCA_038247635.1 Chitinophagales bacterium
TTCAACAGCCCATTAGTTTCCGGGCACTTTCCTGACTTATTTATCTTATTTCAGTGGTTACGTTCGTCGTGCTGGATCCCCTCACCGCTGCGTTCGCGGACAAGCAGCCAAACTGCCACCCGTAACCTACCCCTACCCAACCACCTACCCACAAAATCCCCCGCGTAATCAAACTCCAAACCCCCACCCACAAATAAACTATTTACCACAACCATCATCCCGCCTTAAAATAATCCCTAAACAATTCCATGAACTTATCGCGGCGGGTGGCGCTTATGTCAAGCTCTACGCCATCCTGCATTATTACGCTGGCGGTTTTGCCGCGGTTAAAGCTTTTTAAATACTTGAGGTTGATAACATGGCTTTGATGAATTCTTGCAAAACCTTCTTCTTCCAACAGGTTTTCGTATTCTTTTAAAGTTTTGCTTACGGTTATTTTACGGCCATTGTGTATATAAAAATGGGTGTAGTTGCTGGCGGCTTCTAACCTAACCAATTCGGGCAGTTCAATTAGCTCGAAACCATTAACCGAGGGTAGTGCAATTTTTTGCAGGCCTATCGATTTGCGTTGCAGCATACTTATGGCCAGTTGCAGTTGATCCAGTTGTAACGAAGGCTTTGTAACTACCGCGGCTTTCGTAATGGCTTCGCCTAATTCGTGCTGCTCAACGGGTTTTAGCAGGTAATCCAGCGCATTGTAACGAAACGCTTTTATGGCATAATGATCGTAGGCCGTGCAGAAAATAATACCAGGCCACGGTTGCGGTAGTTTTTCCAACAATTCAAAACCTGTGGTGGTGCCAAGGTTTATATCAAGAAATATAACGTCGGGCTGATGGCTTTGTACCAGTGCAATGGCTGCGCCTGCCTGTGTAATGGAACCAACCAGCGTTATTTTGTCGGGAAATGCTTCCAGTTTTGCCGACAGCGAATCGATACAATATTGCTCATCGTCTATAATTACCGCTTTTAACATGGCCTACATAGTTTTGGTTAATGTGATTTGTACCTGCGTTCCTGCTGCCTGTGGAAGATCGGTTATCGCCACCGAACTGTTGTAACCAAGTGCATCTTTTAGCAGTTGCAAGCGGTCGGTGGTTAACTGCATACCGCTGCTAACGTGGCCGGGTTGCCGCTGTTGGTTTTGCTGCGCTGCCTGCCGCCCAATTCCGTTATCCAAAATGGTAAACAGTATCTTTCCTTCTTGTTGCTGCACCGTAACCGACAGGTGCTTTTCACCATCATCCTTCGGTTTCAGGCCGTGGATAATGGCGTTTTCAACAAATGGTTGTAGTAACAAAGGCGGTATTTCCAGGGTTTGTTTTAGTTCATCATCGGCTATTATTTCGTAGGTAAAACCATTGTGCATGCGTAGCTGTTCCAGTTGCAGGTAAAGCTTTAACGTGTCAAGCTCTTCGTTTAATACAATAAATTGCTGGCCACTTAGCTGTAATACCTGGCGCATTAGTTTAGAAAACTTGCCCAGGTATTCTGACGCTTTGGCCCGCTCGTTTTTTGCTATCAGCCCATCAATTGCCGTCATACAGTTAAAAATAAAATGCGGGTTCATTTGGCTGCGGATGGCTTTCAGTTCGCTCTCGGCCAGGCGTAGTTTAAAGCTGTTTTCTTTATTTAAACTTTCTATTCTTCTTTGTACAATAAAGTAAATAATGGCTGCCAGCGATAAACCTGCCAGCAACCTAAACCACCATGTTTTCCAGAAAGGTGGCAATACTTTTAGCTGCATGGTTTGCGCTTTTGACACATTGCCTGCATCGTCAACCGAGCGGGCCATAAACTGGTAATTGCCACCGTCGAGATTGGCGTAGGTTGCCCTAGCTCCATCCTGCCATTCATCATCATACCCCTCTAACTTAAATTGAATATTGTTGCCGGTACTGCTGCTGCAAATTATGGACAGCGGCGTTTGGCGGTAGCTAATAACTAGCGGTGTGGACGAATAGAAAGAAGGATGCGCCGTCCAGTTTTTATACAACAGTTCCAGCTTACGAAGCTGCGGTTGCTGCACTTCTTTTTTACCCAAAAAAGTGTTGCTGTTAAAACGTAGCAGTCCATAGCGAAAGCTCGCCCACCAATTGCCTTCGGCATCCTGCGCCAGCGCGCTGGTGTTTTTTAGGTTTTCGCCCCACCAGCCTTTTTCCATAGCTATGGGCAATACTTTTTGCGAAGCCAGATCCCACTCAAACAGCTTATTGCCGTTGGTGGAAACAAACATATTGCCATCGTTTTTTTGATACAAACGCCAGATACCAAACTCAAAACCGCTTGATATGGAAGGCGTAACGTTGCCGGTTTTACCCGTTGCTACATTGTACGATAGTATGCCGCCATTGCCGCCAATCCAAAGTTTGTTGCTGTCTTTATCGCACACTATATCATACACAAACGACAGCCCAATGGCCGAGGCATCGTACTTTACCACTTCGGGCTGTTGCCGTCGTACATACAAACCCGAGCGGCCATTAATAAACCACAAGGTGCCGGTTTTATCCAGGCAAAACGCAGGTACATAATTGCCCTGCATACCGGTTGATTTATCGTGATGCTCCAGCAGCCCGCCATTGGCTGTAAGCACATACAATCCATTGGTGTAAGTGCCTGCAAATACGGTATCGGCTTTTACCAGCAGGCGAATGCCTTTCACGGTTTTTAAACTATCGCTAAAAAAGCCCGCTTTGCCGTTTTCAATTGTATAAATGCCCTTATTGGTGGCTGCTATCCAGCTTCCATTGCCAAGTTGTTTAATATCGTTAATGGTGGCCCCTACGCCTAAGGCTATTTTACTGGAGATGCTTCCTTTTTTAGAATCGAAAAACACCAGCGTATCCGCTATGCCATACACCATGGCGCCGCTTTGCTTATCCAAACTCAACATACCGGGGCCGGCCTCTTCGCCGGGGTCCCAACTGGCAGCACCGTCTTCGTGCAAAAAATACGGCGTGGTGTTGTTTTCATACACGGGCAGCGATAAGCAGCGGTCGTCGTTACCAATCCATATCCTGCCAAATTTATCCTGCAATGCACAGTTGGTTAACCCTGCAATGGTAGTGCCTTTTTGCAAAGGGTTCGATCCCCACAAAACCTGTTCGTCGTTATCGGGATTTAGCCAAACCAGTCCGGCGTTGGTGCCCTGTACCATGTAGTTTTTACCCTGCCAGTTTATGAGGTTAATGTTTAGGCCATTATTGATGCTGCCGCTGGCCAATGGCAATACGTTGGTTTTGCCGTTGGTAAGATTAACCTTAAACATAGGGCCACTAATAAGCGAAACATACAGCGTGTTGTTGCCGGCGTTCTCTGCCTGCCACGGCATTTCGCCCGGTGGCAAAGCACAAATACGCCTCATGCGGTTGCTATCGGTTATTTGGTATAAATGGCTTCGGTCGGCAAAAAATAAAGCACCCGTTTTGGTGCGGTGTACAAATGGAATATAACCATGTTTTACACCGGTATTAAGCACTACTGCTTTGCGGGTGGCGGGGTGATAGCGAATTAAATCGCCGTTGCTACTGGCGCAAAAAATGTAATCGCCTAACACATTTATGGCCGATGTTTTTAGTAACTGGCCATCGTGTTTTATATAATGCGGAATAAATTGCTGCGATTTTGGGTCGAGTTTAAAAAGCCCTTTGCTGGTACTTACCCAAAGGCTTTTTCGGCTATCGGTAAACAGCCGGGTAATAACGCCGGGTAAAACCGCGGTGCCCGAAGTTGCAAAAATCTCCGTTTGCTTAGTGTCCAGCCGCATCAAAAAGGCGCTGTTTTCGGCCCACACCTGCCCCAGCGAATCTTCCACAAAGGCACCCATGTTTTCGCCAAGGTTTGCTTTGCGGGGTACTTCGCTTACATCAAAACGATAGGCCTCCTGGCGCAAAATGCCCTGACTATTTGCATGCAGGTAAAATAGCATGGTCAGGCCACAAAATAATAATAGAATTTTGGATGTCATTGCTCATTCATTTTACCAGTTGGCTCATTACCTGCTGTAAGCGGCGTTAAGTAAAAATACTTTAGCAATATATAACGGCTGACAATGAATAAGTTTTACCGGAGCAATAACTTTTTAAAATTAATACTGGCGATTACTTGCCTTTTGTTAGCGCAGGTATTGTTATCGCAATGGTGAGTTGTGAGCGGTGAGATGTGAGCGGTGAATTGTGAGCGGTGGATTGTGAGCGGTGAGTTGTGAGCGGTGAGATGTGAGCGGTGAGATGTGAGCGGTGAGATGTGAGCGGTGAGATGTGAGCGGTGAGATGTGAGCGGTGAGTTGTGAGCGGTGAGTTGTGAGCGGTGAGTTGTGAGCGGTAAACCGTTGGCTGAGCGGAACCGAAGCTAATGGTGGATCGTTGAGTTATGAGTTATGAGTTATGCGTTATGAGTTAAGGCGCTATGAGATAAGGCGTTATGAGTTAAGGCGTTGTGAGTTATGCGTTAAGAGTTATGCGTTAAGAGTTATGCCTTATGAGTGAATAACCACTCTGAATGTAATCATTCACAACTGCCTATTCATCTCCCATTTAAAATGCGCCATTTTACACTCAACATGACAATAGCAGCGTTACAGACTTTTTTTTATCAATTTTTAAAAATTAATTATCATGAAAATACGATTGCTTTTATGTGTGGCTGCTGTTATTTGTTTGCAACAATTACTATCGGCCCAATCCACCGGCGAAAGGGTGAAGGAGAATGCGAAGAATAAAACGGAGAGTAAGGTGAACGAAAAAGTAGACAAAGCCATTGATAATATTATTGACGGAAATTTTTTAAAGAAGAAGAAAAAAGCCGCCTCCGAAACATCTGCGGATGCAGCACCCAAAATAGATGAGAAAGAAAAAATAGTGACCAATGGCAAAACCGTTGATCAAAAAGAATATAACGATGGCTTTACTGTGTATAGCAAATTCGATTTTATAGCCGGTGAAAAAATATTGTACTACGACGATTTTGCGGAGGTAGCTATCGGCGATTTTCCTACAGGGTGGAACACCAACTCCAGCGCCGAAATTGTACGCTTTAATGAGTTGCCGGGCAAGTGGCTATCTATTACAAAAGATGGATTTTTTGAACCGGAAATGGTGACTGATATGCCAGAAAACTTTACACTGGAGTTTGATGTATTTAACCGCTACCGCAGTTCCAATATTCTCAGTTATAATTTTATAATTTATAAAAGTGATAATGCCCGCCGCGATATTGGCGATGCATATGTTACCGATGCTTCGTTTCATTTTAATTGGGCAGGATGCAGTGGCGGGGCAAGTTATGCAGTGTATGAACAAGGCGAGAAAATGGGTAGCAACGATGACCTATCGGCAAAAAACCTTGTATGTGGGGGCGATGAATATAAGCAACCTGCCACGGTAAAATTTTCGATATGGCGGCAAAAAAACAGGTTGCGTATTTATGTGAACGAAGAAAAAGTGCTGGACGTTCCGCAGGCCTTTAACAACAAGATAAAATACAATGTTTTTAAACTGGGCGCCAGCTATATGAACTACTCAAACGGCCGCGAAAACGACGATCAGTTTATGGTTGCCAACCTGCGGTATGCGGTTGGTGCACCCGATACCCGCAGCAAGCTGATAACCACGGGAAAATTTACCACCACCGGTATTTTGTTCAATGTAAATGCTGACCAGATAAAAGCGGCTTCGTACGGCACCTTAAAAGAAATTGCCACCGTGCTAAATGAAAACCCCATGGTAAAAGTGAAGATTATTGGCCACACCGACAGCGATGGTAATGACAACGCCAATTTGGTATTATCGCAAAAGAGAGCGCTTTCGGTGAAAGAAGCCCTTTCTACCACTTTTGCTATTGAAGCTGATCGTATGCAAGCCGATGGAAAAGGAGCAGCCGAGCCTGTTGAACCAAATAGTACGCCGCAAGGTAAAGCCAATAACCGCCGCGTAGAGTTCATCAAATTGTAAGCACACTTCAATTAGCCCTTTAGTTATAATTAATTAATTGATATTACCAAATTTTAAAAATAAAACATTTGCAGTGAAACATTTTATACGTTTTTTTTGTGCCTTCCTTTTGTACCTGACTATTTTACTATGGGGTAGCAAATCCCTTGCGCAAGTAGATATCAACAGTTATGTATTCAGTACTCAAAACAATGCATCACTATATGATGAAACGGGTGCCATTAACATTATCGGTGCAAACGCTGACAACGAAACCAGCGACAATATTTTGCTGCCATTTCGTTTTGGTTTTGCGGGCGACGTTCACAACTATTTTAGTGCCAGCAGCAATGGCCGCATTATTTTGTCGGGCAGTAATTTTACCAACTCGTATGCGCTTTACCCTTTTTATGTGCAGGGTAATAGTTCTTCAACCTTAAATGCAAGCGGCATGGGCACCAGTGCCACGGGCAGTGTTTATTTTAAAATTACCGGAACGGTGCCAAATCGCAAAGTGGTGATAGGCTTTAAAAACATGAGCATCAGCAGGGCGGGTGGCGAAAACAATGCCAGCTTCCAAACTATTCTGCACGAAAGTACAGGCGTTATTGAGTTTATTTATGGTAAAATGGAAACCGCAGTTGCTTTAGGGTTTTCAAACAATAGCTTTAGGCCTGGCATTGGCCGAACCAATATAAACAGGTACCAGTTTGTAAACACCAGTACACATACCGTTACACAAACTACCAGTGTCAATACCAATAATTTTGCGCCGGGTGTTATTGCCAACTTAAACGCCGCAGGTGCTGGTCAAAGCAGGTTATACCGGTTTACGCCACCACAGGTGCAGCAATTTAGCAATACGCAAATAATGTTTAGTGGTACCGCTTCCGGCGGCACTAATTTTACATTCAACCACCCTCAAAATGGTGCAATTAGTTTTTTATTATCCGATAGTATTCCCGGTATTATTTCTTTTGGCTCATCCTCGCTAATAGGCGGTGGCTTTGCTCAGCACAACAGGGGCAATGCATACCCGGGTGTGCGTTACTATTTGCGGGTGTACGCCAGCAATGGGGGTTCTATTTCTACCAATTTTGCTGAAGGCTCTTATCAACCATTGCCGCCTCAGGTTTTCACTTCTCAAAAAAATGGTAGCTGGAACGACAATACCGTATGGGGAAAAGTGCCAGGTGTGCTGCCTGGCCCTGGTGATAGTGTAGTAGTACGAAATGTAGATACGATTGCCATTAACAGCATAGCACAGTGTGGTGCTTTGCACATTAATGGAGTGGTGGATTTTGCTTTAAATGGATTACAACTTATTGTGACCAGAAATTTGAGCTTTGGTGACGGAGCTGTATTAAATGCCAACGACAAGCGGTTTATGGGAGCAAACGTGAACCAAACCACCGGTAAACCAGTACAGGTATTGGGTAGTATTATTGGAAGCGGCAGTATGGATTTTAGCTTTAGCGGAGCCAGATTGCAAATTGAGGAAGGAGTGGGTTTTTTTAGCGAACACCGCATTGAGACACCGCTAACCCCGGTTAATGGAAAGCCGCTTTTGCGCAATCTGCTCATCAGCACCAGGAAACCCATACAGGTGCTGACACCTATAAACATTGTAGAGCGAATTGATGCCGATAAAGGCACCATCGTAACCAATAACAATGTTACGCTCGATCACCGGTTTAGTCCCACCCCGTTTACCCCTTCTGTCATCCAAATTTTTAGGTTTGCAAGAGAGCCTTTGTTTGATGGGGCCGTGGTACACGGTACAGGTGCAGATTACAACATCAATCTTAATTATACAAGAAACAGGAATAGAGTTGTGCCCAACGACGATTTAGTACCTGCACAATTTATTGCGGGGCCAGAAGTGCCACCAAACGGCATCCTCAACAGGATGCTGCTGGGAAGCTACCGCGGCGTACTTTTTAATCAACCACTGACAATGAAAGATGAGTTGGATTTGCGAGGCAACCTGTACCTGGGCAATAACGAACTACGGTTTGTAAATAGTAGTAGAATTTTTTATAACGAAGGAGGAATTACGATCAGCGCTGCAATAGTAAGCGAAACAGGGCAACGGTTTTTTCCCATCAAATACCAGGGGTTAAATCGCTTTATACAAACCAATTTAAGCGCAGGCTCGTTTGGAACAGTTAGCGTAAAGTATGTGCATGCAGAAGGTAATACAGACTTTGCCAGTCCATACACCGAAGCCGGATTAAATTTTACGACAAGAAGTAATTTTTATTGGCAGGTCATCAACAATTACGATAATGGTAATGCAGGTTTATTGAACAGTAGTTTGCTATTGCGGGCAGGCAATTTTCCGCAGATAGCAGATTATACAAAATTTGGTATCAGCAGGGCAAACGGAGCGGCACCAGGCATGCACCAAACTGCTACTTTGGGCAACGGCGAAATGCAATGCAACAGGGATGGTTTTAGTTACCTGGATGTGATTGGTAATTTTTACATTTCTTTCGAAAAATCATCTGCATTACCGGTAACGTTGCTCAACTTTACGGCTACCAAACAAGGCAGCACTGCACACCTGCAATGGAAAACCGTAAACGAGGTAAACAACCGCGGCTTTGGCATTGAAAGCAGCGTTGATGGAAACAACTTTAAACAAATTGGTTTTGTGAATGCGATCGCCGGAGGCAATCTCGCCAGCAAAAATGAGTATTCGTTCACCGACCTCACCCCTGCAACCGGCGCAAACTACTACCGGCTACAACAGCAGGATATTGACGGCAGGTTCAGCTATTCACTGGTTCGTAAACTGGTATTTGATGCAAATTTGCAAGCGTTGAAGGTCTTTCCAACCGCTGCTAAGCATAGCGTTGTATTGCAAAACATTCAGCAGGTAGCTGGCATTAAAACCACGCTGCGCCTGCTATCTGCCAATGGGTCGGTACTTCGGGAGTTTTATAGTTCGGGTACTACGTTAAGGCTGGATGTAGAAAGCTTGCCTGCTGGTAGCTATTTTATAACGGCTACTAACGGTAAAGGGTTGCAGCAGGCGAGGTTTATAAAGTTGTAATTTTTTGGAACCCGGCAATTGAATAATAATAAGGCTTTTGTTGCGTCGCACTCGTGTACAGAATCACTTTAAGGAGCATATTAAATTACGAACAAAAGAATTTCGCCAACAAATGCCAACCCAAAGCGTGTGGTTTACCCGAACCAACTGTAATAAAACGCAGCAACTCGCCGACTTTGTTCCGCGAAAATTGCAAGTAAAAAAATTTTGAACTTTTTTGTTATTTTAAAGTATCGGCCAACGATACGGCTTGGCGATAGTTATGCATTCATTGAACTTCTTGCCCGGCAACCGTAGTACAATGTAATTACTAATGTTTAAATTTCTATTTAAATGCTCAACATAGATTTTTCAGCCGGAACAGAAGCCGATAGCGAGATGGAGATGATTGTTCCAACTTCCCGCCCAACTATTAGCAATACGAATGTTATAAGCCGTTTCTCTCTCTTACAACAGTTTTGATATTGATAAATCTTTCGGTGCTGTTTGCATCTTCGGGGTATATCCAAAGTTTGTCCGTCGTAATTTCTATTCCCAAAATTTCTCTTTCTTCTATTAACAATGGTTCGGTAGTATTTTAAGCAGCCATAGAGCCGATATTTAAGCACTGGCTATAAAGCTTTTTTATTTTATTGCAATTCAGTTCGAGACCTAAGTTTGAAAAAATTGTTTCAGTCAGAAACTTGTTATAAAAA
>JBBRUR010000144.1:0-9218 GCA_038247635.1 Chitinophagales bacterium
TACAGTTTTGTGTTGGGCTTAAAACCGAACAACTTATTAAAATAAGCAATGGCTTTCTCACTACGGACAGCAATTTCTTTTGCCCGATCTTCATTTCCGGAGCTGTAATAAACTACCTGGGTATATCCATTAAGTTCAACTAAAGGAATTTTGTTTGGTTGCACGGGAACTGCCTGCTGACCAATTAAATTTATTTGCACTGCCGCAAACAATAAGCTAAAGACTATCCATTTTTTCTGTTTCATTCTATCGATTTTTTAGTTGTATAAATCATTTTCTCAGTTGAAAATCGGGATGCCCCGTTTGCCACAGCGCAAATTTGAGCATGTACACTATTTCATCCGCACTGCCGGAATGCCCGCTGTTCTCCTCTACCAATAATAAAATTGGGCGGTCTCCTTTTTGTGCCTGCTGTAACTTGGCTGTGTATCTCACCGCCGGATGCATATCTAAAATATAATCCGTGGCACCATGTACAATGAGCATGGCGGGTAATTTTTTATTTGGCGGAATTTGATAATAAGAACTGATGCTGTAACTGCTATAGAAACCTTCTTTGGTATTAATAGGTCCGGTACTTTTTGATTCCCTGGCAAAAGCAGCATCCCGGTTGGTAACGATATTTACTCAAAAAAAGAATCAATCTTGTCATCAACGATACTGGTAACGCAAGGCCAGTTGTGTTGATGCTTACATGTATTGGAAGATAGATTGTACTTCCAGAGGTTTTAATAGTAAGTTCTGCTTCCGCTTTTCCAAAGCACCAAGTTGTACATCCAGCTCATACTTTGGCCATATATAAAAAAATTTACAGCTCCTAAAATTCGAATTCAACAGGTTGCCGCTTTTTTAGTTTTTTTCAAAATCGGTATAGTGAACGAGCATATCGTCTTTAAATAAATCTATCCTTAGATTTTTACCCCAATCTGGTTTTAATGGAATGTCAATATTATTTATCCCCGTTGCAAATGTTACTGCTAAAATTGATAAATACCTACCTGTATCGGCGTCATAAATGCGCACAGAATAATCCCCCGCATTAAAAATGTTGAATACAGCCTTTACAGTTATTCGATTCACAACAGCATCATGCACAAAACCATATTGTCGGGCTGATTCAATATTTTGTATAACATTAAGACTACTATCTACACCACTTGCTGTTCTGTATGGAGCCGGGCCTGAATTACATGGCCCGATGTAAGCGGTAAGCTCTGTGCCGGGGTTTACAATGAACTCCGGATAAAGAGTAACGGATGTAGCTGCCCTGAAAAATACATTGGTGCCGGCGCCACCTTGTACAGATGAGTTGGAAGTGATATCACCTGCCTGGAAAAATCTTTGTCCCGTTAAATTCTGATTGATATCTGCAGTGGAAGAACAGTTAGAAAATATTTCGCTAATCCAAATACCTCTGCCGTAAGTGGCTGCATATAAATAAGTAACACCCGAAACGGTACCTCCAAATTTAAGTTCAGAAACAGCTACCCTTGGCAACCCATTGTAGAACGGTGTCCAATCTGCATCACTTGCTCCCTTGTAATAAACACCAATATCTGTTCCTATGTAAACATTATCACTACCATCTGCTACAATTGTATGTACCGGAAGGTTGGGCAATGTTCCGCTAAGATTGATAAAAGTTGCACCTGCATCATTACTGTAAAATACTTTTACTGCATCGTTGTAGCCACCTACTGTTACCCAAAGTCTGTTACTTGTATTGGAGGAAACAGCGATGTCTGTTATCTTGGTTTCTGTAGAAGGATAGCCTGCTGCCAACAGGGCAGATGAAAGGGAAGTTACTGCATCGGGCAATATGTCATCCAGGTTGTCTATCCTGTAAATTCCCTGATCGGTACCCGATTTGCCGGCACTATATACTCTTCTTCTGTTAGTACGGCAGGTGCTTATGCACCAGTTTCCCGGCACATATAATTGGCCTGCACCAGGTATGGCAATCCTACCCCATTTATCACCCCTACTGTAGCTTACATATAAGTCTGGATAACCAGCATAAATCACATCTTCATTTGTAGGTGACATAGCAAGGTTGGGAAAAAAATTATCCGTATTTTCTACATCTATCTGAGAGGGAGTAACATTTACATCCACAACCCCATCAGCCCATATTTTGGTATTTATCACCCAATACTTGTCATCATTATTTCCTGCCGGCCCTTTATCCGTCAATACATCATACCCATCACCTCCGTCAAATTCATAAAAAGTGGATGTTGCCCCTTGTCTTATCATAATGCCATTATCTTGTGTACCGCCCCAAATATCACCATCTTCATTGCTTGGTTCAAAGTGGTAAAACTGTGAACAGCTTAGCCCATTAAAACGCCTGGTCCAATTATCCCCATTATCACTACTTAGAGCAACACCCCCATCTGTACAAGCATAAAGTTTTCCTCCCAATGGATTATAAGAGAGTTGATGAATGTCAGGATGTATATAATTTGAATTGTCCAGGTCCTCAAAATAGTCCACTATTTCAGTCCAACTCGAACCGCCATTATTACTTCGCCACGCTACCAGGCCACCAGCTACAATAATATTTTCGTTGCTGGGTGATACGGCCAGTGCCAGATCATACTTGCTTTGATTTTTAAAACTTTGCAAAATATCCTCGTACGCCAAAATATCGGGGCTGTTGCTACGCCTTGTAAAACTTGTACCGCTATTGGTAGAACGATACAAACCTTCAAAGGTATTGTTGCTGGTATTGCCTTGTAAAACATAACCAGGGCCACAGAGTATATAAACGACCGAAGCGTTTGCCGGCGTCACGCCAATGACAATCCGGTCTGCATTGTCAATAGGAGTAGAATAGGTGATACCGGTGGTTTGAAAAGTAAGCCCACCATTAGCAGAGCGGGCAAATTGGCAAGAGTTCTCATCGTTACCATTAGTAAGATAAGTGCAATAGATTTCGGTTGAGCTGCCCGGTTTATACTTAACATCAAATACCCTTACATTTTGTCCATGGGTGGTGGTGCAGACAGTCCAGGAGCTGCCTCCATTGGTAGTTTTATACAACCCCCGGGAAGTGGCCGCAATTAATGTGTTAGCATTGATGGGGTCTTGCGCCAGTTCGAAACCGACATACCGGGCAGTTTCTAAACCTGGGAAACTAGCCGTCCTATTCCAGGTTTGTCCTCCGTCCGTTGATTTTAATACCCCCACTGAATACCTAATATAACCAAAATTAAAAGTAAACCCACGACTGGCAAAAGCGTCCCCATCGCCGGTTAGTGCATAAATAGTCTGTGCATCAGCATGGCTTACTACAATGCCGCTTACCCCTAGTGATGGAATAAAGCTGCCTATATTTTGCCATGAGGAGCCATCATTAGTTGTTTTATACAAGCCGCCACCGGCGGAACCTGCGTAGGCAATAAAAGGATTGGTAGGGTCAAATGCAATACGGTTAATTCTGCCTATACCACTTGATACATTGTTTGGGCCAATATGTGCCCAGCTTCCAGAAGTTGCCTCTGTACTTAGTGCCGCCTGGCTTGTGCTTAAATAATCAACAATTTTGGCGGTTGCATTTCCTACTTCTCCATTTGGGTTCAGCCTGCTTTCGCTTTCATAAAAATACCGGTTCCAAAATTTCGCTTGCCTGCCAAGATTTTTTTTCTTAACAGAATCGGCGTTGGAGAGCCTGGAAAGTTTTGTATTTAAAAAATCAACCACCGTATTTTTAATTTCATAAAACTTTGTTTTACCCTGCAATCGTTGCTTTAATTCTGCATCGTCACCAATCTGCGCCATTGTAGTTGCAACAGTAAATAGGCAAATCACAAAAACTATATTTTTTTTCATAATTGTTGGCGGGTTTTATTTTTCTTTTTTTAAAGCGTTAATTTCTTTTTTTAACTCAATTACATAAAGCGTGAGCTGTTCTATTTTTTCCATCATGCGCTTTTGCATATCCCCTACTTCAATGCCATTTTCTTCTACCTCTGCTGCCGTCGGAATATTGGGGAGATGCTTATACTGCTGTATAAATTTTTCAACTTCCATAAGAGAGGGGAGATTGTAGTCCTTACCGAACACATAATCGGGCCAGCCTGAACTTCGTAGTTTTACTTTTAACTCTTCACAAAGTACTTTTCCGGAAACGGTGAGTTTGTAGCCGGAGGCGGCAGCAACACTAACACCAATAGCTACTTGGCCGTTGGGGTTCATATATATATTACCACCACTGGTAGTATTCATAAATATATCGCCGCCGCCGGACGGGCTTAATATCACATTACCAGCATTAGTGGGATTTAATAATAAGCTTCCTCCGCCAGTTGGAGTCAAAACCATTGCAGAACCTGCACCTGTTCCTAATATCATATCACCACCAGCATTTAGGCCGATGCTTCCTTTCGAAGTGCCATTTAGTAAGAATCTGGCGAGTGGTGCACCCGCTGCCGACTTTTCAAAGCTTACGATATCATCGCCATCCATACGTACAACTACTTTGCCAGCACTATTGCTACTGTTGGTGCCAAACCTAAGGTCGTCTCCGTTTAACTGAAAGAAAGCTTTTTTAGCGGCATTGATTTTGAACTGTACAATAGCGGCAGCATTATTTATATTAATGTCGTTATTGGTAGTAACATCACCATTCAAGAGAGAAGTGCCCACCGTAACAAGATTGCCAGATGTACTAAGATTCCCACCGCTAACATTGCCTGAAGCACTAACATTGTTACCTGCTTGTAAATTGCCTGTTAGCGTAATATCGTTATCTGCCAAAATGTTATTACGGCTGCGTATGTTACCATTTACATCAAACTTTTCAATGGGGCTTGAAGTACCTACCCCTACATTGCCATTGCTGCGAAGAAATAACTGGTATGTATTGCTTCCATTCTGCAAAAAGAATTGGCTGAGTACGTTGCCATAAATTATGGAAGCACCTGTGCTGGTATCAGGTTTTAAAAAATTGACCACACCGCTACCTGTATTGGCGCCATGCAGGTTTAATGCAGCCTTATTTCCGCCGTTAACCAAATCGTTACCGTTGATATGTGTTACAAACAAGTTACCCTTTACTGATAGTTTTTCCTTCAAACCTACTATTGAACCAATACCCACATTACCTGTATTGCTATTGTAAATATTATTGCCGCTTGCTGTCCAGCTACTGCCGCCGCCACCGCCGCTGTTAACAGCGTTCCAGGAACTGCCATTATAAAAATAAAATGCAGAAAGGTTTGTATCATACAGCATTAACCCATTGGCAGGGGCTGCAATGGCAGTTCGCTGAGCTGTTGTCATTCTGGGAACAAGGAATCCTTTGGTAGTACTAGCCACCTCTAACTGTGCACTTGCATTAGGAGTACTCGTACCTACCCCTACACTTTGTGCATTTATATATTGAAGCAAGAAAAATGAACATAAAAAGAAGAGTAACTTTTTCATATCGAGTTAATTTTTAATTGAACTCAAAATTGAAAAAATAAAAACAAGGTTGCAATACCGAGAAAGGGTGAGTGCTGTCTTTATCATCAGCATGATAGGCTACAGACCAGAGACAGGCGCCTCTTTCTTTATCACGCATGCGTAAACGACACTTCAAAAAAAGTGGCAAAGCCAAAGCCTTGTGGTAAAGTTTAAACAGTTATTTCCTGGTAATACAATTTGGAATTATTATGGCCTTTGTGCAAAAGCTGGTGGGGGTAGATGGTTTACTCAGTCTTGGGTAAAAAAGTTGGGCTCCTGAAATAATTTCCTGGTGCGAAATTGTGCGATAGTATCAACAAGTTTTCAATCATATATATTAAGCGGTTCCATAACGATAAAGCCGAAATCGGCGTTTGTTAAAGCACCCGTTAATGGATTGGTTATTTGTATTTTGATCTTTACCCCACAGCAGACATAAATGGCTGAAGCAGTAAGTGGTAAAGAACCTGCAACCGTAACTAGAATTGACGCTCTGGCACTTACTCTTGCGGAAAAGGAATCTACTTCATAGGTTCCCGTTCCTGTATTTAGAATGGTTCCGTTTGTGCTCATCCAAACCTGCGAGTTATTTCCATACACTTTGCCATAAAGCTCGGGCAACATATTTTCGTTTGGTGCCAGCAAGCGAACTACTTTGTAACCCACATCGATATTTCCGCCGCTGCCGCCTATTAATACCTTAAAGCCTGATGAAGTATCTATAGAAATAATATCGGTTCCATTCATCCTGATGATTGTTTTACCGGTAGTATTACCGCTATTAGTGCCTATTCTAAAATCATCTCCGTCTGCTTGCATAAAAGCTTTGTTAACTCCACCGCTTTTAAGTTGTACGATGGGGGTTGCATCATCTACAACTACCGAAGACTGGGTGATGATATTATCAGATACCGCAGCACTGCCAGTTATGGAAACATTACCATTTGTTGTCAAATTATTCCCCTTCAAAAAATTGGCGGCTTTAACGTCATTATCTACTAACAAAGAAGAACGGATTCTTATATTTCCATTTACTTCCAATCTTGCATCGGGAGAGGTAGCGCCAATACCCACGCTATCGAAGGAATAAATATATTTTGTATTTGGGGTAGACGATCGCAACCAAAAGGTACTATTAAGAAGATATCGCCATAAACCATCTATATACAAGTACGTTCGGTCAAAAGTAGTATCGTACAGCATCAATGCCTCGGCGGGGCTGCTTATAAAGAGCCGCCCAAATTGTGTAAGCCTCGGCATGAGCAAGCCTCTGTTGGACTTGCTCATGTCTACCACCGCATTGCTATTAACAGCAGCAGTGCCAATACCAACACCAGTTTGCGTAAATCCAATAGCAGTGCTTAACAGTAAAACAAGGATGATGGGTATTTTTTTCATTTGTTGATTTTATTATTTTTTAAATATCAGGGTCGTTTACCACATACGTGAATCCACAATCAACCGGCGTGCCTGTTCGGGTGAATGTTTCTACTCTAAATTTACCTGGGCTAATATAAGTGGCCGTACAAATTCGGCCTGCCTCCATTGGCGTTACAATGATGGCACTATTAACCGTTGGAGGTAAACCTCCTGGTGGGCTAGTGATTTCGTACTTACCAATAGCAGTTTTTTTCCATGAATAATATAAAATTGGCGACGCCCAACCTACAGGACCACCATCAGCAGGAACAAGCCCAAACAGCACTGGTAGCATATTAATGGTGGGTGCTGCAAACCTGCAAAGTTTCCAACCAATGCAAATCTCCCCCTTGTTGGTACCCGCTTCCAGCAATTTAATATTAGCAAAGCGATCTATAGACATTACGTCTGTTTGATCCATGCGAAATATTACCTTTCCGTTTGAATTTCCGCTATTGGTTCCGAACCGCAAATCGTTGCCGGCAAGTTGAAAAAATCCATACTTCGCATTCAGGCTTTGCAACTGAATAGTGGGGCCAACATCATCTAAATTTAAATCGCTGTAGGTTACAATATCTCCCTGTGCGGATACCTCGGCATTGATAATTGCATTAGAGGTGGCTGTAAAACTACCGGCAGTTATATTGCTACCTGCCTCCATATTTGCATCCGCTATCACGTCTCCTCTTGCCCGAATTTTACCATTTACGTCTAACTTTTCGGTTGGCGAGGTTAAACCTAATCCAACGTTATTTGCGGAACTATATGTCCAGTTGCGGGTGGTAGATTGTGCCTAGCTTTCATTGGTAAGCATAAACCGCCATTCCCCTTCTTGATATTGATACAACCTGTGTGATGTACTGTCATACACCAACAATCCATTTGTAGGGTTTGTTATAGCAAGCCTGGCCGATTGCGTTAATCGTGGAACCAAAAAACCTTTACTATTGCTGGAAATATCCAACGCCGCACTGCTGTGTGGAATTGCGGTGCCAATACCAATCCTGGTTTGTGCCGTGAGTAACTGAGTAGTAAAAAGCAACAGCAACAGTAATATTCTTGCATTCATTGTAGTTAATTTAAAGCGTCGTTGATCATAAAATAAAAATCGTTGTTCACAGGATTGCCAGCCAAACTAAAAATTTGAATTATAAATTTTGCATTGCCAATATACCTGCCAATGCAAATACGGGGAACCACTCCAATGGCAGTTACTACAATAACCCCAAAGTCTGACATGTCGGCCCTGTTGGTATCAATTTCATAAACGCCTGTGCTTATTCTAGTCGAGCTACCCGATTGCGGCCACATGGCTGCTCCAAAACCATCGCTAAAAATGCGACCATATAAAATTGGAAGAGAATTCGTATTTGGTGTAACGCTAAACTTTTTTATAAGCCTGTTGCCAATTACCATTTTTCCTGTTTCATTGTTGGCAAACAACCCTTTTAGTAAGGTAAGATTTGAGCCTTTATCAAGCATTACTACATTATCGCCGTTCATTCTTATTATAGTATTACCTGTACTATTACCACCGTTGGTGCCTAGCCTAAAATCATTTCCCTCCCGGTTTAAAAAAGTTTTATTCACACCCGATTTCTTTAATTGTAAGGTGGCAGTTGTATTATCTATGATCAGGTTACTATCCCCGTTAATATTGCCCAAAACAGTCATCACTCCACCTGTAGTTAAATTACCATCAGCATATAGTACAGCTCCCCTTGCGTTGCCTGTAGCCGTAATGGAAGATGCTACATCAATACTTTGGGTAGCATGAATATTACCATTTACATCCAGCCTATGCTGCGGTACAGAAGTACCAATGCCAATACTATCGGTAAGGTTGTATAAATTATTAGCGGTGCTTGATTGCACCCAAATATCGCTGTTGATAATATACCTCCAAATACCAAGCTGGTATTGATAAAAGCGCTGAAAAGTAGTATCGTACACCATCAATCCTTCGGCTGGGTTGGATATGGCCAGCCTTGCGGATTGTGAAACCAAGGGTGGTAGAAATCCTTTACTGGTACTGGTTATGTCAAGTGCAGCGCTGCTGTGGGGGTTGTTAGTGCCAATACCTACACTTTGCGCATGTACACCTTGTAAAGAAAGTAATAAGCCAAAGAAGAAAACAACGCTTTTCAACATGATTCATTTTTAGTAAGGTCAAAATTGAAAAAATAAAAACAAGGTTGCAATACCGAGAAAGGGTGAGGTAATCTGGCTGGTAAGCACAGTCTTGATTTAATAACCAAGTGCTAAAACAATATTAAAATTCAAAAAGCGCCATTTAAAATATCAGTACCCAATGTAGCAAATTTCCGAAATCAGGTTTAAAAGCAACA
>JBBRUR010000145.1:0-8958 GCA_038247635.1 Chitinophagales bacterium
AACAGGTACAAATCATTTTGGGATGAAGCACAAAATTTATCTGGCAGCCCAACAGGCCGCCTATAAAGAACTCAAAAACTTATCAACACCTAAAGCAGCATAAACCACTTTTTGTGATAACAAGTTGCGTAAGGTGAGTTATTAAGTTAATGCCGTACTGTTTTAAAGGCACGTTCCATTTAAAATATTTTTTTACTACATTAAAAATCTATTTTAATTGGCAAATATGTGGCAGCAAATACGGCCCTCGTTTTTAGTTTTAATCGTTATTGGTTTCTTTGTTATATCGTGCAATAGTAAACCTGCCGAAATTCCTTTTCCGCAGGAAGCCTATGGAATTAAACAGCCGCAAACCGTACCGCTTATTTTTTTGAATGAACTAAAATTAAACCGGGATACCATTAACCGAAAAAAAATTAAAACAGTTGGGCGGCCGTTAGATATTGATAAATTACCAATGACACCCTACGATACATCCCTTTACACACCGTTCTTTAATTTCTCCACCAACCCAAAAATCATAAATCAAAAAAAAATGAAGGCAGCAAAGCAACTTTCTTCCTACCATACTTTTCACTTTTCACTTTTCACTTTTTACTTTTTACTTTTCCAGCACCCTACAAAAATATTGCAGCTCTCATGTTGTACCGTATATTTAAATCATTAACCTTTGAGGCAACACCACCCACCCTTGTAAACTTTAAATAATGACAAAACCGTTTACTTACGCCAGCCGCGAAGAAATAGCCGTAGTACTTAACACTATTGAAGGTACTATCCCAACCGACCTTATGGGGCATGTGTACATCAACTCACCCTGTGGTACTGTAAACAATCCGCCTCCACAACCCGAAGACCAGCCCGATGGCAAACATAATAGCGAGTACGGCGAAATGTTATTTAATGGCGATGCAATGCTTTTTCGGTTTGATATGAACGAGCCAGGTAAATTAAGCGTTCAGTCATCGTTGCTAAAAACCCCTTGTTATTATGCCGATTATGCAACAAGGTATGGCACAAGTTACCATGCTGAAGGCAAGTATTTTAGGGGTATGGGCCTTGCCCGCACATCGGAGTATCTTGGAAGCCGCAACCAATTAAATACTGCCCTCAACCTTTTTAAATTTGCCAGTGACGAGCATACACGGGTGACAGTAAATTTTGATGCCGGCCGGTTTTATGAGGTTGATGCAAGCACCATGATACTTAAAACACCTATTGGTACAAATGAAGAGTGGCTAAGCGAATTTCCACCGGCATTGGAATATACTTTTCCACTAACACTAAGCACAGCGCACCCCAGTTTTGACCCCGTAACAAAGGAGTTATTTACCGTTAATTACGGTAAAAGTGCCTCAAACCTTGCCTTTGAGGCACGTACCCTAACACAAGGCATACTTCACGAAAAAGAACTGGTGGAGGCCTATATAAAAAAATTATACGACGACCTTGAAAAACGTAAACTGAAGGGTTGTGCTGTTCCCGGTTTTATATTGGAATTACTGAGCTTTTTAAGCAGTAATAAACCGGCCAAAAATACCGATGGAACCCTTGAACCATTTGACGTGGACGGCGCTTTGCAAAATGCTGAGCAAAACTATCGCGATGTATTTGGTATGGAAAACGTGGTGTACCTGCTTCGCTGGACCGGTACGGGCAAACTTGACAAATGGCGTGTGGTTGACAAAAACGGGCAAAACCTTTACATAGCGCAATGTATGCACCAAACCAATTTTTCGAAAGATTATATAGTATTGGTTGACTCTTCGGTGAAATTTACGCTTGATATTATGTTTAGCGTTCCGTTTCCCAACCAACCATGGCTGGATGAGCTGTTGCGCTGGATAACAAGCAAAACCATGTTGCCCGAAACCCCGCTATATATTATTAACAGGGCCAGCCTGCAAACAGGCGTTGAAACTGTAACCGCTCAATCATTTACTGCCCCGTTAGAAACGGTGCACTATTCAATGGATTACGATAATCCAAACAACCATATTACCCTTCACACCTCCCATAACACTGCCAGTTGCGCTGCTGAATGGATAAGGCCCTATGATACATTAGCCATTGACCGCACCCAAGCCGCCTACAAAAATACCGTAGGCCTTATGACCTGCGGCGAAATGGATATTGGCCGTATTGGTAAGTTTGTGGTAGACGGCGAAACGGGGATCATTATTGAGCAGTTTATTGTGCACTCCAAAGGTTTTGAAGGCGATATTGTTCAAAATGTAAAGGCACATACCTGGGCGGTTGGTTTAAATACTTATCGCGATATTTTATCGGCCGATAAAGTGGTGCCCCGCATTCGTAAAAATTATTGGCAAAGTTACGGGCTTGACAAACGTATGCTCACCCACTTTATTTGGAGTTTATACTACGACTATAAAAACAGGATTATCGATGCAGATAAATTGTTAGACTACACAAAGCAAGGTGTTCCATTTTGCCTGCTAAGGCAAGATACCGACACTATGAAAATTGACGAAGACTACTGGTTGTTTACTATGAATGAAAACCTTCGCTCGCTACAATTTGTGCCACGTAACCGCGCCAACGGCATTCCCGAAGGGGTTGATGTTGACATGGACGGTTATATACTTTGCACTATGGTAATAGGACCGCCCAACCTGCCACCCGATATTAACGACTACCGCCGCGAGGTTTGGTTGTTTGATGCGGCTGCATTAAACAAAGGCCCGGTTTGTAAACTGGCGCACCCATCTTTACAATTTGCCTTTACCATACATAGCGCGTGGAGCCCCGACTGCGCCAGCAGCCCCACTACCTACCATGTGCCGGTAAAACCCGATTATGACTGGGTGATAAATAAGTTTTCCAACACTGAAAAGAAGGCTTGGATGGAACAGTTTATGACCGAACACGTATATCCAAATTTTGATAAAACAGTATAAATAAATTGTAAAAAGCAGGCAATTGACCAGCTTTATCAACCTAAAAAATACCTTGGGAAAAACCACCTTGTATGCAAAATGATCCATCGTTGGGGCTAAAGGCTGCCGGCTTTATTGTTAAACAGGACGATGTTTGGACCATAGCCACCCAATTATTGCAATGGTTATATTTACGGCACGAGCTAACCCTTACACCCCATGTGTTTTACACCGGCTTGTTTGGCTATAACGCCGATAGTAAGCAGTTAATGCCTCCTGTGAAAGTGCCGGCGTACGACGAAAATAATTTACCACCTGCTTTTCTTTCGCCCGAAGAAACCGGCAGGATAGCCATGCTGCCCGACTATCGCAGCGACTTTTACCGTATGGGCATAGTGCTGTATGACCTTTTTATTGGCAGGCCCCCTTTTGATGGTAACGATACCGTAAAAATAATTTGGCAACATATAGCCGAAGTACCTCCCGAGCCGCGCCAACGTAACCCCGCCATCAGTGCTGCAGCCAGTGCTATTATTAAAAAGCTGTTACATAAAGATGCTGCTAAAAGATACCAATCGGTCAACAGCCTTTTGGTGGATTGGGAAAGAGCGACCCACCTGAAAAACGAGGGCATAGAGGGGTTGTTTGAACTGGGAGAAACCGATTTTCCGGTACGATTTACTGTGCCCGCCGAAACTATTGGCCAACACGATGAGTTAGCAGAAACATTGGAATTTATACAATCGTTTACCGAACGTACCGGGCGTGGATGCCTGCTGATTGAAGGCGAAAACGGCAGTGGAAAATCCATGTTACTGCGCCACATAGGCACAAAGCTGCCCGGTAACGACTACGCCGTAATCCAGGGCAATTTTGCCGACGATGACAAGGTGCCTTTTTTTACGCTTAAAAAAGCCTTTGACGACCTTGCATCATTGGTTTTAAATAGTGAAATAGCAACGCAAACCACCATTTGCGACAATATATTAAACCTGCCGGGCGAAGGCAGCCAGGTACTGAGCGATTTTTCGCCGGCATGGCACGAAGTGGTAAGTTTTACAAAAAATGCACCCCTGCTTACCGCCCAGGAAACCCAATACCGGCTAGCTTTTGTTTTGGCCAATGTGTTATCGGCCATTGCAAAGCCCGAAAAACCTTTGGTGTTTTTGATGGAAGACCTGCAATTGGCAACGCCACAAACCATGCGTTTTTTATTATTTATGCTGGGCGAAGCACAATTGCAACACTTTGTTTTTGTAGCAACAGTAAATACCAATACGGGTAATTATGAGCAGGTACAACAATGGTTTAAAAAATTTGAAACCGATACCAGTGTTGTAAAAAAAGCCCTCAGCATACACGAGGTGAATTACAACCAGTTAAGTAGTTTTTTGACGAATGCATCAATCGATCCTGAGGCTATTGACAAATTAACCACCATTCTTTTACATAAAACCAGCGGTAAAGCATCGCATATTGTACAATTATTGCAAACGGCAGCGCAACAAAAATGCTTTATACCAAATCTTTACCGTAAACATTGGCAGGTAGATGTACAGGGCATAACAACGCTTAATAGCACTAGTAACATGGTGGCCCTTTTACAGGAAAAATTAGCGGCATTGCCTGCCGACGATACGCTTTACTTACAGGCAGCAGCAACCATTGGGCTGCATTTTGATTTACCAACATTAGCGGCGGCATTACCAAATGTAACAGCACAATCGCTGCAAACTATAACTCGCAACCTGCGATGGCTACAGGTTATTTTACCTACCAGTACCAATAATGCTTTTAGGTTTGCCGATCCACAACTAATTACCCAAATTGCACATAAAACGCCCCTAAATGTTAACCAGCAAATACTGGCAAACCTTACCAATTATTTGTTTGAAACAGGCAACTACAGGTTACTGGATATTGCGTTATATACGCTGCTTGGCTATGTAGTTAAATTACAGCAGCCCAACGTTGAAAAATTTGGGCAGCTACTACAAAATGGTGCTACAAAAGCCGAGGCCGTAGCTGGTTTTGACGATGCTTTGCAATATTACCAGGCCAAACTAAGAGGCTCTGCTAATGCATTGCCACCCGAACAACATTTTACGCTGGTATTAAACATACTAAGAATGCAGGTATTTGCGCTTCGCTTTAGCGAGTTCGATAGTACCAGTCAACAACTAAGGGCCACAACAGGCAACCAGCTTGACGTTGCCGAAATTGACCTGCTTGAATGCCAGGCACTTTTGCTACAACAAAAACTAACAGAAACCGTAGCATTTACGCTGCAAAGTTTACAAAAACTTGAAATTATTATTTCTGCCGAACCAGGCCTGTATAAGATTATATTTTCACTGGTGAAATTGCAGGCGTTAATGCGCACAAAAACAGTAGCCGAACTGGAACAATTGCCACTTTCCACCGACAGGCGTACCATTATCATTCTTAAAATATTACAAACAACGTCTTCAGCATTTTTTTTAGCTGCACCAAAAGCACTACCGCTTATTGCAGCAGCACAAATTACGCTTAGTTTAAAAAAGGGTATTTCCGAAACAATGGGGCAGGTATTTGCTTCGTATGGTTTTATTTTATCGGCTTTTAATAAGCAGTTTAAGCGATCCAACGACATGTTTACACTTGCCCAAAACCTTGACCAAAGGTTTGGCAATTATAGTGGGCGTGCTGCCACTATTTTTATGGATGCTGCCTTGTCAAGGCATTGGCATAGTAGTATTGCAGAAAACGCCGGTACGCTTTCCGAAAACTATCATTTCAGTCGCGATATTGGTGCCGTGCAAATGGCCTTTTACTCATTAGCCACCGGCGATGTTTTTAAGTTTTATAGCGGTAAGGCGCTGCCTTTGCTTGAACCCCTGCTAAAAGACCACCTTATTGCCTGCACCGATAAGCAACAGGTACTAATGGAAGACTTTTTAAAAATGATACTACAATTTGTAGAAGATGTGAGCCATAGCAACATGCCCCTGCATTTTATGGAAGGCCATTATTTTTCGGCCGGCGAGGCAACCGAAAAATTTATGCAACAAAACAACCACACCAGTTTAACCATTGCCGAGGGACTAACAAGCCTTGCCGATGTTATTTTTCTACGAAATAATAATGCGGTCAACAATTTAAAAACTGCACTCAACCGCCTTTCACTGGTGGGGCTAAGCTCGGTAAGCCTCATTCACACCATTATATTCAACACCATTCTTTGCTTCAGATCGCAAAAAAATCCATTGTCTATTACTAAAAAAGCACATAAGCAATTAACTGCCTGGGCCGTGATAGCACCATATAATTTTGGGGGATGGGGCCATTTAATTAACGGTTTGGCTGCCAATCAAAATGGGCAGCGACAAAAGGCGGTATACGAACTGGAGCAGGCCATTTACCTGTTGCAACAACAGGGAATATTATATGGGGCTGCCATTGCCTGCGAAGCAAAAGCAGCTATTATGCAAGCGGTGTATTTAACGGAGGAAACTACCGAAGATATAATTCGTGCTTACCATTTTTATAAAGCGTGGGGGGCAGTATTGAAATGTGCAGAGCTGGAAAAGAAACATCCGTTGCTTGCAGAAATTAGACAGGCCATGGAAAAAAAGTCGACAGATATTGATATGACCAGCCTCCTGAGAGCCTCCAACAGTATAGCTGCCGAAATAAAACGGGAAAGCCTGCTTGAAAAATTATCGACCATTTTAATTGAAAATACGGGCGCTCAAACTGCACAGTTAATGGTGCCTCGTATGGAGGATTTGGTAACCATTGCATTTAAAAACGGACAAACACCGGTACAACTTTCAGAAACCGCTACCACGTCCGAAACGCACCCACTTTCGCTTTTACGCACCGTGCGCCGTAGCCTTGTACCGCAGGTACTATACAACGCAGTAAACGATATACAGTTTGCTAACGATGCCTATATTAAAAAACACCAAACGTTGTCAGTACTGTGTGTGCCCGTGGTAAAAAACAAGCGCCTTCTGGCACTTATTTATTTAGAAAACAACATAACAGCCGGCACTTTTACTGTTGAACGGTTAGGATTGGTACAGCTTTTATCGGGTCAAATAGCGGTATCGCTCGAAAATGCGCAGTTATACGATGAGCTTGAAAACCGGGTACAGGAAAGAACAAAACAACTTCAGGAAAAAAATATTGAAATAGAACAACAAAAAAATGCGGTAACGAATGCTTTGGGCAATTTACAGGCAACGCAGGAGCAATTAATATACGCCGAAAAAATGGCAAGTCTTGGCGAGCTTACTGCTGGTATTGCCCACGAAATTCAAAACCCGTTAAATTTCATCAACAATTTTTCGGACCTGAACAAAGAGTTGTTAGGCGAAATAAAGGAAGCCCTTGCAAAAAACGACATGGGTAATTTAACCGCTATGATGAATGACCTATATGATAACGAAGAAAAAATTACACACCATGGAAAACGCGCCGATAGTATTGTAAAAGCTATGTTGCAACACAGCAGGATCTCCGCCGGCCATAAAACACCGGTAAACATTAATGCGCTGGCCGACGAATATTTGCGCCTAAGCTATCATGGTTTAAGAGCAAAAGACAAAACGTTTAACGCTACTTTTAAAACTCACTTTGATGATACTATTGAAACCATATTAGCAGTAGGACAGGATATTGGGCGGGTGCTATTAAACCTTTACAACAACGCATTTTATGCAGTTTTCGATAAAAAGAAACAATTGGCAGGCACGCCAAACTACGATGATTACCATCCGCTGGTAATGGTTACGTCGCAAAAAGCAGGCGATTATATTAAATTAATGATTACCGATAATGGCAACGGCATACCAACAAAAGTGAAAGACAAAATTTTTCAACCGTTTTTTACTACCAAACCAACCGGCGAAGGAACCGGGCTGGGTTTAAGCCTTAGTTACGATATTGTAAAGGCGCATGGAGGCGAAATAAAAGTTACCTCAACCGAGGGCGAAGGAACCACCTTTGAGCTAATATTGGTTGTGTAGATGAAGAAGATATATTAATAACAATGTGGAAACCGCAGGCTTGGTGAATGTGATAAAGACGAACTTGAGACAATCTTTTTTAAAAAATCATTTATTACTGTTAGCCGTTTGCCGGGTGCAGTTGCTTTTATGGGCAGCTTAAATAAAAGGCAGTACCAAATTTTGGTTATTAAGTAAGGTTTTAAAGCAATAAGAGACATTTAGCTAAACAACCTGCACAATTACAACTGCACTCTTACTGATATACTTCCTGGTGACATGGCCACGTTGCCGTTGCTTATTAACTTATACAAACCTTTGCCATTACCTGCGTGAATACCATACATGGCTGCATCAAACACTAACAAAAAAACGCCCTGCAGCATAATACTGTTGCCAAACCCTTTAAATCGGTCCCGGTTTTTAATGAAATTTTTACCCCTTTCGTTCAGGTAAAGGCCGCCTGCCACATATGCAAGGTCAAGTGCTGTATTAAAAAGAAAAGTTTTTTCAACTTTGCTTTGTTCCATTAAAGAAGCCGAAAGGTTTTGATCGTTCTTAGCCCGCCGGGCATTTAAATAGCCAAACCCGGCAAGCGAAATATTTACCGCATTCCAATAAGTGTTCATGCGGTAAAAGTATTTTGTTTGACCAGTGCTATTACCGGCAGCAATGGCACCGGTAACAATGTTGGCCGTTGCCCACGAGCCTAAAACCACCATTCCAGTTTTATTGATGCTGTTTCGCCTGATATTATTTTGGCCTAATAAAGGTGGTTGCGTTTGTGCATACAGCAAAGCAAACACCAGGGGTAGCAACATCCATAACTTTTTCATGCTAATAATACAATTGGTTTGTGTAGTTGGTTTAACACCATAGCTTTTTGTAATACGATTGCTATTCCCAAAAATAAAAGCACAAAACATAAAGTCAGAACTCCTGACCCCACCCGTCAAAATCAATGATTTGCGCTTCGTTGTTCGCAAAGAAAAAATGACGAAATTTCCGGTTCAGTCAATGCTTTGCGATGCAACTAAAACTTCCCATCTTCCCTTCAGATACTAAACTAT